>CAXTVJ010000008.1:5171-57305 GCA_964247715.1 uncultured Acidobacteriaceae bacterium | reverse complement strand
GCGAGTCGGAACTGATCTTTCGCGGTCTGTGCGTTGCTTGCGCGGAAACACGCGCGGAAACACGCGCCCTGTCGCCACGTTTACCCCACGCTGATCCCGTGCAGGCAAACTGATTTCACCCCTTAACTGTTTTGAAGGAGAGACAAAGCCATGAGCCAGCAACCCACCCATGAATTCAGTCACGCCGTTGGCGAGCCGATGCCCGGCGATCAGAAGCCGGCGGCCTCCGCGGTCGCCAAATGCCCGTTCCTGGGTGCGCCCCGTACGACCACGATGGCCGGCGCGAAGGCGAACGCGGACTGGTGGCCGAACCAGCTGAACCTGAAGGTTTTGAATCAGAGCTCACCGTTGAACAACCCGTTCTATAAGGCCGGGCCGAAGCCCTTCAACTATGCCGAGGCGTTCAAGACGCTGGACCTCGCGGCGGTTCGTGAGGACCTTCGCAAGGTGATGACCGACTCGCAGCCCTGGTGGCCCGCGGACTACGGGCACTACGGCCCGTTCTTTATCCGCATGGCGTGGCACAGCGCGGGTACGTACCGGATCACCGATGGCCGCGGCGGCTCGGGCTCGGGTGCACAGCGGTTTGCGCCTCTGGACAGCTGGCCGGACAATGCGAACCTCGATAAGGCCCGGCGCCTGCTGTGGCCGGTGAAGCAGAAGTACGGCCAGAAGATCTCGTGGGCCGACCTGATCGTGCTGACCGGCAACGTTGCCCTCGAGACCATGGGCTTTGAGACGTTTGGCTTTGCGGGCGGACGCGAAGACGTGTGGGAGCCGGAAGAGGACATTTACTGGGGACCGGAAGGCAAGTGGCTGGACGACCAGCGCTACACGGGCGACCGCGAACTGGAGAATCCGCTTGCGGCGGTGCAGATGGGGCTGGTGTATGTGAATCCTGAAGGCCCGAACAGCCGTCCGGACCCGCTGGCCTCGGCACGCGACATCCGTGAGACGTTTGGCCGCATGGCAATGAACGATATGGAGACGGTGGCGCTGATCGCGGGCGGACACACCTTCGGCAAGGCGCATGGCGCCGCGGACCCGGGCAAGTATCTCGGGACCGAGCCTGAGGGCGCGGATCTCGAAGAGCAGGGGTTCGGCTGGAACAACACTTTCGCTTCGGGGAAGGGAACCGACACGATCACCAGCGGCCTTGAAGGCGCATGGACTGCGTTCCCGACGCGCTGGGATCACGGCTATTTCGAAAACCTCTTCCGCTACGAGTGGGAGTTGACCAAGTCGCCCGCCGGCGCGCATCAGTGGAAGCCGAAGAACAACGAAGCGGCCGATCTGGTTCCGGACGCGCAGGACGAATCCAGGCGGCACCCGCCGATGATGTTCACGACCGACATGGCGTTGATTACGGACCCGGCTTACAAGAAGGTCTCGCGCCACTTCCACGAGCATCCGGAGGAGTTTGCCGACGCGTTTGCCCGCGCGTGGTTCAAGCTGACGCATCGGGATATGGGGCCGGCTGCGCGTTATCTGGGGCCGCTGGTTCCGAAGGAGGTGCTGATCTGGCAGGATCCTCTGCCGACCGTGGATCACGCGCTGATTGAGGAAGCGGATGTCGAGGCGTTGAAGGGGAAGATTCTTGCGTCGGGACTGACCATCTCGCAGCTGGTTTCGACGGCGTGGGCGTCCGCGGCCAGCTATCGCGGCAGCGACAAGCGTGGAGGCGCCAACGGCGCACGTCTGCGACTCGAACCGCAGAAGTACTGGGAGGTGAATCAGCCGGGGGAACTGGCGCGGATTCTCGAGACGCTCGAGCCCATTCAGCAGGAGTTCAACGCCAGCCAGACGGATGGGAAGAAGATATCTCTGGCCGATCTGATTGTGCTCGGCGGCTGCGCGGCTGTGGAGCAGGCGGCGCAAAAGGCTGGCCACGAGCTGAAGGTTCCGTTCACGCCGGGCCGGACGGATGCTACCCAGGATCAGACCGACGTGGAGTCGTTCGATGTTCTGGAGCCGAAGCTGGATGGTTTCCGCAATTATCACCGCAAGGGCCACGAGGCCGTTGCCGCGGAGATGCTGCTGGACAAGGCGAATCTGCTGGACCTGAGCGCACCCGAGATGACCGTGCTGATCGGCGGCCTGCGGGTGCTGGGCGCGAACTTCGGTCATACGAGCCTTGGCGTGTTTACCAGGCAGCCTGAGACGCTGACCAACGACTTCTTCCTCAACCTGCTCGATATGAGCACGAAGTGGCAGCGGTCAATGACGGACGAGGGTGTGCTCGAAGGGCGGGATCGCGCGACGGGCGAGGTGAAGTGGACGGGAACGGTGGTCGATCTGGTCTTCGGCTCGAACTCGCAGCTGCGGGCTCTGGCGGAGTTCTATGCTCAGAGCGACTCGCAGCAGGTGTTCCTCAACGACTTCGCCGCGGCCTGGAACAAGGTGATGAACCTGGACCGCTTCGACCTGGCCTAGCTGGCAACGATACGTGCACCACGCAGCCTCGTCTGGATTGGCTCACGCCACCCGGTCGAGGCTGCTCTATTTCTGGTGTCAGCTGCAGCGGCTCTCAAGGTCAGGGTTGGGTTTGCGGGAGCGACGCAGCTGGATCCGTGGCATAGGCGTGCCCGTCAGCGGTCTCGACGGAGAGAAGCCCCTCGAGGCGCGTGCGATCGAGCTCCGTGATGCGGGAGGCTGGAGCTTCTGGCGCCGGTAAAGCTTCGTGCGCCGGCGGAGCCGCAGCGGGGAGTTTGGGTGCGAGCGAAGGCTGGCTTGCCGGGGGTTGACTGTCCATGCAGTCGCGCATGGCGGCGGCGAGCACGGCGAGATTGGGATCGAGGAACATGCTGCGGCGGTCGCCGGGGACGAAGAGGGAACGGATGCGGCCGGAGGTGAGGGGACCCCAGCCGCAATCGGGGTCGGCGCCGGGCGGAACGGGGACGTCGGCGGGGCGAAGCAGGGTGATGTCTCCGCGGAAGGGCTTGACCTGGTAGCGGCGGAGCCAGTCGTAGGTGATGACGTAGGTCTGGCGCAGGGCGGCGGGTTTGGGGAGTTTAAGCCTGGTCAAGGCGCGGAAGGCGTAGCCTTTGAGGCCGCGCTCGAGTTGCAGGGAGAGGCCGGCTCTGAAGTCGGTGGCTACGGAGCCGAGGTAGGCACGGCGGGCGTAGGCGGGGGTCTCGTGAAGGCGGCGGGCGAAGAACCGGGCGCGGAAGGCTACCGAGGCGAGACGGTCAGTGATCTTTCTGCGAGTGGTCTGCCGGGGTTGGATGCTTGTGGCGGGTGACGGACGTCGGGGATTCGGGGTTTCGTCCGGAATGACGCCCTGTGGATGGGTGTGGACGGCGGTTGGGTGGGCATTGTTATGAGCAACGCGGGCGGCGGCGTTGAAGGGGCACCAGGAGTCGAGCAGAAGAAGTGAGGAGACTTCGTTTCCGGTGGCTTCGAGGCGGCGGGCGATCTCGCAGGCCATGAGGCCGGCGAAGCACCAGCCGGCGATCTGGTAGGGGCCTTCGGGCTGGACCTTGCGGATCTGGCGGACGTGCTCGTCGAGGAGCGTGTCGATGAAGGCGTCGGCGCTGCTGCTGTCGGGGGCGAGCTCCTTGATTCCGTAGAAGGGCTGGTCGCTGCCGAGGGCGGCGGGCATGCGGCCGTAGAGCATGTAGGAGTGGATCATGAAGAGCGGACGGCGGTGCCCGCGGGGGTTGAGCGGGACGAGCGTGCCGGACGGGGTGGCGTTCGCGTGGCTGCGCTCGAGGAGGGCGGCGAGCTTCTCGAGGGTGGGAGCGCGGAAGAGGTCGGTGATCTCGAGCTGGGTGCTGAACTCGCGGTTGACGGCGCGGAGCAGGCGCAGGAGCAGGAGGGAGTGGCCGCCGAGATCGAAGAAGCTGTCGGTGCGGGCGATGCGGGTTACGTTGAGCAGCTCGGACCAGATGCGGGCGAGGCGCTGCTCGTCGAGGGTGAGCTCGGGCTGGGGCTGGTGGATGTCGACGGCGGCGCTCGCTGCGATCCGGACGGGCTCGGGGAGCTGTTTGCGGTCGATTTTGCCGTTCGAGGTCAGGGGCATGACGTCGAGGACGATGAGGTCGGACGGGACCATGTACTCGGCGACGCGTTCGCGGAGGAAGTGGCGGAGGTCGGCGGGGGAGGGCGGCTGGCCGTTGACGCCGACGAGGTAGCCGGTGAGGCGGTTGCCGCCGGATTCGTCGGGCCAGGCGCGGGCGGCGGCCAGGGCGACCTGGGGGTGCGCGGCAAGATTGACTTCGACGTCTTCGAGCTCGATGCGGTAGCCGCGGATCTTGACCTGGTTGTCGGCGCGGCCCTGGCTCTCGAGGGTGCCGTCTGCGCGGCGAACGGCATAATCGCCGGTGCGGTAAAGGCGGGCACCGCTGGCGATGGCGGGGGTGACGAACCTTTCGGCGGTGAGCCCGGGGCGGTTTCGATAGCCGCGGGCTACACCTGCGCCACCGAGGTAGAGCTCGCCGGGAACGTTGATGGGAACGGGCTGCTGGGCCGGGTCGAGGAGGAAGGCGGTGGTGTTGTCGATGGGACGGCCTATTGACACGGGTGGGGGAATGGGGCCGGCGCCGGGCTGGACCTTGTGGATGGTGGACCAGATCGTGGTCTCGGTGGGGCCGTAGACGTTCCAGAGCTCGAGGCCGAGGGCGAGGAGGCGGTCGGCAAGGGAGCGGTTGAGGGATTCGCCGCCGCTGAGGGCGCGGAGGCCTCGTATGCCGGGCCAGTCGGAACCGACGAGGGCGGACCAGGTGGCGGGGGTGGCCTGGAGGACGGTGCAGCGGCTGGATTTGAGGAGTGCGGCGAGTCTGGCGGGATCGAGGGCGGTCTCGCGCGGAGCGATGACGACGCGGCCTCCGCTGATGAGCGGGAGGAAGAGCTCGAGGACGGCGATATCGAAGGAGATGGTGGTGATGGCAACGAGGGTGTCGGTGGCGGTGAAGCCGGGCTCGCGCTGCATGGAGAGCAGGAGGTTGACGACGCCGCGATGGGCGAGTTCCACGCCTTTGGGGCGGCCAGTGGAGCCGGAGGTGTGGATGATATAGGCGAGATCGTCCGGGGTGCCGAGGGGCTTGAAGGGCTCGTCGGGCATGGGCGCGGCGAGGATGTCTTCGAGAATGAGGATGCGGGCGGAGGTGGCGGGGAGGTCGGCGAGGCGGGCTCGCTGGGTGAGGAGGACGGCGGGCTGGGCGTCTTCGAGGCAGAGCGCGACGCGGGCGGCGGGGGTTCCGGGATCGAGCGGGAGGTAAGCCGCGCCGGTGCGCAGGATGCCGAGCAGGCCGGCGACGAGGTGGGCGGATCGATCGAGAAAGACGGCGGCGAGTTCGCCGGGTTTGCAGCCGGCGCGGGCAAGATGGGTGGCGAGTCGGCTGGTCTCGCGGTCGAGCTCGGCGTAGGTCCAGGTGGTCTCGCCGAAGGTGATGGCGGGAGCTTGCGGGATGTGGCGAATCTGCTGGGCTACGAGGTCGTGGAGGGTGAGTTCGGGCAGCGGGCGGGCGGTGTCGTTGGCGTAGACGAGGGTTTGTTCGCGTTCGGCTGGAGTGAGGATGGGAAGCGCGCCGAGGGTGCAGGCGGGGTTGGCGCAGATGGCTTCGATCACCGTTTGCCAGTGGCCGATGAGGCGGCGGATGGTGGCGCGGTCGAAGAGCTCAGTGGAGTAGGCGATGTTGATGTCGGTGCCGTTGGCGTGCTCGTCGGCCTGGATGTACAGGTCGAATTTGGTGGAGCCGGTTTCGATTGCGGTGGTGGTCATCGACCAGGGGTGGTTGTCTCCGGCGGCGGGTTCGAGGACGAAGAGGACCTGGAAGACGGGGAGATGGCTGAGGTCGCGTTTGAGGTGGAGGGACTCGACGACCCTGGCGAAGGGCGCGTCGCAGTGGGCGAAGGACTCAAGGATGCCGTGGCGGACCTGCTGGAGATATTCGGCGAAGGGCATGGACGCGCGCGGATGGGTGCGCAGGGCGAAGACGTCGAGAATGTAGCCCATCATGCGCTCGAGCTCGGGGCGCTTGCGGCCTTCGGCGAGCGAGCCGACGAGGACGTCTTCCTGGCCGCTGCAGCGGAAGAGCAGCGCCTTGAGCGAGGCGAAGAGAGTCATGTAAAACGTGGCGCGTTGTTGCCGGCCGATGTGGCGGAGCGCCTCCACGGTGTCGCGCGAGAGCGAGAAGCGCTCGATGGCGCCGCGGTGCGAGATGACGGCGGGGCGCGGGCGGTCTGCGGGAAGACGGAGTACGGGCAGATCGCCGGCGAGCTTGTGTCTCCAGAAGTCGAGGTGGGCCTGCATGGCGGGAGATTCGAGCTGCCGGTGACGCCAGGCGGTGTAGTCGGCGTAGTGAAGGTCGACCGGGGGCAGGACGGGCTCCTGGCCGCGCACGAAGGCGGAGTAGATGGCGGCGAGCTCCGGCAGAAAGGTGCGGCGGAGGGAAAAGCCGTCGAAGATGAGGTGAGCGATGCTGAGGTGGAGGCGGCAGTCGCCGGGAGCGATGCGGACGAGGACCGCGCGGAAGAGCGGGCCGTGTTCGAGATCGAGGAAGCGCCTGGCCTGCTCGGTCGCGAGGCGGTTGGACTCGGCTTCGGCGGCTGCAGGCGTAAGGGCGCTGAGGTCGATGAGCTCGAGGTGATTGAGCTGCACGACGGGGTGAATGACCTGCAGGATTTCGCCGTTGTCCTGGGTGTAGGTGGTGCGCCAGGCCTCGTGGCGGGAGAGAAAGCGGTTGAAGCTGTGTTCGAGCAGAGCGGCGTCAAGCTCGCCGCGGAAGTGGACGGTGACGATCTCGTTGTAGGTGGGCAGGTCGGGGAAGAGCGTGGATTCGAGCCAGATGGTGTGCTGGTCCGGCCCGATGGGGGTGCGCGCGCCGGAAGGCCGGGGCTTGATGCGCTCGGCCTCGCGCAGCGGAGCGGAGGCACCTCTGAGGCGCTGCGCCAGCAGGCGGCGTTTGGCCTCCGAGAGTTCGCTCTGCTCCGGAATCGCGCTGTTTCCAGACATGGGCTTCAGGTACCTGGGGTGTGGGTTGAACGCTCGCTACGATCTTATCGGCTGCCGGGGAAGGACCTATCCCACAAAAGGCGGGCGTACTACTTCCGTGTAACGGGGACGTCGGCGTTGCGCGCGGTGCGGACCCAGGCGGCGTCGCGGCTGGAGGCGAGGCGCGTACGCGGGATCAGCAGGATCTTCCACACAAGATAGCCTGGCGCGGCGGCGAGCGCTTTGAATGCCTGGGCGGGGCGGGGCGAGAGCGCGGCGGAGACGAGGACATAGAGCGCGACCGTGAGCAAACCGGCGAGGCCGTAGAGGCGGACCGGCGCGACGGGGACGAGGGCGGCGACGAGGAAGAGGGCGGCTCCGGTGGCGAGCGGGGGAGCGAGGAGATCGAGCAGAGGCTCGAGGAGCGCCCACTGGCCGCGAAGGACGGCGCGGGTGAGCGGCAGGGTCCATTCGCGGCGCATGAGGGCGCGTCCGCCTTCCCAGCGGGCGCGCTGCGAGGCGGCGGCGGCGGATTGGTCGGGGAGTTCACCGAAGACCGTCGTGTTGTCGAGATAGTGGACGCGGATACCTGCGCGCACGAGGCGGAGGTGGTATTCGAGATCTTCGACCAGCGAGTTAGCGGTATAGGGAACGCGCGCGAGGGTTGCGGCGGAGAGCGCAAAGCCGTTGCCGAAGATGCCGCAGGAGAGGCCGAGACGGCTGCGTCCGCGCGGGCGGACGACGTTCATGCCGAAGAGGGCGAGGCTGGCGAGCCGTGTGCGAAGGGAGACTTCGGTGCCGCCGGCCTGGTAACGGACCTGGACGGCGCCGGCTCCGGCGCATATGGCTCCGGCGAGGATGGAGGGGAGGTCGGGCGCGACCTGAGAGTCGGCGTCGATGACGAGGAGGGCGTCGGCTCCGAGGGCGAGGGCGTGACGGAAGCCGTGGTCGAGGGCAAGGCCCTTGCCGCCGGGACCTTCGAACGGGAGGACGCGGGCTCCGGCGGCGAGAGCGCGCTCGGCGGTGCGGTCGGTGCAGTTGTGGGCGACGACGAAGACTTCGAGCGGTGTGGCTTGATCCGCCTGGCCTGGGCTCGCGAGCAGGCTGTGGACGCAGGCGGCGATGAGAGTCTCTTCGTTATGGGCGGGGACGATGACGGCGAGACGCTGTGGGCCGGCGCTGCGTGTAGCCGGACGGCGCGGCGGGAGGAGTGCGGTGAGAGACAGGGTGACAAGTTCCAGAAGCAGCGGAACGGACGCGAGGACGACGGCTGCGCCGAGGATGCGGAGGAGGCTGAGCCAGAGGAGAGGAGCGTTCATCGTGCGGCTCCTTTGTCCTGCCAGCGGAGGGTGGTGAGGGAGAACGGCGGGAGGGAGTAGGAGGTGTTCAGCGAGGGGAGAGTGCGGGTGATTGTGTTTACGCGGGGAGCGTCTTCGTTGGTGTCGGTGAGGTGGGCGGAGGTGAGACGGGACTCGATGACGGGGCCGGTGGGGCGAATGGGGCCGGTGAAGCTGACGGGGAGCGCGGCGGTGCGGCTGAGGTTGAGCAGGATGAGGCTGTGTTGGGGGCCGTCGGCGAAGGCGAAGAGCTGGAGCAGGTGCGGGTTGGCGTCTTCCACCGGGCCGTCAGGACTTTTTGGCTGATGCCAAGTGGGATTAGCGCCGGAGAGGATGATGGGGAGCTCCTGCGGGAGCAGGGCCTGGTTGAGAAGCTGGAGGGCGAGGAAGCTGGGACGACGGAGGTTGGTGGGTCCGCCCATGTCGATGACGGAACCCCAGAGCGGCGTGCTGAGGTGGGAGCCGCCGTCAGCGCGAAAGCCGTTGCGGTACTCGGGCAGGGCGAAGAGGCACTGGTTGGTGATGCCGAGTTCGCGCAGAGCGAGCAGCATGTGGTCGGCGACGGCGAGGCCCGCGCCCATGGAGGCAGCGGCGGAGTCGATCTGCGACTGGGTGAGGGAGGCGCTGGTGCTGTGGACGGTGCCGAGGTTGACCTCATAGAGAGCGGGGATTGCGGGGTGCGCGCCGGCGCGGGCGGCCTGGGCGGAGGCGAAGAGGTCGCCGTGGGTGTCGCGCTGCTCGGGTTCGGCGAACATGGGGCCGAAGACGGCTTCGTCGGAGGAGGCGTCGTCGAGCTCGCTGAAGAGGTAGGGGGCAAAGTCGGTGGAGGTTTGGGCGGTGCCGCGCGCGAGCTCCTGGCCGGTGAGCCAGGTGTTGCCGATCTGGCCGCCGAGGATGAGGTCGAAGGATTCGGGGCGGAAAGCGGGCGACTGGCGCATGGCACCGAAGACAGCGTTGGCGCGGGCGGTGTAGGCGGCGGGATCGGGCAGGGCTTCGCCGGGGAAGTCGCCTGCGTTCCAGACTTCGTTGCCGAGTTCGAGGTGGAGGGTGTGGAAGGTGGTGGTCCAGGGTGCGGGATGGCCGAGGGCTGCGCGTTTTGCTCCGCCCGGGGTGGAGACCGGGCCGCCGAGGTACTCCATCAGCGCGGCGGCTTCGGTCGGGGAGAAGCCGGCGGGCAGGGCGTACCAGGGTTCCGCGCCGACGGCTTCGGCGAGGGTGAGGGACTCGTGCAGGCCGATGGGGATGTCTTCCTGGCGGGTCTGGCGGAGGGAGTAGCCGGCGCGGCGGCGGGCGAAGGGCGGGGCGAGCAGATCGTCGAGCGAACTGCCGAAGCTGGCGCCGTTATCCATGAAGCGGAGGATGCCGGGGTGGAGATCGCGCAGGGTGGAGACGACCTGGTCGCGGAAGGCGGTGGGGTTGGAGGCGTCGCCGTTGACGGGGGTGAGGGAGACGTCGTCGAGCAGGGCGGAGAGGCCGTTGAAATCGAAGACGAGGGCGAGGGTGCCGAGCGCGTGGCCGTCCTCGTCGGCGCGGAAAGTGTAATGGAAATCGTGCCAGTCGGGGGTGAGGGCTATCGCTTCGGAAAAAAAGGGTTTGGTCGCGCGGCGGGTGTCGAGACGTGCGACGTGGACGGGCATGGGGCCGGTTCCGGCGAGGCGTCTGGCGCGGAAGCGGAGCTCGTAGATGCCGTGCAGCTGGAGGAAGGAGCGGTCGGCGGTGGAGTCGAAGTAGGAGGAGACGGAGGCGGACTGGCCGGGGGCGGCGGCTTCGATCCGCAGGGCCTGCCGGCCTTGTGTGGAGGGCGGGAGGTCGTGGAACTCGGTAGAGGTGGCGGCGCCTTCGTGGGTGGTGATCCACCATCCGGCTCCGGCGTCGCCCGGCTTGTCGGCGCGGAGGAGAAGGAAGTCGCCGGCGGTGAGGTGGGGCGGGCTGGCGAGACTGAGGGCGATGCCGTGGCTGTCGGCTTCGGCGGTGTTGTTGAGCACGCTGCCGGCGGCTCCCGTGGACGAGCCGGAGAGGACTTCGAAGTGCGCGCCGGAGAGGAAGCCGGCGCGCCACTGCGCGCCTGCCGGGTCGAGGGTGCAGGTGCTGTTCTGGATGGCAGCGCAGCGGACGATGGACTGCCAGGTCTCGCCCTCGAAGCCCGGGTTGCGGAAGATGAGATTCTTGAGCATCTGGCCGGAGTCGTAGAAGGTCTGGCCGCTGAGGTTGATGCCGAATCGCTTCACCCCGGAATGCAGCGCTGCGGGCTCGATGCGGAGGGTGGTGATGCCGCCCGCGGGCGAGCTGACCTGAGCGTGCGCGGTCTCGATCCGGGTGCCGAGGTGGCTGCGCGCGAACAGGAACGCGGCGATGAGCAGAAGAGCGAGAACGGCTGGAAAGAGGCGGCGCAGGCGGTCGTGTGACAGGGGGCCGCTCACGCCGAGAGTTCCCGGGCGGTCACGGCGGCCATCGGTGTTGCGAAAACGTTCATCGTGTAGTCGCGGCGGGTGGGAGACGCCTGTAGTATAGGCGACAACGTAAAGCAGCCGCGGTCAATGACCCGGGGGAGTGACCCCGGAGACGAAGCGGGCAGCGGTCGATGATAAGACGATGCAGGAGCACTGGACACGTCCGCTGACGATTCCCCCGCTGCGTGAGGACACGGTCCAGCTGTGGCGTCTGGAGCTGGGCGCGCCGGGGGCGACACGGGTTCTGGCGAATGCGGCGGCGGTGCTGAGTGCGGCGGAACAGGAACGAGGGGAGCGGATCCTCGCGGCGTCGGCGCGCACGGAGTTTGTTGGCGCACGGACGCTGCTGCGGATACTGCTGGGGGATCTGCTGGGGGTTCCTCCGGTGGATGTACGGCTGGCCGCAACGGAAGCGGGAAAGCCTTATCTGGCAGGAAGCAGCTCGCTTCGGTTCAATGTGTCGCACTCGGACGGTCTGGTGCTGATCGCGCTGACGCGCCGTGCCGCGGTGGGGGTGGATGTGGAGTCGAGTCATGCCGGAGCGATCGGTCCGGAGGAGCTGCTGGAGCTGGCGTCCGCTCACTTCAGCGCAAAGGAGTGTCGCGTGCTGGCGCGGATCCCGCCGGGGCGCGGGCGCGTCGATGCGTTTCTGGAGGTGTGGACGCGGCGTGAGGCGGTCAGCAAGGCGGACGGCCGGGGGATCTCGTCCCCGTTCTCTCTGGGAGCGCTGCGGGGGCAGGCCGGAGGTGCGGCAGGCGAGCAGGCGTTCACGCTGCGGCGCGCCGGGGTTTACGGGGAGAGTACGTGGCATGTGCGTTCCGTAGGCGTTGGCCTACGTCACCATGCAGCTCTGGCGTTGGAAAGGTCTGGCCTTCGGCTATTCTGCATGCATACGGAAGGTTTGTTCGGCTGATCCAATTTCTCTGCTTTGCTCATCGCAATCAAGCCCGGGATTCGTTGCGCCAGGATCTTATCGGTGTTACCTCCAGGGGATAAGCCCATGCCAAAGTGGGATGGTTGCGGGTGGGAACTCACACTAGGCTCCGAGCAGGTAGAGGTGGTGGACTGTTTGACAGCCCGGTTTCGGGCTGTGCCATCCGTGCCCGAGGAGCGCATGACCACGTCAATTTCTCCGTCTCCGACCAGCGATACAGTGGCTCTGTTCGGGCTTCCGGTCACGAATGTGACCATGGCAGAAGCCGTTGCACGTGTTGAGGAGTTCATTCTTTCGGGCAAGACGCACCAGATCGCCACGGCGAATCTGGACTTTGCGCGCAATGCGCTGCGGGATCCGTATCTGCACCGGATCATCGCCGACTGCAGCATGGTGCTGCCGGACGGCGCGCCGATGCTGTGGGCGGCGAAGCTGTTCAACTCGCCGTTGAAGGAGCGGGTGACCGGCGTCGATCTGGTGCCTGAACTGGCGAAGCTTGCGGAGGAGCGGGGCTACGGGATCTTTCTGCTGGGGTCTACAGAGGCCTGTTCGGATTCGGCATGCGAGGTTCTGCTGAAGCGGTATCCGAAGCTGCGGATCGTGGGCCGGCTGTGTCCGCCCATCGCGCCCCTGCATGAGATGAACCATGAGGAGATTCTGCAGGCGATTCGCGAAGCGAAGCCCCAGATCGTGCTGGTGGGCTTCGGCAATCCCAAGCAGGAGATCTGGATTCACCGTCACAAGGACCGCCTGTCGCCAACGGTATTGATCGGGATCGGCGGATCGCTGGACATGATTGCCGGACGTTTGCACCGGGCGCCGGGCTGGGTGCGGCGGATGCAAATGGAGTGGGTGTACCGGATGGTGCAGGAACCTTTCCGTCTGGTGCCGCGGTATGTCGGGGACGGGCTGGCACTGCTGGCGCATCTGCCGGCGGTGATTACGGCGAGCCGGATGCAGCCTTTCGAACGGCGTCAGCGTGGCTCGGCGGTCGATGTACGGTACGGCGTGCGCGTGGCGACGACGCCGGGCAAACTGGGCGGGCGCGCGGGCGCGATTCTGGTCAGGGAAGCGCGGGAAGCGGTGAAGGCGGGCGAGACGCTGGTGGTGGATATGTCGGCGACGCTGCGGGTCGAGGCCGAGGGTCTGGGAGGTCTGCTGGAGGCGCGTCGTCTGCTGGTGGATGAGGGGTTATGGATCTGGCTGACGGGGATGTCAAACCCTGTGCGGCGCGTGCTGCAGTTTTCAGCAGTAGCCGATCTGTTTCGCATTGCGGTAACGCCGATCGCGGCGATTCAGTCGACGCGGGCGGCGCAGTCGGGTCTGCGCATGGCGCTGGATGAGCAGACGGGCGTGCCTGTACGCGGAAAGGCGCCGCAGGCCGAGCCCGCGCCGGTGAGCGCGAAGGCAAGTTAGACAGGCGTTCCGCCGATACTGGATGCAGGATGCGGAGCGAGCTTCTGAATTTGCCGATACAGTTCCTTCTACGGAGGAGACGGGTTCGCGGGAGAGGTTGAGGCGCATGAAGGTTGCAGGAAGATGTATGGCAATTTCCGGATGCGCTGTGGCGTGGACGCTGCTGGGCGCGGCGTTGATTGCGGGGCAACCGCTGCGCGGGCAGACGAGCTCCGCGGAGGCTGGTCTGCAGCCGAACCCCACGCTGGCGCTGCGGGCGTTTGAGCCGCCGGCGAACGAGGAGTACAGGCTGGGCCGGGGGGACGAGATTACGGTCGACTTTGGCGCGCGCATCGAGCTGAACAGCAAGCGGACGGTGGGTCCGGACGGGCGCATCACGCTGCCGATGGCGGGTTCGATCGCAGTGGCGGACAAGACGCGGGATGAGGCGGCGGCGGCGATTCTGGCGGCGATGTCTGCGTATTACCCCAACTTGACGATTACGGTAGGGGTGGAGAAGTACACGTCGAATAAGGTGCTGCTGCTGGGCGCGGTCGAGCATCCGGGCGTGATCACGTTCGACTCGCCGCCGACGCTGCTGGAGGTGATCAGCCGCGGCGGGCTGCCTTCGAACGCGTCGTTCTCGCAGACGAAGGCGTCGGTGATTCCGGAGCGCTGCGCAGTGTATCGCGGGGCCGACAAGGTGATGTGGATCGACCTGAAGGCGCTGCTGGACTCGGGCAGTCCGCTGGCAGATCTGAGACTGCGGCGCGATGACATTGTGTATGTGCCCTCGACGGCGGATCGGTTTGTCTCGGTGATGGGCCAGGTGCAGCATCCCGGAGCGATTCAGCTGGAGACGAACTCGACTTTGGCAAAGCTGATCGCGGAGGCGGGCGGTTTGACGGATGCGGCGGGGAACAATGCGCAGATACGGATCATCTCGCCAACGACGGGCACGAGCCGTACGATTCCTTTCAAGTCGCTGCTGAGCCCGGCGGCTTCGGATGTCTCGCTGAAGCCCGGGGATGTGATCTTTGTGCCGAAGAGCGGTTTCAGCCAGATCTCGTATTCAATGGAGAAGATCTCTCCCCTGATCTCGATCTTCACAGCCTTTGCGTTTCTGGAGCAGTAAGGGTGCTTAGAATGACTGCATCGCCGATCTTTACCCTGCCGGTCCCTGCATCGCCGGTCCCTGTGTTGCAGATTCAAGGGAACGTTCGCGCCCGGAGCGCGGAAGTTGCAGCAGAGGGCATCGGGATGCCGAAAGAGTGGCTATGAACACACTGAGCGCGCGGACGACGCAGACGATCACGATGCCGACGATGGAAGGGATGCCGCCGTCGCGTGGTGTTTCGGCTGGCGGTCCGGGCATGCCCGATCCTCCGCGCTTTCGTCCGCAGATCGTGCGCAGCGTGCGGGCGCGTCCACTGCTGGCGCTGGTGACGGGCCTGTTGGTGGCGGCTCTGGTGATCCTGTTTGCACTGCGGCAGCCGCGAGTGTACGAGGCGGAGAGCCGCGTGTATGTGGAGCCGATGGTGGCGCGCAACCTGAACGATCAGGGAGCTCCGGGGTTCGATCAATTTCGTTACGGGTCGTACGTGGAGCAGCAGTTGCAAACGGTGACACGTCCGGACACGCTGGCGGCAGCGCTTGAGACGCCCCAGGGACGTTCGTGGCGCCATGCGGGGGAGTCGGAGCAGACGGCGATTGCGCGGCTGCAGAAGGCGCTTACGGTCGAGCGTGTGGAGACCAGCTACGAGATCCGGATCGCGCTGAAGGCGACCGACCCGCATATGGCCGCCGATGTGGTGAATGCGGTCACGAACGCATATCTGCGAGGCGGACGGCGGGATGAGCTTGCGGAGTCCGGCGGGCGGCTGCAGCTGCTCTCGGAGGAACGCGATCGGCTGCGCAAGGAACTCGACACGGCGCACCAGGAGCAGGCGCGGCTGGGCGCGACGCTGGGGATGGCGAATCCCGCGACGGAGACGCTGAACCCGTTCGATCAACAGCTTGCGAACCTGCGGACGGAGCTGGCGACGGCGCAGCAGGCGCACGATGTGGCGGCGGCGCAACTGGCTTCGGTGAGCGGGCAGGGAGCGGATCAGCAGTCGGGTCTGGCGGCGGCGGCGGATGAGTCGCTGAGCAGCGAGGCCGGGCTGGCGAGCTTAAAGAGCTCCATGTACCAGCGGCGAGCATTGCTGGTGAGCCAGATGGCGGGTCTGACGCCGTCGAACCCGCAGTACAAGCAGGATCAGAACGAGATTGCGGATCTGGATCGCACGCTGGATACGATGACGACGCAGCTGCGGGGACGCACCGAGCAGAGAATTCAGGACAAGCTGAAGACCGATCTCGAGCGGACCGCGGAGGTGGAAGGCAGGTTGAATGGGCAGATCGCGCAGCTGACCTCGCGGGCGACGAGCGCGGGGCCGAAGCTGCAGCGCGCGTCGGAGCTGGCGTCGGACATTCAGCGGCTGAACCAGAGCTACACCATCACGGACGAGGCGCTGCGTTCTCTTGCGCTCGAGACGAACGGGCCGGGCATGGCGCACATGGCGCACGCGGCGATGGTGCCCGCAATGCCGGAGCCGAACAAGAGCAGGATCCTGCTGCTGGCGGCGCTTCCGCTGGGGCTGTTCGCGGGTATCTCGGCGGCGGTGCTGGCGCGCCTGCGCGATCGCCGGATGTACATTGCCCGGGATCTGGAGGAGGCGCTTGGGTTTGCGCCGATTGCGATTCTGCCGGCGCGCGCGGAGGTGTCGGCGCGGGTCTTGGACGAGTATCTGCTGCGTCTGGCGGCGGGGATCGAGAGCGCGTACCGGACGGGTTCGGCGCGGGTATTTATGGTGACGGCGGTGAATGCGCGAAGCGAGACGCAGTGGCTGCTGGAGGGCCTGGCGGAGAAGCTGCGCGCACTGCGTCTGGACGTCGGGATCGTGCGTGCCGTCGAGCTGCTGGGGATGTCGGACGAGACGGCGGAGTATGTGGCGGCGAATCCGGAAGGGCTTGAACGCCAGGGCGCGACGGAGCAGGGCGAGGGCATCGCGTCGGTGAAGCTGGATCGGCTGCGGGTGCGTCACCATGTGGTGCTGGTGGATGCGCCGCCGCTTCTGCTCTCGGCCGGAAGCGAGTACGTGGCGCGCTGTGCGGATGTGACGATTCTGGTGGCGGAGAGCGGCAGAACCCGTGCGGACGAGCTGGCCGGTGCGACCGCGCTGCTGAGCCGGCTGCGCGTGCGCGGCGTGGGTGCGGTGCTGGCGGAGATTCGTCTGGAGCATGCGGATGCCGGCTTGAAGCAGGCAATCCGCGGGCTGGACGGACGGACAAACGAGGGTTTACCCCCGCGACGCACCAACAGGCGGCGGGAGGACGTGGCGGAGTTGCCATCCGGTCTCGCGACGGAACCTGAGATGGTGGATGCGAAAGCCGCGCCGGTCGAAGCTGCGGAAGCGGTGCCGGTTGAGACTCTGGAAGCACTGCCGGATGAAGACAGCGTGACGAGTCTGGAGGACGGCGAAGCGATTGCTCCGCACGTTGAGGACGCTACGCTGGAAGAGGTTGATCCGGTCGCACCGGTACAGGAAGCAGAGGTGGAGCAGACGCAGCGGGAGCATGAAGCCGTGCCGGACTCTAACGGCGCGGGAGTGGATCAGGGTTCCGATCTTCTGCGCGGAGACGAGGCACGGGTGGAGCGTAAGACCACGCGTGCGCATGACGGCCCGCACTCTGAGGGTGCATCGACGCTCTCCGAGCGGCCCGCTTCCGGAGTGACTTCGGTCCTGGTGGCTGAAGCGGAAGATTCGGAGGCGGGTGGAGTCCCTCACGGTACTCACTCTGCCAAGGCTGCGTTCGACGAGGATCTTGCACCGGTGGGCAGGCTGGTGGAAGAGGATGACCGGGTCGTCGAGGTTCCACTGCATACACGCTCGAAGATTCGATTGGCGTTCAAGGAGCAGGAAGTGTCCCCCAGAACGACATGGTTCAGCAAGCTGTTCCGCGGCGATCCTCCAGCGTCATTCCGGATCGTGCCTGAAAACGAGAGAGCAGTGGTTTCCGAACTGGAGTCGATAGCGGTGGAACGCCATGCTTCGTCGGTTCTGGTTGGGGACGACCGGGCCGAGGCGGAGCCGGTTGACAGAGAGAGGACGCTTCCGGGGGCGGATCCTGAGTTCGATCACCTGTTGAGCCGGATCAGCGTGCGCACGCGGGAGTCCTACCGGACGACACCTGATGCCGAGCCGGAAAAGCTTTTTCCTGTACCGCGTCCGCTTGTGCCTGAGCCGGCGCCGATCTCGCACGGAATGCAGCGTGAGGATGTCTCAGGGGAAGAACGAACTCGGCGCGCGCCCGGGCATCCGGCTTCTGTGGAGCATCCTGCGGCAAAGAGCGATGCTGCTGCCGCGAGGATGGCGTTGAGGCTGGTCCCGGATCTGGTGCGCTCTGGGGTGGAGCCGGAGACGACCGCCGAGCCCGACGCGGTGCCGGAACTTCCGGAGATTGGGCGGCTGCCGATACGTCGGGCCGGGCTTGCGGCAGTGCTGCAGGAGCCACGGGTGCTGGAGTTGTCGGCCAGGAGGCTTGCCGCCGCGGAGCCGATTTCCGCAGACGCGGAGCAGATTGATGCAGTGCCGCAGGCCGGATTGGTCGAGGAAAAGCGAAAGAGGAGCGCCGGTTCGGTTGAGCAGGAGAACGAAGCGTCGAAGATGGCGGGTCGTCCGTCGGGTTTGAGCCGCCGCTGGGGGCTGCTGAGCCAGTTTGAGGAGCCGAGCGTGACGGATCCCGAACCGGCGGCGCGTCGCCCTGCCTACCGACCATCCGGCGGTGGGGTACGGCAGGGCGAGGAAGACTGAGCCCCGGCATGTTCCGTAATATCCGAGAGCACTGGCGCGATCACGACCGCGACTGGACGCGGCGGGGATTCTGGGCGCTGGTGATTTATCGCTTCGGGCGGTGGCGGTATGGAGTTCGTCCGCGGGCGCTGCGCATGCCGTTCTCGTTTGCATACCATGTGCTGCGCTTCCATGCGGAGATGTTTTACGGGATCGAGCTGCCGTGCGAAGCGAAAATCGGCCGGCATTTCACGATCGAACACTCGGGGTCAATCGTGGTCAGCGGTGACGCGGTGTTCGGCGACGGGTGCGTGATCCGGCAGGGAGTGACGGTGGGGCTGCGGCATCGCGGGAAGCGCGGCTCGCCGGTGGTGGGGGACCGGGTGGATATCGGCGCGGGCGCGAAGCTGCTGGGGCCGATCCGGATTGGGAATGATGTGGCGATCGGGGCGAATGCGGTGGTGCTGACCGATGTTCCGGACGGATGTATAGCGGTGGGCGTGCCGGCGCGGGTGCTGCCGCGGCGTACTGCCTCCGTCGAGACTGCGACGGAGATGGAGCTGCAGTGACCGTGCGGCTGGTTTCGGTGGTGGTGATCGGGCGCAATGAGGGCGCGCGGCTGGAGTCTTGTCTACGCTCGGTGACGTCGATGGAGCGCGTCGGGTTTACGACGGAGCTGATCTATGTCGATTCGGCTTCGACGGATGAAAGCGCTGCGCTGGCGGAGAGCTTCGGAGCCCGCGTTGTGGTGCTGCAGGAGGCGCGGCCAACCGCTGCGGCGGGCCGGAACGCGGGCTGGCGAGTGGCGCAGGGAGAGATCGTGCTGTTTCTGGATGGGGACACGATTCTCCATCCGGCGTTTGTGCGGGAGGCGCTGCCGTGCTTTGAGGACTCTTGGGTGGCGGTGGTGTGGGGGCACCGGAGGGAGACGCTGGCGACGGCTTCGCTCTACAACCGGGTGCTGGACCTGGACTGGATCTATGCGCCGGGCGAGGCGCTGTTCTGCGGCGGCGACGCGCTGTTTCGGCGGGAGACGCTCGAGCGTACGGGCGGGTTCGACGAGACGCTGATCGCGGGCGAAGAGCCGGAGCTTTCGAGCAGGATTCGCGCGCTGGGGCTGCGCATCCTGCATCTGGATCTGGCGATGACGGGGCATGATCTGGGGATCACGCAACTTGGACAGTACTGGCGGAGAGCGGCGCGGGCGGGACATGCGTATGCGGAGGTTTCGAGCAGGCGGACGTCGGCGGGGGAGTTTCTGTGGCGGGAGGATTCGCGGCGGAACGTGGTGCGGGCTTCGGTGTTGCTGGTTTTTGTGGTGATTACGGTGGCTGCTGGGATGCTTCTTCGCAGCATGTGGCCTGTGGCGCTTGCGCTGACGATTTTTGGTGCGCTGGCGCTGCGGACGGCGTGGAAGGCACGCTGGAAGTCGCCGGATAAGGTCGCGCTGCTGTTGTACGGGGTGCATTCGCAGGTGCAGCAGATCCCGATTTTTTTTGGGCAGGTGAGGTTTTGGACGTCGCGTCGCGCGGGACGGCGGGTGGCGCTTGTGGAGTATAAGCGGCCGGAGACGCCGAGTCGTTAGCTGAGCGGCGGCGAAGTGCGCCGGGTGAGCGCGCGGGCGGGTACGCCGCCGACTACGGAGCCTGCGGGGACGTCGCGGGTGACGACGGCATTGGCCGCGATGGTGGCTTGATCGCCGATGGTGACGCCGGCGAGGATGGCGGCTCCGCGTCCGATCCAGACTTGTTGCCCGATGTGGATGGGGCGGGCTGCGTGACCTGCGTCGCGCAGGGCGGCACCTTCCGCGCGCAGGTGGTTAGCGTCGCGGATGCTGGTGTATTCGCCGACCATGGTGCCCGCGCCGAGGGTGACGCCGGCCATGGCGACGAGATGGACGCCGCGGGAGAGGACGACGCCGTCGCCGACGAGGATTTCGGCTGAGCCCTGGGTTTCGAGGTGCAGATCGGGGTAGAGGAGGACGTCTTCGCCGAAGTGGATGCAGCGCGTGCCGTAGACCGAGGTGCGTCCGAGGACGACGGCTGAGGCGGGCAGTTCGGTCTTCAGCTGCGCGGCGAGGCTGGCGTGCGACCAGAGGCGGCGGGCGCCTTCGTCTGCACTGGCGAAAGCGCGCAGAACGGTGGCGAGCGCGGCTGAGAGCAGGGCTTTGCCGGAGCGGCGGGAAGACCCTGCCTGAGACGTTGAGGCCGGTTGAGATGGGGCACCCGCGGCTGGGCGGGGGTTTCCTTCGTTCACCATGGACGTGGCGGCGAGGTGCGTCCGCCGCGGGTCTCGGTCCAGGCTTGATTGAGGAGCGCGTTGAGGGTGCGGTGGTGGCGTTCGCGGTCGCGGCGTTCGGGGGTGCGGCTGAAGCGGTTGCGCAGGACCGTCGCGGTGTAGAGCGTGTGCTCGAGCGCACGGGCGAGGCGGACTTGGACGCCGTGGTGTTTGCGGTAGTAGAGGAGCATGCTGCGCATGCGCCAGAGGACGACCTGCGCGGCGCGCGAGGAGAATTCGAGCGAGGTGAGGCGGCGCGAGGACTCGCCGCCGACGTGGGTGATGACGAGGTCGGGCCAGTACCAGCACTGCCAGCCGGCACTGCGGAGACGCAGGCAGAGATCGACCTCCTCGTAATAGAGGAAGAAGGCGGGGTCGAAGAGGCCGACCTGTTTGAGGGCTTCGGGGCGCAGGATGATGAAGGCTCCGACGATCCAGTCGACCTGGGCGGGCAGGGTGAGATCGTCGCAGGTGCGATTCATGCGGCCGAAGACTCTGGAGCGGGGGAAGCGGTCGGCGAGGCCGGTGTGGACGATGAGGTCGCGGCTGACGGAAGGGAAGCCGCGGCCTGAAGGCTGCCAGGCTCCGTCGCGGCCGATGAGATGGGCGCCGCCGGCTCCGGCCTGCGGGGTCTGATCCATGTGGCAGATGGCGAGTGCGAGCGATCCGGGCGAGAAGAAGGCGTCGGAGTTGATGAGGACGACGTAGCGTCCGCGAGCCTGCTCGATGGCGATGTTGTTGGCGAGGCCGAATCCGAGGTTTTCGGGACTTCTGGTGAGCTTGACGTGAGGGAACTCGGCCTCGACCATCTCGAGGGAGCCGTCGTGCGAGCCGTTATCGACGACGAGGATCTCGGCGCGGCGGCCGTTCGCTTCGAGGGCTGCGCATTCCCTTGTTGCCGCCAGCAGCGACTCGCGGAGGACCGCACAGGTGTTGAAGGAGACGATGACGATGGACGCCTCGTACTGCTTGGGTTCGGCGACGGAAGGCGTCGCGCTCGACTGCGATTTTTCGTCAGCCATGGCGTTCGTCACGCCTGTGATTCCGTTTCCGGGCCATCCTTCAGCTCTCCCGTTCTCACTCTGAAGCTATGCGCGAGCAGCTCCTGGTTCAAGGGCAGATTGTACTGATTGATGATGCGCTGGCGGGCGGCGGAGCCGAGACTCTTGCGCAGGCCGGCGTCGAGCAGAAGCGATTCGAGGGCGGCGGCGAGCGCCTGGGGGTTGGCGGGCGGGACCAGCAGGCCGTCGACGCCGCTGCGGATGAGTTCGGGAATGCCGGCGATCGTGGTGCTGACGCAGGGCAGGCCGAGGCTCATGGCTTCCATGAGCGCGACCGGGATGCCTTCGGCGAAGCTGGCGAGCGCGAAGAGATCGGCGCGGCGGAGTTGGGCGAGTGTCTGCGGATGGGAGAGCGCGTGAGTGAACGAGACGGTGTCGGCGAGGCCGTGCTGGAGCACATAGCGCTGGAGCGAGGTGAGTTCCGGCCCGCCGCCGATGAGGACGACCTGGAGCTTGTGGCCGCGATCGCGGAGGAGGCGCACGGCCTCGAGCAGGATGGGATGTCCTTTGGCCGCGACCATGCGTCCGGTGGAGACGAGGCGCAGCTCGCCGGTACGGGAGTGGATGCCGCCGTAACTGGGGCGCGAGGGAGGTGTGAGCACCAGGGGATCGACGCCGAGACGAATGACCTGGAATTTGTCCCAAATCTCCGGAGGAACGAGGGCGAAGAGCTGGCTGCGGCAGAAGTCGCTGATGCAGAAGACGAATTTGGCCTCGAGCACCTTGGCGCGCAGGTGATTGGCCTCGAGGTTGAGGAGCTCTTCGGGGCCGTGGATGGTGAGGGAGTAGGGGAGCTTCCAGGCGCGCGCGGTGAGCAGACCGACGGAGGCGACCGGGCCGCCGAAGTGGATGTGCAGGTGGTTGAGGCGGCGGAGTTTCATCCAGCGGCCGACCAGCAGCGCCTCGGCGAGGTAGAAGAGCCAGAAGCCGCGTTCGCGCAGGCTGAGGTTCTGCTGACGAAAGACGGCGATGAGACCGCGGAGGACGACCGCGGGGCGGGTGAGGATCACGCCGAGGAGATTTCTGAGGATGCGACCGCGGCTCTTGCTTTTGATGTAGTGGGTGCGGCGCGCCTCGGCCTGCTCGAGCGGCGGAAGCTGTGCGGTTTCGCGATCGGGGCGGTTGATGGAGGCGGTTTCGATCTGCAGGCCGCGGGCGCGGAGGCCCACCACTTCGTTGAGGAAAAACGTGTGCGAGATGGCGGGATACTGGCTGAGGAGATAACCGATCCGGGTGGACACGGCCGTGACCGCCGCCGTCCGCTCCGATCGCTCGGTTCCGGGGTTCCTACGAGTTCGTTCGAGCGTCTTCACCGTAGAGCCAGCATAACAATGCGGTCGAAGGCCCACAGTGCCCCGTCCGCAGTAAAACCGTGCATCTTCTTCGCCATGATGCCTGGAGGGCAGCGAAAGGAAGGACCAGAGCGCCCTGACGCCGGGCGGGCAATGCTTTGTTCGGTCAGGAGCTTTGCGTGGCGGTGACTCATAATTAGTGCATCAATCCGGCTACGCCGTGCTTGATGGTGAACTCAACGGCGAGCAGAGCGACGTAGCCGGCGGTGAGCAGGGCGTCCTGGCGGAGAGGGCGGATGCCCTCGCGGGTGGCGCCGTACTGCAGCACGACGTACATGGGGAGATCGCCCGCGGCGACGGCGACGACGGCGCCGGTCATGCCCCAGAACTGAAAGGCGAGACGAACGCCCACCAGGATGGCGACGCAGTAGGCGGCGTTGCCGATGGCGGAGTATTTGGACTTACCGAGGGTGAAGAGGACGGGGGCGGTGGTCTGGTAGAGCAGCGTGTGCCAGAGGCCGAGGGCGAGGATGGTGACCATCCAGCCGGCCTGCGCGTAGCGGACGGGGTAGACCTTCAGCACGATCCAGCTGCCCCAGTTGACCATGAGGCTGAGCAGGACACCGCCGGCGATGAGCGCCATGCCGCGGTAGCGGAGGAACTGCGCGCGGAACTCTTCACGCGGGAGATGGACTAATTTGGCGATGAAGGGGTAGCCGACGCGCTGCGAGAAGGCGGCGATGACGGCGCGCGGGATATCCGAGAGCTGGAAGGCGATGCCGTAGACGCCGAGAAGCGCGAGCGGGATGAGCTTGCCGAGGACGAGGCGATCTCCCTGCGAGGCGAAGAAGAAGAAGGCGGTGCCGAGGAAGATCCACTTGCCGAAGTGAACGATCTCGTAAACGGCGGAGCGATCCCAGCAAAAGCGGTTGCGCGGGCCGGGCGTGACCAGGGCGTAGTGGCTGAGGACGACTTTGTAGATGTTGGCGGCGATGTTGCCGGCGATCAGGGCCCAGACGGAGGGATGGAAGCAAGCCCAGGCGATGGTGACGGCAAGGGTGACGATCTGGGTGCTGAGATCGATGAAGAAGTGCCGCTGGACGGCCATGTGGCGCGACAGCGAAATCAGATTGGTGCTGTAGAAGCCGGAGAGCAGCATGCTGATGCCGAGGGCAGGCAGCGCAAAGAGGAGGGTGCGGTCGTGGTAGAAGAGCGAGGCCGGCCAGGCGAGGGCGAGGGCGACCAGAAACATCATGGCGCCGCGCAGAGCCTGGAGGGTCCAGGTGGTGTTGAGGAAGACGGGCTCATCGCCGCGCCGGCTCTGGATGACGCTGGGCTCGAGGCCGATGTCGGAGAGCAGGGAGATGCCGAAGATGAGGGTCATGACGAGCGTCATCTCGCCGAAGGCCTGCGGCAGCAGAAGACGGGTGAGGATGAGGCTGTTGGCGAGGCGCAGTACCTGCGAGGCACCGTACTGGACGATGGTCCAGACCGTGGCGTGGACGGCGCGGGTTTCGAGAGGAGAGAGACGACTGGCGGGGGCTTCTGCTTCGCCTGACGCGGCAAGCGGCGCTGGAACAGGGGCTGTGATGGGCACCGGGATCGGCACCGGGATCGGCACCGGGACGGGCGCTGGGATGGGCTCCGGGATGGTTACGGCGTCGGCCATGAGGGGTGTCCATCGCGCGCGCGGCGCTGCTCCGGTTTTGTCAGTGTCTCACCGGAGCCAGGCAGGCTACATGACGGCTTAGTTGTACAACGGGATGCGCCGGGCGTCAGGCCGCGCAGAGGGCGAGGACCGGGGTCGGCGGACGGTGGCTTGCGCCGGGAATACCGTTGATCTCGAGACGGAGGACCTCCCACTGGGACGAATCGATCTCGAGGAAGGCGTCGACGACCTGCGGGTCGAATTGAGTTCCGGCGCAGCGGCGGATCTCCTCGCGTGCGGTCTCGAAGCTCTCGCGGCTCCGGTAGGGGCGGTCGGACGTCATGGCGTCCAGGGCGTCGACGACGGCGAAGACGCGGGCGCCGAGCGGGATTTCATCTCCACTGAGTCCACGCGGGTAGCCACGGCCGTCGAAGTGCTCCTGGTGGGCGTAGACGATCTCGCTGGCGTCGCGGAGGAACGGGATTTTGCGAACGATATCGTAGCCCTGGCGGCAGTGATCCTGCATGACGCGCCACTCGTCGGGACTGAGTTTGTCGGGTTTGAGGAGGATGCTGTCGGGGGTGGCGATCTTGCCGATGTCGTGAAGGAAGGCGCCGCGGGTGATGACGCGAAGATCCTCCGTCTCCAGATGCATGGCGCAGGCCAGCAGGGAGGCGTAGGCGGTGACGCGTCGGGAGTGACCTTCGGTCTCCGTGTCGCGGAGGTCGAGGGCGTCGCCCATGGCCTGGAGGGTGATGTCGTAGGAGAGTTCGAGGGCCTCCAGCATTTTGTGCAGGCACTCGGTGCGCGCAGAGAGGTTCAGCTCGACATAGTCAGAAGCGATGTTGCGCTTTGCCCGGCTTGGCGTGAGAGCGAGTTCGACGACATCCAGCAACTCGGCTGCCGCGAAGGGTTTCAGCAGGAAGTCGGTGGCGCCGCGGCGAAAGGCGCTGAGCGTGGAATGAGCGTTGACGACTGCGGTGACGAGGACGACGGGAAGCTCCGGCCGGGAGCGGACGATCTCGTCGAGGAGCCACAGGCCATCCTTGCCGGGCATGACCAGGTCCGACAGGACGAGATCGATGCGGGTGCCGGTTTCGAGCAGAAGCAGAGCCTCGCAGGCGTTCGCCGCCGTGTGCGCCTGATAGCCGGCGCGGCGGAGATACGCTGCGGTTGCGTCGCGTACCGCCTCGTCATCGTCTACGACCAGCACCGTCTGGTTCGGCATGTGCCCCTCCGGGAGTGCGCGCCGCCCGGTCTGGGCGGGTGCCGCACTCCTGCACCTTATCGGCCGGGAGGCGTGCCGGCTTGAGCGGCGCGTGCGGCTTTGCGGCGTTCCGCCCAGCCTTGCTTATTCTCCTGGCGACTGCGGGCGACGGCGAGCGCGCCCTCCGGCACCTCGTGCGTGACGCAGGAGCCGGCTGCGACGTAAGCGCCCGCGCCGATGGTGACGGGAGCGACGAGGGTGGAGTCCGAGCCGATGAAGGCTCCGTCGCCGATGCGGGTGAGGTGTTTGTGCAGGCCGTCGTAGTTGCAGGTGATCGCGCCGGCGCCGATGTTGACGCCGGCACCGATCTCAGCGTCGCCGAGATAGTTGAGGTGGTTGGCCTTGGATCCCTTGCCGAGTGAGACCTTTTTCGTCTCGACGAAGTTGCCGACGTGCGCGCTCTCGCCAATGCGGCTTTCAGGGCGGAGATGGGCATAGGGGCCGATGACGGCTCCGTCGGCGATCTCGGCGCCATCCATGATGCAGCCGTTGCGGACGAGGACGTTGTCGCCAAGGGTGGAGTTCTCAAGGACGGAGTAGGAGCGGATGCGGCTTTCGCTGCCGATGCGGGTGGCGCCGAGGAGCTGGACGTAAGGCTCGATGACGGTGTCGGGGCCGACTTCGACCTCCGGGTCGATCACACAGGTGCCGGGGCGGAAGATGGTGACGCCCTGGGCCATGAGGCGGCGGGCGGCGGCGGCGCGCATGGTCTGGTCGAGGTGCATCATTTCGGCGATGGTGTTGGCGCCGAGGACCTCGTCGACGCTTTCGGCCGCGATGGCGACGACACGCTCGCCATCAGCGACGAGCATGGCGGCGACGTCGGTGAGGTAGAACTCGCCGTGCGCGTTGTTGGTGTCGAGGAGGTCGAGTTTGGCGAAGAGCGCAGAGGTGCGGAAGCAGTAGATGCCGGAGTTGATCTCGGGGGCGTTGCGCTGATGGGGTGCGAGGGCTTTGTGCTCGACGATGGCGGTGACTTCGACGCCGGGCTGTGATGGATCAGAGCCTGCGCGGCGGAGGACGCGGCCGTAGCCGGTCGGGTCGGGGGGAATGGCGGTGAGGATGGTCATGGCGGCGCGCTCGCGGAGGTGAAGTTCGGCCATGGTCTGGATGGTTTCGGGGCGGATGAGGGGGACGTCACCGCTGAGAACGAGCAGGTTTTCGGGGATGGGCTCGCTGCCGAGATCGAAGTGCGCCTTGACCACCTGGAGGGCGTGGCCGGTGCCGCGCTGCTCGGCCTGGAGGACGAAGTTGACGCCGGTGGAGGCGACGGCGGACTGTACGCGGCCGGCCTCGTGGCCGACAACGACGTAGATGCGGTTAGCGGGGACGACTGTTCTGGCGGCGGCGATGACATGCAGCAGGAGCGCCTTGCCGCCGATCTCATGCAGTACTTTGGGCCGCCTGGATTTGAGCCGGGTGCCTTTGCCCGCGGCCATGATCGCAATCGAGAATCCTTCCAGCATTCCGTGACACCTCGCTGTTCCAAGTTAACAGTTTCGGGGTCGGGGCACCGCGGCGCATACTGTATGGGAGGCACCGGCGAGCATGGCATCCGCGCAATCCGTTCCGTATATGTCGATCGAGGAGTACTTGAAGAGTGTGTTTCGCCCGGACGTTGATTATGTCGACGGGTATATCGAGGAACGTAATTCGGGCGAGTTCGATCATGGCAACTTGCAAGGCACACTGTATGGCTTCTTCCACGAAAGGCGCAGGGAGTGGAACGTTCGCGGGGCGCTCGACACCGCATGCAGGTGGCGGCGCGGCGGTTCAATTCGGAACATGCGGCGGGCGAGCTTGCGATCGAGGGGACGCCGATCCGGGTGGATGTTGCGAGTATCTTCCGCGCTCTGGACGAGGACTGAGGGCATGGGGAGCAGCGCACTGATCGGCGCGGCGGAGTATCTGAACACGCCGTATGAGCACGACGTCGAGTTCGTGGACGGACGGATTGAGGAGAGACCCGCAGGGGAGCTTGACCATGGCAAGCTGCAGCGCAAACTTCTACTGCTGCTGAGCCGGCCGGAGTTCGAGGCGGAGTTTCTCTGCTTCCCAGAGGTGCGGGTGCAAGTCGCGGCAACGCGCTTTCGGGTTCCCGATCTGACGCTGGTGAGCGTGAGCGCGCCCGAGGAGCAGGTGATCCGGACGCCGCCTCTGCTGGCGATCGAGATTCTCTCGCCCGAGGACAGCATGCAGCGGATTCTGGCGCGGGTACGCGATCTTGTCGGGATGGGGATTGCGGAGGTCTGGGTCTTCGACCCGGAGAGCCGTAATGTGCAGGTGTGCCAGGGCGGTGACCGGCGCGAGTTAAACAGTGGTGTTCTCGCCGTGCCGGGCACGAGTGCCTTCGTTCTTCTGGATGAGGTTTTCAGCGCCCTGGATCGCCGCTGACCAACAGGTGATCCTTACTGGCCGCCGGCTTCGGTGTCGACGCCTTTGGGTGGGGGTGGGATGGCGATGTCGAGGGTGGTGACGGGACCCAGTTTCGAGAGCGGCGTACTGATCTGGGAGTCGTTGCCGACGACCACGATGGCGAGCTTCGCGGGATCGACATACTTGTTGGCGACACGGGCGACGTCGGCGCTGGTGACCTTCTCGATGCCGGCTTTGTACTTCTCGAGGAAGTCGGGCGGGTAGCCGTAGAGCGCGAGGACGACCTGCTCGTTGAGGGTTTTGTCGCGGGTGTCGTAGTGGAAGATGAAGGAGTTGAGGACTTCATCTTTCGCGTTGCGCAGCTCATCGGGGGTGGGGGGATCGGTCTTGAGCTTGCCGATCTCGTCGAGCATGGCCTGGGTGGCGGCGACCGTGCTGGCGCTCTTGGTGGCGGCGGAGACGACGAAGAGGCCGGGGTGATCGTAGCTGGCACCGTAGCTTCCGCTGACGCTGTAGGCGAGGCCGAGGCGGGTGCGGACGCTCTGGAAGACGCGCGAGCCGAAGCCGCCGGAGAAGACCTCGTTCATGACGCTGAGGGCGTAATAATCGGGGTTATTGCGTTCGGTGCCGAGGCCGACGATGTAGACGTTGGATTGATTGACGTCGGATTTGTCGACGGTGTAGACGCCCGGTTTGGGATCGTGGAAGGCGATGTCGGGAATGCCGACTTTCGCGCCGGGCCGGAGGCCGGCGAAGGCTTTGCGGAGCTTCGCTTCCATGGCGGCGGAGTCGAAGTCGCCGGAGACGGCGAGGATCATGTTGTTGGGGACGACGGTGCGGTCGTGCCAGGCGGCGAGGTCGCTGAGCTGGACGGCGGCTACGGTGGAGTACTCGTCCTCGCGGGCGTAAGGATTGGTTTTACCGTAGGCGATGAGCTCGGCTTCGCGCCCGGCGATGCCGGCGGCGTCATCGTTGCGGCGGGCGATACCGGTGTCCATTTCGCGCTTGCCGAGGGCGAGTTTCTCGGCTTTGAAGTCGGGGTGCTGAAGCAGGTCGAGGGCAAGGCCGAAGACTTGGTCGAAATCCTGTTTAAAACTGGACCAGTGCAGGGAGGTGGTGGCGGTGCCGCCGCCGGTTTCGATGGAGGCGGCTTTGTTGGCGAGCAGATCGTCGAGCTGCTCACCGGTCTGTGATTTGGTGCCGCTAGTGCGCCAGGCCTCGCCGTAGAGGCTGACCAGGCCGACTTTGCCGGCGGACTCGTCACGGCTTCCGCCGCGGATGAGAACGGCACCGTCGATAAACGGCAGTTCGTGGTCCTCCTGAAGGAAGATGACGAGGCCGTTCTCGAGCGTGATCTTCTTCGGCTGGACGGGCTTGAACTCATGCAGCGGCGGAATGGGAATCTGCTTCCAGGGCTCGGCGGCGGGCTTTTTCGGGACGGCGGGTGCGCTCTGCTGGGCCTGCATGGTACAGACGCCGGCGGCGCATACGATCGTCAGGGTGACGCGGAGGGAGAGGTTCACTGGCCGCCTCCATTCCGGACTGCCGGGGCCGCGTTGCCGGCGGGGGGTGCGGGTGCGGCGAACTCGATACGGCCCGTGGTGCGATTGGTGGGGACGAAGGTCTGGTTGGCGACGCGACGGATGTCGGCTTTGGAGACGGCGTCTATTTTGGCGATCTCACGGAACATCTCGCGCCAGTCGCCAAACCGGGTCTGGTAGTCGGCCAGCTGGGTGGCGAGACCCATGTTGTCGGCGAGGCCACGAAGTTTGTCGGCTTTGGCGCGGGTCTTGAAGCGCTCGAGCTCGGCGTCGGAGATGTCTTCGGTCTTCAAGCGGTCGAGTTCCTTGTGGATGGCGGTCTGCATCTCGTCGTCGGTGTGGCCGGGCAGGGGGACGGCGTAGAAGGCGAAGAGGCCGGGGTATTTGTCGCCGGGAAAGCCGCTGAAGCCCTGAGCGACGGCGGCGATCTTCTGGTTGACGACGAGGCTGCGGTAGAGGCGGGCGGTACGGCCGTTTGAGACGATGTCGGTGATGGCGTCGAAGACGGCGTCGTCGGGATCGCGGTAGTCGCCGCGGTGATAGCCCTCGAGGAAGAAGGGCTGGACGGGCTCCTTGAGGACGACGTTGCGTTCAGAGTCCTGCGGGGGCTCGACGGTGGCCATGTCCTCGGGCCTGGGGCCGGCGGGGATGGGACCGAAGTAGCGCTCGAGCATGGGCATGGCCTGCGCGGTGTTTACGTCGCCGACGACGACGATGACGATGTTGGCCGGGACGTAGTATCTGGTGTGGAAGGCCTCGGCCTCGGTGGCGGAGACCTGCGAGATCTCGCTCTCCCAGCCGACATCGGGACGGCGATAGGGATGAGCGACGTAGGCGGCGGCGAGGAATTGCTCGACCAGTTTGCCGACGGGCGCGGAGTCGACGCGCATGCGGCGTTCTTCCTGGACGACGTCGCGCTCTTTGTAGAACTCGCGCTCGACGGGATGGCCGATGCGGCCGCTCTCCATGTAGGCCCAGAGCTCGAGGCGGTTCTCGGGCATGGACCAGAAGTACTGGGTAGAGTCTTCGCCAGTGGAGGCGTTGAGGCCTTCGGCACCGTTCTGTTCGGCGAGCTGCGGGAAGGCGTTGGGGATGACGTACTGCTGGGCGTCGGTGCGGGCGTCGTCGAAGATTTTTTTGAGCCGGGCGAGTTTCGCGGGATCTTGTCCGACGCGCTTGCGCTGCTCGGCGTCGTAGGCGGCGTAGGCGATCTCGACTTTGGCAAGGGCGACTTTTTCGGCCGGGTAATCGGTGGTGCCGATCTGTTCGGTCCCTTTGAAGGCCATGTGCTCGAACATGTGGGCGAGGCCGCTCTGGCCGCCGGGATCGTTGGCGGAGCCGGCGTTGACCTCGGTATAGAAGGAGAAGACCGGGGCTTCGTGGCGCTCGCAGACGATGAGGGTGAGGCCGTTGGGCAGCACCTTGACGGTGGTGTGCTTCTCAAAGCTGGCGAGATCCTGCGCGCTCGTGCAGGCTGCCGAAACGGCCAGAGCGGACAGTGCCGCAGACATCCGCAACCAATGCATGCTCAAACGAAATTCCTCCGACGGGCTACGAAGCCATCATAGCGGGATCGCCGGGCTGGATTGTGACCGACCCTGGTCGGACTCGCACAGGATCAAAGCGGTGGGATCGAGGCGAGGCGGCGGTTGCGCACGGCTTTTCCACACTCGCCGGGAAGGGTTTGGCGAAGGTCCGGGAATGTGACCCGAAATGGGTACCTTCCTGCCCGCGCGGACCTGCTTTTGTATTGCCTTCGCCGATTCCCGGTGCGAGGATTGCACCATCTATGCTGCGAAAACTGCTGTCCCTTCGAACGCTTCGTGCGCCAGGCTTCGCCGTTCGTCTTCTTGTCTGCGCGGCGTACACGCTGCCGGTTTTCGTGGGAACAGCCGGGGCGCAGGCCGGTCCCGCGCGCACGGCTTTGAATACCTTCACGTCGGCAGGACTTTCGGCCGCGGTCGATCTGGGGCCGCTGCCCTCCTCGCAGCCGATGACCCTGACACTGACGCTTGCGCCTTCCGCCGCGCGCAGTGCGGCGCTGGATCAGTTTCTTCTCGATGTGACGACCCCTTCTTCGCCCAGCTACCACCAATGGCTTACGCCGGTGGAGTATGCGGCCAGCTATGGTGCGACGGCGGAGCAGATCTCCGCTGCGACGGCATGGGCGCAGACGCAGGGGCTGGCGGTGGTTGCGACCTCGCCGGCGGACGCGCGCATCACGGTTTCGGGGTTTGCCGGTCAGGTGGAGAACGCATTTGCGGTTCCGCTGCATGCATACCGGGTGAACGGGGTGGCGGCGTGGGCGCCGGCCGCGCAGCCAACGCTGCCGGCCGCGGTGGCCGAGCTGTTCTCCGGGGTGGACGGATTCGACACGCTGCCGGCTGAGACGGCGCTGACAATGGGCGGGGCCGCAACCAGCTTTGCCGCGCTGGCGCAGACGGTGGATGCGAATGGGACGCCTCTGCTGGCGCTGAACTCCGGGCTGTGCACGGCGTCGGTTTCGCCGGCGCAGGTGGCGGAGTACGCCGCGCTGTTTCGTCAGGCGACCTCCCAGGGGATGACGATTCTGAGCACGCGCTCGTGCGCTGCGGGCGGGTTTCCGGCCGCGCTGGCCGAGGTGACGGGGGTTGCGCTTGCGGGCGATGGGGCGGAGACGGCTGCGCCGCTGGCGGTTCGTCCTGTGTGGCAGACGGCGGCGGGGCTGCCGGAGGACGGCATGCGGCATGCGCCCGATGTGGAGGCTTCGAGTCTCTCCGCGATGGCCGCGGCGCTGACGACGATTGCGAGTTCGGCGCCAGGCAACCGCCTGGGCAACATCAACCGCGTGCTGTATGAACTGGCGCCTGCGCCGGGGCTGTACACGCAGCCGGATGCGGCGGCAGCCGGAACCTGGGAGGCGGAAGGCGGTCTGGGGATGGTCGACCTGCAGAAGCTGGTGAAGACGTGGCCGCGCGGTACGGGCTCGAGCTTTACCTCGTTCTCCGCGTCGACGTATTCGCCGGTCCACGGTCAGCCTTCGATCTTCACGTCGAACGTGACGTCGGGCACGGGAGGCGCGACGCCGACCGGGTCGGTGACGTTTGCGACCAGCACCGGCACGACAATCGGGACGGCAAGTCTGGTGAACGGAACGGCCACCTTCACGGAGACCGCGCTGGACGGCGGATCGTATACCGTGCAGGCGAACTACCAGGGTGACGGGACGTATGCCGCTTCGTCGAGCGGGACGGGAAGCTTCTTCGTGCAGCCGGAGCCGTCGCAGCTGACGGCGACCGTGAGCACAGGCAATGCGCTGGGCGGCAATTTCACGGTGGCGGTGACGGATACGGCGGGTTCAGGCGTGGGCACGCCGAGCGGGGCGGTGACGGTGACGGTATACGGGGCGACGACCCAGACTGCGAGCGGAACGCTTGCCGCGAGCGGCGCGAATACCGCTTCGGCTACAGTTTCGGTGCCGGCGATGCAGGTGGGCACGCTTTCGCTCGAGATCAACTGCACGACAAGCCTGAATTACAGCTGCTACAACGCGGTGAACAAGACGGTAGTGATCGGGAAGGCGACGCCGACGCTGAAGTTCAGCTACTCGCCGACGACGCTGGTTGCGGGGCAGACGATTTCGCTGACGGCGACGGTGACGGGGGCGGGAACTGCGCCGACTCCTACCGGCAATGTGGAGTTCTTCGACGGCACCACGGTGCTGAATGCGGGCGGCCTGCAGAATGGTTCGGTGACGGTGACGGGTACGGTGCCGAACACGTCGACACACACCATCACTGCGCTTTACCAGGGTGACAATAACTACGTTCAAGTGAACTCCGCTACGCAGACGACGACGCCGACCACCGGGACTACGGCGACGAGCACGGCGCTGGTGGTGAGCGGAACGACGATTCCGCAGGGGAACGCGCTGCTGCTGACGGCGAATATCACTCCTTCGGCGGTGGTGGGCGGTGTGTCCCCGACCGGGAGCGTGACCTTCAGCGCCGCGAGCCAGGGAGTGCTGGGGACGGCGGCGGTCACAGGCGGCGGAGCGCAGCTGCAGATCACGCCGGCGCAGGGAAGCTATGCGATCGCCGCGACGTATAGCGGCGACGGCAACTACGCGGGCAGCACCAGCCCGGCGACGACGGTGACGGTGACGGCTGCGAACAGCTCGACGGCGGTGCTTTCGGCGACGATCTCCTCACTGACGGGCGTGGCGAGCACCTACGATCCGATTACGGCGACGGTCGCGGTGACCGGAGGCGCGACTCCTTCGGGGCCGGTTACGGCGTCGTACACGTATCAGGGCGCGCAGGTGGTGGCTTCGGCAAACTTTACCTCGACCGGGACGGGCTCGGCTTCGGCCTCGATTCCGCTGGTGCTTCCGGCGGCGGCGGGGACGTACATGGTGACGGTCGCGTGCGCGAACACCGACAGCTTCGTCTGCAGCAACACGGTCAGCTTCAGCGTGACGGTGACGAGCGCTACGGCGACCGGGACGGTTCCGACGACGACGACTTTGGCGCTGACGCCTGCCGCTCCGGCGGTGGGCGCGAGCGTGGTGCTGACCGCGACGGTGGCGTCGACGACGACGAATACGACCGCGCTTGCCGGAACGGTTACTTTTTTCAGCGGGACGACGGTGCTGGGGACGGGAACGATCAGCAGCGGAGTGGCGACTTACACCACGACGGTGAGCTCGGCGAGCCAAGTGTTTACCGCGATGTACGGAGGCAATGCGACGTACGCGGCGAGTACCTCCGCGGCGGTGGGCGTGACGTCTACATTGACTCCGACCACGACGACGCTGACCACGAGTTCCACGCAGAGCCAGGCGGGCGCGGGCGTGACGCTGACCGCGACGGTGCAGGGAAGCAGCACGACGGCCACCACGACGGCTACCTCGGCCAGCTCCAGCACGTCGCCGACCGGAATAGTTACTTTCTACGCGGCGGGGACCGTACCGCTTGCGCTGGGGACGGTGAATGTGGGCTCGGCGGGTCCCGGGCTGGCGATCGCGAGCCTGACCACGACGCAGATTCCTGCGGGCAATCAGACGCTGTATGCGGTGTACTCGGGCGATCCAACCTATGCGACCAGTACCTCCGTATCGATTGCGATCGGATTGTCCGATTATGCGATCGCGTTTACTCCGCCCACGCTGACGCTGACGCCGGGGGCGAGCGGTACGGTGCGGATGGCGGTGACGACAAGCGGCAGCTTTACCGGGAGCATTCTGATTGGCTGCACGCAACCTGCGAACATCAACCTGACCTGCTCAGTGGAGAACGGCAACCTGACGGGAAGCGGCGTCTCGGTGCTGACGATCAAGACGTTCACCTCCACGGTGGCGCGCAACGAACGCAGTCTTTCTACCTCCGCTCTGCGTGCGATGGGTGGATTCAGTCTGGCAGCATTGCTGGGCGTGCTGCTGCCGGGCCGGCGACGCGGACGGCTGCCGGCGCTGCTGCTGGTGCTGCTGTCACTCGGGTTGACGACGAGCCTTGGCTGCTCCTCCGTGAGCACGACGAGCGGCATTCTGCAGGGAGGTACGCCGCTGGGAACGTATATCGTGACGGTGAACAGTTCGGGCACCAACGGGGTCACGACGGTGACGCACGATTACAGCTACCAGGTAACGGTGCAGTAGGGGACAGGGGTTCGGGAAGAGGGACCAGGGAGTAGCGCAGGATCGTGCTGCAGCGGTTCTGCTTCCGTCTGCTGTAGTTCCGCTCAGGCTCGGGCGAAACCTCATCCGGGGAAACTCGTCCAATCTGACAGTCCGGCTGTGTAGCTGGCGAGTGCCGTGCCCGCATCCCGGGTGCGCTTTTGTGGATCAGGGTGAGTTCGAATGCGGCTTCGTGCGTGGCTGGGTATCGTTGCCGGGATTTTGCTGGGGTTGTGCTGCTCTCCGAATGCCCGCGCTCAGGCTTCTCCGCTGAACGATCGCCTTCCCCGCGTGATCGATGCCGGCGAGGCGCGTGAGGCGCTGCCGCAGGGGATTTCTGCGCGGGCGCTGCAGGCGGTGGATCTCGGGCCGGCCGACACCAGCCGGCAGCTCACCGGGTTGAGCCTGCGTTTTACCATGAGCGCAGCGCAGAGTGCAGCGCTGGAACAACTGCTGGAGGCGCAGCAGGAGGCTTCGTCGCCTCTGTTCCATCAATGGTTGACGCCGGAGCAGTTCGGCGCGCGGTTCGGACTTTCCGCTGACGATCTGGCGAGTGTCTCGGCGTGGGTGCAGGCGCAGGGCTTCACCGTAACCGGTGTGGCGCGGGGCGGATCCTTTGTGCAGTTCAGGGGCACGGTGGGCCAGGCGAACCAGGCGTTCGGGGTAACGCTCCATCGCGTCTCGTGGAACGGGGAACAGCACATTGCGAACGTTGCGCCGCCCAGCCTGCCCGCGGCGCTGGCGGCGGTTGTTGGCGGCATTACCGGGCTGGACGACTTTCGGCCTGCTCCGCATCATCGTTTCCGCAGCGTCGCGGCACCGGCGTATACCGTGAGCACCAGCGATGGAACCCACTTTATTGCGCCGGGTGATTTCTACACGATCTACGACATCCAGGGACTGCTGAACTCCGGGGTGAACGGGACCGGGATGAAGATCGCGGTGATGGGGCAGGTGGCGATCAGCCAGACGGACGTGAGCGCGTTTCGTTCGGCTTCGGGGCTTTCCACCAGCAACCTGCCGACCACGACGACCTATGGTGCGGCACCTGCGGCCCCGACGGCGAACGGTACGCCCAGCGACGATGACGAGATCGAGTCCGAACTGGACGTGGAGTGGTCGGGCGCGGTGGCTCCGGATGCGACGATTCTGTTCGTCAACGGCCAGGATGTCTTCGATAACGCGATGACGGGTGCGATCGATAACGACATCGCTCCGATTTTGTCGGTCTCCTATGGCGCGTGCGAGAGCGACGTGGGCAACTCGACGCTATCCGAGTACAACGCGCTGTTCTTGCAGGCGAACGCGCAGGGGCAGACGATCGTCGCGTCCGCCGGCGACTCGGGCGCGACGACCTGCGATGGAGATGCCGCCTCGATCCCGACGCTGGCGAAGCGGGGACTTTCGGTCGACTTTCCGGCGGACTCGCCGGCGGTGACGGGGGTTGGCGGAACGACTTACAACGAGGGAACCGGGACGTACTGGAACACTGCGAACGGGACCAACTCCGGTTCTGCGGTCTCATATATTCCCGAACTTCCGTGGAATGATTCGTTTCTGAGCTCTGCAAGCTGCGCCGGGCCGGATGAGCTGTGCGGTCTGTCGGCGGGCGGAGGCGGGGTGAGCACTTACTTCGCGAAGCCGACGTGGCAGACGGGAACGGGCGTTCCCCCCGACGGGATGCGCGATGTGCCGGACGTTGCGTTCGCGGCCGATCCCGACCATGACGGCTATCTGATCTGCGCGCTGGGATCCTGCACAAACGGCTACGCGGCGGCGAACGGGTCGCTGAGCATCGTGGGGGGGACCTCGGTGCCGACTCCTGCGTTTGCGGGCATTCTGGCGCTGCTTGAGGAGAAGCTGCAGACGAGCCTGGGCAATGCAAACCCCGGCATCTATGCGGTGGCGAACAGCACCTACGCGGCGGCGGTGTTTCACGACATCACCTCGGGGACGAACGCAAGCCCGTGCCAGGCGAACTCGACTGGCTGCGCGGCAGACGATACGGGGTATTTCGCCGCCGGAACGCTGCCGTACCCGGTGTACTCGGGGCCGACCGGGGATGTTCCGGTTGCGGCGATCGGCTATACAGCCCACGCCGGCTACGACCAGACGACGGGCTGGGGCTCGATGGATGTGGGGAATCTTCTGGCGGACTGGACGCTTGCGACGAAGATGAGCGCGCCGCAGACACCGGTTGCGTCCGTCACCACGCTGACGAGTTCTTCGAACAGCGTGACGCAGGGCGCGGCGATTACGCTCTCGGCGAGCGTCGTATCGGGCAGCGCGACCGAGACGGTTGCGCCGACTGGGTCGGTGCAGCTTGAGGCGGACGGCACGGACACGGGCTCCGCGGTGACGCTTGTGGCGGGAGCGGCCGTGTTCCCGAGCTACTCGACGACGGGGCTGAGTGTGGGCAGCCATACCTTCAGCGCGGTGTACTCTGGCGACGGCACGTACAACGCCTCAACCGGCACGGTAACGGTGACGATTACGGCTGTTACGGCCGCGGACACGCCGAACTTCACCCTGAGCCCGACCACTGCGGGCATCACCGTCTCCAGCGGCGGGGTCAGCTCCGGGCTGACGATCACGGTTGCGCCAGTGAATGGTTTTACCGGCAACGTGGTCTTCAGCGCGCAGCCGGCTACGAGCGGACTGGCCGCGGCTTACACCTTCTCAACCAATCCCGTTGTCCTTTCCGGGATCGGGACCGGGAGCACCGTTCTGACAGTGAACGGGTATGAGGCTGCGATGCGCAGTGCCGGGATCTTCGCCCGGTTTGCGCCGGGTGATCGCCGGGGCATGCCGGGGACGGGCGTTGCCGGGTCGGGAGCGGCTCTGGCAGGATTGCTGCTTCTTCTGCTGCCTGACCGCCGCCGACGCTGGCCGGCGCTGGCGGCGCTGCTGATGGTGTGCGCCGGAGCGACAGCGCTGGCGGGCTGCGGCAGCGGCGGAAGCACCGCCGCGAGTACGAAGAATGCCGCGCCTGGAACGTACACCGTGGTGGTGACCGCGATCGGATCGACCGCCTCCGGTGCGCAGCTGACGCAGGCCCTGAATGTCACCCTGACGGTCGAGTAGCACTTCGGGCGTGAACGTCCAGGCAAGGTCGCGCTTTGTTGACGGGCTTTGCGCCGCCGCCCGGATGACCCTGCGATCAGGACCGGTGCAACGGTTACAATCGTCGGTAAGCGAGCCTGCGGAGCGAGCGCTTCCGATGCATTCCGCACCCATGCAAAAAGACAGAGCTTTCCATCCTGAATTTGTGGCGCGCACGAGTCGAGATGTCCTGGTTTCGTAGAGTTCGATGGGTGTTCGCTGCCCTGTTCTGGGTTGAGCTTGCCTGCGCCAGTCTGGCGGCACAGAACTCCTCCCCCGCCTTGCTCGATCGTACAACGCTTGCTGACGAGGCAGCGCATGCCGCACGGGCGGCGCTGCCTGCACTGCGGACGTCTCTGCCGTCCGGGGCGGAGGATATGGGCCCGGTGGAGGGCGGGACCGCGATCCGGCGGATGCAGCTTCTGCTCAGCCGCAGTCCGCAGCAGGAACGGGCGCTTGCGGAGATGCTTGACGCGCAGCAGCGCAGGGGTACGCCGGAGTACCACCTGTGGCTGACGCCGGCGGAGTTCGGCGCACGGTTCGGTCCGCCCGAGACTGAGCTTGCCGGGATAGCGGCGTGGCTGTCCGAGGCCGGCTTTACGGAAATCAGGGTCAATGCCGGGCGCACGGTGGTGGAGTTTTCGGGTTCCGCGGCAGCGGTCAAGGGTGCATTCGGGCTCTCAATGCATCGGGTGGCGCTCGCGGGACAAAGCGGCTTTGCGGCGATGGGGGTTCCCACGATTCCTTCGTCGCTGGCCGGGTTGGTGCGCGGTCTGGTCTCGCTGGATAATCTGCCTGCATCGGGGCGGGCCGCGACTCCGATTTCGATGCGGCGGGATGGGGCGACCGGGCAGTACCGGTCGGCCGGTGTTGCCGGGAATGCGGACCCGGAGTGGACGCTGAGCTCCGACAACAGCATCTACTACCCGATTACGCCGTACGACTTCGCCGCGCTCTACGACCTGACGCCGCTGTGGAATGCGTCCACGCCGGTGGACGGCACGGGCGAGACGATCGCGGTGGTGGGCGACTCCGATATCAATCCGGCGGACTTCGTGAACTTCCGCGCGAGCTTCGGGCTGCCGCTCGGCAGCCAGACCGCGACCGGCACGCAGTACCTGAACATCATCTACAACGGAACCAAGCCGGCGGTACAGTCGGATGAGTTTCACGCGGACGGGGATACGCAGTGGGCTTCGGCGGCGGCAAAGGGCGCGGTGATCGACTACGTGGCCTCGCAGACGACGGAAGCCACCAGCGGCCAGATGCTTTCGGTCGGGTATATCGTCGACAACAATCTTGCGCCGATTCTGGTGGACAGCTATTCGACCTGCGAGCTCACGCTGGGCGCAGCGGGGAATGCCTTTTATGCCAGCATGTGGCAGCAGGCGGCCGCGCAGGGGATTTCGGTGGTGACGGCGACCGGCGACTCGGGCGCCGCGGCGTGCGACGCCTTTCACTTCGCGCCCGCGCAGGATGGCGCCGCGGTCAACGGCATTGCGTCTACGCCGTACGACGTTGCCGTGGGGGGCACGGAGTTCTACACGCCCAGCGGGCCTGCGCAGTACTTCAGTGCGAGCAACGGCGCGCATCTGCAGTCCGTCTCCGGCTATATTCCGGAGCTGGTCTGGAACGACAGCTGTACGAACCCGGTCATTCTCGGCTCGGCTTCTTATGGCGGGCTTTCCGCGGAGCAGGCCTGCAATGGCGCGACGGCGCAGGCGGCGGGTTTGGTGACGACCGATGGCGCGGGCGGTGGCGCGTCCTCCTGCACCAGCTCCGATGTAACGACGCCGGCGAGCTGCTCGAACGGCTATACGAAACCTTCATGGCAGTCGGGCGCAGGCGTGCCGGCGGATGGGGTGCGCGACCTTCCCGATGTGGCTCTGTTTGCTTCGCAGGGCCGGACGAACTCGTTCTATGTGGTGTGCCAGCAGGATTTCGACCCCGACGGTCAGGCATGCAATGTGAACTTTCCGTACGCTGACTTTCTCGGCTACGGGGGCACGGAGCTGGCGAGCCCGGCGTTCGCGGGCATTCTGGCGCTGGTGGCGCAGCAGACTGGCGGGCGTTTAGGGAATCCGAACCCGACGCTCTACGCGCTCGCCGCACAGCAGGCGTCGGCGGGAACGGCCTGCAACGCCACGGGAACGGCCGCCGCGAGCTGCGTCTTCCACGACGTAACCCTCGGGACCAACGCGATGCCGTGCGCAACCGGCAGCCCGGATTGCGTGATTTCGACCTCCGGGGATGCGGTCGGTGTTCTCTCCGGCAACGCCGCGGGTGCGGGATACGATCTCGCCTCCGGTCTGGGCAGCGTGGATGCCGCCAACTTGGTGCGTGGCTGGAGCGGCATCCAGCCCGCGGCGACGTCCTCGATCCTGAGCGTTACACCGTCCACCGTGGTGCATGGCCAGCCGGTGAGGGTCGCGGTGACGGTGACGGGGGCGGGCGGAACGCCCGGTGGAACGGTGGCGATCGATGCGGATGTCTCGCCGAACTTCATCGGGACGGGCACGCTGACGAATGGCAGCCTGAGCCAGACCTTCCGCAACTTCCCCGGCGGGTCGTACGGCATCAGCGCCTACTACTCGGGCGACGCGAGCTTCGCGTCCAGCGAGGCGAACTTTGTGGCGCTGACAGTGACGCCGGAGCCCAGCATCACGAACTTCCAGACGCTCAACTTCAATCCCGCGACCAGTAAGGGGCTTGCCGTGTCCTCGGGGACCTATGGCACGGTGTGGTATCTGCGCGCCGATGTGGCGGGCGTTTCCGGCCAGGGCATTGCGACCGGCAACGTGGCGATCAGCGACAATGGCGTTCCGCTCGCGGGTGGGGTGTACCGGTTGAACTCCTCCGGGTATACGGAGGCGCAGACGAACCAGCTGACCCCGGGCACGCACGCCTTTACGGTGAACTATGCGGGAGATGCGAGCTTCCAGCCGAGCACCGCGGCGGCCCGGACGTTGACCGTCAGCAAGGCTCCGACGACGGCTGCGGTTTCGCTGAGCTCCTCGACGGTGTCGGTGGCCGGCACGATCTCGCTTTCGGCGACGGTCAGCACGCAGGGGTTTGGCTTCGCGCCGCCGAGTGGCCCGGTGACGTTCCTCGCAGGTTCCACGGTGCTGGGCAGCTCCATGCTGGCGGGCGGGACCAATCCGACCAGCTTCTATGACGAAGGCACGGCGGTGCTGACGCTCTCCGCGCAGGATTTCCCGATCGGTCCCGACCAGATATCGGTCCAGTACGCCGGGGATGTGAACTATCTGCCGTCGAGCTCCTCGTCAGCGCCGCTGAACGTGTCGGGCTCTTCGCTGACGCCAAGCGCTGTCGTTGTCTCGGTCACTCCGACGACGGTTGCGCCCGGGGGCAGTATCTCCTACGCAGCGAGCGTCTCTCCGGGATCACCTGCGCCGACCGGCATGGTGCAGTTTACGGTTGACGGGCGCAATGCCGGAGCGCCGCAGACCCTGGCCGCGGCCGCAGTGTTTCTACAGACGACCACTGGAACGCTGGCCCCGGGGCAGCATACGCTTTCGGCTTCGTACGCGGGGGACGGGACGTACCGTTCTTCGAATGCCGCGCCGATGACATTCGAGATTACCGGACCGGGGACCGCGGCCGCAGTCCACTTCGCCGCGAACCCGACCACGCTGGTGCAGGGCACCTTCGTCTCGGTCGCGGTGAACATTACGCCGGTATCGCCCATGCCGACCGGCACGGCGCAGCTGGTGCTGGACGGCTTCAACTACGGCTCGCCGCAAACGCTGACGGCGGGTGCGGTGACCTTGCCGCTGCCAACGGCGACCCTGCAGGTCGGCACGCATCTGCTGACCGTACTTTACGCGGGCGACAGCAACTTCGCCGCAGTGTACGGCAGCCCCATCACGCTGACCATCACGGCGGCGGGAACGGCACCGGCGCTGGTCAATCTCCTGAACCTGCCCCCGCTGGTGCCGACCGGAAGTCCGGCGACGTTCGTAGCGTCGATTTCGCCGACCAGCCCCATGCCTGCCGGCGTCGTGCAGATCGTTCTCGATTACGGCAGTCCGGGGCTGCCGGTTCTGGTGCGGGGAGCGCAGACGCCGCTGTCCATTCCGGCTTCGCAGCTTGCCCCCGGCGAGCACACCGTGCAGGTCTTCTACTCGGGCGACGCGATCTATGGTCCAGCGAGCTCGGGAACGAGCTCTTTCGTGGTCGGCAGCCCGGCTTATGCTGGTGACTTCACGCTGTCGCCGCTTTCTCAGAAGCTGACGCTCAGCCATCTTGCGATTGCGTCCCCTCTGACCTATACGGTGACGCCGGTGAACGGCTTCAACGCGCCGGTCGCGTTCACCTGTTCGGGGCTGCCGGCGTACACCTCCTGCGTCTTCTCTTCTGCTTCCGTGCAGAATGCGGGAAGTTCGCAGGGAACGACCAGCCTGCAGATCAACTTCAATGTAGCCAGTGCCGCGTCGGGAGGATCGGCTCCGCTGGGGCAAGGTCGCGACGGACTCGCCCTGGCGGGGATGATCGCGGTGGTGCTGCCGCTGGTGTGGAGACGGCGGGGACGTATGCCACGGCTCGCCCTGCTGCTGCTTGGACTGACAGCGCTGTGCGGGATAAATGGATGCGGAAGCGGATACCTGCAGGGGCCGGGAGTGACGCCGATGGGCAGCTATACGGTGACCGTGACGGCGACGGCGCCGAACGTGACGCATATTGCAACGATCAACCTCACAGTGCAGTAATCGGCCTAAGGGCAGCAGTGCAGGAGATGAGACGGGGAATCGGGCTGGGTTCCGGACAGGAGTACGGGGCTGGCGCTAGCGTCCGCTCTCGGCTTTTTCGATGGCTGCGGCGAGCTCCATCAGGTACTCCTGCGCGCTGAAGCGGGGGCCGTGGTGCGGAGCGCGTTTGTAGGTTCCGTCAGGATGCAGGAGGCGTGCTTTCACGTTGTCCTTCAGGTAGGAGCCGAGGATTTCGCCGTGCAGTCTGTCGGCGAGGCGCTGATCGAGGACGGGGTAGACGACCTCGCAGCGTTCGTAGAGGTTGCGTGCCATCCAGTCGGCGCTGCCGCAGAAGACCTGGCGTTCGCCGCCGTTTTCGAACTGGAAGATGCGGCTGTGTTCGAGGAAGCGGCCGACGATGGAACGGACGCGAATGTTCTCGCTGAGGCCTTTGACGCCGGGGCGCAGGGAGCACATGCCGCGGACAATGAGATCGATGCCGACGCCGGCCTGGGAGGCGGCATAGAGCGCCTCGACGGTGTTGCGCTCCAGCAGACCATTCATCTTGGCGACGACGCCTGAGGGTCGGCCGGCGCGGGCGTGTTCCGCCTCGCGCGCGATGAGATCGAGGAAGTCCTGGGCGAGGGTGAGGGGTGCGACCATGAGCGGCTCGTAGACCGAGTGCTCGGCTTCGGCTTCCGCGGTGAGGTAATCGAAGACGCGCTGCGATGCGAGGGTGATCTCGGGCCGCGCGGTGAGCAGGCTGATGTCGGTGTAGAAGCGCGCGGTGACCGGGTTGTAGTTGCCGGTGCCGAGGTGCGCATAGCGGCGCACGTGGCCGTCGGGGTCGCGGCGGACGAGCATGGAGAGCTTGCAGTGAGTCTTGCGGCCGACGATGCCGTGGAAGACGCCGACGCCGGCGTCCTCGAGCTCGCGGGCCCAGCGAATGTTGGAGTCTTCATCGAAGCGGGCCATGAGCTCCACGACGACGGTGACGTCCTTGCTTTGCGCGGCTTCGGTGAGCGCGCGGAAGATGGAGGAATCGGTGCTGGTGCGGTAGAGCGTCTGCTTGATGGAGATCACGCTGGCGTCGCGGACACCGGCGCTGATGAAATCCTCGACTGTGCGGTAGCTGTCGAAGGGATGATGCAGCAGCACATCGCGCTTGCGCAGCTCGGCGAACATGTCTTCGGACCTGGGCGAGATGCGATAGCAGCGTCCGCTGAAGGGCGGGTACTTGAGGTCCGGCTGCTTCGTCTCCGAGTAGATGTTCATGAGGCGCGAGAGATTAACGGGGCCGTCGGTGCGGAAGACCTGGCGGTTGTCGAGCTCGAAGTTGACGCGCAGGCGTTCGACGATCTCCTCGTCGGCGGAGGTCTCGATCTCGAGGCGGACGGCATCGCCTTTGCGGCGGTTGTGCAGCTCCTCGCGCACGCTTTCGAGCACGCTGCGGCTCTCTTCTTCCTGCATGTAGAGATTGCTGTTGCGGGTGACGCGGAAGGCGGCCTTGCCGAGCACCTCGTAGCCGCGATACATCTTTTCGACTTTGGCCTCGATGAGCTCGTGGAGGAGGATGTACTCGGTGATGCCATCGGCGCAGGGCAGGGTGATGACGCGCGGGAGGCTGCGCGGCACGGTCACCACGCCAAGCACGGGTGCGGGCTTCTTGCCTTCCGGCGTGCGGCGCTTGTGGCGCAGCAGCAGCGCGATGCAGAGGGCTTTGTTGAGCACGCGGGGGAAAGGGTGCGAGGGATCGATCGTGACCGGCGTGAGCAGCGGGTCGACCTCTTCGGCGTAGAACTTCTCGAGATACTTGCGGGCGGCGGCGTCGAGCTCTTTCCAGCGCAGGATGCGGATGCCGGTGGCATCGAGCGCGGGCAGGAGCTGCTCGTTCCAGCAGGCGTACTGGGCGCGGACGAAGCCGGACATCTGCTCGCTGAGCGCGTCGAGCCGCTGCTCGAGGGTGCGTCCGCCTTCGTCGCGGGCCTCAGTCTGCGGGCCGCCCTCCTCGATCTGCTGCAGGATGCCGGCGACGCGGATCTCGACGAACTCGTCCAGGTTGCTGGCGGTGATGGCGAGGAACTTGACTCGTTCAAGCAGCGGATTGGACTGGTCCTGCGCCTCTTCGAGGACGCGCCCGTTAAAGTTGAGCCAGCTCTCGTCGCGGCTGATGAACATGGTTTCGGAGGCGACCGGCACCGTGGGATGCTGCGGAGCGGGGGTTGCGGGGTCGCTGCGGCGGTTTCCCCGTCTGGTCACGTGCCGGGCAATTTTTTTAGCAGCTTTGCGCCGGATTGGACCGGGTGCACGCAAGCCGACCGGCGGTACGTCCGGCAGGAACTCGTCTATATCGGTGTTGGCGGTGGTCAGATCGGTGTCGACCGTGGCCAGGGGTTTGGCTTCGGCGTCCGCCACCCGCATCTCCGCTGCTTCGTTCTTTTCGCTCATGGCTTCAGGGCAAGACTAACCGAGGCGGATGAATGTCCGGCAAATCACCCGATGGCGCGTTGCAGGCACTGGCCTGAACGGAAAAATAACGGAGCAGGGAGGCGACCCTGCTCCGCATACCGGAAACACCGGCACATCCATCAGGCTACCGGTGGTGATGCATCTTCCAGCCGAGGTACTTGGAGGCGGCCTCTTCGACCGAGCCCGCGACTTCGGCAAAGTTGGCGGCGACGTGGTGCTCGAAGCCGTTCTCGCAGATGTAGTGGAGGAGCTTCTGCATGTTGGGGATCTCGACCACGCCGGCTCCGCCGAAGGTGTTGAGCGGATCGTCGGTGAACTTGCCTTCGCCGACGTAGCCGGTGATCTGGCCGTGGAACTCATCGGTGGAGAAGCGGGCGAAGCTCATGGCGCCGGCTTTGACGGTGCCGTCGAGGGTGCCGAAGGTATTGTCCTTGCCGACGGTGCCGGCGATGATCTGCTGGAAGTCCATCTTGACTTCCTTGAAGAAGTGCTTCGGCAGGTTGGAGCAGTGGAAGCAGACGGCCTTGTCGGGGTTCTCGCCGTAGTTGTTGTTCCAGTCGAGCAGAGCGGAGGGGGTCTCGCTGGCGAGGGTGAGGGCGTACATGGAGAGGGTGCCCATGGTGTCGGTTTCGCAGGCACTGGGGAAGAGGTTGTTGCTCATCATGCTCATCACGGTGCAGGGCACGACGCCGAAGTACTCTTCCATGGAGGTCCAGCACTGGATGCTGGAGACGGTGAGCTCGGAGGCCTTCATCCACTGGTCGATGACGGTGCCGAGCTTGGCCATTTTGATGAGGGCCTGCTCGGGGACGCCGTCAGTGGTGAGGTACTGACGGATTGTGTCGAGTTTCGCGGCGACGTTGTCGTCGGTATCGGGGAGGCGGGCGACGCGTCCGAAGATTTCGCTGAGGTCGAGGGTTTCGACCGTGATGCCGCTCCGCTCGAGCATCTTCTCGGAGTAGCGCACGGTGTTGAAGGCGGTGGGACGGGCGCCGATAGCGCCAATGCGGAGGTTCTTGAGGCCCCGGACGACGCGGCAGATGCCGGTGAACCAGGCGAGGTCGGCCTTGAAGTCGTCGGAGTCCGGCGCCTCGGTGTGCATGCGGGTGAGGGTGTAGGGGATGCCGTACTGCTTGAGGTTGTTGCAGATGGACATCTTGCCGCAGAAGCTGTCGCGGCGGAAGGCGATGGTCATTTTGGAGGCATTGTCGGGCGTGGCCTGGATGAGGATGGGCACGCGCAGGTCGGCGAGCCGGATGGCGTCGGCCAGGCCGCGCTCCTCGCCGAAGTTGGGCAGGGTGATAATGAGGCCGTCGATGTCGGCGGCGTGCTGTTTGAAGAGCGCCGCGCACTTCTTTGCGTCTTCGTAGGTCTCGACGGCGCCGTGCGCGGTCTCCTCCGGAGTCAGCACGATCGGCTTGATCCCCGCACCTTCGAGGGCCTCGATCATCTCCAGCCGGCCGCTCGTCGCCAGGTGGCTCGGGAAGAACCCGCGATTGCCCACCAGCACACCCAATGTCATCTGCTTGCCCATCACCCACAACCCTTCTGGTTCGGCCCTTGGAGGCGGAACGTCTTTCAGCTTAGCAAAATTTGATAAAGCGGTTTAATACACCCGGGCGATTCGCGGCGGAAGGCCGCCGGTCAGGCTTTGCCGGGACGGAACTTGAGCGTGTAGAAGAGGCCGAAGAGGAGCAGGCAGACGCCCCACCACAGCGTCGGGTGCAGGTTGGCGAGCACGGTGTGCGGCTGCTGCATGCCGAACAGGTGGAACTGCTCGCAGAGGCCGGTGGCGGTGAGCACGAGGCCGTAGCCGAGGGTGAGGATGCCGCAGAAGAACCAGATGGACAGCGACTCGCCGCGTCCGGGAGCGACCTCGCTGTCGGCCGGCTTTGCATCAGCGACTACGTGGGGGTGCGGTTTGGGGTCCTGTGTCTCGTCCATGACAAGCTCCTGAGTTTGGTTTGCGTGGATCGGCTTCTGCGTGGATCGGTTTCGCGTGGGTTGGGTTCGCGAGGGTCGCGGTTAGAAGAAGATGAGGTTCAGGATGAAGAAGACGATAATGACGATGACGGCCCAGAAGATCGGCTTTTCCCAGAGGTTTCTGGCGCCGTCGTCGGGGAGCGGGCCGATGCCGTAGACGAGGCCGGTCAGCTGCGTCTCCGGCATCTTCTCGGTCATGAAGCTGACGACGACGGTGACGACGACGCAGACGATCCAGCTCCAGAGTGCGCGGTAGAGGTTTTCGGCCATGGGCTGAGCATCCGGGCTCATGGCGACATACTTGAGCGCAGCGGGAGCGTTATGCACCCAGACGAACATGGCGATGGAGGCGGCGGTTCCGGCGAGCAGGCCCCAGAAGCCGCCGGCTTTGGTGGCGCGCTTCCACAACATGCCGAGGACGACGGTGCCGAAGAGCGGGGCGATGAAGAAGCTGAAGAGGGACTGGACGTAATCCATGATGCCGCTGGCGTGCTGCAGCAGATAGGCCGATCCGATGGAGATGATCATGCCGATGACGGTGGACCAGCGGCCCATGGCGACGTAGTGGCTGTCAGAGGCTTTCTTGTTGATGAACGCGCCGTAGAGGTCGTAGGTCCAGACGGTGGAGAAGGCGCTGACGTTGCCGGCCATGCCGGACATGAAGCCGGCGACGAGGGCGGTGATGCCGAGACCGAGCAGGCCGGGTCCGCAGTAGCGGATGAGCATGAGCGGGAGCACCTGATCGTAGCTCTGGCCGCCGGTCTGCCGGGCGACGTCGGTGGCGACGAGATGATAAAGCGGAGTGCCGTCGGCGTTGTGCAGGCCGAGCGCGATGAGCCCCGGCACGATGACGATCAGCGGAACGGCCATCTTGAAAGCGGCGCCGATCACCGGAGCCATCTTGGCCGCACGCAGATTGTTGGCGCTGAGGACACGCTGCACGACGAGGAAGTCGGTGGTCCAGTAGCCGAAGGAGATGACGAAGCCGAGGCCGAAGACGATGCCGGTCCAGTGCACGCCCATGGGATTGTCGCGGAAGTGGCCGACGGTGGTCCAGAGGTGCATGTAGTTGGCGTTGCCGACGTTGGTGGCGATGTGCTGCTTGAGCTGGCCCCAGCCGCCGGCCTCGATGAGGCCGAGAATGGGGATCATGGCGGCGCCGGCCCAGATGAGGATGAACTGCAGGACCTCGTTGATGATGGCGGAGCGCAGGCCGCCGAGCATGACGTAGAGGGCGACGGTTCCGGCGCCGACCCACATGGAGAAGTTAATGTTCCAGCCGAGGACGGTCTGCATGACGACGGCCATGGCGTACATGTTGACGCCGCTCATGAGGATGGTCATCAGCGCAAAGGAGACGGCCGAGACGGCGCGGGCGCCTTCGCCGAAGCGCAGATGCAGGTAGCCTGGGACCGAATGCGTTTTTGAGATGTAGTAGAAGGGCATCATGACAATGCCGAGGAAGAGCATGGCGGGGATGGCGCCGATCCAGTACCAGTGGGTGGCGAGCATGCCGTACTCGTAGGCCGCGCCGGCCCAGCCCATCAGCTCGAGCGAGCCGAGATTGGCGGAGACGAAGCTGAGGCCCGCGATCCAGGCGGACATCTCGCGCCCGGCGAGGAAGAACTCCTCACTGGTGTTGGTGGAGCCCTTGACGTAGAAGCCGATGAAGATGACCAGCGCGAAGTAGAGAGCCAGGATCAGAATGTCGATCCAGGAGAGATGGGTGAGCTGCGTCGACGCGAGCCAAAGGGCGGGCAAGAGGTGCATGGTCAGAGAACCCTCGTCAGGGCGGGCGGGCAACGCTGAGGGCGCTGCCTCCCGGGAATGTGTCCGGAACGCACACGACTCGCCCGGAGGGCAGAAAGATGCGGCGTGTGCTCGAGGACGAACGCAACTATATACCGCGGGCCGTGCAATGCGCCAATCCTTTGTAAATCGCTTTAATAAGCCGTGGTGTAAGGTGGGAGCAATCACCGGAGAGGATCAGGAAGCGCGGCTTTTCGACGGTCCTCCCCGAGCCGAAACCAAGGAGAAACGATGAAGCTTACGCAGCTTACGACCGCTGTTCTCGCCGCCACCCTGACGCTGAGCGTCTGCGCCCAGGACGGCACCAAGCAGGACATGAAGGACGCGGGCCACAGCACGAAGAACGCGGCAGTGGACACCGGACATGGCATCAAGACCGGCACGAAGAAGGTCTTCCACAAGAGCAAACATGGTGTGAAGAAGGCGTATCACAAGACTGCGAACACGGTGGATCCGCACGCGAACTCTTCGGATGCCAACCACCAGTAGGCGGCGCAGTCAGTCCGGATCAGTCGGATCACCCCATGACCGCCGGTGCGGTTATGGGGTAGGTTTGTCTGCTTACGGGGCTGAATGCGGGCGCGCCGGCCAGATGACGCGCGCGGCCAGGACGACGAGCGCGACCCAGTAGAGATCGGCTCCCAGGAGATGCAGGATCTGCATGGCGGTGGGCGCGAGCAGCAGGACATCCAGGCCACCCAGCACGAACTGCAGCAGCATGAGTGCGCCTGCCGCCACAGTGACGCCCCCCCAGTGACCGCGCGCCCGCAGTTCCGACCGCAGGAGCAGGGCGACGCACACGAGCGCGACCACCGCCGCTGCCGGATGCAGCCAGCGCATGCGGATGAGCACGGGCGCATGCGCGGCGAAGTCCTGAGCGATGCCGGCGCGCAGGCTGGGTGAAGGGAAGAGGGTGTCGGCGAGAGCGGCGAGCGAGCCGGTTGCGCCGACGAGGATGGTTGCGGTGACTGCCGTCCAGGCGAGGCCGCGCGAGTGCGATCCCGGCACTTCGTCCATGGGGTCGTCACGCAGGAACCAGGCGGTGAGCGCCAGCGCACCCATCAGCAGCAGCGTATTGGTGAAGTGAATGGATTGAGCGATGGTGCGGCCTGTGGAGAGATTGTTCTCCACCCAGTGGCGCAGCACCAGGACCGCGCCCAGGAAGGCTTCGGTGACGAGAAAGAAGACGGACCAGAGCACGGCCCGGCGGGCGCGGTGGCCGCGAGGCGTCGCGCGGAAGATCCAGACTGCCAACACCACCAGAAAGCCGGTGCAGATGCCGGAGGTGGAGCGATGGGTGAACTCGATGACGGTGGCGAGGCGTGGATGATCGAACGGGAGGATGTAGCCGTTGCAGAGCGGCCAGTTGGCTCCGCAGCCCGCGCCCGAGCCGGTGGCGCGGACAACGGCGCCCCAGAGCACGACGAGGATGAAGCAGCCGAGCGTTCCCCAGGCGAAGAGCTCCACACCGGCGATCCGGGTATATTGCCGCTGTCGGAGGTTTACCGCGGTGGCCATCTGACTTGAGTGTATGCGCGCTGCCCGCCGCGGCGGAGGCTGCGGGTACAATAAGAATGGCGATCTGCCAAGGAGATCAAAAGCTATGTATCCAGAGATTATGGTGATTCCCATGCGCGAGGAGCTTACCCGCGCCGGCGTCAGCGAGGCCCGCACCGCGAGCGACGTCGATCAGGCGGTTGCGCAGTCGGGCACGACCATGGTGGTCGTCAACTCGATCTGCGGATGCGCGGCCGGCAAGATGCGTCCCGGCGTCCGTCTTGCCATGCAGCATGGCACGAAGCCGGACCATGCGGTCACGGTGTTCGCGGGGCAGGACCGGGAGGCGACGGAGAAGGCGCGATCGTACTTCGGCGGCCACCCGCCGACCTCGCCCGCGATCGCGATTCTGCGCGACGGGCAGCTGGTGTACCTGATGCAGCGCTCGGCGATTGAGACCTCGACCGCTCCGGCGATCGCACAGGAGCTGGCGCGGGCGTTCGATACGTATTGCGCGAAGACCACCGCGTAGACGACGGAATGCGGCGGAAGAGGCGGGGCTGAAGTCTGGCTCCGCCTTTTTGTTTTACAGGTACCCTGGTGCGGGGAAAGATTGAACTGCGGGGTCGTGGTGCCGATAAACGGTTCAGCCCATGCGATCCCTCCTTCAGTTCGAACCCTGTGCCGACGACGTGTTTTCGGGGACCAGCGCACTCGCGGAACGGCTGCGTCTGCAGGTCACCCGCATCGCTCCCCATGTACGCACGGCGCTGCTTACCGGAGAGTCCGGCTCCGGTAAGCAGACGGTCGCGCGCGCGCTGCATCGCTTGAGCGGAGCGCACGCCGCTCCGTTTGTCGCGCAGGATGTGGAGGAGTTCGCCGATGACGAGAAACCCGCACTCCGCATGGGGGTGCTGTATCTCTACGGTCTGGAACGGCTGGAGCCGGCTCTGCAGGGGAAGCTCACGCGCAGGCTGCGTATGGTGCAGCGTGAGATGAGGGTCTTCTTCGCGAGCCGGCTGGACCTTCGTCTGCTGCTGGCGACGGGACGCCTGCGGCAGGGTCTCGGCGCGCGGGTGGGTGCGCTGGAACTGCATATCCCTGCACTGCGGGAGCGGCTCGAAGACCTCGACAGCATCGCGCGCGGCATGCTGATGCAGGCCGGGAGTACGGCCGCGTTCAGCCCGGAGGCTCTGGCGGGTTTGAAGCAGTGCACATGGCCGGAGAACCTGGCGGAGTTGCGCCGCGTGGTCGAACAGGTCGCCGGCAGGGAGGGTACGATCCTCCCGGAGCATCTGCCGGCGCTGCGCGTCGCAGCCAGCTCCGAGGAGCAGAACGTCCGGCTGGAACAGATTATGCAGCGACATGTTCTCGAGGTGCTGCAACGCTGCGCGGGCAACAAGCTGCGTGCGGCGGAGATGCTGGGGATCAGCCGATCCACGCTCTACCGCATGCTGGAGGCAGCGGCGGAGGCGGGTGAGGTGGCCTGCATGATCTGACGCCGGGAGAATGGAGGGGACAGGCCGGCGCGATAGACTGCGGGGATGCACATGCTTCGCTCCCTG
>CAXTVJ010000008.1:2446-5071 GCA_964247715.1 uncultured Acidobacteriaceae bacterium | reverse complement strand
TGGAGGGGACAGGCCGGCGCGATAGACTGCGGGGATGCACATGCTTCGCTCCCTGCGGGCCGCCACGTCTGTTTCCGCGCTTGCGCTGGTGACGCTGGCGGCTGCGGCTCAGAAACGCCCGGCGCTTATGACGGCGCCCGTCTCCCAGGCTGCGCCCCAGACGGTCTCCGAGCGAAGCGCGGCGCTGAAGGCGCTGTTCGACGACGTATGGCAGGACGATCTCCGCAGCACTCCGGAGTTTGCGTCTTCGCTGGGAGATCGCCGCTACAACGACCAGCTGAGCGATCTTTCGCCTCGGGCGTTCAACGACCGCATGGGACGGCGGCGCGACTATCTGACGCGTCTGCTGGCGATTGACAAGACAGGACTCTCTGAGCAGGAACGACTCTCCGCCGACCTGATGAGCCGCGAGCTGATCGAGGACGATGAGGGCGCACGCTTCAAGGAATGGGAGCTGCCCGTGAACCAGTTTCACGGGATTCACACGGATCTGCCGGCTGAGATTGTCGACTGGCCGTTCGCGACGGCGAAGGATTACGACGACTACATTGCGCGTCTGCACAAGATGCCGGCGCAGCTGCGCCAGGCAACGGAAAACCTGCTGGCGGGGATCGACGACAACCGGGTGCAGCCGGCGTATCTGCTGGAGAAGGTGCTGGCGCAGACGCAGGATCTGGCGAACGAGCTGCCGGTGCAGAGCGCGTTCGCCACCCCGCTGGCGAAGTTCCCCGCGAGCATCGACGCGGCCTCGCGCAAGCGGATTACGGACGATGTGCTTGCGGCGATTTCAGGCGACGTGCTGCCCGCTTATGGGCGCTTCGCCTATTTTCTGCGGACGACGGAGATTCCGGCGGGACGCAAGGATCCGGGCGTGTGGGCAATCAAAGATGGCGACGCGTACTACGCCTTCTGCGTGCGGCGCTCGACCACGCTGGACAAAACACCGGCGGAGATTCATCAGATTGGCCTCGACGAGGTGAAACGCGACGAGGCGCAGATGCTGGCGATCGCGAAGAGGCTGGGCTACGCCGACATCAAGAGCATGGGTGCGGCGATGGCCGCCGACCCGAAGCAGCACCCAACGAGCAAGGAGGATCTGCTCGCGCGTTACCGGCACTACGAGGCGCAGATGCAGCCAAAGCTGCCGGAGCTGTTCGGTCGGCTGCCGAAGGCTCCGCTCGAGGTGGTGGAGATGCCGGAGTACCTGGGCAGGGACCAGGCGGCGGCGTGGTACGCGGTGGGGACGGCGGATGGCTCACGGCCCGGGCGCGTCAATGTGAACACGTACAACTTTGCGGGCCGGCTGCTGGCGCCGATTGAAGCGGTGAGCTATCACGAGGGGATTCCCGGGCACCATCTGCAGATGTCGATTGCACAGGAGCAGACGGGGCTGCCGGAGTTTCGGAAGTATCTCGGGTATACGGCGTTTGTGGAGGGATGGGCGTTGTACGCGGAGCGGCTGGGAAAAGAGATCGGCTTCTACCAGGATCCGATCAGCGACTATGGGCGGCTGGAGGCGGATGAGTGGCGGGCGATTCGGCTGGTGGTCGATACGGGCGTGCACTCCGAACATTGGACGCGGCAGCAAATGGTGGACTTCTTCCATGAGCATTCGTCCATTGACGAGACGAACGTTCAGGCTGAGGTGGATCGCTATATCGCGTGGCCGGCACAGGCCCTGGGGTACAAGATGGGGCAGCTGAAGATTCTGGAGCTGCGGGCGCGGGCGCAGCAGGCGCTGGGGCCGAAGTTCAGCCTGAAGGCGTTCCATGATGAGGTGGTGGACTCGGGCGCGCTGCCGATGGATGTGCTGGAACAGCGGGTGGATGGGTGGATCAAATCGCAGAGATAGCCGCTCTGCTAACGTGAATCTATGAGCGAAACAGGGTACGAGGCGAAGCTCCCCGAGCCGCTGATGCCGGGCGTGAAGGTGGCGGTGCTGGGCACCGGGAAGATGGGCGGCATCCTGCTGCAGGGTTTCCTGAAAAACAACCTGCTGGGAACCGAGCAGATTGCGGCGACGGTGCAGCATGCGGACCGGGCTACGGCGCTTTCGGCGCAGTTTGGCGTGGCCGTGACGACGGACAATCTGGCGGCGGCCAAGTGGGCGGACGTGATCCTGCTGGGAGTAAAGCCGGTGCAGGTGCCGGCGCTGATCGCGGCCATTCAGCCAGCGCTCTCGCCGGCAAAGCTGCTGGTTTCGTTTGCCGCGTCGGTGACGACGGCCGCGATCGAAGAGGGTGCGGGCTGTGAGGTCGGTGTGGTGCGCGCGATGCCGAATACGCCGGCGATGATCGCGGCGGGCGTGACGGCATTGTGCGCCGGACGGTTCTGCAAAGCGGACCAGATGGCGATTGCTCAGCGGATCTTTTCGACCGTGGGGCGGACCGTTGTGGTGGATGAAAAGCATATGGACGCGGTGACGGGGTTGAGCGGGTCGGGTCCGGCGTTTCTGTACATCATCATCGAGGCGCTGGCGGAGGCGGGCGTGAATGTGGGGCTGCCGCGCGATGTCGCGACGCTGCTGGCAGCGCAGACGACGCTGGGTTCGGCGCGCATGGTGCTCGAGACGGGATACCATCCGGCGCTGCTGAAGGATCAGGTGACGACGCCGGCGGGATGCAC
>CAXTVJ010000008.1:0-2346 GCA_964247715.1 uncultured Acidobacteriaceae bacterium | reverse complement strand
CCGCCTTCTATCGTGCGAACGCAGACTGGCTCGGAGATCCGGGTGGATGTCTCGGCGGGAACGGACTGGGATGAACTGCTGCTGGACCTGTGCGGCGCGGGAATCAGCGGGATGGAGTGCATGGCGGGGATTCCGGGGCTGGTGGGCGGGTCGCCGATCCAGAATATCGGAGCGTACGGGCAGGAGGTGTCGCAGACGATCGAGTCAGTGCGGGCGCTCGATCTGCAGACGGGTGAGTTTGTGGAGCTGTCGGCTGCGGAGTGCGGGTTTTCATATCGGTCGAGTGTGTTCAATACGGCGGCTCGCGGGCGGTACGTGGTGACGGCGGTGCGTTTCAAGCTGCCGGCGGAGGCACGGCCGAATTTGAGTTATGCGGATCTGGCGAAGTACTTTGCCGGGAAGCCTGCGCCTGCGCCACTTGAGGTGTATCGGGCGGTGCGGGAGATTCGGGCGGGGAAGGGAATGGTGATCGACCCGGCGAAGCTGACTGCGGATATGCGATCCGCGGGATCATTTTTCAAGAACCCGATTGTGGCGGCGGAGATGCTTGCGCGGGTGGCCGGTGCTGTCGGGATGGCTGAGGATGCGGTGCCGCACTGGCCTGCGCAGGCGGGACGGATCAAGCTGCCGGCGGCGTGGCTGATCGAGCGGGCGGGGTTTGCGAAGGGGTACGCGATGGGCGAGGTGGGGATCTCGTCGCGGCATACGTTGGCGCTGATCAATCGGTCGGGGACGGCGACGTGTGCGGACCTGATGGCGCTGCGGGACCGGATTGTGGCGGTGGTTCTGGAGCGGTTCGGGATCGGGTTGGAGCAGGAGCCGGTGGCGTTGAGGGGTTCGTCAGAAGAGTGAGGAGACGCTGGCGCTCTTCGGCGAGGACGTCGGAGGATGGGCCGTGGGCGATGACGCGGCCTTCGGCGATGCGGATGACTTCGGCGTCGAGGAGGAAGGTTTCGCCGATGTCGTGGGTGACGCTGAGGACGGGGGTTGGGCCGAGCCAGGCGCGGAGCTGGTGGATGAGCTGGTCGCGGATGGGGGCGTCGAGGCCGGTGAAGGGTTCGTCGAGGAGGAGGATGCTTCCGGAGGCGCCAAAGGCGGCGCGGATGACGGCGATGCGCTGGCGCTGGCCTCCGGAGAGCTGGTCGGGGAGATGATTAGCGAGTTCGCCGATTCCGAAGTGGTCGATTGCCCGCTCTACCTCGTCCGCGGCGGAGTGTCCTACGAGCCGTCGAACGACGGGCAGGTTCTCTCGCACAGACTTACGGGGAAAGAGCATGGCGCGCTGCGGAGCGAAGCGCATGGCACGCCGATGCGGCGGCAGCGAGACTCTCCTTTGCGAGTCGAAGACCGGGGTGCCTCGTAGTGCGATGCGGCCTTGATCGGGTTTCAGCAGGCCTGCGATGGCGCGGAGGATGGTGCTCTTGCCGCTGCCGGAAGGGCCGAAGAGGACGGTCCATGGGGCGGCTGTTTTGAAGTGCACGTCGAGGTGCAGGGCGCCAAGGCGGTGCTGGAGATCGACCTCGAGATGCGGTCTGGGTGAGGGCTCAGGCGGCATCGAGGACCCGGTTGGCTGGTGATCTGGGAGCGAGGCCTGCGCGGAGGTAGATGGCGGCGAGGGCGAGGGCGGAGATGGCGACGAGGAGGAGCGAGATGTGGCCGGCGGCAGGGTAGTCGCCGTCTTGAACGCGGTCGTAGAGGGCGATGGAGAGGGTGCGGGTGACGCCGGGGATGTTGCCGCCGACCATGAGGACGACGCCGAACTCGCCGAGAGTGTGGGTGAAGGTGAGGACGGCGGCGGTGAGGAGCGAGGTGCGGGCGAGCGGGAGACCGACCTGGCGGAAGATGGCGAAGGGGGTCATGCCGAGGCCTGCGGCGGACTCGTAATAGCCAGGGTCGATGGCCTGAAAGCCGGCGACGAGGGGCTGGACGGCGAAGGGAAGCGAGTAGACGATGGAGCCGACGAGCAGGCCGGTGAAGCTGAAGGCGAGCGTATGGCCGAGAAGCGCGGTCAGGGCGCGGCCCATGGCGGTGAGGGGTCCGAGGCCGACGAGCAGGTAGAAGCCGATGACGGTGGGGGGAAGGACGAGCGGGAGGGCTACGAGGGCCTGGACTAAAGCTCGCGAGATACCGGAGCCGCTGGCGAGCCACCAGGCGAGGGGTAAGGCAATGGCGAGGAGGATGAGGGTGGTGGTGGTGGCGAGACGCAGGGTGAGCAGGAGGGACTCGGCGTCCATGGAGGTGATTTTATAAGGATTTGCGCTTCGATTTTGCAGAGCCGGTGATCGGGTATGCGCGAGGGGTTGGAGCGTGCGTAGAGCAAGGGTGCACAACTCGTCTTCCGGTAAC
>CAXTVJ010000007.1:75650-101136 GCA_964247715.1 uncultured Acidobacteriaceae bacterium | reverse complement strand
TCTCATACAGCGCCCGCGTCTCTGCCTCCTGCTTTCGCAGCCCCTCCACAATGTGCGCCGGAGCCTTCGCCATAAACGCCTCATTGCCAAGCTGCCGCTGCGCCGCAGTCAACCCTTTTTCGAGCTTCGCCAGCTCCTTCGTCAGCCGTTCCCGCTCCGCCGGAACATCGATCTCGCGCGCGTAAACCACCTCCACCTCAAACCTGGCTGTCGACCGAGCTCCCGCACCCGTCAGCGGCGCCGCAGCAATCTCCACCGAAGAAACCCGCGCCAGCCTCGCCAGAATCGGCGCATCCGCGGCAATCGAAGCCGCCACCAAACCTGCCCCATATATCCGAATCGGGGCGGCTTCCTTCTCCGGCACGCCCAGCTCCTTGCGCACCGCGCGCACCGTCACTACCACCTCCTGCAGCGTCGCCATCGCGTCCACGCTCGCCTGGTCGAACGCGATATCCTCCACCTGCGGATAGCGCGTCAGCGCAATCGACCGCGCATGCCCGGCCTTGATCGACCACGCCGGATGCGCCAGCAGCGCATGCCAGATCTCCTCCGTGATAAACGGCATAAACGGCGACAGCATCCGCAGCGCCGCCTCGAACACCGCCGTAAACGTCGTCAGCGCGTTCCGCGTCAGGTGATGGTTATCGTTCGAAAAGTCCAGTCGCAGCTTCACAATCTCCAGATACCAGTCGCACAGCTCGCCCCAGAAGAACTGGTATACCGCCGCCGCCGCTTCGTCGAACCGATAGTTCTTCAGCGCGCGATCCACCTCCGCCGCCGTCGATGAAAGCCGCGAAAGAATCCACCGGTCTTCCATCGCCTCCATCACAAAACTGTCCGCCGCCGGCTTGCCGCGATCCAGCTTCAGCGCCCGCGCCAGCTCCGTCACATCAAGCGCAATCCCCGCCTCATGCGCCCGGTCCAGGTTCATCATCAGGAACCGCGCCGCGTTCCAGATCTTGTTCGCGAACGCCCGGTACCCATCCGTCCGGTCCTCGTTCAGCGGAATATCCGCGCCCGGCGAAGCCTGGCTCGCCAGCGTAAACCGCACCGCATCCGTCCCGAACTTCTCGATGATCTCGATCGGGTCGATCACATTCCCTTTCGTCTTCGACATCTTCTCCCGGTTCGCATCCCGAATCAGCCCGTGGATGTACACCTCACGAAAGGGCACCGCATCGGCCGCGCCGCGCGCCTTCCCGTCCGGCATCGGCACATCGGATATGAAGTGCGTGCCCAGCATGATCATCCGCGCCACCCAGAAGAACAGGATGTCGAACCCGGTCACCAGCAGGTCCGTCGGATAGAACGCCGCCATATCCGGCGTCGGCTTCACTCCGTCATGCCCATTCTCCGCAAAGTAAGCCGAACCCTTCCCCTCACCCTGCTCCCGCTTCAGCTCCGCCGCACTCTCCGGCGGCCAGCCAAACACCGTAAACGGCAGCAACCCCGAAGAAAACCATGTATCCAGCACATCCGGATCCTGCACCAGCTCCGCGCTCCCACATATACCGCACCTGTCCGGCTCAATCCGCGCCACCGTCACCTCGCGACAGGCCCCGCAGTGCCACGCCGGAATCCGGTGTCCCCACCAAAGCTGCCGCGAAAGACACCAGTCATGAATGTTCCCCATCCACTCGTTGTAGGTCTTCGCATACATCTCGGGCGTAATCCGGATGTGCCCATCCCGCACCGCCGCAATCGCCTTTCCGGCGATGCTCTCCCCGCCCGCCGCAGGCATCTTCGACACCGCCAGAAACCACTGCTCCGAGAGCCGCGGCTCAATCACCGAACCCGACCGCTGGCTCAGCCCCACGCTCATCGCATGATCCTTCACCGCCACCAGTGCGCCCTGCGCTTCCAGGTCCGCAACAATCCGTTCCCGCGCCGCATACCGGTCCAGCCCGTCATACACCGAACCCGGCAGGTCGATCTTCGCCTGCTTCGTCAGGATCGAAACACTCGGCAGCTTGTGCCGCTGCCCGATCGCAAAGTCGTTCGGATCGTGCGCCGGCGTCACCTTGACTGCGCCCGTGCCAAACTCCGGATTCGCCCAGTCATCCCCCACCACCGGAATCTCCCGCCCTATCAGCGGCAGCACCAGCGTCTTCCCAATCAGGTGCCGGTAGCGTTCATCCGACGGATTCACCGCGACCGCCGTATCCCCCGGCAGCGTCTCCGGCCGCGTCGTCGCAATCGTGATCGAACCCGTTCCGTCAGCAAGCGCATACCGCACGTGATACAGCTTTCCTGCCCGGTCTTCGTGCGTCACCTCGAGATCCGAAACCGCCGTCTCCAGCATCGGATCCCAGTTCACGATGTATGCCCCGCGATAGATCAGCCCCTGCTCATACAGCCGGACGAACGCCTCCACCACCGCCGCCGACAGGCGGCCATCCATCGTGAAGTACTCGCGTGACCAGTCCACCGACGTCCCCAGCCGGCGCATCTGCGTCGTGATCGCCCCGCCATACTGACGCTTCCAGTCCCACACCCGCGCGACGAACGCCTCGCGCCCCAGTTCCTGCCGCGACACGCCTTCCTTCGTCAGCGCGCGCTCCACCAGCATCTGCGTCGCAATCCCCGCATGATCGGTCCCCGGCACCCACAGCGCCTGCTCCCCGCGCATCCGGTGCCACCGCACCAGAATGTCCGACTCCGCATGCTCGAACATGTGTCCCATGTGCAGAAAACCGGTCACATTCGGCGGCGGCAGCAGCATCGTAAACGCCGCATGATCCCCGGCCTGTTCCGGAGACGCAACGTCGAACAGCCGCTCTTCCGCCCAGAACTTCGCCCACTTCTCCTCAATCGCCGAAGGCTCATACGCCTTCGCCAGCTCACCCGCTCCACTCGTCTCGCTCATCCCCTCAAGCCTAGCAGGGTGAGGAGAAGGGAGCAGGGCAGGAGTAGAAGACCGGAACCCTGCACTTGAGCCAACCCCACCGCTTGCCCAAAAACAAAAGTGCCCACCTGAACTGCATCCAGACGGGCACTTCTACTTCCAATTGCCTGTTCCCTGCTTCTAGAAGGGTTCCACGACTTTCTTGATCCCCTTCTTCTTCTTATGCTTGCTCGACGACTCCTCACTCTTATCGAATGCCGGCTTCGCCTTGCCCTTCGCCGGAGCCACAGCCGCCGCCGGCGTCGTAGTCGTAATCTCGTTCGGACGATCCGGCGCCGCTCCGGCCCGCTCCGCCGCCGGCAGAGGCGTCGCATTCGCCGGTCCGACCGCCTTCAACCCGTAGTTCGGATCGGCCGTACCCTCAGCCGCAGGAAGCGTCGCCGGGGAAGCCGACTCCCGCAGCGCCGTCGGTGTACCGCCCGTCGGGGTCGCGCCCGCTGCCGTCCCACCCGATCCAGCGACGCCCGTAGATGCCGCGCCCGTCACCGCAGAAGTCCCGGGCGTAAGAATCTCCACGCCCACGCTGTTTCCGCCGCCCGTCGTCGCGGCCGGGGCAGGCGTCATCTCCGTCGCCGGGCTCGCCGATGTATCGCCCACATCCGTCAGCGCCAGCGGAGCCGACGCCGCAGGAGCCGTCGTCGCCGTACCCGGTGCCGACGCTCCATCCGACGCCGCGTCCACCGCCGAAGGAGCCGCATGCTCCACCGGGGCATTCGGGTTGATCGCCGCCCGGAAGTCATCCTGCACCCGGCTCTGCACCCCCGGAGCCGTCGTAATCTTTGGGTCCGTCAGGCTCGGATCGCCCAACTGCGCCGCCAGCACCGTATCCGGCCGGTGCAGCAAAAACAGCGCCGCCCGATCGCTCACCTTGTACGTCTTCCGGCTGTTCTCCAAAGCCTCGCTCGCCGCCACCTGGTCCGGCGTCGGCGTCGGGATCGGCAGGTTCATCCCCGACAGACGATCCTTCGCGTCCTCCACATGCGGTGCCGCCGCATGGTCCAGCACCACCGTCCGGTATGCCTCCGCCGCGCGCGCGTCATACGTCGCCAGCAGACGCGCCCGCGCCGCCTCTGAAAGGCCCTTTACCCCGCGCACAAACCGCGCCTGAGCCTCCCACGCATCGCCCTCCGAAATATACACATCGTCGATATGCGAGTACAGCGGATACAAATCGATGATCGTCTGGTCCCGCGCAATCACCGCCGAGTAGTTGTCGCGCGTTGCATAAAAGGACGCAATCCCCGCCTCGCGCGTCGCCAGCACCTCCTGTACCTCGCGCAATCTCTGCTTCGCCTGCGGCAGCAGCTTCGAGTCAGGATAATCCGTAATCATCCGCCGGTACTCTTCCTCCGCATGCAGCGCCTTCGCATAGTCGCGGTCCGGCTTGTCCATCTCCTTGAAGTAAATATCGCCGATCCGCATCTGCGCCTCGGCCGCCTCCGGGGCATTCGGGAAGAACACGCAGAAGTCGCGGTACTCGCTCTCCGCCTGCGTCAGCGCCGCCGTCCCGCCCTCCTTATACCAGCTATCCGCGATCGTCAGCTTTGCGCGCATCTGGTACTGCGAATCTGGATACGTATTCAACATCGTCTGCAGATCCAGCCGCGCCACATCGTAGTGGCCCTTCTTCATCGCGGATTCGGCCTTGTCGTACAGCTGCCTGTCCGGAAGCTTCGCGTCCACGCCCACCAGCGCATCGTTCCGCATCTCGCGCCTGGCCGCCTTCTTCGTGTCCTTCGACTGCGCGACCTTCTCCCCGTCGTCCGTCTTCTTCTTGCCACGATGGTGGAACTCAACCGAAGACGTCACGTTCTGATTCGTCTTGCCCGTCGAGTCGGTCGTCTGCGACGACGTCGTCGTCGTCGTCACCCCGCCCGTCGTCTGCGTCTGCGTCGTGGGCGCCTGGTTCGGCACAGTCGGGCTCTGCCCCGGAGCATTCTGGCCCGGCTGCTGCCCCGAAGCCGATGCGACGCACGCCGTCACAACCGCTGCGGCGAGCAGAGAGGCACGAAGAGAAGGGAAAAAGCTGCGCGCTTCGATCAAGTCTGGAAACCTCATCCGCCTCGCGCTTACGGCATGCCTGAAAAACGCATCGAATCCGCGAAACTTCACTTATTGTAGCTCCTGAGCGTTAAGGTTGCCTCTGCTCTGAGCCGCCGTTGCTCTTGCCCCTGAGATCGATCCGGGCTTCAGCCCGGACATCACGACACGCCCGTAACCCGGGCTTCAGCCCCCCGGTTATCGTTCGCTCAACTCGCTTCCGACTCGCCCGAAAGCGCGGCCGCCCGGCCCATCGCCAGCAACTCCCGTGCATTCTGTTCCGTACCAACCCGATCCCCTGGAGCAAACACCGCCGAACCCGCCACCAGCATATCCGCTCCTGCTTGGACCACCTGCGCCACCATATCGTGAGCGACCCCGCCGTCCACCTCGATCCGGTAATTCAGCCCCATCTCCTCGCGCAGTTCCACCAGATGCGCGATCTTATCGAGCGCGAGCGGCAAAAACCGCTGCCCCCCAAACCCCGGATTTACGCTCATCACCAGCACATGGTGCAGCATCGGCAGCACCTCGATCAGCGTCTCCACCGGCGTCGCCGGGTTGATCACCACCGCCGGCCGCACATTGTGCTGCTCAATCAGCTGCAGCGTCCGGTGCAGATGCCGGCAAACCTCCTGGTGCACGCAAATCATATCCGCGCCCGCCGCCGCAAACTCCGGAATAAACGCATCCGGATTCTCGATCATCAGGTGACAGTCCAGCGGCAGCTTCGTCACCGCACGCACCGCCTTCACCACCGGCGGCCCAAACGTGATGTTCGGCACAAAGTGCCCATCCATCACATCCACATGCACGATCGTCCCGCCGCCCCGCTCGGCCGCGGCAATCTCCTCCGCCAGATGCGCAAAGTCCGCCGCCAGAATGGAAAACGCCAACTCCACCATGGGTTAAGTCTACCCCGCCTCTCTCTGTGCTAATTCTGTGTTCTCTGTGCTCGCTTTTTCCCCACCACCGGAACCACCCGTTCCACCTCCGGCCGCCCCGCATGCAGCGTCTTCGTCTTGATCTCCGCCTCCGCCCCCGCTACCGCCTCCCGCTGCGTCTCCGCCATCGCGGCCGGCTCACCCAGCACCGTCCGCGCCGCCGCATTCAGAATCCGCCGCACCGGCCAGCTTCCATCCGCATTCGGAAACAGAATCTCCCCCACCCGCTGCTTCTCCGGCCGATAAAACCAGCGCCGCAGCAGCGCCAGATAATCCCCCGGCACCCCGCCATCCACAGCAGCCGGAACCCGAGCCGCCAGCGCACCCAAAGCCCGCTCACACCGAGCTTCAGGTGAGTCCGCCGGTGCCGCCTCCGCAGAACTCTCCAGTGGAATTGCCTGCAGCATCAACGGCTGCGCAAACAGCGAAGACCCCACCGAAGTCTGCTCCCGCACCGCCCTCACCCCCAGCGTGGAAAGCGGCTCCGGCCCTGCCAGCGCGCCGCCCTCGATCGCATACACTGCGACCTCCAGCGCATCCGCCTCCACCCGCTTGGGAGCCGGCTGCACGATCACCGCCCGCAGCTCCGGCAGCGGACGCACCAGCTCCGCCGCCATCCCCGCCACGCCCTTCACCTTCGTGTACTGCTCATGCAGCCGCGCCGCCGCCTCAAACTCCATCTCCGCCGAAGCCCGGTCCCGCGCCGCCCCAATCTCCTCCAGCATCGAGCCACCCCCGGTCGCCAGAAACCGCTCGACTGCAGCCGCCTCTGAGGCATACTCCTCCGCCGAGCACGTCGTATTGCACGGCGCCATGCACTTCTTCATCTCCCCATAGAGACACCCCGGATGCTCCGGATGCACCACCAGATCCTCATAGCACCGCCGCAGCTTGAACAGATCGAGCGCCGCATCGGCGTACCGCTCCGCCGCCGCCCTTGAAGCAAACGGCCCATACGTATGCGCCAGCGACCGCCGGCTCAGCCGGTTGGTCACATACACCCGCGGATGCGCATGGTCGACCGTCAGCCTGACACAGTACGGCGTATGCAAGCGCAGCCGCCGCCGCGCCTCCGCCTGCCCGAAGATCGCCGCCGACGCACAATACAGCGTCAACAGCGAAGCAAACTCCGACCCAGTCACCGTGTACTCGATCGACCGCACCCGCTCCCGCAGATTCAGCCGTTTCGACTGCACCGCCGCGCCGTTCTCCCCAGTCTCCGGCGGATCGAGCAGCCGATGCAGCCGCCGCCGAATATCCGCCGCCCGCGTCAGATAAGGCTCGGCCCCGGCATCCTCCCCACGCAGCGCGAACACCCCCGCTTGCGCCGGAATTCCCCGCAACACCTCCGCCGCACTCTCAGGCGAAAACGCGATCGAGTGCTCGAACTGAAAGGCAGTCGCCACAGGGAGATTGTAAGCGCCGCTTACCGGCCCTCCTTTATGCATCGGCTTACCGGAGCGATGGACACCGGTACACGCGAAAGCTCTAATCGCCTCTGCCATGCAAGGTGATGGACCCCACCCAGCGCTGGCCATCGGCCTGCAAAGTGTACTTACGGTTGTCTTGGTTGCGTTCGCCGTCAGTTTCGCGGGCGGTTGGATGTCTCTCGCCAGGCAGTACAGGACAACGCTTCCGATGCCGGCAGGCAGCTTCCTCGTAAGCGGCAGCATGAGATACATCGTTGGCTACAACAACGTGATCCGCGCAGGCAGCGACTCCGACGGCCTGTATCTCAGGTTCTGGCCGCGGCTCGCCCATCCGCCCCTCTTCATTCCCTGGGAAGACGTCTTCGTGAAACCGCCCCGTCGCTTCCTCCTGTTCCGCATGCAGACGCTCATGCTGGGCAGAGCAGCCTGTGTGCCATTCACCATCAAAGCGGGCGACGCTGAACGTCTGCTGGCGAATGTGGTATCCATCGAGACAGACGACGCGCATGCAGCGCACAGACCAAAACGCCGTCGCTAAAGATCGCATAGTTTGCCACCTGAACCAGACGTATACTGCCCGCATGCAGGTCACGCTCACGCCCGAAGCCGAAGCGCTTCTCCAGAAGCAAATGGAAAGCGGTCGTTTCTCCGACGCAAGCGAAGTCATCGCAACCGCGCTAACTGTACTCTCCGACACCATGCAAGAAGACTATGCCGAGCTCGATGCCTTGATTCAGGAAGGCATCGATTCCGCCGACCGTGGCGAGCTCTACAGCGAGGGAGAAGCTCGAGCCTACATCGCGGCGATGCGGGCGAACCTGCCAAGTGAGCGGGTTCAAGCTCTCGAAACAAGCGCTCGATGACGTGAGCGACACCTTTTCCTCTCTCGTCGCAGGGGCCGAAGCCGGTGACAAGATGGAGAGTCGCCTTTTCAGCGCTTTCTATGCTCTCGCAGAAGGTCGCGCTATCAGTCATAAAAGGCCAGACCAGACGACGAAGCCATGCCTGTTCTACATGGTTCCACCGTACTTGATCACCTTCCGCAAAACGAAAACCCAAGTCACCGTACTTCGAGTGGCGCACGGTTCACGCGATCTCCGAAAGCTGATCTGAGCCGCTATCGTCACCCAGACCCGAGCAGCACTCCTGCACACCTCTTGGTGCAAACGTATACCAAGGTCCACACCTGACCTGTTTCCTTCGAAGACTTTAGGACCTAAAGTACGGGGGAGGGGGCAAAACCCTCAACTCCCCGCAACCGTCATCCCATCCACTCGAATCGTAGGCGCCGCACTCGCGCTCCGAAACCTCAAATCATTCGCAATCGCCGAGATATTCCGGTACATCTCCTTCAGATTCCCGGCAATCGTAATCTCCTCCACCGGAAACGTCAGCTCGCCGTTCTCGATCCACATCCCCGCCGCGCCCTGCGAGTAATCGCCCGTCACCAGGTTCACCCCAAAGCCCATCGTCTCAGTCACGTACAGCCCCTGCTTCACATCCGCCAGCAGCTCCTCCGGCGTACACGTCCCCGCCTCGAGATAGTAGTTCCCCGCGCCGATACCCGGGTTCCCGGCCAGCCCGCGCGACGCATTCCCCGTCGACGCGATCCCCAGCTTGCGCGCTGTGTACGTATTCGTCACATAACTCTTCAGAATCCCGCGTTCCACCAGCACCGTCCTTCGCGTCGGCAGCCCTTCGCCGTCGAACGCCGAAGTCCCGAACCCGCCAATAGCCGGTCCCGCCGGCGCACCCGGCATCAGGCGTTCGCGTTCGAACACCAGCGTCCCATCGTCGACCACGGTGATATTCTCGCCCGCCACCCGCTCGCCCAGCATTCCATCCAGGAAGCTCGCATGACGGTAGATCGCATCGCCGTTCGCCGCGTCGAAGATGTACCCCATCATCGTCCGCGCGATCTCCGGCGCAAACACCACCGGCACCCGCTGCGTCTTCACCGGCCGAGCCCCCAGCCGCCGCAGCGTCCGTTCCGCCGCAATCCGGCCAATCTCCTCCGGATCACCCAGCATGCTGGTCGTCCGCGACGACGAGTACCAGTAGTTCCGCTGCATCCGCCCGCGTTCGTCCATCGCAATCGGCGCCGCGGAAAATCCGCAGTACGAGCGCATCTGCTCGCCCGCAAATCCCCGCGAATTCACCATCACCTTGCGCGACGTCGACGTATCGAAATCCCCGCCCGCCGAGTTCGTCAGCCGCGTATCCGCAGCCAGCGCCGCCGCCTCGCACCGCCGCGCAATCTCGATCCGCTCTGCAGGCGCCTGCTCCTTCACATCCTCAAAATAGAGCCCCAGCCGCGTCCGCGGATCTTCCGCCAGCAGGCCTTCAGGCGACGCGAACTCCCCCTCATCCGGCAGCCCGAGAAACGGATCCTCCGACGTAATCTTTGCCAGCGCCAGCGCGCCCTCGACCAGCTTCTCCAGTCCCTCGCGCGTCAGGTCCGAGGAGCTCGTCGTCGCCGACCGCAGCCCGCGAAATACCCGCAGCCCGATCGCCCGCGACCCCGACTCCTGCAGCGTCTCCACCTGGCCCATCCGCACCAGCGCCGAGAACTCATCGCCCTCATACGCCACGACCTCCGCATCCGTGGCTCCCTCGCGCATCGCGCGGTGGAGCACGGATTCAGCCAGCGTACGGAGGTCGGATCCAGTCTTCTCGACAGTCTTTGCAGCAGTCTCAGTCAGCATGCCCGCCTAAGCCCGCCTAAAGTGACACCGGATTGGACGAAGGACGAGGCTCACGCCCGTCCGTAGCTACGCGGAAGTGCGCACCCGCCGGGCAGTACTCGCTGTCCGTACGATCCTTGTGCTCCACATGCGAGGGCGACGTCGCCACCTTGCTGCTCTTGTACACCTTCACCGCACCGCCGCAATCCTTGCAGCGAAACTCGGTATCTTCGTCCACCAGCGCTTCCGCCACGTTCTTCACCTTCCAGAACGGCTCGTATCCGCCGCCCGCACGCACGCGGCGACGCTTCACTTCACACTCGAAAATCTTTTCGCGAAGCTTCTCGACCTTGGTAGCCATAAGCGCGACTCTCCTGTTGGTGTATTTCGTTTCGTTGCTGCCCGGGATCAATGCTGCTGCCGTGAGCGCCGCCACTGCCAATCCAGCGGCCCTCGAGAGACCTGCCGCCCGAACGGGCCGCGGCAGGAAAACTTGTCCTACGTGCCGGTCCCGCCCACGGTCATCCGGTCCAGCTTCACCGTCGGCATTCCTACCCCGACCGGCACACTCTGTCCCGCTTTGCCGCAGGTCCCGATCCCTTCATCCAGCGCCAGGTCGTTGCCGACCATCGACACATACTTCAGCGCCTCCGGCCCGTTGCCGATCAGCGTCGCGCCCTTCACCGGCCGCGTCACCTTGCCGTCCTCGATCAGGTAAGCCTCCGAGGCCGAGAACACAAACTTGCCCGACGTGATATCTACCGACCCGCCGCCGAAATTCACCGCGTAAAGCCCGCGCTTCACGCTCTTCAAAATGTCTTCCGGCGCGTCCTCACCCGAGAGCATGTACGTATTCGTCATCCGCGGCATCACCACGTGATGAAAGCTCTCACGCCGCCCCGATCCGGTAGACTCTGTCCCCATCAGCCGGGCCGAAGTCTTATCCGTCAGATACCCCTTTAAAATCCCGTTCTCGATCAGCACCGTCTCGCGCGTCGCTACGCCTTCATCGTCCACATTCAGGCTTCCGCGCCGGCCCGGCATGGTTCCGTTATCGACCACCGTCACCTTCTCGCTCGCCACCTTCTGCCCGATCAGCCCCGCAAACGCCGACGTCTTCTTGCGGTTGAAGTCCGCCTCCAGCCCATGCCCCACTGCCTCATGCAGCAGCACGCCCGGCCAGCCCGGTCCCAGCACCACTTCCATCTCGCCCGCCGGAGCCTCCGCCGCCCCCAGCTGCAGCAGCGCCGTCCGCGCCGCCTCCCGCGCAAAATGCTCCGGCGACTTCTCCGCCTCGAAGAAATCCAGCGTCACCCGCCCGCCGCCGCCTGAAGTCCCGCGCGCCGTGCCCTGCGAGTCCTTCGCAATCACAAACACATTCAGCCGAGCCAGCGGCTGCGTATCCGACGCATACGTTCCATCGCTTGCCGCCACCAGAATCCGCCGCAGCTCGTCGTTGATCCCGGCCCGCACCTGCGTGATCCGCGGATCGAAATCCCGCGCCGCCTTATCCGCCCGCCGGATCAGCGCCAGCTTCGCCTCAATCTCGCCATCCGCCGAAAGCCCGGCGATCGGGTAGAGCGAAGGTGTCTCGGTATGCCGGAAGCTGCCCGCCGCAATCTGCTTCGCCGGCCCGGATGCAATCAGCGCCGCCGTTCGCGCCGCCCGCAGCAGCCTGTCCGCGGACAAGTCATCGGTATACGCAAACCCCGTCCGCTCGCCCGAAACCACGCGAATCCCGCACCCCACCGAGATCCCCTGCGACGCAGTCTTCACCAGACCCTCATCGATCCCGAGCGAGGTCGACGTCACCGACTCGAAGTACAGGTCGGCATAATCGCCCCCGGCCGAGAGCGCCTCCCCTAAACAGCGCTCAAACAGCCGTTCCGACAGCCCAAGATGATCGATGAAGTAACGTTTATGGTCCTGAGCTGCATCAGCTCTACGGTCGCCTGCGGGGAAGGTCATTGTCCCTATGATACGCTTCGGTGGGTTCCACCGTATCCTTGAATCTTCAGCCCCGCTCAGATCGGCGCCTTACCGCCCATGACTCGGATCCGCCTCACCCGCCAGATTCAAATCCAGAAACAAATCCTGCGTCACTCCCGCGTAGCAGTTCCCATCCTTCCCATACGTCGCCGCGCAAGCCCGCGTCAGCTCCGGCCGCCGCGGAGACTGCGCATACTGCCACACCGCCGCATCCAGCGTCTCCGAATCGCCCGGCCTTAGCTTCCCAATCGCCTCAGCCGCCACCGTACACCCGGGCGCGGGCGGACATGCATCCTGCGCCGCCCACAGCACCACCGGATGCAGCCGTTTCGCCGCAATCGTCTCCCGCACATCCTCGGCCGTCGTGATCGTCAGCCGTTTGCCATGCGCACCCGGCCCGTCGTCGCTCGGCTGCCCCGAAAGATAGGACCCCGCTCGATAGGCACTCGCCGAAACCGTCTCCGTCCACGCAAAGAAGTACCCTGCCTGTTCCGGGAGCAGCCGTCCCCCTTCTTCCTGATCCAGAAAGATCACCGTCCTGTCCGGAAACCCTTCCTGCCGCGCCGCCGCAATCGCCGCCTGCGCATCCCGCTTTCCCAGCGCCTCCGGCGTCAGCTTCATCAGCGCGCCATGCTCCGTCAGCCCCTTGTCGTAATGCTTGATCTCCGCATCCAGCCGGCCGTTCCAAAGCACCACAAACCCGAACCCCGCCCCCACCAGCGCCGCCCGATGCCCCATCCAGCTGTTCGTCTGCTCTCCCGGCGGATTGTTCAGCCAGTATCCCGCGAACGCAAACGACCGGTGCAGCTCCGCCAGACGCTCATCCCCCGGATACAGATTCCGGTCGAACCCCGCGTAGCTCTTCGCGTTCACACCCACCCCGGTCTGCACCGGCACGGCCATCTTCGACCCCGCCATCACCGGCCGGCTCTGACACCCGGCTACACCCGCACACAAGAAGGACAGTCCGGCGACGAACGCAACGCGCATAGAAAATAGCAGCCTCACCTCCTCAGATGCTTTCACGCTGTTCTTCAAGCGGGTGCACCATGATCAGGCCGAAGAACCATCGTGCGGTCAGGATCGACCACCGAACCTCTCCGCAACGTCCATCTCATCCGCCTGTGCTACGGTCAAAAAAGGAGACCCGCCCTCATGCAGCAACCCCAGGCCGAGCAGGACGCCCGCTACCCCATCGGCCGCTTCACCCGGCCCGACCCCCCCGGCAAGGCAGACCCGCTCGAACTCAAATCCGCCATCAGCGACCTCGCCGAGATGCCCGAGCAGCTCCGCAACGCCCTCGACGGCCTCTCCGACGAAGACCTCGGCACCCCCTACCGCGAAGGCGGTTGGACCGTCCGCCAGCTGGTTCACCACGTCGCCGACTCGCACATGCAGGCCTTCGGCCGCGTCCGCCTCGCCCTCACCGAAGACAATCCCACCATCACCGCCTACAGCGAGAAAGCCTGGGCCGACCTCCACGACTCTGTCGCCGCCCCCGTCGAGTGGTCGCTCGAGCTCCTCGAGGCCCTCCACGCCCGCTGGGTCATGCTCCTCCAGTCGCTCGACGAAACCCAGTGGCAGCGCGCCTTCATTCACCCCGAGCGCGGCCCCCAGAGCGTCGAAGTCGCCACCCTCCTTTACGCGTGGCACGCCCGTCACCACGTCGCTCACATCACCCATCTCCGCGCGCAAAAAGGCTGGTAGCCGCTCATCCGGCGGCATATGCTCAGGCGTATGCCGCCCACTAGAGAAGTCCAGGCGCAATCCCCCGCACTCGTCCTCCACACCATCCAGACCTTCCTCGCCGAGTGGCCCGACGCTCTCGTCCTCGAAGACGGCAAAACCCTCTTCGACCTCCGCCACACCCAGTACACCCTCGACCCCACCCACGGCCGCTGCACCCTCCACCTCTGGGGCGAAGCCGGTAATCTCGTCCGCCGCATCGTCGCCGCCGAACCGCGGAACAAGTCGCTCCGCTTACAGGTAATCAAGTTCGGCCAGACCAAACCCACCCTCCTCGAGCTCGCCGGCGACCGCGAACGCCGCACCCCGTCCACTCGCGAGGGCACCCGCACCCGCTTCGTCAAGGTCCTCGAACGCGCCCTCCTCCGCCAGTTTGGCTCTGCGGGAGAAAAGCCCTGGAAACCCGAAGGCTTCCGCACCGCCATGGACCTCGAGCAGAGCTTCGGCCCCGCCTACGCCCGCGGCCTGCTCGTCCAGGGACAGAAAGCCTGGGCCGTCATCGCCGTCAACGCCGAAGAGTCGCCCGCCACCATCGACGGCATCCTCACCTTCGGCATTCTCTGGCTCGAGCTCCAGCGCAACTCCGCCACCCGCCGCGGCATCGTCGGCCTCAAGGTCATCATCCCCACCGGCTCCGCCACCCTCACCCTCTCCCGCATGCCCTGGCTCCGCGACCCCGCCTCCTGGCAACTCTGGGAACTGGACCAGCGCGAAGAAACCCTCACCCTCCGCGACCCCGCCGACCACGGCAACCTCTCCACCCGCCTCGTCCACGCCCCCGGCACCGAACGCGCCCGGCAGCGCTTCGAGCGATCCGCCGGGCGCATCCGCTCCCTGATCCCCGAGCACGCGCGCCCCGTCGTCGAAGAGCGTCTCCGCAGCTCCACCGAGCTCGCCTTCCTCCTCCATGGCCTCGACTTCGCCCGCGTCCGCCTCCGCGCCGGAGAAAACTTCAACCGCCTCGAAGAGATCACCGTCGGTGCCGGGGCCAGCGAAACCCCGCTTACCCCCGAAACCGAATCAGACCTCCGCGACCTCATCGCCCAGCTCTGCGCCCGCCGACACCCAGAAGGTGACCGCCGCGACCTGCTCTTCCGCATGCAGCCCGAGCGATGGCTCGAAGGCGAGCTGCGCCGCGAGCTCCACCGCCTCGACGACACCCTCCGCCCCGAACACACCCACGCTCAGGTTCCCGCCTTTGCCGCCGGCGACCGCGGCATGCTCGACCTCCTCTCCGTCGACCACGACGGCCGCCTCGCCGTCCTCGAAATCAAAGCCGACGAAGACCCCCAGCTCGCCCTCCAGGGCCTCGACTACTGGATCCGCGTGCGCTTCCATCACGCCCAGAACTCCGACTCCCAAACCGGCCAGCAGACCGCACTCGGCGAGTTCCAGCGCCACGGCTATTTCGGCGGCATCCGACTCAGCCCCGCCAACCCGCGCCTGCTCCTCGTCGCCCCCGCCCTCCGCATCCACCCCGCCACCGAAACCATCCTCCGCCACCTCTCCCCGCAGGTCGAGTGGACCCTCGCCGCTCTCAATGAATCCTGGCGCAGGGGCCTCCAGGTCGTCTGGCGCAAACGCAGCACCGACCACCCATAGCACCTTCATCAGCACAGCCTTTTCCAGCATGAGCCTTACCTGTTCCTGACCATTCCTCTCCGTACTGTCCGTGTACGCCCTTGCCTTACCGCAACGCCGGACAAACCGCCGACTCCCCCCGCACCGGCACCGGCGGCTCCCTCACATCCTCCGGAATCCGGTACCGCACCAGCTCCGGCGCAGTTCCATGGAACCCCGCCAACTCGCCGCGCAGTTCTTCCGCCGCCGAGCCCGGCGGCGCAAAGAACGTCTCCACATGGTTCGAAAACACCACATTGTGAGGAAAGCACCAGCTCTCCACTGCCACCCACCCCGCCGGCACCATCGCCGCCATCCCCGGAAAATCCGTATGCAGAATCGCGACGCGCGCATGCTCTCGCGCCGCCCATGCCGCCGTAAACTCCGGCGTCATCGCCTCATGCCGCCGCGCCCGCTCCACCGGCTCCACTGACCCGAGCCCCAGCGGATCCAGAATCGTCACTCCCGGCGCATACCAGGCCAGAAACCCGATATCGTTCGCCAGCACCGCTCCCTGCGGCATCGCGCCTGCCACAAACAAAGCCTGCCCCAGATGCTCCACATAACGGTCGTGCGTCGACGCCGCCACCATCGTCACGCCATCATGCGCCCGCCGCGCCAGTCCGACAAACACCGGCGCCAGCGCCACCAGCAAAGCCGCCGCCCGCCACCGCTGCGTCCTCACCCGATCCGCAAAGGCAAGCTCCTCCCCGGCCACCAGCCCGCACGCCACCGCCCCCAGTACATACAGATACGCCTCATACCGCAGCAGCCATCCATATGGCCCGAACTCCGCATGCAGCACCGCCGTCCCCAGCGCGATCGCCAGGAAGCTGTTCCCAACACTCCAGAAGCTCGCGCTTCCCCCTGAATTCCGAGCCACCCGCAGCAGCAGCAGCACCGCCAGCCCCAGCACCACCGGCGAAACATCCGAAGCCACCAGCGCCCCCACCCAGTGATGCCCGCCCATCACCGAGGCCTTCATGATCACCGAAAACGGCAGCGCAATGCCCGACTGCGCCCGCGAATAAATCGCATACGCCGCCGGCCCGATCGCCGCGCTCACACCAGCCGCCGCCGCCACCCCCCACCGGCCGCGCAGCGTCAGCAGCATCATCGCGACACCCACCAGAAAGCAGCTCTCATACCGCAGCGCCCCCGCCGCAAACGCCGCAACGCACAGCCCCGCCACAATGCCCGGCGAAACCCTCACCTCACGCGGCGCACTCACCGCCGCCGCCGCGCACGCCGCGAACACCAGCGCCGCCAGGCTGTGCAGCCCATGCTCCATCCCAATCAGCGCCAGCCCTGGCAGCGGTGCCACCAGCACCAGCCCGCATAGCGAGACCGTCGACCCCACAACGCCGGCCCGCGCAGGACGCCCCAGCAGCACCGCCGCAGTCAGCAGCAATCCACACCCAGCCAGCAGATTCAGAATCAGCGGCGCCAGCAGATGCACCCCCGCCACCCGCGTCACCAGCGCCAGCAGCAATGTCCATCCCGGCGAAGACGAAGCCCCGGAGAACCCGCCCGCCGAAACACCCCAAACTCCATGCAGCGCCAGGTTCCGCGCCACCGCCAGGTGAATATACGCATCGTCCAGCGGGTAAACGAATGTCCCCGCATCCGCCCGCAGCCCGCGCCACACCAGCAGCCCCAGCAAAGCCGTAAACAGTCCTGCCGACGCCGCGAACGGCAGCGCGACGCGACGCGTCAGCCCCGTCCGCATCACCTCATCGGCCCCGCGCACACGTTCCACCCCGATCGTCACACCTCAGCATCGCCCATCGCCGCCGCCCGTTCCACTGTACTTCCGCGTCAGACAGTTACGCGTCGGAACCCGCCAACCCTCAAACCGACGCGGCCTGCTCCGTTTCCAGCGGCAGCACCACCTCGAACGTCGTCCCATGACGCTCCGGATCCATGCTCGTCCTCACCTCGATCGTTCCGCCATGCTTCTCCACGATCGTCTGCGACACCCACAGCCCCAGCCCCGTGCCCGTCCCCTGTTTCGTCGTAAAGAACGGTTCGAAGATCTGCTCCAGCACCTCTTCCGGGATTCCCGGCCCATCGTCAATCACCCGCAGCAGCACCCGCTCCGGCTCGCCCTCGCCGCCCGCTGCCCGGTCCGTCTCAATCGTCAGCCGTCCGCCGTTCGCCAGCGCGTCATATGCGTTCACCAGCAGATTCGAGATCACCTGACGCACCTCGCCCTTTACCGCCCGCAGCTCCAGGCTTCCCGGTGCATAGTGCCGTTCAATGTCCAGCTTCTTTGCCGCGAACCGCTTCAGATAGATATTCAGCGTATCTTCCACTGACTCATTCAGATCGAACTGCTGCGCCCCCGTCAGCTCGCGATAAAAGCCCAGCGACTGCCGCGCAATATGCGTCAGACGCGACAGCTCCGAGAGCGCCTCCTGCACATACCCCTTCACCGTCGGCGAGATCTCACCCGACGTATCGATCAGATAAATCAAATTCGTGATCGCCTCCAGCGGGTTGTTGATCTCATGTGCGATCGCCGCCGAAAGCCGTCCCGCCGCCGCCAGCTTCTCACTCTGCACCAGCGCCGCCTGCGCCGTCTGCTGCGCGCGGTAGAGTGTCGCGTTCTGCAGCGCCAGCGCCGCCCGATCCGCCAGATCCTGTGCCAGCGCAAGGTTCCCCGGCTCATACCGCCGCTCCACCCCGTCCACCTCAAACACCAGCGCGCCCAGCTGTTTCCGCCCCAGCGTCATCGGCGCGACGATCGTATCGAAGGCTGCCCGCTCACCCGCACCGTTTGTGCCCGGAATCACGCTGCCCTTCGCAAGCAGCAGCGGATGGCTGTCATGCGAGACCAGAAACGACGCATGCAGCAACGCCGGAGCAAGCGCCGCACCCTGCCCATCGGCCGGCGTCAGCCCATGCGCATGCAGAGAAGCCGGATTCGTCGTCGTCGCACGCAGCAGCACCAGGCAGCGATCCGCGAAGCGCGGCGAAAACACCTCCGCGATCGTCCGCAGCGTCTCTTCGTATTCGATCGACTGCCCCAGACGCCGGGAGATCTCCGCCTGGAACCGCAGCGTCCGCTCCGAATCGTGCGAGCGGATCAGCGCCCCCACCAGCGACAGCAGCTCCGCCGGCTCCACCGGCTGGGCCACATACGCATCCGCCCCGCCCTGCAATCCCCTCGCCCGCAGCGCCGGGTCCGCGAAACTCGCAGAAACCTGCAGCACCGGAATCGCGCTCGTCGCCGCGTCCGCCTTGATCCGCCGGCACACCTCGTACCCCGAGATGTCCGGCAGCTTCACATCCAGAATCACCGCCAGCATGCCCGGATGAATCTTCCTCAGCGCCTCGCCGCCCGTGCCCGCCTCGCGCACCGTATAACCCGCGCCTTCCAGAATCCGCCGCATCGCATACCGCTGCTCCTCAGTATCGTCGACATACAAAATCTCCTGAACGCGACCCTTGATCATGACGCGCCCTCCAGATGGAGATTCGAAAGTCCCGTCTCCAGCAGCGCCCGTTCCATCTGTGCCCGCTGCGCATCCATGGACTCCAGCGTATCCCCCGCGTTCGAACGCTTCAGAATCACCGTCGCATCCAGGCCCTGAAGCGTCCGCACCTCCTCATCCGTCAACGTCTTCGACGTGTGCACCACCAGCCGCACCCCGGCCGTCTCCGGACGAGCCCGCAGCGCGCGCGCCAGCTCAAACCCGTTTGCCCCCGGCATCACCAGATCCAGAAAAATCAGTTGCGGCATCCGCTGCGCAACCCGCTCCAGCGCCTCCGCTCCACTCGCCGCCTCGTCGATCGCCGACGCCGTCAGCGTGCCCAGCTGCCGCCGCAGCAGATAGCGCGACACCTCATCGTCATCCACAATCAGAATCGAACCCGCCGCCTCCTCGCCCCGCGTCTCCGCCGCCGCCTCCGGCTGCGCCAGCGCCGGCAGCGTCACGAAGAAGGTGGAGCCCTCGCCCGGAACCGACGTAAACCCGACCGTCCCGCCCAGCAGCTCCGCCAGCGACCGCGACAGCGGCAACCCCAGCCCGCTCCCCTTCGTCATCCCGGAACCGGGCCTTCCTCCGCCAGAGCCTCCGCCCGAAACCAGGCTGGCAGCCTGCCCCCACTCCTGCATCACCAGCTCATGGTGCTCCGGCGCAATCCCCACGCCTGTATCCGCCACCGCGAACCGTATCTCCCGCCGGTTGTTCTCCGCGGCGGCCGGCAGCGGCGTCGCCGTCACCGTCACCGTCCCCTGCTCGGTAAACTTCAGCGCGTTTGAGATAAAGTTCCGCAGGATCTGGGCCAGCTTGCCTTCATCGGTCCACAACGCCAGCGGCGACTCCGGCATCGCGATCGTCAGCTTCACCTGCGGGTTCGTCGCCAGCGGACGAAACATCCCGCGCAGCCCCGTAAAGAACTCCTGCACCGTGAACCTGGAAAGCACCGGCGTCGACTTGCCTGCCTCGATCTTCGCCAGATCCAGCAGATCGTTCACCATCTCGGTCAGGCTCTGCGCCGAACGCAGCATGAACTGCACCTGCTTCTCCTGCTCCGCATTCAGCGGCCCGTCCGTATGGTGCAGCATCAGCCGCGCCAGCGACACGATCGAGTTGAGCGGCGTCCGCAGCTCATGCGTCACCCCGCTCAGAAACCGCGTCTTCATCTCCGAAGCCTGCTGCACCGCCTGCGCCTTATCCTCCAGCTCCGCATACAGCACCAGCACGCCGCGGTTCGTCTCTTCGAGCTCCACGTTCAGCGTCTGCAGCTCCGTCTCCCGCGCGCGCAACTCGCCCAGCAGCGTCAGCAGCTCATGGTTCTGTTCGTGCAGCGCAGCCGCCTGACTGGAAACCGCCTGACCCGGCCCCGGTACGGTCATACGCGCCACACCCGCCGCAAGCTCCGCCAGGCTCGGCCGCGTCTTCCCATCGCGCGCGAGCCGCTTCCACATCGTCACCGTCGTACCCGCCACCGACGTCCCGATCTCCAGCCCGTCCATCAGCCGTTGCGCACCCGTAATCCCCAGCCCCATGCCCGTCCGCGACACATACGACCCGCCCAGGATCCCTTCCAGATCCGCAATCCCCGGCCCGCGATCCGTCACCACGATCCGAAGTCCCGGCCGGCCCTCAAGCCCTGCTTCAGCCCCCGCCTCCGGCGCCGCCTCGAAAAAGAACTCCACCACGCCGCCCCGCCCGTACTCCCACGCGTTCCGCGCAATCTCCGAGACCGCCGTCGCGATCCGCGTCTGATCCTGCAGCTCAAACCCGAGCAGATCCGCAATCTGCTTCGCCCGCTGCCGCGCCAGCACGAAGTCCGTCTCCACCTCCAGCTGCACCCGCAGTATCAGGCCCCGCGCAGCGGTTCCTGCCGTACTCCGTGGACGCGCCGATACTCTAGCCATGAGCGGAATCCTCCGCATTGCGCAAACCCAAACGGCTCACCAGCATCGTCGCGTCGTCCCGTTCCCTCGCCGCGTCACGCAGCAGCACCCCCGCAACCACGGCCGGCGAACGCTGCGCCAGTCCCGGGTAAGACCCCATCTTCCAGCGCGTGGAGATCCCGTCCGAGTGCATGCAGAGCAGCGATCCGCTCGGCGCCGCATACGGAAACTCCTGCACCCGCGGCATCCGGTGCCCGACCGTTCCGTTATGCGAGACCATACTCCGCGACTCCCCCTCCGGCGTGACCACCGTCACGCTGATGTTCCCGATCCCGCAACCCAGCATCGTCACCTCGCGTCCAGCGGTCGTCACAGACACCAGCATCACCGCCGCCCCGCGCGTCCCGTGCAGCGGCATCTGCATCCGCTCCAGCACCGTAGAAAGCTTCACCCGCGGATCCGCCTCGAACTGCACATTCGCCACCCGCACCGCGGCCCCTGCCGCCTCCGCCGCGAACGGCCCGTGCCCCAACCCGTCCACCATCAGATAAACCGTGCGATCCCGCGCGCTTTTGACCGGCGGATACAACGCCCAGGAATCGCCGTTCACGCTCTCCCCTTCCAGCGGCACCGACACCACCGCCGTCGCCATATCCTCGCGCAGCCACGCCTCCGCCTCCACCGCGCCCGGCGCAGCCGACGGCATCTCGCGCAGCGTCGCCTCCACCACCGCTCCTCCGCCCCCGGTCGCGGCCCGCCGCGAATACACATCCATTCCCGTCACCAGACGCCGCACCGCCCCCAGCCCCAGGCCCGGCGTGCCCGCCGTCGAATAGCCGTCCGACAGCGCCCGCGCCACATCCCCCAGCCCCGGTCCGGAATCCACCGCCAGCAGCCGCAGTCCGCATCCCGACGGCAGCGGCGTCAGCAGCACCCGCCCGCGCCCCGCATGCCGCAACACATTGGTCGCCAGCTCCACCACCACCAGCTCCGCCCGCGCCATCAGCTCTTCACTCAGCCGCAGCCGCCGCACATACTCCGCCGCCGCCCGCCGCGCCGCCGCAATGTGTGTCTCCTCCGAGATCGTCACCGCAACCGCGTTCTTTACCGGCTCCATTTCGTGATCACCACCCGCGTCCCTTCGCCTACCTTCGACTCCAGCACGAACTCATCCATCAGCCGCCGCGTCCCGCTCAGCCCCAGGCCCATCCCCGAACCCGACGTCCACCCGTCCGTCAGCGCCAGCTCCACGTTCGGGATCCCCGGCCCGTCATCCTCGAACGACAGCCGAATCCCCGCGCGCGTCGGTCCTTCCGTCCGGTCCACCCGCTCGATCCGGCACTGTCCGCCCTTCCCGTAGTCCAGCGTATTGCGCGCGATCTCGCTCGCAGCCGTCACCAGCTTCGTCTGATCCACCAGACCCAGCTTCGCCGCGATCGCCGCCTTGCGCACTGCCGTGCGCACCTGAACGATGTCTTCCGGCGACCGGATGGGAAGTAAATCTGGCACGCTCGGCTAGTCCCCCGGACTCATCCCGCCCGCGTGCATCTCCGTCTCGGGCCCGTCGTCGTCACCAGCAATCCGCGCCGCCTCTTCGAGCGCCGCCTCCGCCCGCAGAATCTGCATCCCGCGCTCCACATTCAGAGCCGTCCGAATCCCCGGCAGCGACATCCCCAGCTCCACCAGCGTAATCGCCACCGCCGGCTGCATCCCCACCACCACCGTCTGCGCGTCCAGCACCCGGCTCATCGCCGCGATATTTCCCAGCATCCGCCCGATAAACGAGTCCACCACGTCCAGCGATGAAATGTCGATCAGCACCCCGTGCGTGTTGTACCGCACGATCTGCTCCGTCAAATTGTCCTGCAGGCTGATCGCCAGGCGGTCGTGCATATCCACCTGGATCGTGATCAGCAGAAGATCACCCATGCGAAGAATGGGAATATGTTCCATGCAAGATTCTCCCCGAGAGTCTAAAGACGCGCCGCGGACGCCGCCACCGCGCCGCGTTTTACGATCGTCAGGTTCGCCCGCTGCAGCGCCACGCGAAACGCGTCCGCCAGTGAAGCCTTCGTCACCACGTCGCCCAGCTCCACCCCCAGATGCACGATCGTCTGCGCAATCTGCGGCCGGATCCCCGAAATGATGCACTCCGCGCCCATCAGCCGCGCCGCCGTCACCGTCTTCAGCAGGTGCTGCGCCGTCAGCGTGTCCACCGTCGGCACGCCCGTAATATCGATAATCGCAATCTCGCTTTCCGTCTCGACGATCCGCGCCAGCAGCGACTCCATGATCGTCTGCGTCCGCGAGCTGTCCAGCGTCCCGATGATCGGCAGCGCCAGAATCCCGTCCCACAACTTCACCACCGGCGTCGAAAGCTCCAGCATCTCTTCCTGCTGCCGCAGAATCACGCTCTCCCGCGTCTTCTGGTACACCTCCGTCACCAGCAGACCCAGGTTGTCGATCAGCGCGCCCGTATCCGAGATCGCCTCCACCTGCTGCACCGGATCCGCCATCTTTGTCCGCAGCAGATCGAACAGCGGCTCCTTGAACGAGAAGATGAACCGCGCCGTCTCGCTCGGCGTCGCGCCCGCCTGCGTCCGCGTCACCGTCACCTGCTCCACATAGTGGCGCAGCTCGCGAAATGCCGACGTCTCAAGGTCCCCGCGCAGCGTCTCGCCCGACTCCGTCACCGCCTGCTGGAAGATCTGCAGAAACTCACGCGACTGGTCCAGCAACTCCGCATCCGACACCACCGAGTGCCGGGACGACTTCCTCTGGGCGACAAGCCAACCTTGCAAAAGCGTCGATTCATTCGTGCGCAGGATCGAGAAAAGAGCGGTACTGGTCAACGTCGGCACCTTCAGCGTTCGAAATTTGAATTGCGGCTCAATGGTTATATCACCGCAAACCCGCTCCAGTCCGATCCTACCCTCTCCCTTTCGTGTCAGAACCATGCCGCACACGAGGGCTCCCGCGCATCGCCTTCACGGCAGCTGCGGAAGCCCCAGCAACGGCGTCTTCACCGGCGTCGCCAGCCCCACAAACCGCGTTACCGTGCTGTTCCCGTGGTTGCTCACCCACACGCTGCCGCTCGCATCCACCGCCAGCGCATAAGCCTGGGAAAGCTCCGCATCCCCGCCCAGGCCAGCTGCCGGCGTCAGCGACGCCCCGGGGCTCGTGCTCGTCGAGCCAGCCAGCTCCGCCAGCCGCGGCGCCCCGTAATTCGCTACCCACACGTTCCCTGAGCCATCCACCGCGATCCCCTGCGGCACGTCCAGCGATCCCAGCGCCGTATAGCCCTGGTTCGAAATCACCTGCCCCCCGCTCGAGATCATCGACACGCTCCCGCTCCGGTAGTTCGCGATCCACACATTGTCTCCCTCATCCATCGCGATCCCGTCCGCCCCGTTGCAGCAGCTGTACACCGTAAGGCTCGACCCGTCCGCCGCAACCTTCGTCACATTCCCGTCCTGCTGGTTGCCCACCCAGCCGAAGTGGTTCCCGTCGATCGCCACCACATCCGGAAAATCGAAGCTGTTCGCCACATAGCCGTCCGCGCCCGAAAGCGGCTGGCCCGAGCTGTTCAGCAGCGTGATCGAGTTCCCGTAGTTCGCCACCCAAACCGTTCCGTTCGGATCGATCGCCACCGACGTCGGAAAAAACAGACCTCCGGAGGCATACCCTCCTGTCCCCGCCAGCGACATCCCGGACGAAGAGAACTCGCTCACGGTCCCATTGAACGTTCCGCTGGTCGACTGCTGATTCGGAATCCACACGTTCTCCGAACCGTCCACCGCCAGCCCGTACGACTCCTCGAGGCCGCCGCCCGTCACGCCGCCCGCGATCGCCACCGCACCCGTCGGCAGGAACTTGCTCGCCACGCTCGCATAGCTCGCCACCCACACCGCGCCGCTCGCATCCACGCCCAATCCCGTCGGCTGGTTCAGCCCGCCGCCCGAGATCGTCTCATACAGCGAAAAGTCCGCCGGAGCCTCCGCCAGCGCGGGCGCATACGCCGTACTCGCCCGCGTCTCCGCATACAGCGCCGCCGTATTCGCCGTCGGAGCCGCCGCGACTCCCCATAACCCGTCCAGCGTGTTCGTCGGCGAGCCCGGCAACGCCACCGTCGTGTAAAAACAGTTCGCCGCCGAGACCACGCACGCGTTCACCAGATTCGCCAGCGAATTCACCCGAGCCGTCGGAATCGTCACATTGCCCGGCAGCGCCGCGCCCGGAACCGCCCCGCTCCCCGCATCCGCAAGCGCCATCCCCACCGCAAACGCATTCGCCAGCCCGGCCGTGTTCGTCGCGGAAGCTCCGATCCCCGCGCCCGCCGTATAAAACGGTGCCAGCGCATAGATCCCCGCAACCGTTGTCGCCTCGTTCACCGTGACGCTCGTGGAAGCCGAAAGCCCCGTGCACGTCCCCAGCTCCGTCATCAGCTCCGCCTGCGGGCTCGCCGTCGTCTGCCCGGAGACCGTTCCACCCGTACTCACCAGATACAGCAGCGACCCACCCGCAGAGCAGGTCGGCAGCGTAATCTCCGCCAGCCCCGTCGCGTCGGTGGTCGCCGCCGTCGTCAGCAGCGCCGCCGGCGCGGAGCCATTTCCGGACGAACCCGCCGCATACATCTGTACCGAAGCGCCCACGATCGGCACCGTCCCCGCATACACATGCGCGTCGAAGTACGTTCCCGCCGCCGGAGGGGTCGGCGCAGGAGGCGTAGGCGTCGGTGTAGGTGGTGTCGGCGTCGGAGG
>CAXTVJ010000007.1:70528-75550 GCA_964247715.1 uncultured Acidobacteriaceae bacterium | reverse complement strand
CACCCCGCCAGCGCCAGACCGCACACGGCCGCCGTTCGGGTCGACACCAGAGATATCCTTCCCAACATGACAAACCTCGGCTCCAACAGGAGCAGCTAATCAGCCCGTCTCTATAGATACTCAGAACGACAGACCATCAGAAACTCAGCGACGCCGGTAAGGACGAGTCAAGCCAGCCAGATCCGTACCCGCCAGAAACGATCCCACCGCGCCCGTCAACTCTCGGCGCGCCTCCGGAATCTGCATCTGCGTGTCCGTCGTCTCCACCTTGATCAAGATCGGAATCGGCCGCTCCGGATCGCGCTCCAGCAGCGTCTCCGGATGCGGCCGGCTCCATACCAGTCCGAAGTGTTCCTGGTTCGTCGAATACTCGCCGCAGCTGTCGCCATTGCACAGCGTCGTCGCCTCAAGATACTGCGTCACCCCGTTGTTGAACAGCGCCGTCGAAAAACTCACCGTCCCCGCCGCCGTGGCGATCGGCGTCTGCCCATGCCACATCGGGTCTTCCCCGCGCGCGGAATGACACACCAGCGTGTCATGCGAACCCAGCACCGGCGAGAGCCCGATCGCAACATGCGGACCGCCGTTGCCCGGCGCATAATCCGCCCAGTGAAACAGCAGCACGCCCGTCGGCAGCGTCTCGTTCCATGTCCGGTCCAGCGTATAGTTCCCCACCTGCGCGCTTGCCACCGTCGCGGGAAACGCTCCCGGCTGGCTGTCCGAAGCAGCCGTCGTCGTCGAAGCCCCCGCCGCCCGCCACGCATGCACAAAGACCGCAAACGCCACCACCGTCAGCAGCGCCATCGCCCCCGCCCGCGCCGCGAACCTGCCGCGATCCACCGGCGCCTCCGGACTGGATACCCGCGCCGGCCGCGTCGCCGCCTCCGACTGCCCAAGCCGCAGAATTGTCGTGTACAGCAGGTACACGCCCACAAAGAAAAGACCCGCGCCGATCACATAATCCGTGTTCTCCATCTCGTGCTGCAGCCACGGGAGGTGCAGCGCCACCACATACGCCACCACCAGCAGGCACAGCCGCACGAAATTGAAGACGTATCCCAGCGCCACCCCGCCCAGCACCGCCAGCACATGCGGCCCGCGCCGGAACCGATACACATACCCGGCGATCAGCGCGATATACCCCATCGTCACCGCGCCCCGGATCCCGTTGCATCCCGGCGCGATAAACATTCCAAACTCCGGCGTAAACATCAGCCGCAGCGTATCCGGCGTCAGCGGCTGCCCGATCGCATGCGCAAACGAACGCGCCACATGCGCCGACGCATGCTGCAGCGGAAGATCCACATACACGTTGAACACATGCGGAATCGGATTCGCGCACAGCAGCAGCATTAACGGAAACACCGCCGCCCGCACCAGCCTCGGTCCGCCGAACAGCAGCGCCACCCCCACCCCGTACAGGCACAGCACCAGCGAGTGCGGCGGAAAGTAAAGCGTCCACTGCGGCCCCAGCACCAGCAGCAGCACCGTCTGGTCGCGCAACCGAACCACCAGCGCCGTGGCCACCAGCAGCGCCAGACCCCACCAGCTGCCGTCCGACTCCCACCCCAGCGTCCGCCACGCCCGCAGCACCAGGACGAAGCTCACTACCGGGATCACCATCCCCACGCTCTTCAGCGGATCCACCGTCCACAGCGTCCACAGCGCCAGCACCGAAGACGAGATCGAGAGCAGACCCGCAATCGCCAGAAGCGCCGAAACACCCGCCGCAATCCGCGCGGAGACAGAAACCCCTCTCGCCGGGGAGAGGGGTCTCAGAGGAGTCGGGATGGTGCTCGTCAGGCTCAAGTCGAAAGAAAACAGCAGGGCGGAAGTACGGAAGAGAAAACAACAACCTGGACGGAAGCCGGAAGATTACAGCGAAACGAAATCTACTGGTTCGACTTGCGGCGAGCCTTCAGGCGCGTACGCACCGAGGCGACAAACGCTCCAGCCGAGCCCACCAGCGCAAGCACAAGCGTCGGATTCTCCGGCGAGTTGCCGCAAACTCCGGTTCCGTTCAAGCCGCCCTGCGCGTGCAGAGAAGCGGTGGAGAGCAGGACGACGGAACCAGCAAACAAAAGAGCCTTCTTCATTGAAAAACCTCGGAAATTTTCGGGAACTGGCACGGAAAACAGACACTTCCCCGCACCTCCGTACGGATGCGATCGTACCTCTTCTGGATGCCTTTCGTCGAGAGAAAATCCGCTGCGGGATCTCTTCCCGACCCGTAACCCACACCCGCTCTACCGCAAAGCCGCAACCGCCTCCCCGCCCGACGGTGGCCGATGCGCCGCCAGCCAGACCTTCAGCTTCGGCTCCTGCGTCGCCTTCAGCCGCACGCACGCATCGATGCTGTCCAGCGCCTTCGCCAGTGTGCGCTCCGACGCCTCCACCTTGTGCCCCGCAAAGAACGTCGCCACGTCGTTCCGCCCTTCCACCGTGCAGAACGCTCCCGTCGACCCTACGAGCTGTGCTCCCGAAGAAGTCGTCAGCTGCGCCTTCACCGCGTCCCAGTGCTGCTCCACCCACGGCCACGCAATCCCCCGCGTCTGCCGCTGGTTGATCTCGATCGCCAGCAAAATCCATGAATCCTGGTTCCGCACCTGCCCCGACACCGCATACTCCAGCGTTCGCAGCACCAGCTTCGGGTCCCGGAACTTCGTCAGCACCTCCAGCGCCTGCGTCTGCAGACCCGGGTCCGTTGCCTTCTGGCTCACCGTCAGCAGCGCGTTGTAAAACGTCTCATCGCCCGTCTCCGCCGCCAGCGAAACCGCCGAATCGATCAAGTCCGGCTGCGTCACCTTCTTGCCCGCAAACAGATCGTCCGTCAGCCCGCGCGCCTCCGCCAGCACCGCCGGGTCGCCCGCCTCACCCAGTGCCGCAAACAGCGCTGTCCGAATCTGCTGCCGGTCGTACGTGTCCTTGCCCGCGTGCTCCGCGTCATCCGGCCCCAGCGCCGCGTACACCGGCCCGTACTGCGCCAGAATCACCCGGTCCAGCGCCGCCCGTTCCTCATCGGTCGCGATCCGCGAGCGCACCTGCTGGATCGATCCCAGCGTCGCATCCAGCACCGGCGCATGCGGGTCCGTCTTCAGCGCCAGCGAAAGATCCAGAAAGTCCCCCACGTCTCCCTGCCCCGCCCGCGTCAGCGCCCACCGGTCTCCCACAAACCCGATCCGCTCCGGCACGCTCAGCGCCGTCTCCGCATTCGCCGTAATCGCCTTCAGCTCCGCCGGGCTGTACGCCACCCGGAAGTACCCCGCATTATCCGCATTCGCAAAGAAGAACGGAGTCCCCGCCGCCGGCACCACCATAGGCGTCTTGTCCGTCACCAGCCGGCAATCCGCCGCCGCCGCCGTCTTCAGACATACCGGAATCGTCCATCCGCTCCCCGCATTCGCCTCCGAAGCCCCCGGATCCAGGAAGAATCGCGCCTCCTTCACCGGCACCCCGTCCTTCCCCTTCGCATCCGCGAACGTCAGCACCGGCACCCCCGGCTTCACCACAAAGCTCGACATCACTTTGTCCACCGGCTGCTTCGACGTCGCCGTCTGCGCGTTCCAGAAGTCCTCCGCTGTCGCATTCGCGTACAAATGCGCCTGCAGATAGTTGTGCACGCCCTGCCGGAACACCTCCGGCCCTACCCAGTGCTCCACCATCCCGATCACCGCGCCCGCCTTGCCGTACGCGATCCCGTCGAACAGCTCCGCAATCTGCGCCGGCGTATCCACCTGCTGCCGGATCGGCCGCGTCGTCCGCACCGCGTCATAGTCCAGCGTGTCCTCGAGCGCCGAGGCCACATCCTCCGGGAACCCCCACTCCGGATGCCAGTCGTTCGCCGCCTTGTTCTCCATCCACGTCGCAAATCCCTCGTTCAGCCACAGGTTGTCCCACCACTGCATCGTCACCATGTCGCCGAACCACTGGTGCGCCATCTCATGCGCCACCACCGTCGCCACGCGCTTCTTCGCGCCCGTCGACTCCTGGTCATCCACCAGCAGGTCGGTCTCCCTGTAGGTGATCGCCCCGAAGTTCTCCATCGCGCCCGCCTCGAAATCCGGAATCGCGATCAGATCCAGCTTCGGCATCGGGTATTTGATCCCGAAATACGTGTCGTAATACGTCAGAAAATGTTCCGCCGCCGTCAGCGCAAAGTGCGTCAGCGCAATCTTGTCCGGCGTCGAGCAAACCCGCACCGGGATCCCTTCGCTCGTCCCGCTCGTGCACGCAAAATCGCCCACCAGAAACGCCACCAGATACGTCGACATCTTCGGCGTCTCGGCAAAGCTCACCGTATGCTTGTCGGATCCCGCAACCGCCGGCGCAACGGCATCGCCCACCACATTGCTGTTCGAAATCACCGTATCGCCCTTATCCACCGTCAGCGACACCGTAAACGTAGCCTTCAACGCCGGCTCATCGAAACACGGAAACGCCCGCCGCGCATCCGTCGACTCGAACTGCGTCACCGCCAGGTTCCGCGTCGCCGTCTTCGAAAGATAAAACCCGCGCAGCTTGTCGTTCAGGATTCCCGTGAACGCCGTCTTCAGCGCCACATGCCCCGCCGGCAGCGCCTTCGCAAACGTAAACGTAGCCTGCTCCTTCGTCGGATCGTACGCTACCGTCCCGTCCTCCCCGTTCGCCGAGACACTCTGAATCTGCAGCTCCAGCGCATTCAGCGTGATCGTCTTCGACGCCGAAGCCAGCGTCAGATCGATCGTCTCGGTCCCCGAGAACGTAGCCGCCTTGATATCCGGCGTCAGCGCCAGCGTGTAATGCTCCGGCTTCGCGTTGGTCGGCAATCGCTGCGCACACGCGGAAGGGCCAGAGGTGAAGGCGAAGACAGCACTCAACGACAGCAGAGAGAGAACAGCGGTACGGCAAAAGATCATCCGGGGGCTCACAGGCGAATCAGGCATTCCATCCAGTGTAAAAGCATTGCCCATCCCGCGTGAGTCAGACGCTCGCCCTGCTCCGCCTGCTCCCTGCTCCCTGCTCCCTGCTCCCTGCTCCCTGCTC
>CAXTVJ010000007.1:27113-70428 GCA_964247715.1 uncultured Acidobacteriaceae bacterium | reverse complement strand
TCGCCCTGCTCCGCCTGCTCCCTGCTCCCTGCTCCCTGCTCCCTGCTCCCTGCTCGCTAAGCTCTACCCCAGCAGCTCCGGCCGCCGCAGTCGCGCCACGCACAAACGTGCCGGGCGAAACTCCCGAATAATAAACTCCCCCTGCGGAATCTCCGCCGCCCGCGTCAGTCTCTCCCAGTCCTCTCGCCGAAACGACCGCAAAATCGAAATCGCCCCGTCATGCTTCACAAACCGGTGCCACTTCGTGAACTTGCTCATGATCCGGAAGAAGTAATACGGCAGCGCCTGCCGGTGCAGATCGTTCACGAACCACCCGATCCGCGCCATCGTCTCCATCCAGCGCAGAAACTCCACAATCTCGCGGTTCTCCAGATGATGCGTCAGCAGCGAGCTGATCACGAGATCGATCCCGTCCGGCGGCCGGAAGTCATATGCGTTCCCTTCCAGATACGTCACCGTTCCCGGAATCGTCGCCGTCCGCGCCGCCGTCACCGCCTTGGCATTCAGGTCGATCCCCGTCAAAATCACCGGCAGCCCGCGTTCCTCCGCCCACTCATGGATCCGCCGCAGCATGTCTCCATACCCGCAGCCCACATCCACAATATGCACCGGTCGCTTCTGCCGCGGCAGCACCGAATATAGATGATTCAGCCACTCGAACGTAGGCGCATACGCCCGCGTCAGCCGGTTCACCCGTGCAATATCCCGCAGACAATCGCGCAGCTCCTCATAGGAGCACGGCAGATCCATCAGCTCGGGATACTCAGCAAGCGAAACACGTTGTCGAAGATTGATCGCGATGGCAGTCGGTCCCTGAACACGAAGCAGTCCTGCAAGCCTATGGCAACGCCCGCTCCAGAGCAATTCCACTTCCGTCTCCCGCCCGCAAGACATCACCAGCGACCGGCGGAAGCACCACGCGAAGCGTACAAAAGCCACGAAGTGACCGCCGCCCGCGCAGGGCGCATCTGGCTCCTACTCGCCCAGCCGCACCGAAGCCGCTCGTTCCGAATGCCCCGAAACCTCTGAAGCCCGAACCTCCGCATACGCCGCCGCCCCCAGCAGCGCGCACGTATCGTCCAGAATCACTCGCACCGGAATCGCTTCCAGCACCGGCGACAGCCGTCCCTTATCCAGAAACGCCTCCGTAAACGCCCCCGACTGCAGCGTCTTCAGAATCTTCGGCGCGATCCCCCCGCCCAGGTACATCCCACCCGCCGCCAGCACCTTCAGGGCAATATTCCCCGCCTCCGCGCCATACGCCGCCGCGAAGATCTGCATCGTCTCATGGCACAACTCGCTCGACCCATCCTCTGCACAGCTCCCGATCACCGAGTTCGGGTCCTCATTCGCGATCCGATCCTTCAGCCACGCCGGCTCGTCCATCTTCTGGTCGTCGCGCAAAAACGCATACACGTTCTTAATCCCGATGCCCGAAACCACCCGCTCATACGAGACATGCCCCTTGATCTCCCGCCGCAGATACTCCAGCAGCGCCACATCCCGGTCCGTCCTCGGCGCATAATCGCAGTGCCCGCCTTCCGACGGAATCGGAATATGCCGGCTCTTGCCGTCCCAGACCAGCAGCGCCTCGCCCAGCCCCGTGCCCGCCGCGATCAGACCGCGATGCCCCACCGCCGACGCGTCCGCCTCGTGCAGCATAAAGATCTTGTCTTTCGCCAGCTCCGGAATCCCGTATCCATTCGCCTCCAGATCGTTCAGCAGAAAAATATGCTCGATCCCCAACGAACCGCGCAGAGCCCGCGCATTCAACTCCCACGGCAGGTTCGTCAGCTTGATGTGCCCGTCGCGCACCGGTCCCGGACACCCGAAGCACGCCGACACGATGTCCTTCACGTCCACCGCCCCGTGCCCGTCGCCCTCGGCCAGAAACTTCTGCACCACCGCATCCAGACTCGCATGATCGTGCGCGGGAAACTTCTCATCCCGCAGAGGCTTCAGCGTGCCGTCCTCGAACTGATACAGCGCCAGATGGACCTTCGTCCCGCCTACGTCGCCCGCCAGAATCATCTCAGCTCCATCGTCGACGTTCCCGTCGCCGGAGGTCCGGGCAGTTCGGCTGCCGCCGCCGTATCCAGAATCAACGTCAGCTTCCCATTCGCCGGGCGGATCAACTGCGACGGCAGATCCTCCGGCTTGTACTCGCCCGCAAAGACCTCCCGCACCTTCTCCGCTTTACCCGCGCCTTCCATCAGAAACGCCACCGCCCGCGCCGCCGTAATCACCGGCCACGTCAGCGTGATCCGCCAGGTATCCATCTGCGGCACATGGTTTGCGATCGCGATCCGCGCCATCTCGTTCAGCCCTTCGGTATGCGGAAACAGCGAAGCCGTATGCCCGTCCGGCCCGATCCCCAGCAGCACCAGATCGAACGTCGGCGTCTCCGCCCCTTCTAGCTTGAACGCATTCCGGATCTCCGCCTCATACCGCGAAGCCGCCTCTTCCGGTTCCAGCTCCGCCTCAATCCGGTGAAGGTTGCTCGCCGGCAGCGGTACCTTATCCAGCATCGCCTCGCGCGTCATCCGGTAGTTCGAATCATAATCCGTCGGCGGCACGCTCCGCTCATCTACCCAGAACAGCTGCAGCCGCTCCCACGCAATCCCGTGCAGAAACGCATGCGCCGGATCCGCCAGCATCTCGAACATATCCTTCGGCGTCGATCCACCCGAAATTGCCACCCGCGCCACTCCGCGCAGCTTCACCGCCTCCGCAATCGAATCGGCAAACAGCTGCGCCGCGGCCTGCGCGACCTCTTCAGCACTGGCGCTCACCCGGAGCGTAACGGTTACAGGACGCGGCATCTCAAAAGCCTCACACCGTGGAATCGAATCTCAACAAAGGATGCAGATTTCGCAAGCCGCGGATGCCGCGCCCAGCCACGCGGCACCCGCCCTCTCAGCCCTCAGCCAGCAGCCCTACAGCTTCGCCCATGTACGCCCATCCGCCGCCAGCAGCTTGTCCGAGTCCTCCGGACCCCAGCTTCCCGCCGCGTAGTTCGGGAACTCCATCTGCTGCTTCTTCCAAGCCTCCAGAATCGGCGTGAACAGAGCCCACGTCGCCTCCACGCCGTCCCGATGCGCAAACAGCGTCGCATCCCCCAGCATCGCATCCAGCAGCAGCCGCTCATACCCGTTGGCCGAGCTCTTCCCGAACGCCGCCGCGTACGAGAAATTCATGTCCACCTGCGCCACATTCGTCGTCGGCCCAGGCACCTTCGCGCCAAACCGCAGCGCAATCCCCTCATCCGGCTGGATCCGCATCGAAATCACGTTCGGCTCGATGTTTTCCGAGCTCTCATTCGTCTTGAACAGGTGCATCGGCGGCTGCTTGAACACCACCGTCACCTCCGTCACCCGCTTCGCCAGACGCTTGCCCGCGCGGATGTAAAACGGCACGCCCGCCCAGCGCCAGTTCTCGATCGAAAGCTTCGCCGCCGCCAGGGTCTCCGTCTGCGACTCCGGATTGACCCGGTCTTCCTGCCGATAGCCAATCACTTCCTTGCCGTCCACCGTCCCCGGCCCATACTGCCCGCGCACCGTATCCTCCACCGGAATCGGCTCGATCGACCGCCACACCTTCAGCTTCTCCGTCCGCACCGCCTCCGCCGCGAACGAATCCGGCGGTTCCATCGCCACGAACGAAAGCACCTCCATCACATGGTTCTGCAGCACATCCCGCAGCGCGCCCGCACCCTCATAGAACGGCCCGCGTCCCTCGATGCCGATCGACTCCGCCGCCGTAATCTCCACATGATCGATGAAATTGCGATTCCACACCGGCTCGAAGATCCCGTTCGCAAACCGGAACACCAGAATGTTCTGCACCGTCTCCTTACCCAGATAGTGGTCGATGCGGAAAATCTGATCCTCGCCCAGCACCGCGTTTACATCGTCGTTCAGCTTGCGCGCGCTCTCCAGATCCGTCCCGAACGGCTTCTCGATAATCACCCGCACCCAGTGCGAGTCGCCCTCGGCCGGCACCGCCATCCCATGCTTGCCCAGCCGCTGAATGATGTCCGCGAAGAACTCCGGTGCCACCGCCAGATAAAACAGCCGGTTCCCCTTCGTCCCGAACTTCCCGTCCAGCTCCGCCAGATATGCCTTCAGCTTTTCGAATCCTTCATCATCGTCGAAGTTGGTCGCAAAGTACTGCACCCGCTCCATAAACGGAGCCAGCTTCGGATCGTTCTCCTCCACCCCGCCGCCCTTCACGATCCCGTCCTTCATGTCCGGCCCGAAGGTCTGCGACAAATCGCGGCGCGCCACACCCACGACGGAAAAATCCTGCGGCAGCAGACCCGCCTGCTCAAGATGGAACAGCGCCGGCAGCAGCTTGCGCTTGGTCAAGTCGCCCGAGGCGCCGAAGATCACCACAACGCACGGGTCGGGCTTGCGCTCCGGCTTCACGGAAGCAGGTTGAGCGGCAGGGATTGTCTGAACGTTCGGGGTGTTCGCCATGGGTGGAATCCTTATCTCGTGTTCGCGGCCCCGCGGGGCCGGCCTGGTTTGCGATCGTCGATCGACCGCGCCTTCAATAGTCTATGCGTCCTCAGGCTCCGATGCCGTCAACGCCACCCGCGGCACAGGCGTCTCCGCCCTCACGCCGCATATGCAGGCGCCTCAATCGAATACTCCGCCAGCTTCTCACGCAGCTGCTCCGGCGCTTCAAACCGGATCGCATGCATTCCCAGCCGCCGCGCCGCCTCGCAGTTCGCCTCGTTGTCGTCGATAAACAGCGAAGACCGCGCCGCATACCCGGAAACATCGATCGCCGTCTCGAAGATCCCCGCCTTCGGCTTCATCTCGTGCACGTACCCCGAGCAGATGAAGTAGTCGAACAGGCACCGCAGCTTGAAATTGTCCAGCCGGTACTCATTCAGCTCGCGCGACTCGTTATTCAGCGTAGCCAGCTTGTACTGCCCCTGGCTCTTCAGCTCCGCCAGCATATCCAGACACTCCGGATGCAGCACCTTCGTCTGCGCGCACACCTGCGGCCACAGCTGATCGAACGTCAAATCCAGCTGCGGATTCGGGCGCAGCACCGTCTGCTTGAAGAACTCTTCCGCCGTCATCAGCCCGCGCTCCCAGTAATAATTCGCGCGTTCATGCGCCGCCTCATAGGCTGCGAGGTCGATCCCCAGACGCTCCAGAACCCGCGCCCGCTGATGGCGATCCCAACCGTTCGTCAGGATCACGCCGCCGATATCCCAGAAGATCGTACGAATGCTGCCAGGCGCTGCCAAAGTGCCTTCACTCACGGGTCGTCCTTTACTTTGCTGGAAGTCAACTACTTGCTATCCGGATACGCCTTCGCCAAACCCGCCCCATCGGCCTGGTCGAAGTCCGCGCCCAGCGTGGTCTCCTTCCAGACGTCCAGCTCCCCGTGCCACTGCTCCAGCCGCTTCTGCATCCGGTCAAACGCAATCTTACCCAACAGCAAATGCTTCGGAGGCTCCGGCGCGTTCACCACCGCGATCATCGCAGCCGCCGCCTTCGCCGGATCGCCTGCCTGCTTGCCCGCCTGCTCATGGAAGTACTGCCGCGTCTTCCCCGCGGTCTCGTCATAGTCCGCAATCCGCTGCTTCGCCTCAACCCCCGAGCGCCCCAGAAAATCCGTCCGAAACGGCCCCGGCTCCACCACCGTCACATGCACGCCCAGCGGAGCCATCTCCGCCGACAGCGCCTCCGAAAAACCGTTCACCGCAAACTTGCTCGCGTTGTAGTATCCCCACCCCGGCGACCCGATCAGCCCGCCCACCGACGACAGGTTCACAATGTGTCCGGACTTCTGCCTGCGGAACTGCGGCAGCAATGCCCGCGTCATCCGGATCAGCCCGAACACGTTCGTCTCAAACACCGGCATGAACTCGTCCTCGGTCGCCTCTTCGATCGCGCCCGCAAGCCCATACCCCGCGTTATTCACCAGCACGTCCACTCGGCCGAAACGCTCCAGCGCGGCCTTGGCCGCTGCCTCCACCGCCGCCTCATCCGTCACATCCAGCGCAACCGCCAGCGCCGACTCTGGATACTTCTGCTCGAGGTCTGCGATCTGCTCCGGCTTCCGCGCCGTCACCACCACGCGCCCGCCCGCCTCCAGTACCTGTTCCGCCAGCAGCCGCCCAAACCCCGTAGAGGCCCCGGTCACAAACCAAACCTTTGAATCCTTCGCAGCCATGCCCATACGACGCTTCCCATCTCTCAGACGATGCAAGCTCAACGCGCCGGCCCTGGCCCCGTACTCCCTGATCCCTGATCCCTGATCTCCCGCACTCCATCCTCACCCGCCACCAGCGCCAGCGAAGCCATCTGCAGAAACAGCCCGTGCTCCACCACCCCCACAATCCCGCGGATCGCCGCCGCCGTCTTCTCCGGGTCCGGAATGCGCCCCACCCGGCAGTCGACAATGAAGTTCCCCTCATCCGTCAGATAAGGCCCAGCCCCCGTCTTCGCCTGACGCTGCTCCGGCTTCAACCCCAGCGCCTCCAGCTTCGAGACCACCAGCGGAAGCGCCATCTTGATGACCTCCACCGGCAGCGGAAACTTCCCCAGCACCTCCACCACCTTGGTCGAATCCACCACCACCACAAACCGCTTCGCCGCACTCGCGACAATCTTCTCCCGCAGCAGCGCGCCCCCGCCGCCCTTGATCAGCGCCAGCCCCGGTCCCACCTCATCCGCGCCATCGATATACAAATCCAGCTCCGGCATCTCCTCAAACCCGGTCACGTCCATCCCCAGTTGCTCCGCCAGATCATGACTCGCGTCGGACGAAGCCACGCAACGAATCGTCAGCCCGCCCGCACCCACCCGCTCCGCCAGCGCCCGAATGAAAAACGTCGACGTCGTCCCGGTCCCCAGACCGACCCGCATCCCGTCTTCCACCAGCTCCACCGCACGCGCGGCAACCGCCTGCTTCGCCTCGTCTTGAGTCATACGTGCCTCAATCTGTTACTCATCAGTCTTTCACTCATCCAGTCTGTGACTCACCCATCCACTTACTCATCCAGCCAGTCATCGTCCGGGTCCGGCGCCATAGTATCCTCATACGTCGGCTGCAGCGAAGTAAACCGTTCCGCCGGCTCCGCCTCCTTCACATCCTCGTACTTCCGAACCATCGCCCGTTCGCTCGTCTCCACCATCACCCTCTCCTCCACGGAAAACACGCGGAGGCAAGCCCGTAAGACTCGCCTCCGCCTCGCCTTTCCACCGCCCTTACTTCTTCACCAGCTTCTTCGCCGCCTCCACCACATGCGACGGCCAGATGCCCAGCTTCTCCTGAGCCACCTCGCCCGACGCCGACGCGCCGAACCGGTCCAGCCCGATCGCAATCCCTTCGCGCCCGATGTACTTGTACCAGCCCATCGTCGCCCCGGCTTCCAGAGAAACCTTCGGCACGCCATGCGGGAAGATCGACATCTTGTACGCTTCGTCCTGCTCCTCGAAGATCGCGAAGCTCGGCATCGACACCACCGTCGCCAGAATGCCATCCTCCTTCAGCGTCAGCGCCGCCTTCATGATCATCTCCACCTCGGAGCCCGTCGCCACCAGAATCACATCCTTGCCGTACGCCTCGAGCACATACGCGCCCTTGCGCACGCCCTCCGCCGTCTTGTACTTCGCGGCATCGAGCACCGGCAGATCCTGACGCGAGAGCACCAGCACGCTCGCCGACTTCCGCTCCAGCATCAACTGCCAGCACGTCGTCGTCTCGTTCGCATCCGCCGGACGAAAATCCGTCAGCTGCGGGATCAAACGCAGACTCGCCAGCTGTTCGATCGGCTGATGCGTCGGCCCGTCCGATCCCAGACCGATCGAGTCATGCGTAAAGACGTACAGCGAGTGCGAGCTCTGCAGCGCGCCCATGCGGATCGCATTCCGGCAATAGTCCGAGAACGTGAAGAACGTCGACCCGAACGGAATCAATCCCGCATGCGCCGCGATCCCGTTCACCGCAGCCATCATCCCGAACTCACGCACCCCGAAGAACACGTTCCGCCCCTTCGGATCCACATGGAAGCTCGGCGAGTCCTTGAAGATCGTCTTCGTCGAGCTCGTCAAATCCGCCGCGCCGCCAAACAGCTCCGGCACCACCTTCGCGATCGCGTTCATCACCACATTCCCCGCCGTCCGCGTCGCAATCGGCTTGTCCGTCGGGAACACCGGCAGCGCCTTCTCCCAGCCCTCGGCCAGCTTGTGCTCCGTCACGCGCGAGTACTCCGCGCCCAGCTCCGGATACGCCGTCTTGTACTTCTCGAACTTCGCGTCCCACGCGGCATGCAGCTTCTTCCCGCGCTCCATGCACGTCTCGCGCCAGTGCTTCCCTGCCGCCTCCGGAATATAGAAGCTCTTGTCCTCCGGGAAGCCCAGGTTGCGCTTCGTCTCCTTCGTCGCTTCCGGCCCCAGCGCCTCGCCATGCACCTTGCTCGTGCCGGCCTTCGGGCTGCCATAGCCGATCACCGTCCGCACCCGGATCAGCGAAGGACGCGTCGTCTCCGCCTTCGCATTGTCGATCGCCTCTTCCAGCGCCTTCAGGTCGTTGCCGTCGTGCACCATCTGCACATGCCAGTGGTACGCCTCGAACCGCTTCGTCACATCCTCGGTAAAGCTCAGCTCCGTCGGGCCGTCCAGCGAGATCAGATTGTCGTCATACAGCACAATCAGCTTGCCGAGCGCCAGCGTTCCCGCCAGCGAGCAAGACTCATGCGAGATCCCTTCCATCAGGTCGCCGTCACCGCACAGCACATACGTGTGGTGATGCACCGGCGTGTGATCCTCATGGTTGTACAGCGCCGACAAGTGCTTCTCCGCGATCGCCAGGCCCACCGCCTCGGCCAGCCCCTGTCCCAGCGGCCCGGTCGTCACCTCAATGCCCGGCGTCTCGCCGTACTCCGGGTGCCCCGGCGTATGCGATCCCCACTGACGGAACTGCTCCAGCTGCTCCATCGGCAGGTCGAACCCCGCCAGATGAAGCGCCCCGTACTGCAGCGCCGACGCATGCCCGTTCGACAGCACGAACCGGTCGCGGTCCGACCACAGCGGCTCCGACGGATCGTACTTCATGTACTTCGTGTAAAGAAGATAGGCGATCGGCGCGCATCCAAGCGGTGCGCCGGGGTGTCCCTGCTTCGCCTTCTCCACCTGATCCACCGCGAGAAAACGAAGCGTATTGATCGAAAGCTGATCGAGTTCGTGCTGCTGAGTGTCGCTCATGCTGCTCCTGGGTTCGATTGAAATCTGAGGTCGTGCCAAAACCTGCCGCACCCGCGCGGGGCACGGTTCCCGCAGCTCGCCGATCGCCTCAAACCCCGCCCCGGCCACGCCTGCGCTCCCCTTAAGTGTACGCGCGCAGCCACCTTTTGTTGATCGAGCCCAACCCCGCCCCGGCCTGCGCAGCCGCCGTCAGCCGCCACTCTGTCCCCTGTCGCCGACAATCTCCACCTCCAGGTTCCGCCCCAGCCAGTGCTCCTCCACCTCCGGGCCTTCCGCCCAGTGCAGCGTAAACACCAGCTTGCCGTCGCGCACCTCCGGCGGAATCGGAAGATCCACAAACGCGCCCAGAAATCCCACCAGCCGCGCGCTCACCCTCTGCTCCGTCGCCCAGTCGTCCAGCGTCCACACCACGTCGAACTTGTGCGCGTCGATCACCCGAAGCGAAAAACCCGAAGGCATCTTCGCCGTCGCACGCGTCAGCGTGAAGATCTCCGTCTTCGACTCGAAATTCCGCGTCCCCTTCGGCACCGCGTACCGCTCCTCCACCACCGGAACCCGGTCGAAGACCTCCCCGTCCACCACCGACCGCAGCAGCTTCAGATACTCCGCATGCGCCCACACCAGCGGCTGCGCCGAGCCCGCCGAACGGCCCTCGTACATCCCCTCCCCGGGCATGTCCGCGTGGTCCCACACCTGCTCCGGCAGCATCCCGCCCACCGACGAAAACTGCTCGTATGCCTTGATCAGCGGCTTCACATCGCGCCCCGCCGCCAGCTCGTAATGCGCCCGCTCCCCGCCCAGCAGAGGCCACGCCCGCCCCTGTCCCCAGCCCATATACGGGCCGCCGTCCTTCCGCTGCCCATACCCGTCGTGGTTGTAACGCCGCCAGCATCGACCATACGGCGTCTCGTACTTCAGCACCGCGTCCAGCACCTTCACCGTGTCCACGATCAGCGGATCGTCCGCCCGCCGGATCCCGTACCGCACCAGCTCCAGAAAGCCCCCGTCGATCACCTCCCGCGCGTCGTAGTCCTGCTGCTCGTCCGGCGCCCGGTTGGCGATGTGGATATACCCCGGTTTCAGCTCCGGGTTATGGAACGGCTCGCCCGCGGCCGGCGGACGGATCCGCATGTAATGCCGCTTCACCTCCGGCAACAGAACCCCGTCGTCGGTCGTCGTCCACTCATCCAAGTGCGCCTCGATCCAGTCCGCATACGTCTCCAGAAAGCCCGCCATCTCCGTCGCCCGCGCAGCCCGCGCCAGATCCGCCGCGCATACCAGCGCCGCGATCACCACCGCCAGCGTCGACGGCGAGTAGCCCGCGTTCTCCTCCCACCGTTCCTGCTGCGTCACCGGCGCATACCGCACCAGAAACCCCGCCGCGCGCTCCACGAACGGAAATACATCGAACTCGCCCAGCCCGTCCCGCTTCCACAGCCGCCACGCCAGCAGGATCGGAAATGCCACCTCATCCAGCTGGATCCCGCTCCAGTACGCCGTCCCGTCAATCCAGAAATTCTGCGAAAAACCACCGTCCGGACGCTGCGTACACGCCAGATACACCAGCGCCCGCAGCGCCGTATCCACCCGGCCGCACGCCAGCAGCGCACCCGCCGACTGCACCATGTCCCGCGTCCACACCAGATGGTATCCGCCCAGGTCGTCGTCCCCCTTCGACGCTCCCCACGGAATCGAAGCCGACGCGATAAACGCGCCCGGGTAGGTCTTGTCTTCGTGCGTCAAGATCACGTTATGGCTGATCCGCGCCAGCCGCCCCCCGTCCATCGAAGCCGCCGCCAGCGCCGAAGGCGACAACGCCCGGTGCCACTGATCGATAAACCGCTTCAAATGCAGCTCATACGGCGTCGAAAGCGTCTGCATCAGCCCCGACAACGCCGCATGGTGCCCGTACCCCAGCGCGATCGCGATCGTAAACTCCCGCATCTTCGCGCAGTCGATCTCCCCCATGATCGCCACGTTCCCATCCAGTGCCGAGCCGAACTGCCAGTCCATCCGCATATTCGACGAGAGGTCCTGATACCCGTCGCTCTTCCCCACAAACCCGCACGAAGACCGCGAAAACCCGCCCGTCACCCCCAGCGCCAGCGACGTTCCACCCTTCCACGCCAGCAGCGCCCGCTGTCCCGCAATCGAGATCGAACGCGCCGAGTTCCCCGCCCCGCCCCCGTCCAGATGAGGAGCCAGCAGCGCATAGCACTTCAGCCGCGACAACACCTCTTCCTCGCCCGTGATCCTCACGTGCATCAGCACCACCGGATGGTGTGGATCGCTGAGGAACTCCTTCGTCACCGTATAGCGTCCCTCCAGGTCCGACGCCACCACCCGCACCGCCGGCGCGTCCTTGTCGATGTAGTGGAAGTCGTACTCGAAGTCGCGCTTCTCCTCATGGAAAAACGTCGACTCATCCGTAAACAGCAGCTCCATGTCCCGCATCTGCGGGCGATCGATCGTTGGAAAATAGACCTCGTTCAGCGTTCCGTGCGAGACCGTGAACCACACCCGGCTCGACGCCGCGTACGCCGTCGCCACCGCATCCTTCTTGCTCGAGGTCCAGCGCGGCTCCACGCCCGGCGCGCCAAACGCCGTACCCTGATCATCCAGCCACCGGTACTCCGAGTCCACGCTGATCGGATCGCTCATATATCCCACGATTAGAAACCCCAGCACCGCATCAAGCGCAAGTCATTCCGGTTAATTCACCCCGCGCCCTCGAAAATCGGATCCCGTGCCGACCCTCGGGAGGCCCACAGCAAAGCTGTGCAGGTCACGAAGTGACCGCCGTCCGCGCAGGACGCCTTTTCCCAGGGCAGGCAAACAGCCTGCATCGATCCAGTCAGACCCGGCATCTCAACACCCGACCAGGCATTCGCGCCGATTCATCCACCCGCGCGCCCGCCCACGAGCCCCGCGCCATCTCACCGCTCAAGGAGATTCACCGTGCCCTTCGAAGTCCCCGCCCTTCCGTACGACTACGCCGCCCTCGAGCCCACCATCGACGAAGCCACCATGAAGCTTCACCACGACAAGCATCACCAGGCCTACGTCACCAACCTCAACTCCGCTATCGAAAAGCACCCCGAACTCGCCTCAAAGAACCCCGAAGAGCTCGTCGCCAACCTCGACGCCATCCCCGAGGCCATCCGCACCGTCGTCCGCAACAACGGCGGCGGCCACGTCAACCACACCATGTTCTGGGAGATCATGAAGCCCGGCGGCGGCGGCGTCCCGTTCGGCAAGGTAGGCGACCAGATCGTCGCCGACTTCGGCGACTTCGAGGCCTTCAAGAAGCAGTTCAACGAGACCACCGCCAAGCAGTTCGGCTCCGGCTGGGGCTTCCTCGTCCTCGACGGCGACAAGCTCAAGATCGTCACCCTCCCCAACCAGGACAGCCCCCTGTCCCAGGGTCTCTACCCCATCCTCGGCAACGACGTCTGGGAGCACGCCTACTACCTCAAATACAACAACCGCCGCCCCGACTACCTCGCCGCCTGGTGGAACGTCATCAACTGGGAGGCCGTCAACGCCCGCTTTGAGCAGGCCAGACAGTACAGGAAGTAACTCCTCCCCCGAATTGCAACGCGCGGCGCGGACATCCAAAGTGTCCGCGCCGCTTGCCGTTTCCCCCTGGCAGCGGAAACGGCGAAGCCGTCAATACCCACGAAACGGCGCCCGCCCGGCGTCAGAGCGAACGTGCGGTTGCCGCTTTTCCAATAAATCTTCTCATCCAGGCCGGGAGACTTCCCGCCCCCCTCCTGCGTCTCAGTCAGAACAACCGGCACCCCAAAACCTCTCACCCCCGAGGGTCCGCCCCGGAGACAGCCCTCAGAGGACCAGATGTGGATCGTTAAGCTCGCGCTCCGGCGCCCCTATACCTTCGTCGTCCTCTCGCTCCTTATCTTCCTCCTCGGCATCGGCTCCGCGATCGAGACCCCGAAGGACATCTTCCCCTACATCAACATCCCCGTCGTCACCATCGTCTGGACCTACAACGGACTCACCCCCGCCGAGATGGAAGGACGCATCGTCACGGTCTGCGAGCGCGCCCTCACCACCACCGTCAACGACATCGAGCACTCCGAATCCGAGTCCTACCAAGGCGTCTCCGTCATCCGCGTCTACTTCCAGCCCAACGTCAAGGTTGAGCTCGCCGTCTCCCAGATCACCGCCGTCGTCCAGACCGTCCTCCGCGTTCTCCCGCCCGGCACCTACCCGCCCAACATCATTAAGTTCGACGCCTCCTCGGTCCCCATCGTCCAGCTCTCGCTCTCCGGCGAAGGCCTCGGCGAAGCCGAGCTCTACGACCTCGGCCTCTCCTTCATCCGCCCGCGTCTCGCCAACGTCAAAGGCGCCTCGGTCCCCCTGCCCTACGGCGGCAAAGTCCGCCAGATCATGGTCGATACCGACCCCAACCTGATGTACGCCCACCACGTCTCCGCCGTCGACGTCCAGAACGCCGTCAACCAGCAGAACCTCGTCCTCCCCGCCGGAACCGCCCGCATCGGCGACCGCGAATACGTCGTCCGCACCAACTCCTCCCCCGGCGAGGTCTCCGCCCTCAACGACATGCCCATGCGCTCGGCAAACGGCTCCGTCGTCTTCATCAAAGACGTCGCCCAGGTCGAGGAAGGCTTCGCCGAGCAGACCAACATCGTCCGCCAGGACGGCAAGCGCGGCGCCCTCCTCACCGTTCTCAAAAACGGCGAAACCAGCACCATCGATATCGTCGACGGCGTCAAACAATCGATCCCCCGCATCACCGCCGGCCTTCCACCAGCCCTGAAAGTAACTCCCCTGTTCGATCAGTCCGTCTTCGTCCGCGAGTCCATCTCCGAGGTCGCCCGCGAGGCCACCATCGCCGCCGCCCTCACCGGACTCATGATCCTGCTCTTCCTCGGCTCCTGGCGCTCCACCCTCATCGTCTGCACCTCCATCCCGCTCTCCATCGCCACCTCCATGATCGTCCTCGCCGCCCTCGGCGAGACCATCAACGTCATGACCCTCGGCGGCCTCGCCCTCGCCGTCGGCATCCTCGTCGACGACGCCACCGTCGAGATCGAAAACACCCACCGCAACATGGCCGAGAAGAAACCCCTCGTGCGCGCCATCCTCGATTCCGCTCAGCAGGTCGCCGCGCCCGCCTTCGTCTCCACCCTCTCCATCTGCATCGTCTTCATCCCGGTCGTCCTCCTCACCGGAGCCGCCAAATATCTCTTCACCCCGCTCGCCATGGCCGTCGCGTTCGCCATGTTGGCCTCTTACTTCCTCTCCCGCACCCTCGTCCCGACCATGATGCACTTCCTGCTCAAAGCGGAGATCGACCTCTACCAGGACGAGAGCTCCAGCGAACGCGAAGAGCGCAACAACTGGGTCTGGCGCTGGCACATGAAGTTTGACCGCCAGTTTGAAAAGTTCCGCCACCACTACAAGAACGTCCTCACCTGGTGCCTCGACAACCCCGCCCTCACCCTCATCCTCTTCGGCCTCTTCGTCCTCTGCTCGCTCCCCGTCTCACTCGTCATCGGCGAAGACTTCTTTCCCTACGTCGACTCCGGTCAGATGACCCTCCACGTCAACCCGCCCGAAGGCATGCGCATCGAGGACTCCGAGCAGTACTTCGCCGCCATCGAGCAGGAGATCCGCACCATCATCCCGCCCGACCGCGTCAAGCTCATCCTCGACAACATCGGGCTTCCCAACGGCGGCATCAATCTCGCCTTCGGCGCCAACTACACCATCTCCAACTCCGACGGACAGATCCTCATCGCCCTCAATCCCGGCGGACGCGATACCGAAAAGTACCAGCGACTCATGCGCGACGACCTGCCGAAGAAGTTTCCCGGAGCCACCTTCTTCTTCGTCCCCGCCAACATCACCAACCAGATCCTCGACTTCGGCCTCCCCGCACCCATCGACATCGCCGTCACCGGACGCAACAAGCAGAACTACACCATCACTCAGAAGATCCTCAAGCGCGTCCTCGCCGTCCCCGGAGCCGTCGACGTCCACATCCACCAGCAGGTCAGCTACCCCACCCTGCAGGTCAACGTAGACCGCATCAAGGCCAGCCAGGTCGGGCTCACCCAGGCCGACGTCGCCAACTCCACCCTCGTCTCCCTCACCGGCTCCGGCCAGACCGCCCCCAACGAGTGGCTCAACCCGCTCAACGGCGTCAACTACCAGATCGTCACCCAGACCCCCATCTACCGGATCGCCAGCCTGCCCGATCTCGGCCGCACCCCCATCACCGACGCCAGCGGCAACACCTCGCAGCTCCTCGGAAACCTCGCCACCTTCCGCCGCGACGAGTCGCCCATCATCATCGACCACTACAACATCCAGCCCACCTTCGATATCTACCTCGACGTCGACCGCCGCGACCTCGGCGGCGTCGCCTCCGACATCCGGAAAATCGTCGACGACGAAAAGAAAACGCTCCCCGTCGGCACCACCATCGACATCCGCGGCGAAGTCGACACCATGCAGAAGTCCTTCACACGACTCGGCATCGGCATCGTCTTTGCCATCGGCCTGGTCTACCTGCTCATGGCCGTCAACTTCCAGTCCTGGCTCGATCCCGTCATCATCCTCATGGCCCTGCCCGGCGCCTTCTGCGGCATCCTCTGGATGCTCTACATCACCCACACCACCTTCTCGGTCCCCTCGCTCATGGGCACCATCATGACCATCGGCGTCGCCACCGCGAACTCCATCCTCATGGTCGTCTTCGCCAACGACGAGCGGATCGCCGGCAAAGACCGCTATGAGGCCGCGCTCAACGCCGGCTTCACCCGCCTCCGCCCCGTCATCATGACCGCCCTCGCCATGATCATCGGCATGCTCCCCATGGCGCTCGCCCTCGGCGAAGGCGGAGAGCAGAACGCCCCGCTCGGACGCGCCGTCATCGGCGGCCTCATGCTCGCCACCGTCGGCACCCTCTTCATCGTCCCGGTCATCTACTCTCTGCTCAAGAAAAACGCGCCCGTCGACTTCGATCAGGCGATCGACTCCGAGTACGGTCCGGTCACCGACCCCGATAATTCACTCGGCAAGCCGGTCCAGGGCGCACCGCAACCCGCATAAAGCGCCGCAAGCCGAAACGTAGGAGCCACCCGCGAATGCCAGACGATCCGAAACAGCTTCCCGAACCCGATCCGATCCCGCGCCTGTCCGACGGCCGCGAACAGCTCGGCCATGAGTTCCGCTCGCCCGTCCCGCGCGAAGACCTCCAACTCGGCGACGAGTTCACCGAGCGCAATACATACGAAGGCGTGCATCTCGGTCAGGAATTCACCGAGACCGACCGCATCCAGCAACGCAAACTCGGCCAGTCCTTCAACGATCCCAACTCGTTCGACGACACCCGCCTCGGCCGCGAGTTCGAAGAATCCAACTCCAGCGCCGAAAAACACCACCGCCCCTTCCGGCAGGTCGTCACCGAACCCTTCGAAAAACCGAAAAACAGAGGCTTCGTCCTGCTCGCCGTCGCTGTCGTCGCCCTCGTCTTTCTGCTCATCCTCTTCTTTGGCTGGATTCCCCGCCACCACGAAACGGAAGAAGCCGACAAGCGCGCCAAAGAGCAGACCCAGTATCCGATGGTCGAAGTCGCCCGCGTCCAGCGCTCGCAGGACAAAGCCGGCCTCGTCATCCCCGGCACCACCACCCCCCTCATCGAATCCTCCATCTACGCCCGCGCCACCGGCTTCCTCAAAAAGCGCTATGTCGACATCGGCGACCATGTCCACAAAGGCCAGCTCCTCGCCGTCATCGACGCCCCCGATCTCGACGCCCAGGTCGCCCAGGCCCGCCAGCAGCTCATCCAGGCCGAAGCCCAGCTCGCCCAGCAGGAGACCCAGCTCGCCCTCACCAGGGTCACCGTGGACCGATATCGCAATCTCGTCGCCCGCGGCGTCTTCTCCCGCCAGGACGGCGACCAGGCCGAGGCCAACTACCAGTCCCAGGTCGCCAACGTCGCCGCCAACGAGCGCAACCTGGAAGCCTTCCGCGCCAACCTCGCCCGCAACGTCGCCCTCCAGTCCTACGAGCGCATCACCGCGCCCTTCGACGGCATCGTCACCCAGCGCAACGTGGAAAACGGCGATCTCATCCAGTCCGCGGGCACCAGCGGCGGCACCGCCCCCAATACCATGGGCCAGGGCCAGTCCAGCGCTCCCAACGCCAACGCTGCCACCAACAACTACGGCACCACCGGCAACGGTCCTTCGCTCGCCACGCCCTCCACCGGCACCGGCGTCCAGGGCGGCGCGCTCTTCACCATCGCCCAGAACACCCGCCTCCGCATCCTCGTCTCCGTCCCCGAGGGCTACTCCGCCCAGATCCACCCCGGCCAGAAAGCCTCGCTCAAGTTCCAGGAATACCCCACCCAGACCTTTTTCGGCGATGTCACCCGCACCGCCGGCTCCGTCGACCAGAACACCCGCACCATGATCGCCGAGATCCAGATCGACAATTCAAAGGGCCAGCTCCTCCCCGGCATGTACGCCGTCGCCACCTTCTCCGGCGGTGACGGACCCGGAGCCCTCGTCGTCTCCACCGATTCGCTCGGTATCCGCAACGACACCACCTCCGTCGCTATCGTCCAGGGCGGCAAAGTCCACCTCGTCCCCGTCTCCGTAGGCCGCGACTTCGGCCCCGAGATCGAGATCGTCGCCGGACTCCGGGAAGGTCAGCTCATCGCCAGCACCTTCACCGACGCCATCCAGGAAGGCGCCAGCGTCCGCACCCGGATGAGCAAGTCCACCCAAGACACCCAGTCCCCCCAGAAGATCAAGCCCAACCCGCCCGGAGGTTCCACCCAGTACGGGGATCCCGGCATCGTCGACCAGGACATGCAGGGCCAGTCCGCCAAGCCGCAGCAGAAAAAATCCGGCGGAGCCACCAAGTCCAGCAACAAAGCCGAGAGCAAGCCATGAAGTCAGCCCCACGCAAGCCGCACCTCACGCTTTACTCTGCATCCTCTGCGCGCGCGTCCTCTGCGTTCCGCACTGGCCTGTGCTTCGCCGTCCTCGCCGGCACAGGCACCCTCGCACGCGCTCAGCAGCCGCCCGTCGTTCAACCTTCAGACCAGCAACCCACCCCCCGGCCCCGGCAGACCAGCGTCCCCTCGACCGGCACGCACCCGCCCCAGATTCCCGACGCGCCCCCCATCTCCGGCTTCACTCCCGACGTTCCCACCACCCGCACCGGCGAGCCCTTCATCCTGCCCGCGCGATCCGCCCCCACCGGCCTCGATCCCCACTTCTTCTTCGGCCTGCTCGGCCCCTACCGCCGCGCCCAGGTTCCCCCGCTCTTTCCCGGAAACGGCGACCGTCTCCGTTCCCTCGTCCGCGACGGCAAGCTCTACCTCACCGCCAAAGACGCCATCGCCCTCGCCATCGAGAACAATCTCGACGTCGAAATCGAGCGCTACAACCTCGTCCTCGCCGACACCGACCGCCGCCGCGCCCAGGGTGGAGGCAATCTCCGCGGCATCGACTACACCATTGCCGAGCCACCTCCCGGCGTCGGCGGCCCCGGCTCCCCGCTCCTCGACTCCACCGCCCAGAACACCAATCCCGTCACCCCCACCGTCCTCGACCTCACCTCCCTGAACGCCACCACCCAGGCCACCACCAACCTCTCCGGCTCGTCCTCCGCCACCCAGCAGTACTCCCCCGGTCCCAACGTCCCGCTCTTCGACCCCAGTCTCTTCCTCCAGGCCGGCTATCTCCGCCGCTCCAACACCGTCACCCTTGCCTCCACCTCCACGACCGGCACCGGTTCCGGCGGCACCACCAGCCCCTCCACCGGAGCCACCACCACCGAGGCGCAGGCCCTCAACTTCGTCGCCCTCGACGCCTCCTACCTCCAGGGCTTCCGCTACGGCACCCAGCTCGAGGCCTCCGCCAACAACGACTCCGCCGTCATCTACGGCAGCACCGGCCAGCTCGACCCCTTCTCCCGCCCCAGCACCTCCGTCACCCTCTCCCAGCCGCTCCTCCGCGGCTTCGGCTCCGCCGTCAATCTCCGCTTCATTCACATCGCCAACCTCGACACCCGCATCTCCAAGCTCCTCTTCGAGCAGCAGGTCCTCGAAACCGTCTACGGCGCCTCCCGCATCTACTTCGACCTCGTCTCCCTCGGCGAAAACGTCCAGGTCAAGCAGGAATCCCTCACCGCCGCGCAGAAACTCCGCTCCGACGACGCCGCCCAGGTCGAAGAAGGCACCCTCGCCCCCATCGAGCTCCTCCGCGCCGACGCCCTCGTCTCCTCCAGCCAGTTCGACCTCACCCAGGCTCAGGGCCTCTACCGCACCCAGGAGGTCATCCTCAGGAACCTCCTCATCCGCGCCGACGCCCCCGAGTTCTCCACCCTTTTCACCGAGATCGTCCCCACCGACCGCATCGTCGTCCCCCCGCAGCTCGACCCCACCCCGGTCGGCACCCTCATCCAGCAGGGCCTCGCCCGCCGCCCCGACCTTGCCCAGTCCCAGCTCCAAATCAGCGCCGGCCAGATCAGTGCCGGCGCCAGCCGCAACCAGGCCCTCTCCCAGCTCAACGTCTACGCCAACGTAGAGACCCGGGGATCCTCAGAGACCGCCTACGAGCAGCTCGGTACCGCCGGCACCGCACTCCCCACCCTCCCCGGCAACTTCGCCCTCGGCGGCCTCCGCGTCTCGACCATCATCCAGGGAGGCATCCAGCTCAACCTCCCTCTCCGCAACCGCACCGCTCAGGCCGACGCGGCCCGCGACCAGGTCCAGGTCCGCCAGGTGCAGGCCCGCACCGAAAAACTCTCCAATCAGATTCGCGAAGACATCGAAGCCGCCGTCGTCGCCATCCAGACCAGCTTCGCCGCCCTCAAAGCCGCCCAGTCCTCTCGCGGCTATCAGGAGCAGCTCCTCGCCGCCGACCGCGACCGCCTCACCTTCGGACAGTCCACCAACCTCCAGATCATCCAGGACGCCGCCTACCTCGCCCAGGCCCGAGCCAGCGAAATCGCCGCCCGCTCCAACTACCAGAAAGCCCGGATCGAACTTGACCGAGACCTCGGCGACCTCCTCGATAAAAACGGCATCTCCCTCGAAGACGCCGTCCAGGGACGGCTCAACCCCTGACCTGCCGTAACTGAACTACCGCACCTGACCTACCGCACCCGGCATCCCGCACCCGCCGTCTCCAACGCCCGGCACTCACGGGCCCGGGAGGTGGAGGTGGCCAGTGGGGTGAAGCCGGGCGCCCGCCTGGCTTCGCCCCGTTCCGCCTACTGCGTCACGGTGATCGTCGCCGACCCGCTGACGCTGGTGTAACTGGCGTCCGCCGCCTGGCTGTAGTTGAGGGTATGGGTGCCGGCACTCGCCGGAGCCTGATAGTTCACGGAGCAGTTGGTATGAGCCCCGTCCTGCGGGTCTGAGTTCTTGAACTTGCAGCTCATACCCGACAGACTCGCCGTGCTGCCGTCCACCGTGATGCTGATCGCCCCCGTCGGCGCCGGCGCCGGAACGCTGCCCGGATACGAGAAGATGATATCGATCGGCAGCATCTGACCCTCCGCAACCGTCAGCTGCGATACGAACGGCGCCATCGTCGCCTGCGACGCCACGTTCAACGTCGCCGACGCGGTCTTGCCCGCGTTCGAGGTCGTCGAGGTCACCGCCCCGGTCACGTTCACGTAGCTGCCGGCCGTCCCGCTGGTCACGTTCACGCTCACCGTGCAGCTCGTGCTGCTGGCGAGACTCGCACCCGACAGCGCGATCGATCCGCCACCCGCCGTCGCCGTCACCTTGCCCCCGGAACACGTGGTCGACGCCCCGCTGGGCAGGAAGACGACCAGCCCGGAAGGAAGCGTATCCGTAAACCCGACCCCGGCAAGCGTTGTCGAGCTGTTCGGATTCGCGAGCGTGAACGTAACGGTCGAGCTTGCATTCTGCGCCACCGTCAGCGGCGAAAACGCCTCCGCGATCATAGGCGCCCCGATCACCAGCGTGGAATCCGTGCCTGTATCGTTCGCCGTATTCGACTCATCGCCCCCCGAAACCCGGACCGCGTTCGTGTAATTCCCCACATCGCTGCTGGACACACTGACCGTCAAGGTGATGGGCGGAAAAGTCACACTCGCCGCCACTTCAGCGTTCGAGGTGCAGCTCAACGACGACAACGTGCACGTCCAGCCCGAGCCTGACAGGGCCGTCGCCGTAAAGCCGCTCGGGAGCGTGTCCACCACCGTCACCGTCCCGCTGGTCGACCCAGTGCCGACGTTGGCCACGCTGAGGGTGTACGTGTCCGCCGTATCCCCCGCCTTGAAGCTCCCCGAATGCGCGCTCGTGACCGTCAGATCCGGCGCGGTAACAAGATAACCCGACGACACGGAATAGCCGTCCACGGTGACCGTGGCCGTACCGTTCCCGGTCGCCCGGGCGATCGCGCTTAAGGTAGCCGCCGCATAGGAAACGGCAGTGTTCGCCGTCGCGGAAAGCCCCGGAGACGCCGTGCTGGTATAGCCTCCATCCATCAATGTCAGCTTCGCGGCCACACCGAGATACGCAGCATCGTTCGCCTGCGAGTACTTCGTCCCGGCCGAGTTCTGCCCCAGGCTGCCCGTCGCCGTCACCGAGGCTCCCTCGGTCACACTGCTCGGAGAGACAGCCAAAGTCAGCGTGGTATACGGAGTCAGCGTCAGCGCGGAGTTGCTGTAGAGGTCGTCCGCGGTATCGCACCCCGTGCCCGTCGCCGCTCCATTGCACCCCCACCAATTGTTGGTGGCGGTCACGTTGGCCGAGGTATCGCTGCCACTGGTGCTGTTCGCGCAGCCAACCCCGATCCCCGTCGCATGCCCTCCCGTATTACCGTGAAACCGCGAATACTGCACACTCAAATCGTTCGGATTGCCGGCATAACCGCCCTCCACGCAGATCGCGCCCCCGTTCGTGGAGTAGTAGCCGCTCTCTTGAGACGCCGCCGGCACCGAGTTCCCCGTGAAGTTGGAGGTCGTGATCGTCGGGCCGCTCTGATACCCGGTAAACAGATAGATCGCTCCCCCGTACTGCGTCGCGCTGTTATCCGAAAACGTGCTTCCGGAGATCGCCGGATTGGACGACTGGTCGAAGATCGCACCGCCAAGCGCGGCCGTGTTCGACGTAAACGTAGAGTTGGAGATCGTCATCGGGGTCACCGTCCCCGTGTTGTTGATGTTTCCCGCAAGCCAGAGCGCGCCGCCCTCGGCCGCCGTGTCACCGCTCGCCGGCGTCGCCGAATTGCCCGTAAACACGTCGGTGTTCAGCGTCAGCGGCACGTACTCCGCCACCACCGCGCCGCCGCCCTGCAGCAATGCCGTGTTGTTGCTGATCGTGCAGTTGTCGAACTCCGTCAGGCCGCTCGGCCCGGTAGCGCCCGTCATCGCATTGCTCACGAACAGGCCGCCGCCGCCATCTTCGTCGTACGTCAGCTTGCCTCCGCTCAGAATGACGCTGCTGAAACCAAGCGTCCCCGGACCACCGCTGTCGGAGTCCATGTTTCCGCCGTAGAAGTCGCAGTTTGCCTCGCACTGGCTGCTGTCCGGGTTGTTCTTGTCGTCTCCGTTCTCGATCGTCAGACCCGAGAAGTACACGTCGTACGGAGCAAAACCATTCACCACCCCGGAATTCACCGTGAACGCCTTATCGATGCCGTTCGCATTGATGATCGTGCTGCCGGAGCCCGCGCCCACGAAATTCACCGAGCTGTCCACGTCGAAGTGGTAGTTATAGCTGCCGTACGCGTCCACCGTCGAGCCGTTGTTGGCGCTGATCACAAACGTACCGGCAGGCAGTTGAATCGTGTCCACCCTGGTGTCGGTGGTCGTGCCCGCATCGGCGTTGGCCACGGCGATCGCCGCCCGCAGAGTGCAGCCCGACTCAACATTGATGCACGCGCTCCTGGCAGCCGACGTCACCACGGCATCCGCCGTCGTGGTCACCGTCATCACCCGGTTGCTGGAAGGCACGGTGTATTTCGGGCTGGCTTCGCTGCCGCCGGCCGTCACCACGCCCAGCAGGCTCGAGGCGCTCAGCCGCGTCGTCACTGCGGCCGTCACCGGCGAGGCCATCGAATCCACCGTAACCGTCGGCGTCGTTCTGCGCAGACTGCCTTCCGCCTTGATCGGGTGAGATACCGTCACATAGTCGCTGCGGGACATCACCGCCAGATCGTCATAGCCTCCGCCCGTAAACCGTCCGCGCAACATCACCGCCGGGCCGCCGGAACCCACATTCGCAACCGTCTCCACCTCGCTCCACGCCAGGCTGCCCGCGCTTGCGCCGGTTGGATCGGTCGTCTTCGCCGCGCGCGTCAACCTGCGCGCTGCCGCGACCTGAGCCCGCGTCGGCATCGTCTCATCCACCCCGGCACGCGCGAACACATGCAGAACCGCCTGTGCATCCAGCACCGCTACCTGCGCAAACGCGCGGCGGTCGTACGCAAACAGGCCCGGCGCAACCGCCGTCGCCCCCACTAACGGAAGCGTCGCACGCTGCGGCGCATCGCTCAGCAGCGAGCCGCCGTCGAGTACGAGAACGCCCCCCGAAGTCACCGCCAGCAGATCCGAGTAGCGCCCGCCGTTCAGCGCCGCCACCTGCAGGCTGCCGGCCGGGCCCGAGGTCGGGACAAACGCCTTCATCGTTCCATCCGCGGAGATCATCTGCACCCCGCACCCGGAGCCCCCGCACACACTCGCCGCCACCAGGCTCATGCCGCCCGGTCCCTTCCATACCGCCACGGCACTGGCGGCGCCTTCAAGCGGCAGAACCTGCGGCGCGGCAAAGTTGCCCGCACCATCGCCCAGCAAAAGGTACGCCTTGCTGTCGCCCTTCGCCGCGACCACCACATCCACATGCCCGTGCCCGGCCAGATCGCCCGTCGCCAGCAGATCGGGGCGGACCGGCACCTCGGTCGCCTCCGCCCTCGCCGCGAACGGCACCACCGGGACACCCGTGGCGATCTGCGCCTCCTCCTCCTGCGTCGGAGCCTTGGCCTCCGCATTCCCGGCCTGCAGCAAAAGCACGCCACTGGACCCCGCCGCATAGCCCGACAGCAGATCCTGCGTGCCGTCGCTGTTGAAGTCCGCTGCGGCCAGCGACACCGGCACCCGGCTCACGGAAAGCTTCGTCTGCAACGTCTGATTCGTCGCGGAAACGGTCTGCGGCAGCGCCCGCTCGCCGTTCCGGTGCGCCGTGCTGTAACGCACCTGCTGCGCCGCAACCGGCCATACGCTGATACCGCAACAAAGCAGGAAAGACGTTGGGAAAGCACGGTGGAACCAGGTCATACAGGAACACTCCAGGAGCCGGATTCGATTGGGTCCGCACCGTGCAGGACGAGCTCTCCTTATCTCGGGAGAGAACAGTGCCACTTTCGTGGACTTGCAGGGCCTGACTTTTTCGATATCAAAATCGTACAGAGGAAACATGCACCGCACAATGCCCAATACGCGTGCCATGACGAGAAGCCCAGGCGCGCGAGACCGGGGAAGGGGGGAACCAGGGCGCTGATCACCCGGCGCGGATGCCCCATGATCGCGCAAGCGCAGCGAGCGCTGTCGTGGGATGGTTCTCTCCCCGCAGCCCGGCACGCCCTCGCCCTCAACCAGCCTCCACCGTAAATCGTGTCAACCCCTCACGCGTTGGCCGAACCAGCTAACTTACACAATCGAAGTGAGTTCCGCTCCGAAAAGAGTTGGCATACTCACCCCGCCCCGCTCGATACAATAACAACAGCTCATGAAGTGCGGCCCTCCTCGGCCCTTCCACCGCCTGAAACCACCGTACCCCGCCACTAACCCCAGTCATTGCATGAGTTTAGCTGCCGAGTCCCGAAAAATCGCCGCAAAAAACCATATTCTTATCACTTGGTTAACCGGGGGTAGGGGGTTCTCCTGCATTCGCCTGCGCTCAAAAAGAAACTGCGCTCCTCATCGGAGCGCAATGGAAGTTCGAGAACCGCTGTGTAGTGTTATTCCAGCACGCTTCCGCCGCGAACACCCTTCGGACGCTTGTTCGACTGCAGTACCTTTTTCCGCAGACGCAGCGACTTCGGCGTAATCTCCACCAGCTCGTCGTCCGCCACAAACTCGATCGACTGCTCCAGTGTCATCTGCCGGTAAGGAACCAGACGCAACGCATCGTCCGAGCCCGAAGCCCGCATATTCGTCAGCTTCTTCTCGCGCACACAGTTCACATCCAGATCGTTGTCCCGCGAGTGCTCGCCCACGATCATGCCTTCATACACTTCCACACCATCGCCGATAAACAGCACACCGCGATCCTGCAGTCCATCCAGCGCATACGTCGTCGTCGAGCCCTGCCGATCCGAGATCAACGCTCCAGTCGGACGCTGCGGAATCTCGCCCTGATACGGAATGTACTCACCCGCGATCGAATTCATCACGATCGTCCCGCGCGTCTCCGTCAGCATCTCGTTGCGCAGCCCGATCAGTCCGCGCGACGGAACCTTGAACTCCATCCGCACACGTCCCGAACCGTGATTCGCCATCTTCACCATCTCACCCTTGCGCGGTCCCAGACGCTCGATCACCGTTCCCACAAAGCTCTCCGGAATGTCGATCGTCAGGATCTCCGAAGGCTCCATCAGCTCGCCGTTGACACGCTTCGTCACGATCGTCGGACGCGAAGCCATCAGCTCGAACCCTTCGCGACGCATCATCTCGATCAGCACCGAAAGCTGCAGTTCGCCGCGTCCCAGCACCTTGAACGAGTCCGCGGATCCCGTATCCTCGACCCGGATCGAGACGTTCGTCAGCAGCTCCCGCTCCAGCCGATCCTTCAGGTTGCGGCTGGTCACGAACTTGCCCTCGCGTCCCGCGAACGGTCCATTGTTCACCGAGAAGTTGATCGCAATCGTCGGCTCGTCGATCTTGATGTGCGGCAGCGGCTTCGGATTCTCGAGCGCACAGAAGCTCTCCCCGATCGTGATCCCCGGAATGCCGGCAATCGCGACGATATCGCCCACCGTCGTCTCGGTCGTATCCTCGCGCTTCAGCCCGTTGAACGTGAACAGCTTCGTCACCTTCACCGGCTGCAGCGAGCCATCCAGCTTGGAGACGTTCACTTCCTGCCCGTTCTTCAGCGTGCCGTTGAACACACGTCCGATCGCCAGCCGTCCCAGATAATCCGAGTAGTCCAGATTCGTCACCAGGATCTGCAGATCCCCATCCGCCGTTCCCGTCGCTGCCGGAATGGTGTTGAAGATCAGCTCGAACAATGGCTGCAGATCGGTTCCAGGCTTCGCCAGGTCCATCGTCGCCGTTCCCGCCTTGCCGTTGGTATAAATCACCGGAAAATCCAGCACGCTCTCGTCCGCATCGAGATCGATGAACAGGTCGTACACCTCGTTCAACACCTCCTGCGGCCGCGCATCCGGACGATCGATCTTGTTCACCACCACGATCGGAGTCAGCTTCGCCTCGAGCGCCTTTGACAGCACATAACGCGTCTGCGGCAGCGGCCCTTCGCTCGCGTCCACCAGCAGCACCACGCCATCCACCATCTTCAGCGCGCGCTCCACCTCGCCGCCAAAGTCCGCGTGGCCTGGAGTATCGACGATGTTGATCTTCGAATCCTTGTAGTGGATCGCCGTGTTCTTGGCCAGAATCGTAATGCCCCGCTCTTTCTCGAGGTCGTTCGAGTCCATCACGCGCTCGGCCACCGCCTCGTTCGACCGGAACGTTCCGGACTGGCGCAGCATGGCATCCACCAGCGTGGTCTTGCCGTGGTCGACGTGCGCGATGATGGCGATGTTGCGGATCGAAGAGTCGTTCTGCGGGGTGCTCACGGCGGGTTCAGTCCTGTCTTGTGCTTGATTGCGCAGTGCTTTACAGGCCACATTCAGCCAATAGACGCGCTGTTCCTATCCTAACAGGCGTGCTTGACCCGCAGCCATCGACACAGAGTCCCCGCGCCCTGCCCGAAGACAGCCTCCAGGCGCGTGTCTTACTCAGCCTGCGCGTAGAAGGTGTAGGTCGCCGAGTAGGGAACGCTTACCGAGGCCCCGATCTTCGCCGCATCGCATCCGCTGGTTGGCCCAACGCCGCCATGCGTATCGCTCCGCCGCACATACTTGATCTCGTCCAGCTTCAACGATGTATCGAACGGCCCATTCGGCCCAGGGTACAGATCCACCTTGACCAGCAGCCAGGGCACGTTCGCCGCATCCGGCGAGGACCGGCTTCCTGTCACCTTGCCCCGGACCGCGCTGCCGTCGTTCCACGTCCACTGCGGCCCGGGCCCATGCTTCCCCACCGGCTCGCTGGTCGCCATGTCGGTCAACACCGCCGCCGGTCCCGCGAGGATCCACTTCATCGCATCCGGCTGCTGCGAGCACACGTACACCTGCTCGCCCGCGCCACGCACCGTGTACACCACGCGCGCGTCCGGCGGGTCGATCACGTTCGAGACTGGCTGCCCCGGCGCATCTTCTCCCACACTGCGCATGGGGGGAGGAACCACCGCCTGTCCCGGCTGCGGCGTCGTCCCCTGCGGGGTGACCACCTGAGACGAAGCGTTTTGCGGCGTGACCGCCTGCGACAGTGCTAGAAAGCCGAGCAAAACAGATGCAACGTACATGGCACCTACTCCGTCATCAACATGATTTCAGTCGATTTGATGACGGCCCACACGGTCGAGCCCACCTCGATCTTCAAATCTTCCACGCTCTGCCGCGTAATCACGCTCTCGATCAGGTTCTCGCCTACGCGCACGCTCACCTTCGCCGTCACCACGCCCAGCTCCACGGCCTCAACCGTGCCCTTCAACTGATTCCGCGCCGAAATCTTCATGCCGATATCCTATGCCTGCTGGAGCAGAGCGGGCCACAACCGAAGCCGTGACCCGCTTTGTGACGACACCGTTGACTTACTTTGCAGCGTTCTCGATCTCTGCCCACTCCTGATCGCTCAGCGTGACGTCCCGCGCCTTGACGTTCTCTTCAAGATGTTCGACAGACGACGTGCCCGGAATCGGCAAAATCACCGGCGAGTGATGCAGCAGCCACGCCAGCGAAAGCTGGCTGACCGTCGCGCCATGCTCCTTTGCCGCTTTGTCGAGCTTCCCGCCCGGCTTCGCCAGTTCTCCCGCAGCGACCGGGAACCACGGGATGAATGCGATCTTGTGCTTCGTGCAGTATTCGAGAACATCCTCGTGCGCGCGGTCGCCGATGTTGTACTTGTTCTGCACGCTGACGATCTCGACCACCTTGCGCGCCTGTTCGATCTCCGGAACCTTTACCTCGCTGAGGCCGACATGCCGCACCTTGCCCTGCTGCTGCAGCTCCTTGAGGGCGCCCAGCGACTCCTCAACCGGCGTCTTCGGGTCGATGCGGTGCAGCTGCCACAGATCGATGCGCTCCAGCTTCAACAGACGCAGGCTCATCTCGACCTCCTGCGTCAGGTACTCCGGACGTCCGACCGGCAGCCACTTGCCCGGTCCCTGCCGTGTGAGCCCGCCCTTAGTCGCGATCACCACGCCAGACTGATAAGGCGCGAGTGCCTCGCCGATCAGCCGCTCACTCACATCCGGCCCGTAGGCGTCGGCGGTGTCGATGAAATTCACACCCAGTTCCGCGGCGCGCCGCAGTACGGTGCGGGAGTTCTCCGCATCCTTCGGCTCGCCCCACACGCCCTCGCCCACGATGCGCATCGCGCCGAATCCAAGGCGGTCGATCTCGAGATCGCCACCCAGCATAAACGTCTTCGTTACTTCCGTTGCAATCGCCATGCCGTTAAGATGCCGCGGCGGTCTCGCGCGGCTCATGCGCGGCGCTTTCAGTCACGGGCGGGATCAGCAACGTCTCGCCTTCGCTCAGCACCCGCACCCGTGCTTCCACACCGCGCCGGCGGGCATCGTCCATCAGCCTTACCGGCGGTTCTTCCATCGGCTCTCGGCCGAGACGGAAGGTACCGAAGTGCATCGGGATCATGATCTCCGCGCCGAGATCCACGAAAGCCTGGGTCGCTTCCTCCGGGCTCGTATGCACCGCGCGATAGTTGTCCGGGTAGTAGGCACCGATGGGCAGCAGCGCGACCTGGGGTTTCAGCCGCGCGCCAATCTCCCTGAAACCCTCGAAGTATGCCGTATCGCCGGAGTGATAGATCCGGTGTCCGCCGTTCGCGTCCTCAATGACATATCCGCCGAACATCCGGTGGGTATCGGAAAACATCCGCGCGCCCCAGTGTTTCGCCGGCGTAAAGGTAATCGTCAGCCCATTCACCTCGGTCGTCTGCCACCATCCCAGAGTGCGCACCTCGCGGAATCCCAGACCCTGCACCAGATCCGCCACTCCGTTCGGCACGATCGCGATCGGTCCGCGTCCCATCCGCTTGCGCATGGCCCGCGCAATCAGCCGCAGCGTAGGGCGGTTCAGATGATCCATATGCGCGTGCGTCAGCAGCACGGCATCGATCGGCGGCAGGTCTTCGATCCGTGTTCCCGGCTGGCGATGCCGACGAATGACCACCAGCCGCGTCGCGAAGACCGGGTCGACGAGAAGATTGCGGCCCTGTTTGCCGTCGCCGAACTGCAGCAGGAAAGACGAATGCCCCTGAAACGTCACGCCCATCTGGCCGTCGCCCGCCGGCAGCGGCTTGCGCGGAGTTCCGCTCAAAGGCGCGAGATGGCTTTCCAGGGCAAGCTTGGTGACCTGGCCCAGCTTGGTGATGACAAACGGACGCCGCATGCGCAAAGCGCTCATACTCTGTTGATGCGCGGGAGTCGGCGAAGAACCACTTCGGCGTACGCGCGACACACGCCGCCACGAATCCGCATCTATTCGCCTAGCCGCTTCAATCAGCCGGGAGGAATGGCGCCTGCCCGGTTTCGCCGGAGTACTCCGCATGCCGGAATCGCCCATCGCAGTCCCTGTATCCTCTCGTCTCGCCATGTCCGCCAAGCCATCTTCCATGCCGTCCAGCTCCGAAGCCGCCACGCCGCCTCCTGACGCCGTCCCCCCGCGCGAGCAGGAGCTCGCCGGCGCTGAGGCCCGCGACAAAGCAGCCCGCGGCCCCGACGCCGCCATCCTGTCGCTCGATCCGCACAGCCGCCGCGTCTGGGACGCCGTCTCGCACTCTCCGCTGCACTCCCTGTGGGATCTGCAGGGCGTGCCCGTTCCCATCATTATCCGCCGATTTGCCAAGTCCTTCATGGACGACAACCTGTTGTCGCGCTCGGCGGAGCTCGGCTACTACTTTCTCTTCGCGCTCTTCCCGACCCTCGTCTCGCTTTCCGCCATCTTCGGGCTCTTCGCCAAGTCCGCGGGGGACATTTACGTCAAGCTCCTCAACTACTTCGCCCTCGTCGTCCCAAAGGACGCCATGGGGCTGGTGATGGACACCTTCACCCAGACCACCCAGCATTCCTCGGGAGGCAAGATTACCTTTGGCCTGGCGGCTGCACTCTGGTCCGCGTCGGTCGGCTTCGTCGCCATTCAGGACACGTTGAACACGGTCTACAAGGTCCGCGAGACGCGCCCCTACTGGCAGGTGCGCGGCTCGGCCATCCTCGTCACCGTGCTGCTTGCCGTCATCTCGCTCGCCACCGCTGCTTCTTTGCTGGCAGGCTCGCTGCTGGCGCATCTGGTGCGCGCACACATCTCTCAGCCGCGGCTGGCCCTGGCCTCCGGCATTGCGATTCATCTCATCTTCGACGTCGTCTGCCTCGCGCTCAATCTGCTGCTGTTCGCAGTGATCTACTACTTCGCGCCGAACGTAAAGAACAAGGTGTGGCGGTGGTTGACGCCGGGCGCGGCGCTTGGCATCCTCGGCTGGATCCTGTCGTCGCTCGCCCTGCGCGTTTACCTCTTCTACTTCAACAACTACTCGCTTACCTACGGCTCGCTGGGCGCGGTCATCGTGCTGCTGACGTGGTTCTACATCACCGGCCTCATGCTGCTCACCGGAGCCGAGATCAACTCGGAGATCGAAGCCGCAGCCACCGAACAGGCCTTGAAACAGGCCGGCGCAATTCCCCGCAGCGCCCGTACGACCGGCTGACCCTGCGTTCTTTGTTGTCCTTCGCAGCGCAGCGGAGGCTTCACTCCCGCTGCGCTGCGGCCTGCTTCGTCATCGGTTTCAGAATGTCGTCCAGCCGATCCGGCGCGCTGTCCACGCGCGTCAGTACCGGGAAGCGTTCGCCGCCGTGGTAGTCGATGCGCACGATCTTGTAAAAGCCCGTGTTCTCGACGATGAACTCAAGCGGCGCCGTCGTTCCCTTCGCCTCCCGGATCGCCGTGCGCAGCAGATCCGGTGAGAACTCCCGACCGTTGACCGCCACAATCTTCATTCCCGGCCCGAAGCCCGCCTGATCCGCCAGCCCGCCGTGCAGCACGTCGTTGACCGTGCCCTGCACACCGGCATGCAGCCCGATCGAGTACCAGAAGTCGTACGTCTGCGACTCCGCCGCCTCCAGCTGGCTCCAGTTGTTCGGCTGATCCTGATAGGTCAGCTTCCATCCGCCGTTCTCCAGCCCGCCCAGCGGAGCCTCGGGCCGGTTCGTATCCAAGCGGAAGCGCAGAAACTGCGCCCAGTCGTACGGAGCGACCGCGTTCAAGCCGGCGACTACGTCCTCAAACGTATACGGCACCACCTTCGGCCCGGTATTGCCGCCGACCGCCTCAAAGGTACCGGCAAAGTCATTCAGGCTCTTCTTGCCGTTGGTGATCTTGCGGATGGTCGTGTCCACATCGAGCCAGACCAGCTCGCCTTCATCGTAGAAGTCGGTCCCGCGCCGCCAGTTATCGAATGGCCCGCCCGTGTTGTACAGAATCTGCGCCATGCGCGCCGTGTCCTGCAGATCGCGCCACGTGCGTCCGGGCCGGTTGTTGTAGCTGGCAGCCACCGTCGCCAGCCGGTCACGATACTGCTCCGGCGTCCAGATGCCGCAGCGCGCCGCAAGCACATCGCCCAGATACTCGGTGAGCCCCTCGTACACCCACAGCCCGTCGCCGATCATCGGGTCCTGATAGTTCGGCGTCGCGAGCCCGATGGGCCGGCGGTACTTGCCATTCCAGCTGTGGGTAAACTCGTGCGGCAGCAGCAGCCCGTCCAGCACGAACTCCTCGTCCGAGACAAACGTCGCGGGCGCGACGCGATCGTCCGAAGACTGATGATGCTCCAGCCCGAAGTGCAGCACCTGGTCGGACAGCGTCACGAGAAAGTGATAGCTCGTATAGTGCCGGCTGCGGTAGAGCGCACCTGTCTCCCGCACCAGCCGTGAGAACTCGTCGACCTTATCCTGCGAGACCTTAAGGAACTCCGGCCCGTCCGCCGCCATGTCGAGATAGTGCTTCGGCGTCACCTCTGTCGCCAGCGGAATCTCGCGAAAGAAGCGCCCCGTCAGAACCGGCGAATCGATCAGCTGTTCCAGCGACACGGTCTTGAATGCAACAGCACTCGAACCCTCACCGCCGGCCGGTTCCAGTGCCGTACCATACTTCCATCCTTCGGGCAGCGTCACCGAAGGCGTCACCATCACGTCAGCCGATTTGGTGCCCTGCGGATACAGCACCAGCGTGTTCCAGCTCAGCATCGCGAGATTGGCGCTGGTCGAGCCGCCCGCCGTGAAGCTGCCGCCATTCGGCGTGGCGAGGAAATCCATCTTCGCCTCGACCGACGTCACGCCCGCCGGCACGGTGAAGTGGAACGCGAACATATCCAGCGGATCGCGTTCCCACTTGACGGGCTGGCCGTTCGCCGACAGGAAGAACCCTGCCATATCGTCGATCGGCCCGCTCGGCATGTGCTCGCCCGGAATCCACTTTGGATAGACAAGCGTGTTCGCGCCCGGCTGCACGGGGATTACCTCGACCGCATGCACGATCTTTTTCGGCGCATCGCGCAGATCTACATTCAACGTAATCGGCATCTGCGCCACCGCCATGCCACAACCAGCAAACAACACGCCCAGCCAAACCTGCCTCATGCCTTTCCCTCCTCCAGACGATCTGAAGATCAGTATCAACGAGAGCACGGCGAAGCCGTCCCATACTCCACGAAGTGGCCGCGCGCGGCCCTCGCGAAACCTTGTCTTTGTCTCTCCACCGCCAGCCCAGGGCGATACACTGCTCCCAGCGCATGAATCCGCAAACCCTGTACGCCGCCGTCCTCGGCATCATTGTCGTCACGCTGCTTGCGGTCTCGCTGACACGCGTCTCCAAGGTCAAGACCAAGGCCGACTATCTCGTCGCGGGGCGCTCGCTCCCCGCCTTCGTCCTCATCTTCACGCTCTTGAGCTCCTGGATCGGCTCAGGCTCGCTCCTCGCCGGCGCCGAGAACGCCTACAAACACGGCTTCCCGGCGCTCTGGCAGGCTGCCGGCGGATGGGCCGGGCTGCTGCTGATCTACTTCATCGCGCCGCGCGCCCGCAAGTTCGCCCAGTTCACCATCCCCGACCTGCTCGAAGCCCGCTACAACCAGACCGCCCGTGTTCTCGGCGTCATCGCCGTCCTCTTCGCCTACACCGCCATCACCAGCTACCAGCTCATCGGCGGCGGCGACATCCTCCACCTCATCTTCCCCTCCGTCTCCGCGCGCCACGGCCAAGAGATCATCGCCGCCTTCGTCATCGTCTTCACCGCCATCGCCGGCATGAGCTCGGTCGCCTACATGGACGTCGCCATCGGCCTCCTCGCCACCTTCACGCTGCTGGTCGCCCTGCCCATCCTCATCCGCTCCGCCGGCGGCTGGCACGCGGTTGAGGCCAGGCTGCCCGCCACCCACTTCCAGCTGCTGGGCGACTTCACCCCGGTCCGCGCCCTCGAGCTCTTCCTCCCCACCTGCCTGCTCATGCTCGGCAATCAGTCCATGTATCAGAAATTCTTCTCCGCCAGGACCGAGAAGGACGCCACCCGCGCCGTCGTCGGCTGGTTCTTCGGCATCGTCGTGCTCGAGACCGTGATCGTCGCCCTCGCCGTCGTCGGCTCCGCGCTGTTCGCGACCGGTGAGGTCGCCCAGAACCCGCGCGAGATCCTCGCCTACACCGCGCTGCACGGACTTCCGCTCGCCCTCGGCGCGCTCATGGTCGGCGCCATCTTCGCCAAGGTCGTCTCCACCGCCAACAACTATCTCTTCTCGCCCGCCACCAACCTCATCAACGACGTCTTCGTCCGCTACATCCGCCCCGACGCCAGCAACCGCTCCATCCTGCTCGTCAGCCGCCTGCTCGTCGTCTTCCTCGGCCTGTGGTCGCTCTGGCAGTCGCTCGGCACCCGCTCCGTGCTCGAGAAGGCCCTCTACGCCTACACCATCTACTCGGCCGCGCTCACGCCCGTCATCCTCGCCGCGTTCTTCTGGAAGCGCGCCACCGCCGCCGGCGCGGTCTCTTCGATCGCCGCGGGCACTTTCGTCACCGTAGTCTGGGACACCGCCGCCGTCCACCAGTTCTTCCCAACGTGGATCTCCGAACGCGACGCCATCCTGCCGGCGCTGATGGCCTCGCTGGTCTGTCTGGTCGCCGTGAGTCTCGCAACTCCACGGCCCGGCGAAGCCCAGCTTGCGCCGTTCGCCGAGCCCGCGTAGCAGCTCAGGCCGAGATCACAACCCCACATACTCCGGCGTGTAGTCCTGAAAGAGGCCTTTGCCCGGATACATCACCCGCAGCGGCATGGGCTCATCCTTCTGCTGCATCTTCACCCAGTGCCATGCGTGCGCGATGTCCGAAGGCTTGCAGTACACCGTCTCCGCCTGCAGAAACGAAGTCGCCACCAGCACCATCTCGGAGATCTCCTGCCACTCGTCGTTGCAGACGACCGCCATGCGGGCGATGTGGTCGCGATGCCGCTCGAGAAAACGCATCTCCTCCCACCGCGCAGCCCAGCTTGCTCCATGCATCTCCGAAACGTCCGCGAGAATACCGATCGGATGCTTGTGAGCGGCGATCGCGGCTTCGATCCGTACCCCCAGATCCGCCACGTCCACCGGCATCAGCCTGCCCGTCACCTTGAACCCGAACGCCGGTCCACCGCTCTCCTTCAACTGCTCGATCATGATCGCCCTCGCCGCTATCGTACGCGTCGACGCTTTCGGATGCTGTGCAACCTCGATCGAATCCGGGATCGAGTGCGTACAAAAGCGAACGTGGTCGTTCTTGCTCAGACAGCATGCCGGCCGGACGATTACGCTCGGCGTGAGGTGTCATGATGCGCAGTTTCAAGTACTTCCTGGCTTCAGCCGTCCTTGCGGCGGCAGCACTCCTCGCACCGGCAGCCCATGCCCAAATATCGGTCGGCCTCGGCTTCGGCGGCGGTCCGCCGGCATGTGAATACGGCTATTACGGCTATGCACCCTACGGCTGCGCCCCGGCCGGCTACTACGGCCCGGGTTACTTCTACAACGGCATCTTCCTGGGTGTGGGCCCATGGGGTGGCTGGGGCTATAACCACGGGTGGGGAAATCACCGCTTCGAAGGCGCGCGCGGAGGATCCTACAACGGCAACTACGGCTGGAACGCACATCAGGCCTACACCCGCGGCTACCGGCCGGGCGGCGGATACCGCGGTGGTGGCGGATACCGGGGGGGTGGCGGGTACCGGGGCGGAGGCTCTCAAGGGGGCGGCGCTTTCCGCGGCGGTGCGGCTGCGCGAGGCGGCTTCGGCGGCGGGCACGGTGGTGGTGGCGGGTTCGGCGGTGGGGGCGGCGGCGGCCTCCACGGCGGAGGCGGTGGGCACGGCGGCGGCGGCTTCCACGGCGGAGGCGGCGGGCACGGAGGCGGTGGGCACGGCGGCGGCGGTGGGCATGGCGGCGGCGGTGGGCACCATTAAGGGCAGGACTCTCGACAGCCTCGGCACGCAACGGCAAAGCCTGCCCTCAGGATTCGTCGTTCCCGTGCTGGGCCTCTGAGCAAGCTGGCCCGGAAATCACCTGAGGTGCTGGCTTCAGGCGCTCAGCGTCGGGCACCGGGAGCAGAATGCCGCTGGTAAGGTGTCTCGTGTGGCGCACCTTCAGCTATCGTCGCCTCGGCATATCGCCGTGCCAGGGCTCATGTGCCGGGTGCCCCTGCGCCGCCCGAAACTGGAAACCGATCATCGTCAGCGGCAGATGCGGCCGGAACGTCAGATTGGCAGGCGTCAGCGAGCCCAGCAGCTGCGTCAGCGCCTGATGCATCGCGCTGCTGCGCACCCCGATCCCGCTGCTCTCGTGCTCCACCGCCGCATAGAACGCATTGCTCAGCCGGTTCAGCAGCGCCTCGGGATCAAACGCCGGGACAGGAGCCGCCGGCAGCGCATACGCCAGCGCCTGCCGCGGGCGCACCGCCGCGGACACCATCGCCTGCAACGAAGGCGCCACCCGAAAGTCCACCCGGTGCGTCCCCGCTTCGACCGGTGCCGCGACTGCGGTGTTGGCCTCAGGCCTGCTTTGCTGTGCGCGCGCGATGCCCGCACCCGCAAGCAGCAGGCAGCTCCACACAACGGTCGATTGCGGCAGTCGCAAACTTCTTATCGCCACGGCAAGATCACCCTATGCCAGCAGCATAGAACCGCGTTCGACACGGCTGAATCACCCGAAAGACGCCTCACCGCCCCAGCAGGAGCATTGCATCCCGCTACACGCGTCATCTCTTCGGGATGGCCACATCCGCAGCCGAAGCGTCTTCTTCACGCAGAAGACCGTGATCTCCTGCGACCGCGCTCAGTGCAGCTGATCCGGGATCACCGCGTACTGAATCAGCAGCTCGAACGGCACGATCTTCAGCGTGTTCTCGTGGGTTGCCTCCAGCACGACGGGACAGGCGGCGCCCGCCTGCTGCGCCTGCAGCCACCGCGACGCGCACACGCACCAGCGGTCCCCGGGGTGCAGCCCCGCAAAGCCATACTGGGGCATGGGCGTCATCAGATCGTTCCCCAGCGCCTTCGAGGCCTCGAGAAACTCCGCGTCCACGATGCAGCACACCGTATGCACCCCCAGATCGTCCGGCCCGGTCTCGCAGCAACCGGTGCGGTAGAAGCCCGTCATCGGGTCGCACCCGCACGTCGCCAGCGGCTGCCCCAGCACATTCTTTCCGCGATCCTGGTGCTTTACCTGTTCCATGGCCATTCCTGCTCCTTCGCTCGCGCGAACGCCCCGGCCTGAGCCGAGGCGTCCCGATTCTAGTCCTTTGCGCCCGTTCCATCCGTCCGGCGGCGCAGAGCGGGAGACTGCCTTACCGCGCCGCCGCTTCCATCTTCTGCTGATACTCCTCGTACGGACCCTTGTGGTCCGTGATCGTAAAGTTCTTCGGGCCGCCCTCGAAGTGCCAGATCCGCGTCCCTGCCTCTTCGATCAGATCCTGGTCGTGCGTCACCAGAAACACCGTTCCGTCGTACTTCTGGATCGCCTGGTTGAGCGCGTTGATGCTTTCAAGATCCAGATGGTTCGTCGGCTCATCCAGCACCAGCACGTTCGGCTTCTGCAGCATGATCTTGCAGAAGAGCAGCCGCGCCGCTTCGCCGCCGCTCAGCGCGTCGGTCTTCTTCATGCCCTCTTCGCCGCGGAAGAGCATCTGGCCGAGAATCCCGCGGATATCTTCCTTGGTCGCCGCCGGATCGAAGCTGTGCAGCCACTCCGCCGCCGTCGTGCCCTTCTCGATGGATCCCGTATGGTCCTGTGCAAAGTAGCCGATCTGCACCTCGTGGCCCCACTTCACCACGCCCGCGTCGATCGAGACGTCCTTCTCTTCGACTCCCGGTCCGTTGGCGAGCAGCGCCTTCAGCATGGTCGTCTTGCCCTGGCCGTTGCGCCCCATCAGGATCACCTTGTCGCCGCGCATCACGCTCGCCGAGAAGTTCTTGATCACATGCTCGACCGTGCCGTCCTTCTGCGGGTAGCTCTTGGTGACGCCCTCCGCCTCGCAGACAGTTTTGCCGCTGGGCCGCATCATGTCGAAGCGGATGAACGGACGCGCGATGTTCGAGCGCGCCAACTCGCTGGTCGCCAGCCGCTCCACTTCCTTCTTGCGCGAGTTCACCTGGCTCGAACGCGTACCCGCGCTGAAGCGTGCGATGAAGTCGTTCAACTGCGCGATTTTCTTCTCGCGCTGCTCATTCTGCGACTCGATGCGCGTGCGGATCTGCGTCTTCTGCAGCACCATGTCATCGTAACCGCCAGTGTAGGTGATGATCGTCTCGTAATCGATGTCGGCGGTGTGCGTGCAGACCGCGTTCAGGAAATGCCGGTCGTGCGAGATCGTGATCACGGTGCCGCTGTAACGCACCAGAAAATCCTGCAGCCAGTGGATCGACTCGAGGTCGAGATAGTTCGTCGGCTCGTCCAGCATCAGCGCTTCCGGATCGCCGAAGAGTGCCTGTGCCAGCAGCACGCGCACTTTCTGGCCGCCCTGCAGCTCACTCATCTTGCGCTCGTGCAGCTCGTCGGGGATATCGAGACCCTGCAGCAGCACCGCCGCATTCGCCTCCGCCTCGTAGCCGTCCTCGTCGCCGACGATCCCTTCGAGCTCGCCCAGACGGCTGCCGTCCTCGTCCGTCATGTCCGGCTTCGCATAGATGATCTCGCGCTCTTCGAGCGCCGCCCACAACGGCTTGTTGCCCATAATGACCGTGTCGATGACACGGTATTCGTCGAACTGGTACTGATCCTGCCGCAGCACGCCAAACTTACGCGGACGCACCACCGTTCCCTTCTGCGGATCAATCTCGCCCGTCAAGACCTTCATAAACGTGGACTTACCCGCGCCGTTGGGCCCGGTGAGGCCGTACCGACGGCCATCGGTGAACGCAACTGATACATCCTCGAACAGCAGCTTCGAGCCGTACCGCATCGTGACATTGGAGGTGGAAATCATTGGTCTACCTCTATTTTACAGGCGTTTTCAAGCCTCTCGCGGGATCGCCCGCGCTCCCGCGAGAAACCGGCAGCAAAGCAGCACCGAGGGGTAAATCAGCACGCTTACGTGCCGCGTGTATGCGAATCCGATCGTGTAGGGAACGGCTACCGCGAGGACAAGACCGAGGAAGATCAGCCCGGCGGCGCGTGCGCTCTCCGGTCTGGAAAGCGCACGGAAGCTCGCACGCTTCGAGCGCGGGCGAAACCCCGCCCAGAGCGCCAGGCAGATCGCCGTCCAGAAGATCAGCCGAAAGATGACCAGCCCCGCCACCTCCGCCCGAAGCTGCAGGCCGGAGCTGCTCGACGAACCCAGCTTGTGCACCGAGAGGAAGATCACCTCGAGCTTACGGGCGTCGCCGTCGAGCGCCTCCGCGGGATGCGTGCGCATGAACGTCACCGCGGCCTTCTGGTGATAGTCGTTGAAGGCCCACTCGTCCGGAAAGCGCAGTCCGCGGCTCAGGTCCGCGTCGTGGGCATCCAGCGTTTCTCCGGGTGCAGGCGGGTACAGCCCAAGAAACTGCGTCGCGTTCCCCTTGTGCAGATTGATTCCGTCGAGACTCGTGCCGATGGTGTACCGGCCGCTCGCATGATGCTGCCGCAGCGCCCAGCCCACGGGAGCAGCCAGCACCAGCACAACCGCAACTGCCCGTAAGGCATGACGCCGCTCCAGCGCCAGGAAGCTCACCAGCAACACCGCCGTCACCAGCACCATGCTGCTCTTCGCCAGGTACACCCCCGCGGTTGCAAGCGCGAAGACGATCACCCAGCCCGGCGCAGGCCTGCGTCCGGGTCCGAAGACGTACAACAGGAGTGCCGTCGCCAGCGCCAGCAGACTGTACGAATAGCCCTCCTCCACCTGAAGATTGGCGACGTCCGCAAGAAAACTCGTCATGGCGAATGGCACCAGCAGCAGCGCGGCGGTCAAACCCTGCTTCCAGGCCTCGTCTGCACGCTCGCGCCAGACCAGCAGGATCGCCAGTTCTACCGGCAGAACCAGCAGCAGCGTCTTAAACAGCTCGACCCGCAGTACCTTCAAGCCGAACAGCTTGATCCCAAGCGCCACAACGCCGCTCGCCACCGGCATGCGTGCGCTTCGGATCCAGAAAGAGTCCTCATGCGTACCTGCCAGGTCGCCCCACATGGTCAACCCTTGTCCATGCAGCAGACTTCGCGTGGTGGGGCCGACGAAATTCGACAGGTCGAACAGAGAACCGTGCGGGCGAAAGAGATACGCCGCGCCAAGACTCAGCGCGATCGAACCCGTCAGCACAAGGGCGAGCAGCGATCTGCTCCACATCGCGGAGACTTGCCTGCCAGATTGAGAGGACATGGGTCCGAGTATACAAACGAAAGGCCGACCCTCAGGTCGGCCTTTCTCATCGCGCTGCGGCTGAATGCTAAGCCGCCTTTGCTTGCTGATTAACCTTCTGCTCGCCAATCTGGGTGAACTTCTCGTCGCCAGCCTTGCTGTCTTCAAGGTTCTGCTCGAGACCCTTCGCCGCGTCCTGCTTCCCGATCAGCTCCGCATAGTGCTTCAGCGAACCGTAGGACGCCACCCGGTACTGCTGCTGCTGATTCGCCGCCACGATCAACGCCGCATCGCGCACCGGCCCCTTGTCCGTGTTCTCGATCATGTGCTCGACTTCGGTCAGCATCGCCTTCGCGATGTGGTTGTCGTTGCGCTTCACCTCTTGCCCGACCGTGCCGAAGACCTCTTCCACGCGCTTTGCATACTCGCGGCTCTTCGACTCCGTCTTCGCGAACGTCGCCTTCAGTTCCGGGTCTGAAACCGCTTCAGCCATCTTCGGCGCAGCCTTGGCAACCTGCTCCTCGAAATCCAGAACGTACGTAAGACCCGTCACCATCAGATCCTGAATGCTCGTCATCTTCATTGCTCGTATCCTTTTCCGCGGCCCGTCTCGCAGGTCCGCTCACAACACTGGAACCTCGGATGGGCAGCTGCCGAGCGCCGTTGCCGTGCATCGTTCGGCGTTGACCTACAGCATCTCGCGTTGCCTGTGCGGAGTGTACCGGGTGTAGAGCGGTCAAAGATTCGGTCGCGTCTTATGAGCTGCCGATCAGTACACCGGCCGCGAAGACCAGACCGCCGCCCACCACCACCTGCAGCACCGAGATCGCGAAACCAGACTTAAAGAACTTGTAGCGGATCCACGCGATGACCAGCAGTTCCAGTCCCACCACGAAGTAGGCCAGCACCAGGGCGTGCCGCATGTTCGGGATGAGAAACGGAAGCGTATGCAGGAAGCCGCCGATGAACGTCATCCCGCCCGTCACCAGCCCGCGAAAGATCGGATTCCCGCGTCCGGTGAGTTCGCCATCATCCGATAAGCCTTCAGAAAAGGCCATCGAAATGCCCGCGCCCAGCGCCGCCGCCGCTCCCACCAGAAACGTCGTATGCGGCTTGTGCGTCGCGAACGCGGTCGCGAAGATCGGCGCCAGCGTTGATACCGATCCGTCCATCAGCCCGGCCAAGCCGGGCTGCACCACGCGCAGAAGGAATTTACTATCGTCCGACGTAAGCTCCGAGAGCTCACTCAAGCTGGGCAGAATCTCAGACATGCGTCTAGGATGCGCCGGCACGCGGACGGCTGCGCGTCAAAGAAGACGGCCCGGCCGAAGCCGAGCCGCTCTGCGCTGCAGCAAGTTACCGGCCGCGACGCGCCGGTCCGGAACGGCTCGCGCCACCCGGACGATGCGTGTTGGCGCGTCCGCCGGCGGAACCCGGATGCCCGCCGCCATGGCTGCGTCCGCCGCTTCCGCTGCGGCTGCGAAATCCACCTGCCGGACGACCCGCAGCGGCAGCCGGAGCCGGATCGCCCGAACGCCATGCACGCGTCTCCAGCGCCATCAGATCGTTCGGCGCCGACGAAAGATCGACCGGACGATTGCGCTCTTCCTTTTCAAGGTTCTTATCCGCCTCTCGCCAGTCGAACTTGATCTTCAGCTCGCGCTCGAGCTTCCGCGCGTCCGAACGCTCCTGCGGCATCACGAACGTGGTCGCCACGCCCTGCTTGCCCGCGCGTCCCGTGCGTCCGATGCGGTGCACGAAGTCTTCCGACGCATTCGGCAGATCGTAGTTCACGACATGCGCGATGTCCTGTACGTCGATGCCGCGCGCCGCCACATCCGTCGCCACCAGGACGCGGTGCCGGCCGGTCGAGAAGCCCTTCAGCGCCGCCGTCCGCTGCGACTGCGAGCGATCGCCATGGATGACGTCCGCCTGATGCCCCAGCTTCTCGAGCTTCTTCGAGATGCGGTCGGCGCCATGCTTGGTCCGCGAGAAGACCAGGAACGTGCCTTCTTCCTCGCCCAGCATCTGGTTCAGCAGACCAAGCTTCTGGTCCTGCATCACCGTATACGCCCGCAACTCCACGCGTTCACTCGGCTTCGAGGTCGTGCCGATCTCCACGCGCACCGGCTTGTTGACGTAATCGCGCACGATCTCGGTGATGTTCGCGTCGAGCGTTGCCGAATAGCACATGGTCTGACGCGTCTTCGGAAGCGCGCCCACAATCCGCTTGATCGCGGGCAGAAAACCCATGTCCAGCATGCGGTCCACTTCGTCCAGCACCAGCATCTCGACGCCGCTCAGGTTCACCTCGCGCCGGCGCAGAAAGTCCTCCAGCCGGCCGGGCGTTGCGACCACCAGCCGCGGACCCCGCGAAAGCTGGTCGAGCTGTGTGTTCTCACTCAAGCCGCCGCAAACCAGCACGGAATCATGCCGCGCCTGCGGGGAGATCTTCGAGTAAGCCTCGAGCACCTGCATCGCCAGTTCGCGCGTCGGCAGCAGGATCAGTGAGCGGATCGGACCGCGCTTGCCCTTCGACGAAGGAACCGAGTTCGCATCCATGCGCTCAATCATCGGGATCAGAAAGCTGAGCGTCTTGCCCGTGCCCGTTGCCGCCGTGGCCAGCACGTCGTGGCCCTCGAGCGCCGGCGGAATGGCCGCTGCCTGCACCGGCGTCGGCGTAAAGAACTTCGCCGCGTCCAGACGCGCCTTCAGACTGTCCGACATCTTGAAGTCGGCAAACTGCACGCCCTCAACCATCGGGAGCCCGGTCCGCGGATCGAGCTCCGCATTTACGCCCGTGATGGTGCGGCTCGCGAGGGGCTCGTTCGAGCGGGGTGTCTGGGTGGCGGCTTGGTTGCCGTTCTGGTTGCCGTTCTGGTTGCCGTTCTGGTTGCCGTTCCGG
>CAXTVJ010000007.1:0-27013 GCA_964247715.1 uncultured Acidobacteriaceae bacterium | reverse complement strand
GGTTGCCGTTCCGGGTTGCTGCGACGTTCTGGTTTTCTGTCTGGTTCTCAACTGCAGTGTTCAATCGAAGTCCTTGTGGATTCTGCGCGAATGCGCACGCCTGCACGGCGTCGTCTGGGGCGCGAGTCGCTGCGCCACGCTTCTTGTCTCATTCAGCAAAGCTCCAGTTGCGAACCCAAAGCGCTGCTGCACGGCGAGGCGGGTCCGTTGACCCATGCCTTCCAGCCAGAGCAACCAGCGTCGCATCGTGTGCCGCGACCGGGGAGGCCATGGCATGTCTCAATGCGCGTGGAACAGGTCTCGCTCCGGTCTCTGGCCAGATCCCATCCTGCAGGATCTTCCCCCGGAACGCCCTACGCTTGCGCGTATTTTTATCGTATCACAGCGCCGACGCCTAAAGCTTGCCGGTCCTGCCGCGAACCCCGTCCAGCACTCCGCGCGCGAAGTGCTGGACTTTGCGGGCCTTTTGCTCTTCCACCAGCACGATCTTCAACAGGTCTTTCGCACTGATGGCGAACTGGCGCAGGCAAAACCCCGAAAACTCGCGCCAGTACCGCTTCGTTACCCAGATCTTGTTGCGCTCCTGATAATACCGCCGCACCGGCGAGTAATTGGCCGACTGAAACGGCTTGCACCCCGGCAGACGATGCATCGTCGGCGTTCCCGGCGAGTGCAGCAGCACGGCCTCCGCGCACTCCTCAATCCGCATTCCCACGCGCCGCACCCGCAGGCTGTACTCATAATCCACGCCGTCGATAAACAGCTCGTCCGCGAACATCCCCGCAATCGCGAAGACCTCTGTCGGCATCAGGCTCCCGGAGGTCGTGGCCGCCTCCAGACCGCCCGCATTCCTGGGCGGCGGCTCCAGCACCGAACCGAACCGGCGGTCCACATAACGCGGAACCAGAATCGCGATCGACTGCGCATCCGCAGACATTTGGAAACACTCCAGCATGGTCGCCACAAACCCGTCCGTGACCGTCGAGTCCTGGTCGAACAGCAGCACCCACTCGAAGTCCTGCTCGCGCGCCCACATGACTCCCCGGTTCAGCGCCGTCGCAATCCCGAAGTTCGCCCGGTTGCGCAGAAGCGTGAAGCCGAGACGCGCGCTCGCCGCGCACAGCATCGCGATCTCTTCGACCGTCGATCCGTTGTCCACCACCACGACCGAAGCAACCTGCGCGCGCAGCGCTTCCAGATTCTTCACCACCTCGGCATCCGGGTGGTACGACACCACCACGGCGCATACTGCTTCCTTCATCCCGGCCCGACCTTCCCAAACAGACCTCGCCGGTCGCGCATCGGCAAGCTCCATGCAGTCATCATAGAACTTGAAGCCCCGCTTCCGGCCCGCAGCCCCGTCGCGACCAGCCTCGCGCGCATTCGGTTCGATACAATCGACACGCACGATCGAGGTGGATTTGCGCCGTCTACGCTCTCTGCAGGAACGCCTCCGCTCCGCCTCGCGGAACGACCAGCGCCTCGGACGCATTCTCCACGGCGGGCTCTCCGCGCTCCTCGGCCGCGGCTTCGGGCTGGTCGTCTCTGCAATCTCGCTGCCGCTCACCGTACGCTACCTCGGCCCCGAGCGTTACGGTATCTGGGTCACCGTCTCGACCTCCGTCGTCATGCTCAGCGTGCTCGATCTGGGCATCGCCAATACCCTCACCAATTTCATCGCCGAAGCCTGGTCGGCGGACGACCGGCCCCGCGCCCAGCACTATTTCGCGACCGCCTTCTGGCTCACCGTGCTGGTCAGCCTGGCACTCGCGGGCTGCGCCGCCTTCGCGCTTCGCACCGTCGACTGGGCCAGCCTCTTCCATCTCTCCGATCAGGTGCTCGCCGGTCAGGCCCGTACCTGTGTCGCCATCTCCGTCATCTTCTTCCTCGCGCAGATGCCCCTCAACCTCGCCAACCGCGTGCTCGGCGGGTACCAGCAGGCGCACATCGCCAACTACTTCGCGATGATCAACTCGGTGCTCGGCCTGGTCGCCATCGTCACCGTCGTGCTCATCCACGGCTCCATCGTCAGCCTCATGCTCGCGTGGTGCATCGCCATGATCACCGGTTCGCTGGTCCTCAATCTCTGGCTTCTGCTCTGGTCGAAGCCGTGGCTGCACCCCTCGCTGGGGCGCGTCCGCCTGCCCATGGCGCGCGAGATGTTCGGTCAGGGTGCCCTCTTTTTCGTCCTCCAGCTCACCGGCGTCGTCGTCTTCAACTCCGACAACCTGGTCATCACTCACTATCTCGGTGCCGCCGAGGTCACCCCCTACAGCGTCGCCTGGAGACTCACCGGTTACGCCTCCATGCTCCAGACCCTGTTCGTTCCCGCGCTCTGGCCCGCCTTTTCGGAAGCCTGGTTCCGCCGCGATCTCGACTGGATTCGCAAGACTTACCGTCGCATCATGCGCGCGACCCTCATCATCGTCGGCTCCGCCGCCGTCGTCCTCGGGTTTGCCGGACGTCCGATCATTCGGCTCTGGGCGGGACAAACCGCCGTACCGGACCACGCTCTGCTCTGGTCCATGTGCCTGTGGGCCGTACTGCTCTCGGTCACCGTCAACCAGGCTGCCCTGATGGCCGCCACTCGCCGCATCCAGATCCAGACCGTAGCCTCCGTGATCGCCGCCTGCGTCAATCTGCCGCTCTCCATCGTCCTCGTCCAGCGCATGGGCGCCCTCGGCGTCATTCTGGCTACGGTCGCTTCGTACTGCGTCTTCATCGTCCTCCCGCAGAGCTTCGAGATCGCCCGCATACTCGCCGGCCGTTATCTCACGCCTTTGCCGGTCGAAGTCGGCGCGGAAGAGGTGCTGACCGGTGGCCTCTAAGCCCGTCCAGTTCGCCACCAGGCCAGTCTTCTGGATTCTGCGCCGCCTTGCAGACGGAGACATCTTCCGGCGCATGGCCCCGCAAGCTCCACCGGCGGAGGCTGCCCCAATCCTTCGCATCGCCGTCTGCGACCTCATCCCCAACCTCGGCGACAAAGTCATGATGTTCCCCGTCATCGACCTGCTGCGCGCCGAGAATCCCACCGCCGAGATCACCTGGTTCACCTCCAGCCGCGACCGCATCCTGCAGCACCATCCCGCGATCGACCGGCTCCTCCGCGCGGCGCCTGAAGCCGACGTCCGCGGTCGCTTCCAGCCCATCGGCTCCGTCCTCGGCATCCTGCGCTGGTGGCGGCGCGAGCTCCAGGATCTGCGCTTCGACACCGTCGTTGTCCTTCGCGGCGGCGTCGAGCCCTTTCACTCGCACCACCTTGCCTGGCTGCTCGGCGGACGCCGCCGTGTCGCTTACGACCCCGACCTCGAGCCCGAGCGCCCCGATCAAAACCGTTACATCCGCCCGCTGATGAGCGAGCTTGTGCCCGCCATCACCGGTGCCCACGAGGTCAGCCGTGCCGCCGAGGTGCTCGCACTCGCCGGCCTCGCCAGCCGTCCCGTCGACCTCACCCAGCCCGTCCAGAGCCTGATCGCCGTCGCCCGCACGCCCGACGCACGCGCCTTTCTCGAACGGCACGGCCTCAATCACCAGACGTACGCAATCGTCTCGCCGGGAGCCTCCCAGCTCCGCCGCGCCTGGCCCGCCGACCGCTTCGCCGAACTTGCCCGCCGCGAGTTGCTCACGCGGGGCTGGTTCCCCGTTCTTGTCGGCGGGCCGGAACTCGCCCCCGAAGCCGCCGAGATCGCAGGTCTCCTCGACGGCAACGCCCTCGACCTCACCGGCCAAACCAGCTTCGAAGAGCTCGTCGCCGTCTGCGGCAATGCCCAGGCGTTCCTCGGCAACGACTCGGGCACGGCCCACATTGCCGGAGCCTGCGGCGTCCCTACGCTGATCGTTACCGCGTTCGCCCGGTCCGGTCGCCGCACCCACCACGCGTCCCCCTGGCGCTCGCATCCGGTCGGACCCCGTGTCGCCGTCGCCCAGCCCGCCACCCAGCTCACGCCCTGCACCACCGAGTGCGTGTCGCTCACCCGCCACTGCATTCTTCAGGTCGACGTCGACGAGATGCAGCAGGCATTCCAGAAACTACTCGGGGACGCCGGCATCGGCGTCCCCTCGCTTCCCGGCAATGCCTCCAGCGCGAGCTGAATCGGCGAATCATCTGGCAGTTTGTTGTCGATTCCGCAGCGCATTGCGCAAACTGTTATTGAGCCGCCCAAGGTCCCGCTAGATGTGGCAGCTCACCATGCCACGCTTCTCCAGATACTTCTGGTGGTACTCCTCCGCCTTCCAGAAGTTGCCATCCTCCACCACCTGCGTCACCACGCGATTGCGAAAGCTTCCCGAAGCGCTCAGCTCCGCGATCTTCTCCTTCGCCATGCGCGCCTGCTCTTCATGCTGCGTAAAGATCACGCTGCGATACTGCGTGCCCCAGTCCGGACCCTGCCGATTCAGCTGCGTGGGATCGTGCATCGCGAAGAACGCGTCCAGCAGTGTCTCGAAGCTCACCCGGCTCGCGTCGTACGTCACCTGTACCACCTCGGCATGCCCCGTGCGGTCGGTACAGACCTCCTTGTACGTCGGGTGTTCGAGCGACCCGCCCTGGTAGCCTGCCGCCGTATCCAGCACTCCCGGAATCTCGCCGAAACGAGCCTCCACTCCCCAGAAACATCCTGCCCCGAACGAAGCCTTCTCGATTGCCACCAGTGTTACTCCTTTGCTTCTCATTGGATGATCCAGGGTCTGTGAATGTTCACATCCCACTATGAAAAGCGGAAGTATTGTGGCTCCTCGTCGCAACTGCCGTCAACTCCGTACTACCCCGATGGCCGGGTGCGACGAAGACGCGACGCAACCGTCGGCTTACGACCGAACTTCGTCTTCGCTTTCGCCGGCGCCTTCAGCGTCGCGAACTCCGGCAACGTCTTCTTGGGCTCGACCTTCTTGCCCTTCGCCGCGCGCCCCAGCGCCATCACCTCGCCCGGCTTCAGCTCGCGAAACTCTCCCGGCGGCACATCCAGACGCAACGCCCCGTACCCAATCCGCCGAATCTTCTCCACATGGTGGCCGATCTCCTCGAACATCTTGCGCAGCTGGCGGTTGCGCCCCTCGGTCAGCGTCACCTCAAACCACGGATTGTCGCCGCCGCGCACGAGTTCCACCTTCGCCGGCGACGTCAGCACCCGGTCGCGCCGGCCCGCGCGCACCTCGTTGAGCCGCCCGCGGTCGATCATGATCCCGCGCCGGATCTGATCCAGCGCCTCCGGCGTCGGAACTCCCGCCGTCTTGACCAGGTAGACCTTCTCGACCCCCGCTGCTGCCTTCGAGAGCGAGTTCGCCAGCTCGCCGTCGTTCGTCATCAGCAGCAGGCCTTCGCTCAGATAATCCAGCCGACCAACCGGATACAGCCGCACCCGGTCGCCATGCGGCCCCTGCTTCTGCTGCATCAGCTGCATCACCGTGGGCCGGTGCTGCGGGTCCTCAAGCGTTGTCACATAGCCGCGCGGCTTGTTCAGGAGATAGTAGCGCTGCTCCTCTTTGCCCTGCAGCAGCTTGCCGTCGACGCGCACATGGTCACGGCCCAGTTCGGCGCGCGTCCCCAGCTCGGTCACCACGGTGCCGTTCACCTGCACCCGGCCTTCGAGGATCAGCTCCTCGGCCTTACGCCGGCTCGCAATCCCGGCCTGCGCCAGAATCTTCTGCAGCCGCTCCCCGCGCGGAGCGTCTTCACCCGCACCGGCGCTCGCCTTCTTCGCAGTCGTCATCGTTCCATTATCGCCCGCGTGAAGCGAGCGCAGCGGCCTTATCCGGCCCTACTCGCCCTTATAGGGGTCCGGAGCGCTCCCGCGCGGTGTCTGCAGCCCGCTCAGCGCGTCCTCCGAACCCGGCTGCAAGGGCTGATCGGGCGCGAACTCATTATCGCCCTCGGGAGTGGCCACGGACGCGGGCCTGCGGTCGTTCGGATCATTCGGTACCGGTGCAATCTCAGTCGCCATCAGTCTTCCTTCCCTTCTTCCGACGATTGAATGGCGGCTTCATCCGCCGAAGGATCGTCGCCCGGCTCACTCGCCCTGGGCGGCAGCCCGGACATCCGCCCATCGATCGCCGGCAGTTCGTCGTCCGGCCGATTGCTGTCGTCCGTCTCCAGATCCGACGTCAGACCATCCGGATCGCCGTCCGCCTGGCGCTCGACCGCGTCCTTCTCCTCGGCCAGATTCTCGTCCGTGATGCGCTCCACGCTGTCCTTCGTCTCCGACCCCTCGGGCATCGATATCTCCTCCTGCTCGGCCAGCTCGCCGGCCATCTTTTCGAACTCTTCGATGCTCGGCAGCTCCGAAACGTCCTTCAACCCGAACCGCAGCAGAAAATCCTTTGTCGTCCGGTAAAGAATTGGCCGGCCCACCACCTGCTTGCGTCCAGCCGTCGCAATCAGCTTGCGTGTCATCAGCGAAGCCAGCACCCCACCCGAATCCACCCCGCGAATCTCCGACACCTCCGGTGCCGTCACCGGCTGCTTGTACGCCACTACCGCAAGCGTCTCCAAAGCCTGCAGCGACAGCTTCAGCGGCGGCTTCAAACTCCGCACAAACCCGCGCACCGCATCGTGATACTCGGGCTTGGTCGCCATCCGGTACCCGCCCGCCACCTCCCGCACCTCGAGCCCGCGGTCCGTCGTCGCATACTCCCGCACCACCTGCTCCACCAGCTCCCGCACATACTCCCGCAGCCGCCGCTCCCGCTCGCGCGCCGCCCGCTTCTCCGCCGGAGATTCGGCGTTAGAAGCCGATGGTGATCCGCTCGCGTCAACCGCGCCTGCTTCCTCACCTTCTTCCGCCGCAACGCCGTTCGGCGTGAACTCTGGTGTTTCTGCGGCCTCTCCCTCGCGGTTGCCCCCTGTTCGCGAAGCTATCGTGAGGTTTGTCTCTTCCGAGCCGGAACTCATCTCGTTCGACCCATTCGTCTCCGTGGCGTCTGGCTCAGCCGCCAGGTGAATCTGTCCCTGCCGCGCCGCGATCGCCTCAAGTTCCGCCTGTGCTTCCTGCCCCAGCACGCCCACCAGCTGCGCCAGTGTCACCGGCTCCTCGGACGCGTAAATCACCGCTTCGATCTTTGCTTTCAGGCTCATAGGTCGACGTTCAGTCTACCAACCCGGACCCGTGCCGCGCGCTTCGACCATGCAAAACAAAAGGGGCCGAAGCATCTGCTCCGGCCCGTCAGCAAAAAGAAGAGGACGGGGCCTAGTGGCCGCCCGCCAGCTTATTGAAGAGCCAGAACAGGCATCCGGAGAGCAGCGCCGCCGCCGGAAGCGTAAGCACCCAAGCCAGCGCGATATCCCGGATCGTCGACATCTGCAGACCGCTCTTGTTCGCCGCCATCGTACCCGCCACGCCTGAGCTCAGCACATGCGTCGCACTCACCGGAAGGCTATATCCGTCGGCAAGCCCGATCGTAATCATCGCCGTGATCTCGGCCGCCGCACCCTGCGCATACGTCAAGTGCGTCTTGCCGATCTTCTCCCCGACCGTCACCACAATCCCTTCCATCCGATCATCGTCCCGAGACCCAGCGATGGCGCCACCTCAACCCACGGCGGAATGAACTTGGTCGACTTATCCAGAAAGGCTTTGTAGTTCTTCAAGACCGCCGCATCCGCCGGCGCGATTTTCGGTCCCAGCTTCGGCAGCGCGGCAGCGTCTCGCTCACCAGATACATCTGGTCGCGCACGTTGGCCTGCATGTTCTCCGGCACATTGCCCAGGGACCCATAGGCCGACGCCTCGTTGCGGATGTCGTTCACCTCCGCCTGCAGCGCAGCCATCGTGCTCGGCATGTACTTCTTCGTGCTCACAAACTTCTCCAGGTCGCTCCCTGGATCGCTTACCGTCGCGCCCGGGTCCACATACTGGGGTCAGCGATCCCGATACCTGATTCGACACCGCCACAAACGTCTGCACCTCCTGCGGACCCACCGTGTGGTTCAACGCGTAGGCGGTCGGCACCGTGCCCACCGCGCCCGAGCTCACCATCACGTCCGTGAAGTTCAACTAGCCGGAGTACACGACCGCGATATGCGGCTCGAGCGAGTGCGTGTAGATCACCGTCGCCACCGCGTTCGCCGTATCGTGGAACCCGTCGACGAACTCAAACCCGAGCGCGATAAAGAGCGCCAGGCCCAGCCGCACGAACGGGTACACCGACGCGCTGTGAACGATCGAAAGGATCCTGCGCCAGACGGGTCCCGATGTAAACCGCACCGCCGACCATCATCACGCCGAAGACGATCGTTCCGATCATGCCGGGGCTGGACGTCTTGAGCTTCTCGTCCAGCATCGAGCCGGACGGTGCAATCGCGGGAGTCGCCATGAGGAACGAACGAACGGTAAACTCTCGTCAGGTTCACCGCGCCTTCATCTCGGCCGATCGTCACCCGCTCCAATCCCGTCGCATCTATCTCCCGCATGATCCTCGAAGTCGTCCAGAGCGACATCACCCGCCTCGAAGTCGATGCTATCGTGAACGCCGCCAACACCTCGCTGCTCGGCGGCGGGGGCGTCGACGGCGCCATCCACCGCGCCGCAGGTCCTGAACTGCTCGCCGCCTGCCGCCCGCTTCACGGCTGCCCCACCGGCCAGGCCAAAGCCACGCCCGGCTTTCGCCTGCCCGCGAAGTGGGTCTTCCATGCCGTTGGCCCGGTCTGGCACGGCGGCGGCCATCGAGAAGACGACCTCCTCGCCGGCTGTTATCGCACGTGCCTGCAACTCGCCGCCGAACACGACTGCCGCTCTATTGCTTTCCCCGCCATCAGCACCGGCATCTACGGCTTCCCAAGAGAACGCGCCGCCGAAATCGCCGTCCGCACCGCCCGCGAACACGCCGCATCACAGCTCGACCGCATGGTCTTCTGCGCCTTCGACTCCGAGACCGCAAACATCTACAAGCGTCTCCTCGCCTTGCGCTAGACTGCCGCTTGAAGCCCGCATTCCACCGTTGAGGAAACCCGATGATGCGCCATCTCGTCAGAATCCTGCTCTGCGTTACCTTCGCCGTCACGGCCCGCGGCCAGAATGCAACCCCGGCGTCCACGCCCTTCCCGCCCCAGCCCTTCGATTTCACCGGCTCCTGGGACTGCACCGGAGCCTTCGTCAACGGCAAGACCCACCACACCACCTTCCAGGGCGCAATGGTCCTCGGCGGCAAGTGGCTGCAGCTCCAGGAGCAGGACGTCGAACCGAAGACCGGCTACCTCGCCACCTACCTCATCGGTTACGACCCCCAGTAAAAGAAACTGGTCGAGTTCGACGCCAGCAACTTCGGCGCAGCCGTCTACACCAGCGCCGACGGCTGGCGCGACAAGACCCTCACCCTCACCTCGCCGATCTCCTCCGACGCCGCTGCTCCCTACGCCGCCAACCGCTTCACCTACACCATCCTCCAAGCCGGTAGCTTCTCCGTAGACTGGCAGATCAGCCGCACCGCCGACCTCAACTGGAAGACCGCCGATCACTTCGTCTGCAAGCGCCGCCCCTGACGGCATGCGGGTGTCCCGTACCGTCTGCGCATCCTTCAAGATCAGAGTGACAGTCCGCCCGGCGCAGGGTTGCATCGCAGCCCAGCCCGCGGGCTGCGGCCCGCGGGTGCCCGCTCAGGAAGTCAGCGGGACCTCGGCGGGAGCACGGGCCGGGAAGCCCAAAGTCTCCGCCCTTCCCAGACGATCCGGGGGAGTGCGCTCCGCGATCACCGCCATCAGCACCAGTAATCCGAGTCCGGCAAACAGTTCATAGCTGACCAGAACGTTCCACCGCGTCGCCGCGAGGCTGCTCATACCCGGCAGAGCCAGCGAAAGCAGCAGGTACAACGCCCCGAATGCAATCTGGATCCCCCGGTCGAACCGGGTCAGCAGAGGCGTGACAAACAGGGCCGCCGCGAAGAAGTAGCCGTAGTGGTGTTCCCACACAATCGGGGACGCGATCGTGGCCAGCAATCCGAAAAAGAGCAGATCGAGCGAGCTGTTCCGCCAGCGCCGCCAGGCGGGCACAAGCAGTCCGGCGCCAAGCAGCGCGGCGGTTGAGATCACCGTACCCAGGTAGACCCAGCGGTTGTACTCCGGGTAAACGGTCGGGCTCCAGTGCAGCGTGTCTCCGTTGTGGAATACCCGATGCAGTACTCCATTGACCGAGGCATTCGGGAAGATGGCTTCGCCGTGCCGGCTCAGGTAACTCACGACCGCCAGATACTCCACCTCGTTATGCCATCCGAACACCGCGATCGTGACCAGCTGCGTCGCCACCATGCATCCCAGCAGCGGCAAGAGGAAGCGCCAGTGCCGGCGCAGGCACGCCCACACGAGAAACACTGCGAACTGCGGCTTGAAGACGCAGATCCCGGCCACGCACACGCCGCTCCACTCGGGCTTTCCGCGCATCCAGAGCAGAAGCGCGAAGGTCCACATCAGATCCAGGAACAGTTGGATCTGCCCCAGCCAGAGCCCGTATCCCAGAGGAAAGAAGCACAGTCCCAGCAGCACCACCGCTCCGCGAAGCAGCAGCCTGGTGCTCCGGCTCATCGTCTCGCTGCCCGGGATCGCGGCCAGCAGAACCTCACCCCCGAACAGCAGGTTCGCGAGATAGCTCACCAGCACCAGGGCCGTGACCGCGGAGGCTCCCGACACATGAACGAGCATCGCCGCCCGGTAAAGCAGCAGCGAGGACATGGGGTAAAGAAACTTCCCCTTCCCTGCAAAGAAGATCGTCTCGTAGACCGGCTTACCCGCCTCGAACGCCGCCCAGGCGCGGTTCATATAATCCGTGCTGTCGGTGCCCGCCTCGCCTTTCAGTGCCGCCTTGAGCGCATTCTTCAGCAGCCCCAGACCGCTGCCCGCGGTGTGAGCCAGCGATACGGCCATTGCCACCGCAAACACCAGCAGCGTATAGCGCACAAATGCGCGGGTAGAGAACACGGATGATTCCCCCGATTCAGAGTTGCTTGCCTGGAGTTGCCCTGCCTGGATTGCCTCGATTCTACCCGACCGAAGCAGCCTGGCTACCGCCAGTCGTCCCGCGTCGCCTGCGCATCTTCGAAGATTCGATCGAACCCGTCCGCCTTCTTGATCAGCATGTCGCCCAGCAGCATCGGCTGATACAGCAACACCGCCTGCAGCCGAACCAGCTCCAGCAGCGCCAGAAACATGCAGATCAGCGCCCGTTCCGTGTGCGTGTTGTGCAGCAGCTTGCGCAGCGAGACCGGCTTCTCCTCCATCAGCAGCCGCCGCTTGACGAACTCGATCATCTGCGCCACCGTCACCGATTCCTCGTCGACGTTCAGCACCGGCCGTGCCCGCAGCCGCTCGAGAATCTCCTGAAATACGCGCACCAGATCGGTGGTATCCGCCGCAATCTCCTGCTCCGTGCCCGCGTCCCTGCGGAACTCGCGCATCCCCGGGTTGGTCCAGCTCGAAGACTCCACCAGCTGCTTCTGCGACAGCATCTGCGCCGCCGCCTTGAAGCGCTCATGCTCCAGCAGACGCTCCACCAGCTCGCGCCGCGGATCTTCCGCATCCGCTCCCAGCACCTCCGAGGGGTCGCGCGGCAGCAGCATCTTGCTCTTGATGTGGATCAGCAATGAGGCGGTGTAGACGAACTCTCCCGCCGCATCCACATCCGTGTTCTTCAGGTGGTGGCAGTACTCCAGAAACTGCGCCGTGATCCGCCCCATCGGGATGTCGTAGATGTCGAGGTTCTGCTTGCGGATCAGGTCCAGCAGCAGATCGAACGGCCCGTCGTACACCAGACCCACCGTCACCGAAAATGGCGACAGGGATGCATCCTCGACCGGCCTGGGCGCGGCCATCTTCTTTGGCTCGGGAGCCGGCACCGGCTCCGGCCCGGGCCGCAGCGCAAACGGCTCCGGCGCGCCGCCGGCCGGCTCAGTGCCAGACGACTCCGAAGCCTCTGCCACGTTCGCGCCGCTCTCCCGCTCGTCGTCCATCAGTCGATCCCCACCGCTTCGCGCACCTGCCGCATGGTCGCGTTCGCGCGCGCATTCGCCTTCACCGCCCCATCCTTCAGGATCAGCTCCACCTCATCCATGTTGGCTTCGAAATAGCGCCGCCGCTCCTGGATCGGCGCCAGCTCGCGCACCACGCCATCGGCCAGCCAGCTCTTGCACTCGATGCAGCCGATCCCCGCCGTCCGGCAGCCATCCGCCGCCTTCGCCTTCGTCTCCTCGTCCGAGAACACCGTGTGCAGATCGAAGACCGGACACACCTCGGGAGTGCCCGGATCGCTCCGCCGCACCCGCGCCGGATCGGTCACCATCGTCTTCAGCTTCGCCCGTATCTCCGGCTCCGGGTCCGACAGCATGATCGTGTTGCCGTAGCTCTTCGACATCTTGCGTCCATCGGTCCCCGGCAGCTTCGGCGACTGCGTCAGCAACACTCGCGGCTCCGGCAGAATGACCTCGATCGGCGACTCTTCACCCTCGAGCGCCTGCATCTTGTCCCGGTCCGAGGTCATCCCGGCCAGTTCCGCGCGCACCTTGCGCGAGTGCGGCCCGTAGAACGAATTGAACCGCCGCGCAATCTCCCGCGTGATCTCCACGTGCGCGGCCTGATCCTGCCCCACCGGCACAAAGCTCGGCTGGTAGATCAGAATGTCCGCCGACTGCATCAGCGGATAACCCAGAAAACCGATCGTCGCCAGATCCTTCCCGCGCAGTTGCTCCTGCTGATCCTTATAGCTCGGCACGCGCTCGAGCCAGCTCAGCGGCGTGATCATTCCCAGCAGCGTGGTCAGCTCAAAGTGCGCCGGCACATGGCTCTGCCGGAAGATCGTGCAGCGCTGCGAGTCCAGTCCCGCCGCCAGAAAATCCACCGCGACCTCGCGGATGTTCTGTCGCAGCGCGCCGGTATCGGCGTAGTCGGTCGTCAGCGCATGGTAGTCGGCGATAAAGAAGTAGCACTCATACTCGTCCTGCAGCCGCACCCAGTTGTACAGCGCCCCCATGTAGTTGCCCAGGTGCGGGCGACCGGTGGGCCGCATGCCGCTCAACACGCGCTTGCGTGCGCTCTTCTGTCCTTCGTCCGCCATCGTTCTCTCTTCTTCCAACAAAATAGGTTTGTTCAGAAACTCAGCAGCAAACGGTCGAACGCGCTGCTCAGCGGCGGGTAAAGAATCGGATACAGCACCCGCCACGCAATCGCGAAGATAAAGAACGAACCCAGCATCCCCACCCGGTCGAACGCCCGCTCCATGTTGTAGGGCAGCACATACCGGATCAGCCGGCTGCCATCGAGCGGAGGCACCGGAATCAGCTCGAAGATGAACAGGATCACATTCATCACCACGCAGTAATACAGCAGCAGCGCAATCGGAAACAGCTGCGGCAGCGCCGTCATATCGATGGGCGCGTGCCGCGTCATCAGCATCGCCGCGACCACCGCGGTCGCTCCCAGCCCCGGCAGATGCTTCATCACGATCAGCAGAAGCGCCGCCACCAGCGCCACCGCCAGATGGCTGAAGAGCCCGGCCGAGGTCGAAAGCACATCGTCCCGCTTCACCCGCCGAAAATTCCTGAGCGTCACCGGAACCGGCCGCCCCCAGCCGATGATCGGACCCATAAACCCGGTCAGCGCCAGGCTGATCAACGGCATCACCACCGAGCCCCACGTTTCCAGGTGACGCGCCGGATTCAGCGTAACCCGTCCCAGCATGTACGCGGTCGTATCCCCCAGACGCAGCGCCGCCCAGGCATGGACCATCTCGTGCACGCTGATCGCGAACACGAACACCACCGCCTGAAACAACACCAGCATCAGGTCGAGATTCACCCCACCAGCTTACCGGAGTTGCGCCCCGCACGGCGTCCCGGAAGGCCCGGCAGATGACGCCGGCAGCCCCGCCGCTCCGCACGTGGCTTCCGTCAGCAACCGTCCGACATACAGCGCGCCGATCACCTCACCCGACTCCGCGAACACCGGCTCGTACTCCGCCAGGCTCGCATTTCCCAGCACATACGCGATCCCCTTGTGAGCCCGCTGCCGCCGCAGCTTCGCCGCCGCCAGGCCCCTGCCGTTCAACAGCGTGCCCACCGCACGGCTGCCATCGGGACGCTTGACCGTCGTCGCCACCCGCACAAATTCATCGCCATCCCGCACAAACACCGTAGCCCCGCAGTGCGTCCGCTCCTGCACCCTATCCACCCAGTTCAGCGCATCCCCCGCCTCGGTTCCGCCAAATCGCAGCCCCGGCACCGTGCGCGCGTCCACCTCCATCGAACCCTGTACACGCGCCGCACCGGCATGCGCCGCCTGCGCCTTCAGCAACTGCATCGCCCCGCTCACAACACCGTCTTCATCCGTCAGATTCCGCAGCAGCTCCACCGTCCGCGGATTGCCTCCCACAATCTTTGCCACCGCAGGAAACGCCTGAGCCAGCACCTCCGCAAGCCGCGCGTTCCGCTCCACCAGCCGCACACTCATCTCCGCTGACGCATCCGCCTCCTGTGCGCACTGCTCCGCCAGCCCGTCCACCTCGACCACGCCCGCAGTCAAATGATCGCCCGCCGCCGCCTGGTGTTCGCTTCCATCCGCTACCTCATCCGACATCCGCCGGATCTCCTCCATCCCGTCGCGAATCGAGCGAAACGCCTCCTGCACCCCCACACTCTCGCGAATGCTCGCCTCCGCCGCCACCCTGCCCGCCTGCATCGACGCCTCCGCCGCTCGCGCCGTCGACGTCATCGCCGCTATCTTCTCGCCGATCTCCGTCGTCGACGCCCCTGCGCGGTCCGCCAGCACCCGCACCTCCTGCGCGATCACGCTGAACCCGTCGCCCTGCCGCCCCGCATGCGCCGCCTCGATCGCCGCATTGAGCGCCAGCAGATTCGTCTGTCGCGCAATATGGCCGATCGTGTCCACGATCCCGTTCACCTCGTCCATCCGCTCGACAAACTCCCGCATCATCCGCGTGCTCGCCGCGATCGTCCGCGCCATCTCCTCGAGGCTCCGCGTGCTTTCCTCCAGCTGCTCGTTCCCCGCGACCGTCCGCTCCGCCGCCTCACCCGTAAGCACCGCCGTCTCCCGGCTGCTCGCGCCAATCTTCTGCGCCGCCGCCCGAATCCGCTGCTCCATGCCGATCACGTCACGAATCCGCTGCCGCTGCACCGTGCTCTTGCGCGCATTCGCCCGCGAACTGTCCACCAGGATGCAGCTCAGGGTCTGCATCTCCACCAGCGCGCTCTCCATCTCGGCGCTCCCGGCTCGTCGCTCCGGCCCGCGCCGGCGCATGACCGCGGTCATCGCAGAGAAAGATTCACGGCTCCGTACACGCAGCCCAGGAAGAGAGAAACCGAACAAAGTCATGCACCGCATATCGGCGCACAGCAGAAAAACTAAAGTGGTACGTCTTGCCGTCCCTTCAATCTCAGACCCTCAAGTACAGGACCAGACATTCCATCATTCCCCACCCGGCAAGATCATTCCTCCTGTCCGTCGTATTCCTCTGATCCGTGTTGAGCCTTTGCCCTGTCCGTGTTGAGCTTTTGCCCTGTCCGTGTTGAGCCTTTGCCCTGCGGAGCCCGCACGCTATTCTTCGCCGCTTTTCTCGAGCAGCCGCTGCAGCGTCTCCCGGTGCTTCGGCTCGCGCCCTGCCTTGTCCTTCAGATCCGGCAGCACCTTCTCCGGAGGAGGCGTGCCCACCCGCGCCCGCGCGTTCGCCTTAACCGCCTTCAGCACCGAAAAAACCCGCCCTTTCGTCTTCTTCATCGCGTTCGCCCGCCCTTTCTCCGGCACCGCCCAGTATGCAATACTCCTTGTCGGAGGGGCAGCGCTGCCTTGCCGGAGTCTCTCGCTTCCGGCCCGCCCCGGCGTTGCCCGTGCAAGGAGTTCACGCATGGAAGAACGCGACTTTTTCGACGAGCGGCCTGAATCCCGCACCCACACCATGACCTGCCCGCACTGCGGTCAGGCGAATGAATACGAGCTCAGCTGGCTCGTCCGCCGCAAGAAAGCACAACTCGGCCGCAACGCCGACGAACGCGACCGCGCCCGCTTCGCCAAAGCTCAGAGCTACATGGTCCGCCGCGACGACCTCGTCGGCTGCAAGAACATCCGCTGCCGCAAGCGCTTCGACGTGGCCGGCATCCAGTCCGTAGCCTTCCTCTAGCACTCTTTGCTGTCATGCCGCAGCGCTTTTCTGTTCTTATCGTGCCGCAGCGCCTTCTTGTTGTCATTCCGCAGCGCCGCAGAGGAATCTGCTTCACCGCAGCGCCACGAAGCCCTCACCCGGCCCGCCTCATGATGTAATAAGCTCATCACGCAGGAGAGACACCCCGATGGCCAACAACCTCATCCCCGTCGAAGAGCGCATCCTCACCCCCGACCAGGTCGAACACCTCGACCGACGCCGCCGGCGCGGGCAGGCATTCCTCGTCATCGGCTGGCAGTGCCTCATCATCGCCCTCCTGGTCTCGCTCTGGTCCGGCCAGGATGCCACCTATTCGCCCGGCTGGCACCGCCCCATGGTCTTCTGGGACGCCGTTACTTTCCTGCTCGCCGCCATCTGCTTCATCACCGGCGTCAGCCTGCGCCGCGGCTCGCAGGAGTTCATCTCCTACTAGGCCGCGTCCGGACGCCCTGCCTCCGGCAGCGGGCCTTCACCCTCCGGCAAAGAGAGAGTCGTCACCGTGCCCACGCCGGGACGGCTCTTCATCCGCAGCCGGCCCCCATGCTTCTCCACAATCCCGCTGCTCACCCACATCCCCAGGCCCGTTCCTGATATTCCCCTCGTCGTGAAAAATGGTTCGAAGATGCGCGCCAGCACTTCGGGCGTCATTCCCTCGCCCGTATCCGCAACCGTCAGCCGAACTCCCGGTCGCCCGCTTGCGGGATCCCATACCGGCCGCACCCGCAGCAGCAGCCGTCCGCCCTGACGCATCGCATCGATCGAGTTGCTCACCAGATGATTCAGCACCTGGCGCACCTCGCCCTCGAAGCACCAGACCGCCGCTCCTTCTTTCAGCCGGCACTCCACCAGGACGCCAGAGTTGAGCAGCCGCCCCGCATAAAGCGCGAGCACCGACGTCACCAACCCGGCCATGTCGGCCCGTGTGCGCGCCGTCGACTGCTTGAAGAAGCGCAGCGTCTGCGTCGCGATCTGGCTCACCCGCTGCAGCTCCGCCTGCGCCAGACGCGCGTAGCGCAGCGTCTGTTCCGCATCCATCAGCGCCGTCTGCTCGATCAGATACAGCAGGTTCACCACAGACTCCAGCGGGTTGTTGATCTCGTGCGCGATGCTCGACGCCAGCCGCCCCACCGCCGCCAGCTTCTCCGTCTGCACCAGGACCTGCTCGCTGCGCTTGCGCTCGGTGATGTCGACCCCGTGCACAATCACGCCGCGAACCGCGCCGTCCGGGCCCGCATCCGGAATGTGCCGCACCAGCAGTGTGCGGTCACTGTCCACCGTGTGCATGGCCGTCTCGAACATCTGTGGCGTCCCCGCCAGCGCGCCCTCCAGATACCCGGAAATGTTGCCGTAAGAAGCCCCCAGTACGTCGGCAACCCGCCGGCCGACCATCGACTCCGCCGTCCGGCCAAACCAATCCTCATACGTCCGGTTCACCATCGCGTAGCGTAGATCCGCATCCACATACGCGACATAAGCCGGAAGCGTGTCCGCAATTACGCGCAGCCGCAGCGTGTCTTGATCCTGCGCTCGGTCTTCCCGCCTTCCGTTCGAAGACAATCCGTCACTCCCGCCGTTCAGTTTAGCCGGACGAAGCGCGCCGTACTAGAGAATATTGACCGCCCGCGCCGCCAGCAGCGCCACCGTCGCGAACGAGATCAGCGCCTGCACCATCATCATCGCCTTCGCCCATCGCGAAAGCACCGGCGAGTCGGTCGGCGAAAACGCCGTACTCGTATTGAATGCCAGAAACAGGTAGTCGACGAAGTTGGGCGACCAGCCTTCTTCGCCCATCTGCGCCCGCAGCTCCGGCGTCAGCGTCATCTGCGGAAACAGAAACGCTCCGTCCTTATGCGCACCGGCAAGCTCCCGCGCCCGCGGGCCGCCGCCATCCAGACGCCAGTACCAGGAAGCAAACACCAGAATATTCACCACCCAAAGCGCCGCCGCCGCCTCCAGCAGCGCCAGCGGAGCCAGCGTATGCCTCGGCAGCGAGACGATCAGCATCGTCAGCGACCACATCAAATCCGCCGTAATCACCCCGTTCAGACAGTAACCCAGTGCCTGGTTCAGCCCGTGGCTCCCCGCCCGCCGCGCCCACACGGTCGGCACCAGCAACCCCGCCACCACCACCAGCAGCAGCCATCGCGGGCCGTACGAAAGCGCATCCGGCAGCACCAGCCGCAGACCCGCGATCGCCAGCAGCGCCAGCACCGCCGGCCACCGCGGCTCCATCCGTTCCGCGTTCGCCATCCGTCCATCATCCCTCATCCCGCCTCAAATCGCCGCTACAATCACCACATCCCGGGATGCCTTACGCGACCACACTCCGCGGCGTCACCCACTCCTTCCCCGACCTGCGCACGCTCCTCGCCCGCGCCACGCCGCTGCGTTCCGGAGACGAGCTCGCCGAACTCGCCGCACCCTCGGCCGAGGCCCGTGCCATCGCCCAGCTCACCCTCGCCGACGTCCCGCTGACCGCCTTCGAGAGCGACCTCGTCATCCCCTACGAAGACGACGACGTCACCCGTCTCATCGTCGACTCACAAGATAGGGCCGCGCTCGCCCCCGTCCGCTGCCTCACCGTAGGCGAGTTCCGCGACTGGCTCCTCTCCGACCACGCCACCGGCCCCGTCATCGCTGCGCTCGCCCCGGGCCTCATGCCCGAGATGGCCGCCGCCGTCTCCAAGCTCATGCGCGTACAGGACCTCATCGCCGTCGCCCGTAAAGTCTCCGTCGTCACCCGCTTCCGCACCACCGTCGGCCTGCCCGGCCGTCTGTCCACTCGCCTGCAGCCCAATCACCCCACCGACTCCCCCGTCGGCATCGCCGCCGCTATCTTCGACGGCCTGCTCCTCGGCTCCGGCGACGCTGTCATCGGCATCAACCCGGTCGCCGACAACCCCGCCTCCGTCACCCTGCTGCTGCGCATGCTCGACGACCTCCGCCGGCGGTACGACATCCCCACCCAGTCCTGCATCCTCGCCCACGTCACCACCCAGATGGAGGCCATGCGCCAGGGTGCGCCGCTCGACCTCCTCTTCCAGTCCATCGCCGGCACCCAGACCGCTAACGCCTCCTTCGGCGTCTCTCTGTCTCTGCTCGACGAGGCTCACCAGATGGCCCGCGAGCTCAAGCGCGGCGGCATTGGCGCCTCACCCGGCGAACAGGAATCCGGCGGCGAGAACGTCTTCTACTTCGAAACAGGCCAGGGCTCAGCCCTCTCCGCCAACGCCCACCACGGCGTCGACCAGCAGACGCTGGAAGCCCGCGCCTACGCCGTTGCCCGCCGATTTCAGCCCATGCTCGTCAACACCGTGGTCGGCTTCATCGGCCCCGAGTACCTCTACGACGGCAAACAGATCCTCCGCGCCGGCCTCGAAGACCACCTCTGCGGCAAGCTTCTCGGCCTGCCCATGGGCTGCGACGTCTGCTACACCAACCACGCCGAAGCCGACCAGGACGACATGGACACGCTCCTTACCCTGCTCGGCGCCGCCGGCGTCAACTACATCATGGGCGTCCCCGGAGCCGACGACATCATGCTCAACTATCAGTCCACCTCCTTCCACGACGCCCTCTACCTGCGCAAGCTGCTCCACCTTCGCCCCGCCCCCGGGTTCGAAGAGTGGCTCCAGGGCGATCACTTCGCCCGCCTCGCCCGCGTCACCGAACTCGCGAACCTGCTGCCCGCCCACCTCCTGCCCGAGGCGTCTGCCTTCCATGCCTGAAGACAGCCTCACCCCTCCGGTTCACCCGCTGCGGCGCTGGACGCAGGCTCGCGTCGGCCTCGCCCGCGCCGGCTCCAGCGTCTCGACCGCCGATCAGCTCCTCTTTCAGCTCGATCACGCCCGCGCCCGCGACGCCGTCCACGATACAGCCGACATCCCCCGGCTCGCCGCCGAGCTCCGCATCCGCGGCTGGCACCCCTTACAGCTCGAGAGCGCCATTCCGCCCGGTCCCGCGGCCCGCGCCATCTATCTCCGCCGTCCCGATCTGGGCCGTCGCCTCAGCCCGGCATCCACCGAGACCCTTCGCGCCCTGACCCCATTCAGCCCGCCCGATCTCGCCTTCGTCCTCGCCGACGGCCTCAGCCCGCTTGCGATCCATCGCCACGCCCTGCCACTGCTGAACGCGCTCGATGCCCTGCTCCCGGACCCGGAACTCCGGCGTCACACGCCATTCTGCCTGGTCCAGAACGGACGCGTCGCCATTGCTGACGAGATCGGTAGCGTGCTTCAGGCCCACATGGCCGTCCTGCTGATCGGCGAACGCCCCGGCCTCACTGCGCCAGACTCCCTCGGTGTCTATCTCACCTCGGACCCGCGCCCCGGCCGCACCGACGCGGACCGCAATTGCATCTCCAATATCCGCGAGGAAGGCACCGGCTACGCCGAGGCCGCCCGGCGTATCGCCGCCCTGCTCGCGGCCGCGCGCCTCGCCGGAGGCACCGGCTTCAGCTTAAAAGAGAATGGCTTGCCGGGGCTTCCGGCAAGCCATTCGCGCACGATCGTTGACACTCCGGGTGCCCGGCTTTCACGAACTTAGGGTCGGAACAGCGCCGACACTCTAAGCCGCACGGTCCACCAGCACTAACCGCGGGGAAGCCTGGATGAACCGCACCAGGTCTTCCACCGTCGTCAGCGGCGTATGCTTCAGGCCGGGCTGGTACACCCGGCGCGTCAGGCGAAGAGAATCCTGCACCGTTTCATCCAGATCGACCAGATCGAGCCCGAGATCCTCGTCCAGGAGATCGGTCGCCTCAATCGGGAAGTGGACGTTCTGCTTCTCCTGCAGGTACCGGTACACGGTACGCGAGATCTCCGGGTCGAATCCGTAAACGAGAAGTGATTCCACAAACGTATCCTCATTCGTCCCCGAACGAGTCGCATTCATCTTCAAACGCCGATTCCGCGCGGAAACCGTGAGAACAATCATGACGAAGGCAAGGAGAACGACAATGACGGCAAGGGGAAGCGCCTGCTCACTCAGCCAGATCGAAAGCGTGCTTGGGGTCTGCATGGCGAACTATCTTCCTTTCAAGAGTCGATTGCTTCCCGGCGTCCACTGCCAATCGCCTGACGGGAATACAACTGAATACTACAATAGATGTAGGCTTCAGCCAACAGTTGTACACCCAATGTTGTATTTATGGGCGGGCTGGTGGCGAAACGTCGTTTCCCGCCGCCGTGCATCTACTATCTGATACTTCATGGCGACCTCTGCAATCCTCGATGACCGCACGACCGCACTCGTTTCCAGGGAACATTCCGGATCGGAACCGCTCGGTCGGCTGCGCGACAGCCACGGACGCGCCATCACCGACCTCCGCGTCTCCATCACCGATCGCTGCAACTTCCGCTGCGTTTACTGTAGAACCGGCAACGAGGGTGCGCAGTTCGCCGAACTTCCCCACGCCGACTACCTCCGCATCATCCGCCTCTTCGTCTCGCTCGGTATCGAGAAAATTCGCCTGACCGGAGGCGAGCCGCTCCTCCGCGCCGGTCTCGTCGACCTTGTGCGCGAACTCTCCACGCTCCGCACCACCTTCACTCAGTCGCCCGAGCCGCTCGACCTCGCCATCACCACCAACGGTCATCTCCTCGCCGATCTAGCCCGGCCGCTGCGCGACGCCGGTCTCACCCGCGTCACCGTCTCCATGGATGCGGTCGATCCCGAGACCTTCACCCGCATCACCCGCGTTCCGCGTTCTTTCGACCGCGTGCTCGCCGGCATCCGCGCCGCCCAGGCCGCCGGACTCGGCCCGGTCAAGGTCAACTGCGTCCTCTTGCGCGGCTTCAACGACTCCCAGATCGAGGCCTTCGCCGAACTCTCCCGCAGGGAAGGTGTCATCGTCCGCTTCATCGAATGGATGCCCCTCGAAGAGACGTCTACCTCCGAAAACGCCCGCAACTGGAGCCCGCAAAGCGTCGTCTCGCTGGAGGAAATCGTCGGCCGCCTGAACGCGTACCAGCCCGAAGGCCTTTCCGGCGGAGAGCGCGGCCTCGTCGCGCTCCCCGCCAATGCCCTCAGCGAGACCGCCCGGCGTTACACCTTCGCCGACGGCAAAGGCGAAATCGGCATCATTGCGCCCGTCTCGCAGCCTTTCTGCGGCCACTGCTCCCGCGTCCGCCTCACCTCCGATGGCAAGATCCGCACCTGCCTCTTCTCTCAGCTCGACCACGATCTCTACGGCCGCATGCTCCGTGGAGCCAGCGACGAACTGCTCGCCGACTACATCCGGCGCGTCGTCGACCAGAAGGAAGCGCGTCACCACATTGGCGAACCCGGCTTCCTCAAGCCCTCCCGATCCATGGTGCACATCGGCGGCTAGCCCGCCGTGGTCTCCCAGCCGGCACTCCCTACAACTTTTTCGCGCGTGCGCTTCCCCGCAAGTCGGGCTACGCTACGGGCAGGACGTTTTGTTTTCAATATGTTCCGAATTCGCCACCGACAGCAGCACGACGCGATCGAACCGATCGTCATCCAGCCGCACCAGATGGATCATCTGCGCGTCTTTCACGAAGTCGCGCGTACGCTCACCACCTCGCTCGAGCTCACCCAGATCCTCCGCGCCATCATGGAACAGATGGCCGGCTTCTTCGGCCCCGAGCGCTGGTCGCTCCTGATGATCGATCAGGAAGCAAAGGACCTCTTTTACGCCGTAGTCGTCGGCGACGGCACCGAATCGCTCAAGGGCCTGCGCGTTCCACTCGGCAGCGGCGTCGCCGGCATGGTCGCCGCCACCGGCAACCCGCTGGTCGTCCCCTCGGTCGCCACAGACCCCCATTGGTCCCGCTTTGCGCGTGAGAACCCCCACCTCAACATCGAGTCCATCGCCTGCTTTCCCATTCGCTCCGGCGAAGAAGCCCTCGGTGTCATCCAGCTCTTCAACTTCAAGTTCGATCTCAATCAGGAGTTTGCCCTCTCCTTCCTCCGCACCCTCTGCGACTACGCCGCCATCGCCATCACCAACGCCCGCTCCGTCGACCTCATCCACAAGCTCACCATCACCGACGACTGCACCGGCCTCTTCAACGCCCGCCACCTCTACACCCTGCTCGAAGAGCACGTCACCGCTCCCGGCACGCCCTTCTGCCTCCTTTTTATCGATCTCGACCGCTTCAAGCAGGTCAACGACACCCACGGCCACCTCGTCGGTTCCCGCCTGCTCGCCGAGATCGGCAACCATATCCGCCAGACCCTCGGCCCCGCCCACCCCGCCTTCCGTTACGGCGGCGACGAGTTCGTCGTCCTCATGCCCGGTTGCGACAAGATCTCCGGCGCGGAGCTCACCTGGCACCTCCGCGAAACCCTCCGGGAAACACCTTTCCTCGCCGGCGAAGGCCTCGACCTCCACATCACCGGCTCCTTCGGTCTCGCCACCTTCCCCGAAGACGGCGACCAGGTGCACAGCATTCTTCGCTCCGCTGACGACATGATGTACGCGGTCAAAAACACCACCCGCGACGATGTCGCCATCATGGGCATGCCCCGCCGCTCCGGCCCCCCGCGCGCCTTGCTGGGCGCCCACTCCCACCACGAAGACGCCGAAGCGGGCACCCCCGCCTGACCCGATCAAGACACCGGGTGCCCCGCCTGCGCGACCCTGAGGTGGAACTGACGCCACCTCCTCCGGGCGCTCATTCATCCCGCAGCGATGAGTGGGAACGCGACGAAGACCCTACTCCCGCCCCCGCCGATCCAGCTCCGGCGTCCGCAAATCCGGCCGCAGCACATCCCGGTTCTCCGGAGCTGTCGGATGCACGCCGAAATCCCACACCCCGAGATTCACCTGATTGTCCCCCAGAATCTCCACCAGGCAGTACTCGCCAAACAGCAGCGGCTCCCTGGGCGTCAGCTTGAGCCAGTGCCCGCCCGCCAGCTCGGTCGAAAGCGTATCAACCACATCTTCCTGCCCCGCCCCGCGCCGACCTGTCTCGCGGGAACCGGAACCGTCGGCAGACGTATCGAAGCTCGCCACCATCCGTGCATCCTGCCGTACTTCCACCCGCACAATGGCATACCGGCTCGGCGCCGTCTGCTTCTTCTCCTTTACCGCCGGGCTCGACGAAGCGCCATGCGTGTCGACCGTCATTGCCTCGCCCTCTTCCGGCGCATCTTCACCGGTACGGATGTAGAACGCCGGCTGCGCCTCATGCATCTGCACGTCCGCCTTCTCGCCCTTCAGCAGCAGCATCTGGTGCGCCGCCGACCCCGGCCTGATCAATCCGCGCAGCACGCTGTGCCCCGTCTCGCGGTTTAAATCGCCCTGCGCCTGCTCGAGCGGCACCAGCTCCGGCGTGTCGTGAAACGTATCCAGCGCCAGCACGCTGTCCTCAAACACCAGCCGAAGATGCGGCGCCACCTCCGGCGTCAGCGCCGCGCGTTCCGCCTCCTCGCGCGCCAGCTCCGGGTCCAGCACCGGCGGGGGAGCCTTCACCCGTCCTTCCGCCACCGCATCCGGATCGAGCGCCGGATGCCCCGCCGCCCAACGCTTCGTCGCATCCACATCCACCAGATCCAGCGGAATCTCCTCCGTCTCGCCGCCCCGTTCCGCGCTGACGAACTGCACCCGCTGTCCCGTCACCTTCCAGCTCATCACCACTTGGTAGCTGCCATCCTTCAGCATCAGCCGGGTCCGGTGCGTCGCCATCGCCTTTGAAGTTGCATTCGAGCCGTCGCGTGATGCCAGCTGCGCATGTCCCACCGCCCCGCTCACCGCCAACGACCCCGCCAGCACCAAACCCGCAACCCGCATACGCCTCACCCGCCCAACCCGCTCATCCGCGGAAATCCCTCTCATCCGTCTGATCCCCGCTGAGCCTTTTATCTTAACGCTGAAAAATTTCCCGAGCGGAATCCCCCCTCACCCGTCTTCCCCTTTAGACACCATGACTGCCGCCGGGGAAACCACGTTGATCCTCTCGAACGAGACCAGCCAGGCCCGCACCCAGGCCGGCGCCGCTCTCGCCCCGCTCGACCTGGCCTCGCTCGTCGAGGAGTTCGGCCCCCTGCTCTTCCGCGTCGGCTATTCCATCCTGCGCAGCCGCGCGGAAGCCGAAGACACCGTCCAGGACGCCTTCCTCCGCGTGCTTGAAAACCAGCACAAACTGCCGGCGGTAAGAGATCTCCGCGTCTGGCTCGTCCGCATCGCCTGGAACCTCGCCCTCGATCGCCGCCGCCGCATCCGCCCCGACCAGATCGATACGCTCTTCGCCCAGTCGCTCGCCTCCGCTACCATCCCCGCCGACCGAGCCCTCTCCGACGCCCGCCGGCTCACCCTCCTGCTCGAACAGCTCGACCGTCTGCAAAAGCTGGAGCGCCAGGCCCTGCTCCTCTCCGGCGTCGAAGATCTCTCCACCGCCGAGGTCGCCGAGGTCCTCGGCAAGACAGAATCCGCCACCCGCGCCCTGCTCTTCCGTGCCCGGCACCATCTCCGCGAACGCATGGAATCCCTCGAACGCAAACCGCAACACAAATCTCAAAAAGGAGAACCGCAGCGATGATCCAGCAGAACCCAATCCCCGATCGGCATGAACAAGACCTCAGTCAACTGCTCCACACGCTCGGCTCCGCCCAACCCGGAGAAGACTTCGCCCGGCGCACCCTGCGCGGAGTCAAAGCCCGCCAATCCGCTGGCGCGGCAAAATCTTCACCGCGCATCAACCTGTGGCCCCGATTCGCCATCGCCGGAGCATGTACCGCAGCTCTGGCGCTCGCCGTCGTCGCCACGCACCACGGCAAACCGAAGTACGAAACCCACATCGTCGCCTCCGCCGCCCGGCCAAAGCAGCTTCTGCCGAAGCCAGGGCAAGCCACGCCCATCCCGGACGCATCCCAACCCCGTACCCTCGCAACACTCACCCTGCCGGCGCCGCGCCTGATGCAGGTGACCGCTCAGGCAAACCCCGACGCACAGGATCCCGCCTACGCCCCCAGCATGGTCGCCCCCCCGCTCCCGCTCACCGAGCAGGAGCGCCTGCTGATCCGCGCCACCCGCCGCGAAGCTCCCACCGAGCTCGCCATGCTCAACCCCGACGAACTCGCAAAGCGCGAGGCCGACGACGCAGCCCAGTTCAACCAGTTCTTCCCACCCCCGCCCGCTCAGCCCGCCACGCCGGACCCGAAGTCCCCCGCGGCTCCTGCCCCGCCCAACGGAGAATCCCGATGAAGCTTTCCTGCACTCTGCTCGCCCTCGTCCTGTTTCCCGCCGCCAGCCACGCACAATCCGCGACCCAGAACGCCAAACCCGCCCAGCAAGCCCAGATCTTCCGCCTCGCCAACAACACCGACCCTGAGATCGGACGCGAGATCACCCTGGCCATCCTCGACACGGCCACCGGCGGCATCTCCGCAAATTACCTGCAGCACGAGAACGCCATCGCCGTCCGCGGCACCACGGACGAGATCGCCGCCGCGCAGAGAGTCATTCAGGAGTTTGACCGCCCCAGCAAGCCCTATCGGCTTACGTGGACCCTCACCGAAACCGACCAGGGCAAGCGCATCGGCGTGCAGCACATCAGCACCGTCCTCACTCCCGGCGCCCGCACCAACCTCAAGCAGGGCAGCAAGATCCCCATTGCGACCGGCTCCTACGACGAAGGAAAGAACGGCTCCCAGACCCAGTTCACCTACCTCGACGTCGGCCTCAGCTTCGACGCAACCCTCGAAGAGGGCAGCCAGGGCATGCGCCTCAAATCCAAGGTCGAAGAGTCGTCGCTCGCCGAGGACAAGACCATCATGGGCGTCGCGGAGCCCGTTATCCGCCAGACGGTCCTCGAAGGCACCTCCATCATCGTCCCCGGCAAACCTCTCGTACTCGGCGGAGTCGACGTCCCCGGCAGCACCCGCCACCTCGAGATCGAGGCCCTCCTCGAACCCGCCTCCTGA
>CAXTVJ010000006.1:85049-109802 GCA_964247715.1 uncultured Acidobacteriaceae bacterium | reverse complement strand
CATCGGGTGATTTCGATTGAGGCGCGCAGGCAGTTTTTGAGCGAGGTGGGACGGCTGCCGGATACGGTGGTGGCTTGTGTGGGTGGCGGGTCGAATGCGATTGGGGCGTTTTATGAGTTTCTGCCCGATACAAATGTGCGGTTGATTGGCGTGGAGGCGGGTGGGCGGGGCTCGGGGCTGGGCGAGCATGCGGCGCGGTTTCAGAAGGCCGGCGGCGGGGTTCCGGGGGTGCTGCAGGGAACCTACTCGTATGTGCTGCAGGATGAGGCGGGACAGGTGAGCGGGACGCATTCTGTATCAGCGGGGCTGGACTATGCGAGCGTGGGGCCGGAGCATGCGATGCTGCATGACTCGGGGCGGGCGGAGTATGTGTCGTGTTCGGATGAGGAGGCGCTGAAGGCGACGGTGGCGCTTTCACGGACGGAAGGGATCGTGCCCGCGCTCGAGAGTGCGCATGCGGTGGCGGAGGCGATGCGGATTGCTCCTGCGCTGGGGAAGGGGCAGATTTTGATGGTGAATCTTTCGGGGCGCGGGGATAAGGATATGGGGATTCTGGCGCGGGAGCTGCACCTGGGTGGGGCTCCGGCGGAGAACGTCGGGGAGAGCAAGGCGTAACACGGATCAGGGCGGATACGAGCGGGATTAGAGCGGATAGAACAGGTCGGGCGGATAGAACGGTTTGGGAGCGTATGGCGATTCGTTTTGAGAAGAAGCCGGGGTTGGTGGTGTATCTGACGGCGGGTGATCCAGATCTCGAGCGGACGGAGGAGATTGCGCTGGCGGCGATCGACAACGGCGCGGATGTGATCGAGCTGGGTGTGCCGTTCAGCGATCCGCTGGCGGATGGCCCGGTGATTCAGCGGGCGAGCGAGCGGGCGGTGGCGCGGGGGACCCGGCTGGTGGATGTGCTGGCGCTGGCGAAGCGGCTGCGGGCGGCTCGGCCGGGGTGCGGACTGGTGCTGTTCAGCTATCTGAACCCGGTGGTGCGGATGGGCCTGCCGGCCTTTTGCGCCGCAGCGAAGGAGGCGGGCGTGGATGGAGTGCTGCTGACGGACATGATCGTCGAAGAGGCGGGCAAGTATCTGCAAGAAATGCGGGCCAATGGGCTGGCACCGGTGTTCCTGGCTGCGCCGACGAGTCCGGATGCCCGGCTGAAGGCGATCGCCGCAGTGTCACAGGGATTCGTGTATGCCATCTCGCGTGTAGGGATTACGGGCACGCGCGATACTGTGGCGAGTGACGCGCCGGAGCTGGTGGCGCGGCTGCGGCAGTTTACGACGCTGCCGATTGCGGTTGGGTTTGGGATTTCGACGGCGGCGCATGTGCGGGCGGTGGGGGAGTTTGCAGATGCGGCGATTGTGGGCAGCGCGCTGGTTTCTCTAATCGAAAAGACGGAACCGGAGCGTGCGGCGGCGGCGGTTGGACAGTTTGTGGCAGAGTTGCTGGGGCGTTAGAACGCGAACGACAGGCTTTTCGAACGACAGGGATCAGGAGCGGCGATGGAGATTGAGGACTGGCGGAAGCAGATCGATGAGCTGGACGAGCAGATCGTGGAGCTGATCAGCAGGCGGGCGGCGGCGGCAAAGGCGATCGGGCTGGCGAAGCGGGAGAAGACGCTGCCGGTGTATGAGCCGAAGCGCGAGCAGGCGGTGTTCGAGCATGTGAAGCGGATCAACCCGGGGCCGCTGGACGATCTGGAGCTGCTGCATGTGTATGAGCGGCTGATGGACGTGATGCGGACGCTGCAGCGGCGGGATATCTAGCGGGCACCAGGCGGGAATGCGCCGCGCCCGTGGGACGCGCAAACGCCGTACCGGCGGCAGGACCAGCAGGAAAGGGATTGAGAGAAGAGAGTGGCGATGATCGTAGCGATGCAGGACCATGCAGAAGAAGAAGCGATCCAGCAGGTGATCGAGCGGATGGTGGAGCTTGGCTTCAACGTGCACCGCACCACGGGCAAGACGCAGACGATTCTGGCGGGGGTGGGGACGCCGGGACACTTCGACGTGGCGGAGTTTGGGGTGCTGCCGGGCGTGTATGAGGCGTACCGGATCTCGTCACCGTACAAGCTGGCGGGGCGGAGCTTCCGGCCGGAAGGCACGAAGATCACGTACGCGAACGGCGTGGTGATCGGCGGCGAGCAGGTGATCATCATGGCGGGGCCGTGCTCGGTGGAGAGCCGGGAGCAGATTCTTTCGAGTGCGAAGCTGGCGAAGGCGGCGGGCGCGCAGTTTCTGCGGGGCGGGGCGTTCAAGCCGCGGAGCTCGCCTTACAGCTTCCAGGGAATGGGGCTGGAGGGGCTGAAGCTGCTGCGTGAGGTGGCGGATGAGACCGGGCTGCTGGTGATCACCGAGGTGATGGAGATCTCGCAGATTGAGCTGATGCTGCCGTATATCGATACGTTCCAGGTGGGCGCGCGCAATATGCAGAACTTCAACCTGCTGCGGGAGCTGGGCCACGTGCGCATGCCGGTGCTGCTGAAGCGCGGGATCGCGGCGACGATCGAAGAGGTGCTGCTCTCGGCGGAGTACATTCTGAGCGGCGGCAACTACGACCTGATGCTGTGCGAACGCGGGATCCGGACGTTCGAGACGTATACGCGCAACACGATGGATATCTCGGCGATCCCCGTGCTGAAGAAGCTGACGCATCTGCCGGTGTTTGCGGATCCGTCGCACGGTGTGGGTAAACGCGACCTGGTGCCGGCGATGGCGCTGGCGAGTGTCGCGGCGGGCGCGGATGGACTGTTGATGGAGATGCACCCGAACCCGGATAAAGCGATGAGCGATGGCGCGCAGAGCCTGTTTCCGGAGCAGCTGGACAAGCTGGTGGCGCAGCTGCGGCTGCTGGCCCCGGTGGTGGGGCGGACGGTGGCGTAGGTTTCAGGGCTCTGGTGCGATGTCGGGAAGCCGCTCGAGTTCTTCTACGTCTGCGAGGTCGCGGAGGCGGCCGGTCTGGCGTTTGTTTTCGAGGAGATCGGGCTTTGAGATGAACGGGATCTTCAGACCTTCTACTTCGGTTTCGAAGCGGTTCAGCCACACCTGGTCGAAGGGCATCTCGCCGATAGAGTTGAGGATGTCGATGTGGTCCTCATCGGGACCGAAGCGCAGGTGATTTTCGTCATCGAGCAGATCGGTGGCGTCGAGCCCCTCAAGGGGAACGCCAAGCGCTCGCAGCGCGTGGAAGGCGGCGCGTGCGTTCTCCTCGGTTGGCCGGATGAAGAGATCCAGATCGTTGGTCGCGCGGAGATAGCCGTATGCGTTTACCGCGGCTCCGCCTACGACGGCGTACTCAACCTTTGCGGCGAGGAATGCGGCGAGGAGTGAGATCTGTTTTGAATGCATCGATGTCGATCCCCCGCATGCGATAGAGGCGTCTGGTGAGAGCGGCGGCTGCCTGGAGCCGCTCTGCGACGGTCAGTGAAGCCGCCCAGGCGCGCTGCTCCTGCTTCCCCTGAGCGTGGGTGAGCTTGCGTACGAGGATCGGCTCTTCCGCCACAACGACATGATGACAGATCGGGTGGGCGGCGCGGGTGCTGCGGCTCGGAGTAAAACTGAAGGATGTTTGAGCGGGTGGTGATTGTCGGGACGGGGCTGATCGGGGCTTCGGTGGGGCTGGCGTTGCGGGCGGGCGGGTTTGCGGGGCCGATTGCGGGAGTCGACGCCAGTGCGGAGGAGGCGGCGGAGGCGAAGCGGGTGGGCGCGGTGGACCGGACGATTGCGCCCGGAGAACGAGCGCTGGCTGTGTGCAAAGAGGCCGATCTGATTGTGCTGGCGGTGCCGGTGATGGCGATTCTGCACTGGATGGATCAGCTGGCGCCGGTGCTGGGCCCGCGGACGCTGGTGACCGATGTGGGCAGCACGAAACGGGTGATCGCGGAGATGGCGCGGACGCACTATGCGGGGGCGGGTAAGGCGCGGGTGCTGCCGGGACATCCGATGGCGGGAAAAGAGTCCGGGGGCGCGTCGCTTGCGGAAGCCGGGCTGTTCCGGGAAGCGATGTGGCTGTTTACGCCGGTGGATGAGACGACCAGCGATCTGGAACATGAGTGGCGCGGGTGGGTGACGCGGTTTGGCTGCCGGATGATGGATGTGGAGGCGGAGCGGCATGACCGGATCTGCGCGTGGGTGAGCCATCTGCCGCAGATGGTCTCTACGGCGATGTCGGCGATGTTCGAGGATGAGTTTGCGGAGGCGCCTGAGCTGGCGGAGGAGTTTCGCGCGATTGGAGGGCGGGCGCTCAAGGAGATGACGCGGCTGGGGGCGAGTCCGTACAGCATGTGGCGGGATGTGGCGATGACGAATACGCAGGCGATCGGGGCAACGCTGTTTGCGCTGGAACAGCAGCTGGCCTATGTGCGGGAGAACCTGAAGACGCCCCAGCTGCGGGAGGAGTTTGTGAAGGCGAACCGGTTTCGGAAGGAACGATAAGGTCAAGAACGAAAGAGGCTTAACACGGATCAGGGCCGATTAGAGCGGGATATGGGCGGATCTTATGGGGAATGATGCTGGATTCAGTGGATTGCATGCGGAGAATAATTCCCGGGTGATTGGGGTTTTCTATGCGGTGGCGAATGAGCTTGGGTTTGGCTTTCTTGAGTCGGTTTACCGACGATCAATGCTGGTTGCGCTTTGCGAAGCCGGGCTGCAGGTGGAAGAGGAGGTTCCGATACCGGTCAAGTTTCATGAGGTGCCGGCGGGGACATTTCATACGGATTTGTCAAGGGGCTGGTAGTTCTGGAGCTGAAGACTGCGGATGCGATCGTGCCTGCATTTAAAGCGCAGCTGCTGCACTACCTGCGGGCCTCCGAGATGGAGGTGGGGCTGCTGCTGGTGTTCGGGCAACGGAACGGTTTCGGCGGGTATGTATGACCAGTGAGGTGAAGGGGAGTCGGCGCAACATCGGTCCTGCGACAGCAAGTGAAGGACCAAGAGGCGTAACACGGATCAGGGCCGACCAGGGCGGGATAAGAGCCGATTGGCCTACCCTGCATTAATCCGCCTTGATCTCGCCCTTATCGGCATTGATCCGTGTTGCGCCTCTGTTAGTGGGCGGCGAGCTCTTCGGGGGAGGGCTTATGGGCTTTGGCGGGGAGGCGCATGAGGAAGGGGAGCGGGGTGAGGCAGAGGATGGTGGCGGCGAGGACGAAGAAGGCGTTCTGGTAGGCGAGCATGGAGGCCTGGCGAAGCATCTGCTGGTAGGCGTAGCCGGCGGCCAACTGCATGGATTGCGCGGCGCTCATGCCCTGGGTGCGGAGCATCCGGGAGATGGAGGCGAGATAGGTGGTGTAGCGGAGGGAGCCGGCGACGACGTTGGCGGAGAGCTGCTGCTGGTGGGTCTGGGCGGTGCGCGCGAGGAAGGTGGTGAGGAGCGCCGTGCCCATGGAGCCGCCGAGGTTGCGGGCGAAGTTCGACAGGCTGGAGATCTGGTTGGACTTCGAGCGCGGCACGCCGACGTAGTTGAGGGTGGAGATGGGGATGAAGACGAACGGCAGGGCGGCGACCTGGAGCATGCGCCAGAGGGTGATGGTGCCGAAGGAGGACTCGAGCGAGAGGCGGGTGAGGTTGTAGAGGCCGGCGGCGACGGCGGCGTAGCCGAAACAGACCATGAGGCGGGGGTCAAATTTGCCGACGAGTCTTCCGGCGAGGGCCATCATGACGACGAGGATGATGCCGCCGGGGGAGAGGACCATGCCGGCGCGTTCGGCGGTGTAGCCGAGCAGGACCTGCAGGTACTGGGGGATGAGGACGGTTGAGCCGAAGAGGACCATGCCGAGGATGAGCTGGAGGAAGACGGCGGTGCCGAAGTTTCGGTTCTTGAGGAGTTTGAGATCGACGATGGGATCGGGGTGATTCCACTCCCAGAAGACGAAGGCGATGAGGAGGACGATGGCGACGACGAAGTCGGTGCGGATCATGGCGTCGCCGAACCAGTCTTTCTCCTGGCCTTTGTCGAAGAAGAACTCGAGGCAGCCGACGCCGAGGGCGACGAGGGCGAGACCGGTGAAGTCGATGGGTTTGCGGACGTTGCCGCGCTCTCTGATCCTGGGTGGATCTTCGACCATGCGGTTGGAGAGCCAGAGCGAGAAGAGGCCGATGGGCAGGTTAATGAAGAAGATCCAGTGCCAGTTGAAGTTATCGGTGATCCAGCCGCCGAGGGTGGGGCCGATGGCGGGGGCGACGACGACGGCCATGCCGTAGAGGGCGAAGGCCTGGCCGCGTTTTTCGACGGAGAAGGTGTCGGCGAGGATGGCCTGCTCGGACGGAGCGAGACCACCGCCGCCGAAGCCCTGCAGGATGCGGGCGAGGATAAGCAGGGGCAGCGTGGGCGCGAGGCCGCAGAGCATGGAGCAGATGGTGAAGAGCGCGACGCAGGACATGTAGAAGCGCTTGCGGCCGATGCGGTCCGAGAGCCAGCCGGAGATGGGCAGGACGATGGCGGAGCTGACGAGATAGCTGGTGAGGACCCAGGTGGCTTCGTCCTGCGAGGCACCGAGCGAACCGGCGATATGAGGGAGGGCTACGTTGGCGATGGAGGTGTCGAGCACCTCCATGAAGGTGGCGAGGGTGACGGTGAGGGCGATGGCCCAGGGGTTGTGCCGGGGCCGCCACTCGGCCTCGAGTGCCTGGGGATTGTCGCTCATGGGTTCAGGTGGATGTCAGTCTCCTGATAGAGTATCAGGAAGCTGATATGGATTCAGGAAAGCAGGGTGCATCGGGCGGAAGGCGGTCGCGGGCGGAGGAGATCCGGCGCGCGAGCAAGCTGCTGAAGCGGATGCTGACGGGGATGAAGGGGCGTCTGGACGATGAGCTGCGGGCGAAGGGCGTGACGAGCTCGCAGATACGGTTTCTGCATGAGGTGAAGCAGCACCCCGGGGCGACCGGCGCGCAGCTGGCGCGGGCGTGCCACATGACGCCGCAGAGCGCGCAGACGATGATGGCGCGGGCGGTGGAGCAGGGATGGGTGGTGCGGGGCAAGGATGCGGAGAACGAACGTCTGGTGACGGCGCGGCTGACGCCGGCGGGCGAACGCCTGCTGGCGTATACGGATGCGGTGTTCGCGCGGGTGGAGGATGAGGTCTGGGCGGGGGTTTCGGCGGCGCGGATCCGCGAGATGAACGAGCTGCTGGAGCGCGGTCTGGAGCGGCTGGAGGATTGAGCCGAGACGCCCACTACAATGAGAGCGGGGCGACTTGCGGCCCGAGTCTGTGTTGAGCCTGGCAGGGGTTGCGCGATGAAGTCTCGTCCGGTGTTGCTGGTGCTGCTCCTGCTGGGAGCGTTTTATTACGTGACGACGCATGGGGCGGTGCACGGCCCGATCCCGGGGAGAGGGATGTGGAGCTGGGCGGCGGTGGCGGATGGGTCGCGGCTGACCGACATCAGCGGGCCGCTGGGAAGCTTCAAGCTGCAGGAGGCGTCGGCGGCTCCGGCGTTCGATACGGAGGAGCAGCAGAATATTGCGGTGTACCGGAAGGCGCTGCCTTCGGTGGTGAACATCACGTCGACGGCGGTGGCGTTCGACTTCTTCAACCGGCCGGTGCCGCAGCAGGGCCAGGGATCGGGGTTCATCCTGACGCGCGAAGGGTTGATCCTGACGAACAACCATGTGATCGACAATGCGCAGCGGGTCGAGGTGACGCTTTCCGACAAGCATAAGTACAAGGCGACGGTGATCGGGGTCGACAAGCAGCATGACCTGGCGCTGCTGAGCATTACGGCGCCGAACCTGCAGCCGGCGACGCTGGCGGACAGCACGGGGCTGATGGTGGGGCAGCGGGTGTATGCGATCGGCAACCCGTTCGGGCTGAGCGGGACGATGACGCGGGGGATCATCTCGGCGATTCGTTCGATCGGGGTGCAGAGCGGGAGCCCGATCGAGGATGCGATCCAGACGGATGCGGCGGTGAACCCGGGGAACTCGGGCGGGCCGCTGTTGAACTCGCGGGGCGAGGTGATTGGGATCACGACGCTGATTGCGTCGAACGGGTCGGACCAGTCGGCGGGGATCGGGTTTGCGATTCCGATCAATACGGCGAAGGCGGTGCTGGACGACTTTGCGAAGTATGGACGGGTGCGGCGGCCGTCGCTGGATGTGGTGACGCTGCCGATCGGGCCGGATGTGGCGGCGCAGATCGGGCTGCCGGTGGACTACGGGATTCTGATTGAGCGGGTGCTGCCGGGCGGGGCCGCGGAAAAGGCCGGGCTGCGCGGCGGGACCGAGCGGGTGTACGACGGGAATACGCCGGTGATGCTGGGCGGGGATCTGATTGTGGCGATCGACGGGCAGGATGTGGCGACGCCGCAGGACCTGAGTGTGGCGCTGAATGCGCATCGCGCGGGCGATACGGTGACGGTGACGGTGTTTCGCGGGCAGCGGCGGACGAATGTGACGGTGGTGCTGGGCGACGCAAAAGATCTGACGCAGGCGGGTCAGTCGGCTTAGCGGCTGCGTGGGCGGCTGGTGCGGAGTTTTGGTGGGGTGAGACAACGGCGTCGCGCACGCGACCCTCGGTTGGATTCGGGGTCTATGCTTAGGGTTGAGTATGTCCGAAGCAGCGCCTCTTACCGTCGCCATTCCTCCTCCGCCTCCGGCGGTTCCCGAGCCGATCTATAACTGTCCGCAGTGCAGCCATTATCTGCAGCCGGGGACGCTGGCGTGCCCGGATTGCGGGACGATCGTGTACAGCGGGCATCTGCGCGGGATTGCGCTGCGGGCGACCGCGGAGGAAGGCGAGAAGCACTGGGCGGCGGCGCGGGAGGTTTGGCGCGAGGCGCTGGAGTGGCTGCCGGCAGGGACGAAGCAGGCAGAGGCCGTGGAGGGAAAGGTGGCGGCGCTCGATGCGCGGCTGCGGGCCGAGGATGAGAACAAGCAGAAGTGGACGCGGCGGCTGGGGCCGCTGGCACCGGTGCTGTTCTTCCTGGCGAAGATCAAGACGTACCTGTTTCTGCTGTTCAAGCTGAAGTTTCTGCTGAGCTTTCTGGGGTTTTTCGCGTTGTACTGGGTTCTGTTCGGGTGGCCGTTTGCGCTGGGGTTTACGCTGTCGATTCTGGTGCATGAGATGGGGCACTATGTGGCGGCGCGGCGGCGCGGGCTGAAGGTGGATCTGCCGGTGTTTCTGCCGGGGCTGGGCGCGTATGTGCGCTGGTACAGCCAGGGGATGTCGCTGGAGGCGCTTTCTGGGATTGCTCTGGCGGGGCCGTTCTTCGGGCTGATCTCGGCGCTGGTGTTTGCGGGGCTGGCGGTGTGGACACAAGACCCGCTGTTCGCGGCGCTGGCGCATGTGGCGGCGTGGCTGAACGTCTTCAATCTGGTGCCGGTGCTGGGGCTGGACGGGGCGCAGGCGACGTATGCGCTGGACCGGACGCAGCGGTGGCTGGTGCTGGCGTCTTCGCTGATCTTCTTCGGGTGGCTGCGCGAGTGGACGTTTCTGTTTGTGGCCGTGGGGATGGGCTGGCGGCTGTGGAAGGGTGATTTCGCGGAGAAGCCGAGCACGAAGACGATGGTGCAGTTTGTGCTGCTGCTGTTTGCGCTGGGGCTGTTGATGTACCGGTTTCCGGCTCCGCAGGGGGCGTTTTAGGGCCAGGGACGAAGGAAAGCACAAGAGAACGCGCACGGAGAGACACAGAGTAAGGCTCAGGTGTGGAGGTAGCGGCGACCCTGGGTGCGGTACTGGCCGGAGAGGACGCGGCGGATGGCTTCGGGGTAGGCCTGGTGTTCTTCGGCGAGGATGCGCGCGGCGAGGGTATCGGCATTGTCGGTGTCGAGGACGTCTACGGCGCGCTGGAGGATGATGACGCCGTGATCGACGCGCTCGTCGACGAAGTGGACGGTGCAGCCGGCGACTTTGGCGCCGAAGTCGAGGGCCTGCTGCTGGGCGTCGAGGCCGGGGAAGCTGGGCAGCAGCGCCGGGTGCACGTTGAGGATGCGGTCGGGGAAGGCGGCGACGAAGGCGGGTGAGATAAGGCGCATGTAGCCGGCGAGGCAGACGAGATCGACCTGGGCGTCGCGGAGGCGGGCGATGAACTCCTCGTCGCGCTGCTCGGGGGTGCGGCCGGCGACGGAGATGTGGGCGGCGGGCAGGCCGAGGGCGCGGGCGGCCTCGAGGCCGGGGGCATCGGCTTTGTTGGAGAGGACGAGGACGATTTCGGCGTGGGGAAGGGTGCCGTCGGCGATGGCGCGCTGGATGGCGAGGAAGTTCGAGCCGCGTCCGGAGAGCAGTATACCGATGCGCTTCATGGGTCTGGAGTTGAGTGTATCGCCGGGAAGGATTGGTGGGGTCAAACCTGCCCTCAGTTCGTGAGGGTGGGGCGCCCGACCTGGTGACGGATGTCCATAGACTGGTGGCATGACGTCTGGCGGGCCGGAGATACAGTGGCGCAGGGATGGGCGGACGCCGGCGGGGCCGGGCTTGTGGCCGCGGGTGGTGAGCGGCGAGGCGTTCCGGATGGATGCGGCGACGTTTCTGCGGGAGAACGCCCGGAAGTATGGGGATCTGGTGTTCTTTCGCGCGCCGGGACGCCCGGTGCTGCAGTGCAATCATCCGGAGCTGGTGGGCGAGATGCTGGTGCGGGATGCGGGGCACCACCATCGCAACCTGGTGATGCAGCGGTCGAAGGCGGTGCTGGGCGAGGGTCTGCTGACGAGCGAGGAGCCGCTGCATATGCGGCAGCGGCGGCTGGCACAGCCGGCGTTCCATCGCGAGCGGATTGCGGCGTACGGGGAGACGATCGCGGCGGCGACGGAGGCGATGATCTCCGGGTGGGTAGACGGGAGTGAGTTCGATGTGCGGGCGGAGATGCTGCTGCTGGCACTGCGGATCGTGGGCAAGACGCTGTTCAACACGGATTTCGACACGGAAGTGAATGAGATCGCGGAGGCGGTGGACTCGTTTCAGTACTTTCTGCCGCTGGCGTTTCTGCCGTTTTCGAGTGCGCTGCAGAGGATTCCGTTTGGGGTGATGGCGAAGATCCGGCGCGGGCGCGAGCGGCTGGACCGGCTGATCTACGGCATGATCGCGGAACGGCGGAAGGCTCCGGGGGATCGCGGGGATCTGCTGAGCATGCTGCTGGGGGCAGAGGATGAAGACGGCGGCCGCATGAGCGATGAGCAGGTGCGGGATGAGTGTCTGACGATCGTGCTGGCGGGGCATGAGACGACGGCGAACGCGCTGAGCTTCGCGGCGTGGCTGCTGGCGCGGGAGCCGGAGACGCAGGATCGGCTGGCGGCGGAGTGTCTGGAGGTACTGAGCGGACGGGCTCCGGCGGCGGCGGATTACGGGCGGCTGGGGATGGCGGAGCGGGTGTTCGCGGAGGCGCTGCGGCTGTATCCGCCGGTGTGGGTGACGGCGCGGACGGCGGCGGAGGCGTATGAGTTTCGCGGGGTGAAGGTGGAACGCGGGACGATCCTGCTGGCGCCGCAGTATGCGGTGCAGCGCGATGCGCGCTGGTGGGCGAAGCCGGACCGGTTCGACCCGGAGCGATTTCTGCCGGAGGCGAAGGCGGCGCGGCCGCGGCATGCGTATTTTCCGTTCGGGGCGGGTGGACGGCAGTGCATCGGCGAGGGGCTGGCGTGGATGGAAGGAACGCTGATTGTGGCGGGAATCGCACAGGGATGGCGGTTTTCGCAGGCTGCGGGAGCGCCGGAGAGGATCGCGATTCAGCCTTCGGTGTCGCTTCGTCCGCGCGGGCCGGTGCGGCTGCGGGTGGAGCGGCGGCCGTAAGTCAGTGGGCTGCGATCTCGGCCGGCTTTGCCGCGCTTGCCGCTTCGATTTGATATCGCTGCTGCGAGGATGTAGCGGCCGTCGCGGCTGAAGCGCAGCAGGTCGAGGTCGAGACGAAGCGGCGGGTCAAGCTTCACTTCTGCGGCTGCGCTCTCGGTCTGGTTGGCGACCACGGCCGCCTGCCAGTGCAGGAACTCGGCGGAGGCGGAGCTTTCGGGCGCTGTGCAGCCAAGGGGGCAGGGCCGCGACGATCCCGCGAATGCGGCGCAGGCGCTTCTGGCCGGGGCGGGTATGCCGAAGAGGTCGCCGAGCCGCGACCCTGCGTTGCCGTTGCTGAAGTTCACCCGATCCCAGAACTCTGCACAGGCCGCGGGGCGATGGCCGGCGGCAGCCTCCGCATAGACGGCGACGCGATCGGCCTGGTCCTGATCGTCGTCGGTCTCGGTGCGCCCGTTCCCTTTGTCGTGTTCGCGCGCGTCGGTAAGCTGCTGGAACTTGCGGAAGATGTCGGCGCGGTCGCCGACCGAAGCGATGTTAAGAAGACGGCGCAGATCGGCGGTCGTTTCAATGGCGAACTGATGAGTGAGGATGTGGCCCATCTCATGTCCGATGACGCCGGCGACCTCGTCCTCGCTGCGCGCGCCGGCAACCAGCTTGCGGTTGATGTAGATGCGTACGCCGGCGAGCGAAGAGCCGGTGATCTCCGAGGAGTCCAGAAGCACGAAGCGAAACTGAACTGGGAGGGCGGCAGCACTGCCAGGAGGCGGCTCCCGATGTGTTCGAGGGAGGCGTTGAGCGCGGGGTCGCGCACCGGACGGTGACGCCGTTCGAGCTGTTCGGCCATCGCTTCGCCCAGCCACTGCTCTGCTGCTCGGAGAAGATGTTGGGTTGCGCGCTCTTGAGGACGGCGGGCGGCGGGCCGCATGCGGAGATGGGCTGAGCGGGCGCGCGGTGCGAAAGCAGTGCCAGCGGCACGGACAGGAGGAGCGATTCAGGCGCATGGAAGCTCTGGACTCGGGATCGCACCATCTTACGGCAGGCTGTCAAGCCATCATGACGAAGTCGTCATGAGCACCGTGCGAAAAAGGCTACGAATCTTTGTCTGCCTGGGCCTACTCCAACGTCTAACCGTCTATCGCGCACGATCGGCGCAGGAGTCCGTTCAAGGTGGATATGGGATTGTCTTGTCTTCGTAAGCTGTCGGGCCTTGTCGCCGCCATGGCCTTCGCCCTGATCTTGGTCAACCAACTCGCCGCGCAGCAGGTCGATGCCGTGCTGCCGGATGCGCCGGATGCGGGGGTCTCTTCGTCTGTCGATCCCGAGGGTCAACCGCAGCAGCCGACCCAGCAGACGCCGGGCGGTCCGACGAATGTGCCGGGACAGTCACACGCGAACGATCAATCGAAGCGCATTCTGGGCATCATTCCCAACTTCCGCGCGGTGAATGCGGATACGAAGCTGCCGCCGCAGACGGTGAAAGATAAGTTCATCACGTCCGCGCAGGATTCCTTCGACTACAGCTCGCTGGTGATTCCGGCGGTGCTGGCGGGGTACCATCTGGGGACCAACGCGGATCCGGAGTTCGGGCACGGCGGCGTGGGCTATGGCCGCTACTTCTGGCACGACTTCGTGGATCAGACGGTCGAGAACGAGATGGTGGAATTCGTCGTGCCAGTGCTGACGAAGGAAGATACGCGTTTTTACACGCTGGGCCACGGGGGATTCATCAAGCGGGCGGGTTACTCGCTGTCGCGGGTTGTGATTACGCGTTCGGATTCCGGGAAAGAGGTCTTCAACATCTCCGAGGTCGCGGGTTCGGGGGTGGCCGCCGGAATCTCCAATCTTTACTATCCGCATCAGGAGCGGACGGTCGGCAACACGTTGGACCAGTGGGGAACGGATCTCGGGATCGATGCGCTTTCGTTCATGTTCCGGGAGTTCTGGCCGGATATCAACCATGCTCTGTTCCATACTTCGAAAGACCAGTAAGAAGCGCGGGCTGCGCTTCGGGCATCCTTGACAGTGTGGAGACAGCGTTGACGGAATCGAAAGCGGGTGCAGCGGAGCGGGCCAGGGGGCCGGCTCCGCTTCGTCTTTTGGGGCTGGCGTGCGCGGTGGGCGTGTCGTCGATCTACTTCAATCAGCCACTGCTGTCGGAGATGGCGCACAGCTTCGGGAGTACGGCCGCGTCGGTGGGTCTGGTCGCGGTGGCGACCCAGGTGGGCTACGCGCTGGGCATGCTGTGCTTTGTGCCGCTGGGCGACATGCTGGAGCGGCGCGGGCTGATCATGAAGATGTTCTGCGCGGTGTCGGTAGCGCTGCTGCTGACCGCGCTCGCGCCGACGCTGCCGCTGCTGATCGGGGCGAGCGTGCTGATCGGGCTGTTCGCGTCGGTGACGCATGTGGTGCTGCCAATCGCGCCCGATCTGGTCGACAACGCGCAGCGGGGACGCGCGGTCGGCATCGTGATGACGGGGCTGCTGCTGGGTATTCTGCTGGCGCGCACGTTCGCCGGATGGGTGAGCAAGATCCACGGATGGCGGTGGGTGTTCGTGGTGGCGGCGCTGCTGAACCTGGCGCTGGTGCCGGTGCTGCGGAAGAAGATGCCGGTGCTTGAGCCCGGGGAAAAGATGAGCTACGCGGGGACGATGCGGTCGCTGCTGACGCTGGTGCGGACAGAACCGCTGCTGCGTGAGGCGGCGGTGGTGGGGGCGCTGGCGTTCGCGGCGTTCTCCTGCTTCTGGACGGTGCTGGCGTTTCTGCTGGAGCAGCATTACAAACTTGGCGCGGGGGTGGCGGGGAGCTTTGGCGTGGTGGGCGCGGCGGGGGCGACGGTGGCGCCGCTGGCGGGCAAGCTGGCGGATCAACATGGGTCAAGGTGGGTGGTGAAGGTGGGGCTGCTGGTGCTGGCGGTCTCGTACCTCATGCTGTGGGTGGCGGTGGCGATGCATGCGCCCAGGTGGATGCATGTGGCGGGGCTGGTGGTGGGGGTCCTGGTACTGGATGTGGGCCAGCAGATGACCCAGGTGGCGAACCAGACACGGATCTTCGGGCTGGTGCCCTCCGCGCGGAGCCGGCTGAATACGGTCTACATGGTGACGTACTTCGCGGGCGGCGCGGCGGGGTCGTGGCTCTCAAGCGAGATATGGGCGCACTGGGGATGGGATGGGGTGTCGGCGCTGGCATTGGGGCTGATGGCGCTGGCGGGGGTGCGGCATGCGACCGGGCGAAAGGATGATTCGAAGCCGGAGCGGGTGGCGGGTGAGGTTTATCTGGAGGCTTGAGATGACATTCGAGTCGCTGACTCAACTCGCTCACGAAAGCCTGGAAAAGTGCCCTTTCGCTGGTTAGCCTCAGAGTGATCTTCTACCCGAGAAGCCTTACGCAATCGATCTGTTCCACCGTGAACGGCTGCCGTCTCTGCGCCTCCCAAACGAACGAGCAGGACGTTCGCACATCAGGAACAGTTTTGGTAGGCGAGGCAGGGATCGAACCTGCAACCCCGAGCTTAGAAGGCTCGTGCTCTATCCGATTGAGCTACTCGCCCGTGCGCGGCACGGCTGGGAGCTATGCGCGGGTGGCGTCCTGTGCGTATTGTAGCGGGCTGGGCCGGATGGAAAAGGGACTGCCAAGTCAGGCGGCGGCGAAGTCGCGGCTGCGGAGGAGCGCGGTGACGGCTTCGAGGGCGCGGGACCAGTTTTCGTGGGCGTGGGATGGGTCGGTGCCGAGGGCTTTGAGGTAGAGGGTGAAGGCGAATCCTTCCTGGGGGCCGGTGAAGTCGAGGATGGCGGGGCGGAGGATGCACTCGAGGGCGGCATAGCGGGCGTCGATCGAGGCGGCGAGGCGGGTGAGGCGTTCGAGGCGGGTCTCCTGCTGGTGCGCGGAGGCGAAGAGGGCGCGGTCGCGCCAGAGGAGGTCGAGGTACGAGGCGAAGCCGTGGGTGGACTCCTCGGGGGTGAGGTCGAGGTGGAGGCGGAGGGTGTCGCGCTCTTCCTGCTCAAGCGGCCATACGTCGCATTTCGCCGAAAATACGGGGGAACGCTGGGCGTTCAGGGCTCGCAGGGCGTGGAGGAGCGCGGGATGCTGCTCGGCTTCGGGGATGTGGTCGAGGTCGTAGGGGTTCTCGCGGAGGTCGACGAAAGGACTCGCCGAGGCGGACCCGGGGTCTTCCGGGTCGAGCGTCCAGGGGACTACGAGGACGGGGTCGTCGTGCGTGCACTCTGCGGACCAGTCTGCGTGCATGTAGGGATTATCGCAGGGCGGTGAGGCCCTACCTGATCCCTGCTTCCTGTACTTGAGATTTGAGGAACGCGAGGAGGGTGGATTCGGCCCAGTAGCCGTCGTTTGCGGGGCCGATGGCGCGTTCGAGGAAGGCGCAGTGGCCTCCGTGGGCGGGTTCGAGGAGGAGGAGATTGGGGTTGGCGGCGATGGCGGCGCGGCTCTCCGGGGTGATGCGGACGAAAGGATCGTCCTGGGCGTGGAGGATGAGGGTGGGGACGGCGATGCGGTGGAGGACGCGGGCGGCGGCGGCGCGGAAGTAGTAGTCCTCGGCGCCGTGAAAGCCGGCGTAGAAGGCGGTGATGCGGTCGTCGAACTCGATGAGCGAGCGGAGGCCGTCGGCGCGGGTGGGGTCAAACAGCGCGGGGAAGAGGGCGGCCTTGCGGCGAAAGCGGGCGGCGAGGTTGCGGAGGAAGCGGCGCTCGTAGAGGCGGTTGACGGGGCGGTGGAGCTCGTGGGCGGAGGCGGAGAGATCGAGCGCGGGGGAGACGGTGGCGACGGCGAGCAGGCGCGGGATCTGAATGTCACCGTGCGAGCTTGCCTGGGCGGCAAGCTCACCGGCGAGCTTGAGGACGAGGTTGCCGCCCATGGAGTAGCCGCAGAGGGCGAAGCGCGCGAGGCCGATGCGGGCGGCGAGCGTGGTGAGGACGGCGCCGACGTCCGCGGAGAGGCCGGAGTGGTAGAGCGTGGGCGAGAGGGCTTCGGTGCCGCCGCAGTTGCGCATGTTCATGCGGACGACGTTGCAGCCGGCGCGCCAGAGTTTCTTGGCGTTGCCGACGACGTATTGGGATTCAGACGAGCCTTCGAGGCCGTGGAGGAGGATGACGGTGAGGCGTTCGGCGCGGACCTCTGCGGGCTGCCAGTGGCAGCGGCAGAGGACCTGGGTGGCGATGATGCCGTCGTGTGCGGGCGCTACCTCGACGAGCTCCGGGGTGGAGGGCGGGAGGGTGTCGGTGCGGCGGAGAAAGTTGCCGGCGATGGTCTGGATGTGGCCGCTGGCGAGCCAGGGGCGGGGATGGAAGGGGGTGGGGTGGAACGGCTTCACGCGACGGGCTCTGGTTGGGGCGCGACGCCGGCGAGGTGGAGGAAGTCGCGGGCGTTGAGGGCTCCGGTGGGCTCGTCCTGGTGGCGGAAGTAAACATAAACGTCGCGGGTTTGCGCAAGTTTGGTGAAGCGCTGGGCGAAGGCGGCGAGTTCACCCCGGGTGTAGCCGCCATCGCGGCGGAGGCGGAAGGAGGTGTGGGTGGCGGCGGTGTGGAGCTCGGGGCTCTGGAGGTCGTCGGTGTCGGCGATGCAGAGGGCGGCCTGGCGGTCTTCGAGGAGCGCCGTGATCGCGGGGCTGAACCAGCTTTCGTGGCGGAACTCGAAGGCGATGGACTGGGTGCGGAGCGCGGGAATGGCGAGGAAGGCGGCGAGGCGAGCGTGATCCGCCTTGAAGTTTGGCGGAAGCTGGAAGAGGATCAGGCCGAGCCTGGCGGCTTCACGCGCGGGGGCGAGTGCGGTGAGCAGAGCTTCGATGTGGGGTTCGCAGTCGCGCAGGCGAGCGAAGTGGGTGATGCGCTGCGGAGCTTTGAAGGAGAAGCGAAAGGCCTGCGGGGTCTCGGCGAGCCAGCCCTCGAGCATGGTGCGCGAAGGAAGGCTGCGGAAGGTGTAGTTGACCTCGACGGAGGTGAGCTGGGAGGCGTAGAAGTTGAGGAATTTTTTCGCCGGGAGTTTAGGCGGGTAGAAGCCGGGCTTCCACGTGGGGTAGGCCCAGCCGGAGGTTCCGGCGAAGAGGCGTGCCGGCGCGCTCGACACACGGCGCGGCTGATTGGGGGACGCGTCGGTCATGCGATCAGCCGGATACGGAAGGTTGGGAGGGGTGATTGGGGCGGCTAGTGGGTTTCGAACCCACGACATCCGCTGCCACAGAGCGGCGTTCTGCCACTGAACTATAGCCGCCGTATCGTTGTCAGTATAGCGCATGGGGCGGTTCGGGCGCATCCCATATGCATGGCGATAACGGCGAAACCGGAGATTCTGCCGCCGCGGACCCGGCGCGGGGCGGATGTGTTCAGCGACGTGAATCTCGACAGGCTGTCGCATCTGCTGGACGACTTCCTGCGGGTTCCGGGGACGCCGATCCGGTTTGGGCTGGACGGGATTGTGGGATTTATCCCGGGAATCGGCGACATCGTGGGCGGGCTGGCGTCGTCGATCATCATTGTGGCGGCGTGGGTGCGTGGCGTGCCGAAGGTGACGGTGGCGCGCATGGTGCTGAATGTGGCGATCGAGACGGTGGCGGGGTCGGTACCGATTCTGGGGAATCTGTTCGATATCGGCTGGCGGGCGAACCGGCGCAACTACCGGCTGCTGGAAGAGTCGATCCATGCGCCGGCACAGCATACGCGCGGGAGCTGGCTGATGCTGGCCGGGGTCTGTCTGGTGCTGGCGGGGCTGGCGGCGATCCCGCTGGTGCTGGCGGCGTGGCTGCTGGTGGGCGTGGGCCATCTGCTGCACGCGGGTGTGCGTTAGGGGCCGGATGTCGCTTTGGTTGCGTTAGTCTAGAGGCGTCGGGGCGTAGCGCAGCCTGGTAGCGCATCTGCTTTGGGAGCAGAGGGTCGGGGGTTCGAATCCCTCCGCCCCGACCAGTAAGTTGCCGTCCCGGGTGTGGGACGTGGGCAGGGTGAAGCAGATCTCTCCCCTGCGCTGGGCGATGACAAAAAAAATGAACGAGGCGTTCCGTGGTGTAGAGCGGGACGCCTAGTGTACCTTCGCGGGCGGCGGGTTCCCGGATAGGGAATTCAGCTCTCGATTTCTCGTGACGGCTATTGCGAATGGCGATATTGTTATTGCGGATCGTAATACGGGGTTGCGGGCGAGATGAAGCTTTCGGACAAGATTCGGTATCTGCGCGAGGTGGAGGGGTCGCTGCGCGGGCTGACGCGTGCGATGACCCAGCAGGAGATGGTGCGGGCGATGACGGAGGAGATGAAGGGTCGCGGGATTTCGCAGTCCTATCTTTCGCAGATCGAGTCGGGGGCGCGGCCGCACCTGACCAATACGACGCGGCTTTCGCTGGCGAAGTTCTTCAAGGTGCATCCGGGGTTTCTGGTGGACGATCCGGAAGACTTTCAGGCAGAGCTTCGGACGGTTGAGGTGCAGGACGACACGCTGGATCTTTGGCTGGTGGCGGGCGCGGACCGCTTTGGCCGGCGCGATGCGGAGCTTTGCCGGGCACTGCTGGCGATTGCGCAGCATGAGGATTCGCGCGGGTGCCTGCTGCTGCTGGAGCAGGTGCTGAAGACGGCGGGACTGGCGGAGCGGCTGCGCGCGGCGCTGGCACCGGTTTCGGTTGTTGCGCCGGGGCCGGTTGCGGCTGGCCTTGCGCTAGAGACAGCGAAGCCGGCGCGAAAGAAGGCAGGGCGGAAGGGAGTCTCGCGATGAATACGGTGTATTTGACCTGCTTTGTGCTGGGGCTGGTGTTGAGTGTGCTGGCGGTCTTTTCGGGCTTGGGACGGCTGCACGTTGGGCACCTTCATCTGCCGGGGCATGCGCCTATGCGGCAGCCGGGGCATATCTCGGCGCTGAACGGGTTTACGCTGCCGGCGTTTCTGTGCTGGTTTGGCGGGGCAGGCTATCTGCTGCACAACTACAGCCCGCTGGGGATGGCGCTGGTGCTGCTGGCTGCTGTCGCATCCGGGCTGTTGGCGGCGGGGCTGCTGTATGTGGCGCTGTTCAAGCTGCTGCTGCCGCGGGAGCGGGTGCTCGACCCGGAGGCGACGCGCATGGATGGCGTAGTGGCGCGGGTTTCGGATGAGATTCGCGCGGGCGGCGGCGTCGGCGAGATCTTGTTTACGCAGCTGGAGGCGCGGCGCGGGTCGCCGGCGCGGAGCGAAACGGGTGAGGCGATTGCGCGCGGGACCGAGGTGGTGGTGCTGCGGTATGCGCGGGGAGTGGCGTATGTGGCTCCGCTGGAGGGGATTGTGGATGGCTAGAGGCAAGTGCGCCCTGGCGCCGGGCGGGCGCCACTTCGTGGGGTATCGAGTTTCGCCTGGTGGTTCTAACAGTTTGGGTTTAGAGGGGATGTTATGGTGACGCCGGTTGTGGTGGTGGTGGTCGGGTTGGCGGTGGTGTGTGTGCTGATGCTGCTGATGGCGCTGGCTCGGATGTTTCGCAAGGCAGGGCCGAACCAGGCCATTATCGTCTACGGATTTCGTCAGCCGCGGGTGATCAAGTCGGGCGGCGCGGTGATCTTTCCGGTGGTGGAGACGTATCGCGAGCTGACGCTGGAGCTGATGAGCTTCGACGTGGCGCCGCAGCAGGATCTGTATACGCGGCAGGGCGTCGCGGTCACGGTGGAGGCGGTGGCGCAGATCAAGGTGCGGTCGGATAACGAGTCGATTCTGACGGCGGCGGAGCAGTTTCTGTCGAAGTCGCCGGAACAGCGCGAGGGGTTGATCCGGCTGGTGATGGAAGGGCATCTGCGCGGGATTATCGGGCAGTTGACGGTGGAGCAGATCGTGAAGGAGCCGGAGATGGTGGCGGAGCGCATGCGGTCGACGTGCGTGGACGACATGTCGAAGATGGGGCTGGAAGTGGTGAGCTTCACGATCCGCGAGGTGCGGGACAAGAACGAGTACATCACCAACATGGGGCGGCCGGAGGTGGCGCGGATTCGGCGCGACGCGGAGATTGCGGCGGCGGAGGCCGAGCGCGATACGGCGATTCGGCGCGCGAATGCGCTGCGGGAGGCGGCGATTGCGAAGGCGGGCGCGGACCAGGACCGGGTAATTGCGGAGACGCTTTCGCTGGGTAAGCAGGCGGAGGCGCAGCGCGATCTGGCGATCCAGAAGGCGCAGTATACGGAGCAGAGCCGGCGCCAGGAGGCGCAGGCGGACAAGGCCTATGAGCTGCAGACGAACGTGATGCAGCAGCAGGTGGTGGCGGAGCAGGTGAAGGTGCTGCAGATCGAGAAGGAGCAGCAGATCAAGGTGCAGGACGCGGAGATTCTGCGGCATGAGAAGGAGCTGATCTCGACGGTGCTGAAGCAGTCGGAGATTGAGGCGCGGCGCATTCAGAACATTGCGGCGGCGGAGAAGGCGCGGATCACGATTGAGGCGGAGGGCAGGGCGGCTGCGGCGCGGGCGCAGGGCGAGGCGCAGGCGGCGGTGACGCGGCTGCAGGGCTCGGCCGAGGCGGACATTATCTTCTCGAAGGGCGAGGCGGAGGCGAAGGCGATGAACGTGAAGGCCGAGGCGTACCAGGAGTGGACGCAGGCTGCGGTGGTCGACAAGCTGATCAGCAATATGGCGGAGGTGGTGCGCGCGATGGCGGAGCCGCTGGCGAATGTGGACAAGATCACCATTGTGTCTACCGGGGGTGATGAGCATACGGGCGTGAATAAGCTGACGGGCGATATGACGAAGATCGCGGCGCAGGTGCCGGCGCTGTTCGAGGCGCTGAGCGGGATGAAGATGAGCGAGCTGATGAGCAATGTGAAGGCGATGAAGCCGCGGGTGGATCTCGACGGTGAGGCGCGGTGATTGCGAGCCCGCGCCAGTCTGTATGCAGGAGAGCGGACGGGCGCGGGCTTCCTGATTCTGTGTGGATTGCGGAAGGATGTGTGGGATGTCTTTGTTGCTGATTCTGGTGGTGGTGTTGATCCTTGCACTTGTGCGCGGGATTGTGCGTTTGATGGAACTGCCTTTCCGGTTCGGCGGGTATCGCCGGCGCGGGGTATGGGGTGGCGGGGGTTATGGCTATGGCGGGTCGCCGTACGGATGCGGGTGCGGCGGCTATGGGTCTCGGCGGCGGTTTGGATTGGGGCGCGGGCTGCTGACGGTGTTTGTGGTGCTGAGTCTGCTGCGGTTGTTTGGGCACGGTTGGTAGGAGGAGAAGGCGATGACACTTCTGGAGCGGGTTTCTACGCTGCTGCGGGCGAATGTGAGCGACGTGCTGGCGAAGGCGGAGGATCCGGAGAAGCTGGCGCGGCAGCTGGTGCTGGATATGGAAAACCAGCTGATGCAGGTGAAGACGCAGGTGGCGATTGCGATCGCGGACCAGCATCTTTTGCAGAAGAAGAAGGCGGAGCAGGATGACGGGCGTGCGCAGTGGCTGCGCAAGGCGGAGCTGGCCGTGAGCAAGGGGCAGGAGGACCTGGCGCGGGCGGCGCTTGAACGGGCGCTGACGCATGAGCGGATGGCGGGGAACTTCGGCCAGCAGCTTGCCGACCAGACGGCGGAGACGGAGACGCTGCGCGGGGCGTACACACGTCTGCAGACGAAGCTGACGGAGACGGAGCACGCGCTCGATCTGCTTGCGACGCGGCTGCGCCGGAGCCGGGCGGGAGCAAAGGCGGCGAGCGAGGGGGCGCTGCTGGAGCACGGTGCGTCCGAGCGGAGCTTGAAGCGGCTGACGAGCAAGGTGGACCGGGCGGAGGCGGAGAATGCGGCGGCGCGGACCATGCTGGCGGTGGCGACGGCGGAGACGCTGGACGAGCGGTTCGCCGCGCTGGAGCAGAGTGACGCGGTGGAAGCGCTGCTGCTGGAGCTGAAGGAGCGGCAGCCGCGGCTGACGGAGGGCTGAGTGCTTCGGCCGGAGCAGGCGCGTCGGATGCGATGATGGAAGAGGCATGCGTCCGCCGGGCGGGTTGGGGCGTCTGAACTGAGTCTGGATGGAAAAACCGGATTCGGTCTGGAGTGATGGTGTCGGGAACCCTTGAACTTGCGCTTGTTTCGTGTCTGCTGCTGGGCCTGCGGCATGGCTTCGACTACGACCATCTGGCGGCGATCACGGATATCACGAGCGTGCAGCGCGGCTGGCGGCAGGGGATGGGGCTTGGCTTTCTGTATGCGCTGGGCCATGCGCTGACGATCGCGGTGCTGGGGTGCGCGGTGATCTTTCTGCATCTTTCGCTGCCGGCGCATCTGGATGCGATCGGCGAGCGGCTGGTGGGGGCGACGCTGATTGTGCTGTCGCTGTATGTCTTGTGGACATTTGTGCGGCGGCGGGAGGCGGGTTCGCTGCCGGGGCACCACCATATTCCGCGGAGCCGGATTGCGCTGTTGATCTCGGGCGCGCGGTATGCGGGCTGGCGGGTGCGGAAGCTGGCGAATCCGGAGCTGCCGCAGCCGGATCCGTTTCGGTTCGTGTATGACAAGAGCTCGGTGTTTGTGGTGGGGATCATCCACGGACTGGGGGCGGAGACGCCCTCGCAGCTGCTGCTGTTTCTGCTGGCGGCCAATCTGGGCGGAACGAGCAGGGGATTTCTGGGGCTGCTGTGCTTCATTTTTGGATTGCTGGTGATGAATTCGGTGATGACGGCGAGCGCGTCGGGGATCTTCGCGGGCAGCGTGGCGCGGCCGCGGCTGCAGACGTTCGTGACGTCGCTGGCGGCGGTGTACAGTTTCGTGATTGGCGCGGTGTTTCTTTTTGGCGCGAGCGACCGGCTGCCGCCGCTGGTGCGATAGCCGGACTGTGCCCGGTAGCTTCCGACCGTCTCTGCTGCATCCAAGGAACCTGAATGACGAGCATGACACTGGAAGAGAAATCGAAGGCTTTGCAGGATCGGCTGGGTGCGTTGCCGTCGCTGCTGGTGGCGTACTCGGGCGGAACGGATTCGGCGTTTCTGGCGTGGGCGGCGCATTGCGCGCTGGGCGGCGGGATGCTGGCGGTGATCGCGGACTCGGCCTCGCTGCCGCGCAAGGAGCTGCAGGCGGCGCTCGAGTTTACGGCGGAGCACGGCATTCCGACCGAGATTCTGCATACGGCGGAGCTCGAGAACCCGGAGTACGCAAAGAACGATGCGCAGCGGTGTTTCCACTGCAAGGACGAGCTGTTTACGCAGATGGAGGCGACGCGGGCGCGGCTGGGTTTCGCGCATCTGGCGTACGGGATGAATCTGGACGATGTGGGCGAGTTTCGCCCGGGGCAGCAGGCGGCCAAGCTGCATGGCGCGCTGGCTCCGCTGGCCGAGGCCGGCTTGACGAAGCCGGAGATTCGGACGCTGGCGCGGGCGGCCGGGTTGACGCTGGCGGACAAGCCGGCGAGCGCGTGTCTTTCGTCGCGGATCGAGTACGGGCGTCCGGTGACGGCGGAGAATTTGAGCCAGGTGGAGCGCGCGGAAGAGGCGCTGCACGCGCTCGGCTTCCGCCGGGTTCGGGTGCGGCACCATGGCGATCTGGGGCGGGTCGAGATTGCGCGGGAGGATCTGGCGCGAGCGCTTGACCTGGGCGTGCTGGAGGCGATGACGGCGGCGCTGAAGTCGGCGGGGTTCAAATATACGACGCTGGATACGCAGGGGTACCGGTCGGGTTCGATGAATGAAGTGCTGCCGGTTTCCGCGATTGCGGCGGCCCGGACGGCGTAGAGGCAGGCTGAGAGAGATCGGGTTAATCGATGCGAGTGGCTTATCTGGATTGCTTCGCCGGGATAGCGGGCGACATGTTTCTGGGCGCGCTGGTGGATGCGGGCGTGCCGCGAACGGTGCTGGAAGATGCGGTGAACGCGCTGGGACTGGGTGCGTCGCTGCGGTTCGAGACGGTGGATCGCAGCGGGATTATGGCGACGAAGGTGCATGTGATGGAAGGGGATCGGCTGGCGGAGGATGCCGACGATCTGTTCCACACGCATGTGGCCGAGCCGAACGAGGATGAGGGCGGGTTTGCGCAGCAGGAACGCTCGCCTGAGCCGGTGGCGACGCACTCGCAGCACCCGAAGACGCAGCACTCACACAAAACCGGGCACGCGCATACGCACGTCGATGAACACACGCA
>CAXTVJ010000006.1:52071-84949 GCA_964247715.1 uncultured Acidobacteriaceae bacterium | reverse complement strand
CGCAGCACTCACACAAAACCGGGCACGCGCATACGCACGTCGATGAACACACGCATGAGGCGCACGCGCACACTCATGGACGTTCGCTGAATGTGATTCGCATGCTGATCGAGAGCTCGGAACTGGCGGAGCCGGTGAAGCGGATGTCGATCCACGCGTTCGAGCTGATGGGAACGTCGGAGGCGAAGATTCACGGCGTGCCGGTGGAGGAGATCCACTTCCACGAGGTGGGGGCGGTGGATGCCATCGTTGACATCGTGGCGACGTGCGCGGGTGTCCACCACCTCGACGTCGGGGCGTGGACGAGTTCGCCGCTGAATGTGGGCGGCGGCATGGTGCAGTGCGCGCACGGACTGTTTCCGGTGCCTGCGCCGGCTACGGCGGATCTGTTACGCGGGATGCCGACCTACTCGGCGCACCTTCAGAAAGAACTGGTGACGCCCACGGGCGCGGCGCTGGTGCGCGCGCTGGCGCCGACGTTCGGGACCCAGCCGGCGATGGCGGTGGAGACGATCGGGTATGGCGCTGGAACGCGCAACCCGAAGGATTTTCCCAACGTGCTGCGGTTGACGATCGGTGAGACCTGCGACACGGAGAGCGCGGCGACGACCGCGAAGGAACGCGAGACGGTGGCGGTGCTGGAGACGGCACTCGACGATCTGTCGCCGCAGGTGATTGGGTACGTTGCGGAGCAGGCGCTGGCGCTGGGTGCGCTGGACGTGATGCTGACGCCGGTGGTGATGAAGAAGGGGCGTCCGGGCACACTGGTCACGGTACTGTGCGCGCCAGGCGATGCACTGAAGTTCGAGGCGCTGCTGCTGCGCGAGACCAGTACGCTGGGCGTCCGCATGCGCGTGGAGCGGCGGTCGTGTCTCGAGCGGGAGCACGTTGAGGTCGCGACGGCATATGGTCAGGTGCGAGTGAAGGTAGGCCGGCTGGCAGGCGAAGAGCTGAACGCGCAGCCGGAGTTCGAGGATTGCCGGCGCGCGGCGGGCGAGCACCAGGTCGCCTTGAAGACGGTGCAGCAGGCGGCGATGTCCGCGTATCGGGAGGGGATGACGAAGTGACTCCGGTGGCGTTGTTGCAGGTGCTGTCCGATGTGGAACAAGGCAGGCTGACGCCGGAGGATGCGGCGGGACGGCTGCGCCATATGCCGTTTGAGGATCTCGGGCACACCCGTGTGGATCATCACCGTCAGCTGCGGACGGGGCTGCCGGAGGTGATCTACGCGGCAGGCAAGACGCCGGAGCAGACGGCGGCGATCTTCGAGAGCCTGGTGGCGGCGGGGTCGGATGTGCTGGCGACGCGGGTGACCGGGGAGACGGCGGAGCTGGTGCTCGCGTCGCACCCGGAGGCCGCCCACCACCCGACGGCGCGGACGCTTTCCTTTCGGCAGAGTGCGGCCAGCGAGAAAAGGGGACACATCGCGGTGCTGGCGGCGGGAACGAGTGATCTGCCGGTGGCGGAAGAAGCTGCCATTACGGCCGAGACCTTCGGCGTGCAGGTGACAAGGCTGTATGACGTGGGGGTGGCGGGCGTGCATCGTCTGCTGGCCGTCCGGGACAAGCTGGCGGATGCGCATGCGGTGATCGTGTGCGCGGGGATGGAGGGCGCGCTGCCTTCGGTGGTGGGCGGGCTGGTAGGCGTACCGGTGATTGCGGTGCCTACTTCGGTGGGGTATGGAGCTTCGTTTGGAGGAGTCACCGCGCTGCTGGGGATGCTGAACTCGTGCTCGTCGAATGTGACGGTAGTGAACATCGATAACGGGTTTGGCGCTGCTTACTCGGCTACCTTGATTGCGCGGGCTTCAGCGCGCTGACGGCTCCGGGCGGAGGTGTACGCGCCGCCGCGGGCGTATGCTGCGTCGTATGAAGATGCTCGCGGCTCTTTCCCTGTTTTTCGCGGCTTGCGTGTGCGGTGCGCAGACGGCTCCGGAGGATATCTCTCCAGCGCGGCTTGAGACGATTATCGGGCTTCCCCTCGATCAAGCCGTCAAGCAGCGCGAGATCTACAAGGCACCGCTGAAGGCCGCGGTTGCGCGCGAGAAAGGGCCCGCGGAGAATGAGTGCGCCGCCGAGTTCAACGCGCAGCAGCCTTACAACATCTGCATGGGGCAGGCCAGCGAGCATGCGGACCAGGACCATGCGATCTTCTATAACAACCTGCAGATGCTGTGCCACGACCGGGCGCAGCTCACGACGCTGCAGGCCTCCGAGCACGTGTGGCGGAGCTATCGCGACAGTGCGATGAAGGCAACGCGTGCGGCATGGCCGGACGGGACGGCCGCGCCAGGCGTTGCCGGGCAGGTCTATCTGCAGCTCATACGCGATCGTATGCGCGAGCTGGAGACGATCTATGGGATGAACATCGCGCAATAGCTGCTGCCTGAGGTGATCTGCGCGCATCGCACTCTGAACAGCCTGGAGGGACGCATGGAGCGGAGAGAGTTTCTGAAGACGGCGGTGGTGGCCGGTGTGGCGGTGGCAGCGGGTGAGGCGAGCGCGCAGACGCCCGCGACAGCAGGAAACGGGACCCGCCCGCAGGGAGCGGGAATGCTTTATCGGCCGCTGGGAACGACGGGCGAGACGGTTTCGGCGATCGGGCTGGGCGGATACCATATCGGCAAGCAGGCGGACCCGGCGGAGAGCATTCGGCTGGTGCGCGCGGCGATCGACCGCGGGATTACGTTCATGGATAACTGCTGGGACTACAACGACGGCCTGTCGGAGGTGCGGATGGGGCAGGCGCTGAAGGACGGGTACCGGAAGAAGGTCTTTCTGATGACCAAGATCGATGGCCGGACCAGCAGCGAGTACAACAGGCAGCTGGAGCAGTCGATGGGGAGGCTGCAGACCGACAGGATCGATCTGGTGCAGTTCCATGAGTGCATCCGGATGGAGGATCCGGACCGGATCTTCGCGGCGGGCGGTGCGCTGGAGGCGGCTATGGCGGCGCGGCAGGCGGGCAGGATCCGCTTTATCGGCTTTACCGGGCATAAGGATCCCGCGGTGCATCTGCGTATGTTCGAGATGGCGGAGAAGCACGGCTTCAAGTTCGATACGGTGCAGATGCCGGTGAACGTGATGGACGCGCACTTCCGGTCGTTTACGAACGAGGTGATCCCGGTGGCACTGCGGCAGGGCACGGGCGTGCTGGCCATGAAGACGTTCGGAGACCACTTCATCCTGGACAGCGGGACGGTGACGCCGATGGACGCGCTGCACTACGGGCTGTCGCAGCCGGTGTCGGTGGTGATTACGGGGATCGACAGGCCGGAGATTCTGGATCAGGCGATCGAAGCGGCGCGGACGTTTCAGCCGCTGACCCAGGCGCAGATTCAGACGATTCTGGCAAAGACGCAGGTCGCGGCGAGCGAAGGAAAGTTCGAGCTGTTCAAGACGACCAGCCACTTCGATGGCACGGCTCAGAACCCGAAGTGGCTGGGTTAGCTAGACGGCCTTGCGGTTGAAGGCGGCCTTGCGGGCGACTGAGTTCTTCGCCTTGAAGGAGCCCTCGTTGAGGGCGGCGTTCGGCTTGATGCCGGTCTTGGCCTGATCGGCCTTGTCGCGGAGAGACTGAAGCTTCTGCGCCTTGCGGCCGAGACCGCCGATCTTGAGGGTCGTACCGGGCTTGGGGATGAAGTCGTTGTCGGACATGGCTTATTTTCTCATGTGAAGAGCAACAGCACAGTCGCCCTTGCGCCGGGCGGGCGGTCACTTCGTGACCCTTATATGCTTCGCGAGGAGCTCCCGATGGTCGCAATGATCCACTGTGCAGACCAACGGGAGGGCACGCTTTCGCGTGATCCTTACGATTGTTTGCGGAGCCAGGCGGCGTCGATGGTGAGCGACTCGACCCAGGGAACGTCGAAGCCTTCCTGCTCCACGAAGACGTGCTGGATGGCGGCGGAGTGGGCGGCCTGAAGAATCTTGGGCAGATCGAGCACGCCGCGGCCCATCTCGGTGGGGGTGGCGTCGTGGGTCATGCCGGATGCGGGAATGGCCTTGAAGTCCTTGAGGTGCAGCATGTGGATGCGCTTGCCGTAGCGGTGCAGAAGTTCCTCGGGGTTGCCGCCGCCAACGACAACCCAGCCGCAGTCGAGCTCGAAGGAGACCTTGTTGGGGTCGGTCTCGTTCATGAGGATCTCGTAGGGGACGGCGCCGTCGGTAACGCGGAACTCGACCGTGTGATTGTGGTAAGCGAAGTGCATGCCGGCCTTTTTGATCTTTTCGCCGATGAGGTTGAACTGCTCGGCGTTGTAGTGCCAGTCCTCGGTGAGGAAGGAGTGGCTGATGCCCTCGTAGGACTTGTCGGTGAGGCGTGCGGGGTTCTTGATGGCCGGGAAGGAGCAGACGATGTACTGGAGGCCGAGCTTTCCGCAGAAGTCGATGATCTCGTCGGTCCTGGGGAAGAGCTGCGCCGAGGGATAGTGAGCGGAGACGAGATCGAGGTTGGCCTCCTGCATGGCCTGCCTGACCTGCTCGGGGGTGTGGTCGAAGAAGCCGGCGGCCTCGACCTGTTTGTAGCCGAGGGCGGAGAGCTGCTTGAGCGTGCCGACGTAGTCCTTGGGGAGATACTCGCGGACCGAGTAGAGCTGGATGCCGAGCGGCAGGCCGAGCGGGTTGGCGCGGAGGAGCGATGGCGCGGCGGCGAGGGCGGCGGTGGCGAGGGAGGACTGGAGGAAGGTGCGGCGGGTCTGCATTGGGGCTCCGTTCGGGTCTGTTCGAGGCTGAGAAGCAGATTCGTCCGCTTCGCGGCGGAATGACAACAATGTTTTGGCGGACGAACGGTTGAACCGGTCAGGCCTCGATCTTGCGGGCGGCGGCGTCCCAGACCGCGGGGCCGTTGTGGAAGTACGACCAGTTGGCCATGTGGCAGCCGATGGCGGCGTTGTTGCCGAAGATCTCGTTCTCGACGGGAGATTTGCGGGTGCGGACGGCGTCGAAGAAGCGGGCTTCGTGGTCGAGCGTGTCGTTGTAGCCGGGGGGCGCCGTCCAGGTTTCGTCGGCCTCGTTAATTTTCGCGGAGAGCGGTGACGGGGTGGGGTGTTCGGCGTGGTATTTCGCATAGTAGGCGGCGCGTTCCTGCGCGTCCCAGCCGATGGTGGAGTAGGTCTCCGGGCCGTCAGGGATGTTCTGCGGGCGGAAGATGACGGAGTTGCCGGTGATGGACAGTGTCCCGAGCGTGCCGTAGATGTCGGTGCTCTCGCCGGCGTTGTTGCTGGCATTGCAGCGGATTGCCACCCGCATGCCGGGATAGTCGTAGAAGGTTTCGAGCAGGTCGGGCAGGTCGCGGCCGTCTTTCCAGCGGAAGATGCCGCCGGTGGACTGGGCGCGGTCGGGCGGCTGGTTGATGCCGGTGACGACCTGGATGCCGGAGAGCAGGTGGACGAAGAGGTCGCCGGCGAGGCCTTCGCCGTAGTCCTGGAAGCAGCGCCAGCGGAAGAAGCGGGCGGCGTCAAAGGGGCGTTGCGGGGCGTCGACGAGGAAGGCCTTCCAGTCGATAGTCTGCTCGTTCGCGTCGTCCGGGATGGGATAGACCCAGGCGCCTGAGGCGCTGTTGCGGTCGGTGAAGGCGGAGATGGCGGTGACCTGGCCGAGGCGGCCGGAGGCGTAGATCTCGCGAGCCTTCTCATGCAGCACCGAGGAGACGCGCTGCGAGCCGATCTGCAGGATGCGCTGGTGGCGCTGTGCGGCGGCGATCATGCGGAAGCCCTCATCGACGTGGTGCGACATGGGTTTTTCGCAGTAGACGTCCTTGCCGGCGGCGCAGCAGTCCTCGACGATGCGGCAGTGGTGGTGGTCGGTCGCAGCGACGATGACGGCGTCAACGTCTTTGCGGTCGAGCAGGGCGCGGTAGTCCTTTGTGGACTGGATGTCGTGCTTAAGGTACTCGCGGGCGGCGGTGAGGCGTCCGTCGAAGAGGTCGGAGACGCCGACACACTCGACGCCGGGAACCTGAAGCGAGGTCTCAAGGAGCTGGCAGCCGCGGGTGCCGGTGCCGATGCCGACGAAGCGGATGGTATCGCTGGGGGCGATGGTGCGGCTGGAGGTCTGGGCGCGCAGGAAAGGATCCAGCAGGGTGCTGCAGCCTGCGGCAAGCGCTGCGGTGGAGGCGGTGTTGCGCAGGAAACGACGGCGTGAGAGATGGGATCGGATCATAGGCGTGAGGGAGGCAATCGCTAAACCCAGCCATAATATGCCCTGCGCGGCGTGTTGCGGAAGAGAGATGTGGATGTTTGAAGGAAGAGGAGGCGCGGTGCTAGTCTCGGGACGCTGACTGTACATGCGTGAGGGGGCGGCTTGAGGATTGGTCTGTTTACGCCGGTGTTCGCGAAGCTCTCGTTCGACGAGCTTCTGGTGGAGCTGAAGCGGTATCCGCGGATCACGACGCTGGAACTGGGCGCAGGCGGCTGGCCGGGTGCGAGTCACCTGGATGTGGACGGGCTGCTGGCGAGCGGCGATGCGGTGCAGGAGTTCCGGGCGAAGCTGGACGATGCGGGGCTGGCAATTGCGGCGCTGTCGTGCCACAACAACCCGGTGCATCCGGAGGCGGCGATCGCGCAACCAGATCACGCGACCTTCGAGAAGATGGTGAAGCTGGCCGAACGGCTGAGTGTGCCGACGGTGGTTACGTTTTCAGGATGTCCGGGCGGCGGTCCGGAAGATAAGACACCAAACTGGATCACTGCTCCGTGGCCGCCCGAGTATATGGAGGCGCTGGAGTGGCAGTGGACGGAGCGGCTGATTCCGTACTGGAAGACTGCGATGAAGACGGCGTCGGCGGCAGGTGTGCGCGTGGCGCTGGAGGCGCATCCGGGCTTTTGTGTCTACAACCCGGAGACGATGCTGAAGCTGCGGCACGCGGTCTCGGACGATCTCGGGATCAATCTCGACCCCAGCCATCTTTGGTGGCAGCAGGTCGAGATTCCGGCGGCGATCGAGGCGCTGGGGCCGGCGATCTTCCATGTGCATGCGAAAGATGTGGCGCTGAACCGGCGCACGATGGCCGTGAACGGCGTGCTGGATACGAAGAGCTACAGCCAGATGGCGGAGCGGTCATGGCTGTTTCGCAGCGTGGGCTGGGGGCACGGCGAACTGGACTGGAAGTCGATCGTCTCCGCGCTGCGGCTGGCTGGGTATGACGGTGTGCTGAGCATTGAGCATGAGGACGCGCTGGCTTCGATCCATGAAGGGTTGAGCGCGGCGGTCGAGATGTTGAGCCGTGTGGTGCTGACCGAGAAGGCCGTGGAACCGTGGTGGACTTGAAGGTGCGTACGCGGATGAAGAGGATCGAGATGGATAAGTGCGGGATGGGACGTATTTGTGGATCGCTGGCGTTAGGCGCGGTGCTTGCTTCCGGTATGGCCGCGCGGGCGCAGACACTGCAGAACGATACGCCTGCCGTGGAGCAGCGGGTGGACGGTCTGGTCCAGCAGATGACCGAGGACGAGAAGATCGAGCTGATCGGCGGATGGACGCCGTTTCGCACGCATCCGATTGAGCGGCTGAATATTCCGTTCTTCCAGATGGCGGATGGGCCGGTGGGCGCGCACATTCCGGCGCCGACGATTGCGTATGCGGCGGGCATCGGCCTGGCGGCTTCGTGGGATCGCGAGCTGGACCGGCGCGTCGGCGAGCAGCTTGGGCGCGACTCACGGTCGCGCGGCGCGGCGTTTCTGCTGGGGCCGGGGATCAACATCTATCGCGCGCCGATGAATGGACGCAACTTCGAATACTTCGGCGAGGATCCGTTTCTCAGCGCGGAGACGACGGTCGGGTATATCGACGGCGTGCAGAGCACGGGCGTCTCGGCGACGGTAAAGCACTTTGTCGGCAACAACTCCGAGTATCAGCGGCACACCTCGAATTCCGAGATCGGGGAACGCGCGCTGCGGGAGATCTATCTGCCGGGGTTTGAGGCGGCGGTGAAGCGTGGCCATGTGGGCGCGATCATGGACAGTTACAACTCGACGAACGGCCAGCACATGACGCAGAATAAGCCGCTGAATGTCGATGTGGTGAAGCAGCAGTGGCGCTTCAGCGGGCTGATCATGTCGGACTGGGTGGCGACGTACGATACGGTGGCGGCGGCGAACGGCGGCTTGGATCTGGAGATGCCGTTTGGCGTGTACTTTGCGAAGGAGAAGATCGGTCCGGCGCTGGCCAGCGGAGCCGTCTCGCAGGCGACGCTGGATGACAAAGTAAGGCGCATTCTGCGCGTGGCGGCTACTTTCGGGTGGCTGGATCATCCGGTGATGGATCAGACCATTCCGCGCTATAACCGCGAGGGACTGGCGGTGGCGGAGGAGGGCGCGCTCGAGTCCGCGGTGCTGCTGAAGAATGACGGGAAGACGCTGCCGCTGGCGAAGAGCTCGATCAGGACGCTGGCGGTGATCGGGCCGAATGCCTCGCCGACACCCACGACGGGCGGCGGTTCGGGTGAGGTGGTGACGTTCGCCTCGAGCTCGATTATGACGGGGCTGAGCGACTATCTGGCGGAGTCTGCAAAGGTGCTGTATGCGCGGGGAGTTTACTCGCTCGACCAGTTGACGCGGGTGACGCGGTTCACCCAGGATGAGGCAGGCACGAAGTATGGCGTGACGGTCGAGCGCTACACGGATCCGGCGTTCCACGGGCCGATTGCGTCGACCACGGTGGAGTCATCGATGATGGTGCCGGCGAGCACGCGGCGTACACCGGGCGAGCAGGAGGTGAACGCGCTGACGGCGCACACGGGGCAGGTGGTGTATATTCCAGCCCCGGGCTCGGCGCGCTGGACGGGCTGGTACAACGTGACCACGCCGGGCGACCAGGTGGTGTTCGTGCAGACCGAAGGACGGTTCCGGTTGTCGATCGATGACAAGCTGGTGATCGACAATTCCAAAGTCTCGCGGGCGATCTTGAACCAGACGAAGCTTCCACTGACCGCGGGCCGGCATAAGGTGGTGCTGGAGCAGATGTCGACCGAGCGGGTTTCGAGCGTGTCGCTGCATGTGGGGATCGCGGCGGAGAGTACGCTGGTCGACCCGGACGCGCTGAAGATCGCGGCGGCTTCGGATGCGGTGGTGCTGGCGGTCGGCTTCGATACGAACTCGGAGAGCGAGGGCGGGGATCGCTCGTTCGACCTGCCGGTGGGGCAGATGGCGTTGATCCATGCGATCGGCGAGCAGGATCGCAAGCTCGGGAAGAAGACGATTGTGGCGATTACGTCTGGCGGCAGCGTGAATGTGATGCCGTGGATGAACGATGTCGATGGAATCTTCGAGCTGTGGTATCCGGGCGAACTCGGCGGAAAAGCGTTCGCGAAGCTGCTGTTCGGGGATGCCGATCCGGGCGGACATCTGCCGATTTCGTGGGAGCGGCGGATCGAGGACAATCCCAGTTACACATGGTATTACCCGAAGGACGACAAGGGCGACATTGAATACGGGGAGGGAATTTACGTCGGATATCGCGGGTACGAGCATACCGGGACGAAGCCGCTTTTTCCTTTTGGATATGGGATGTCCTATACCAACTTCAAGTATTCAGGGCTGAAGTCGGATACAACGACAGCGGGCCATATAAGCGTGACCTTCGCGGTTACGAATACGGGAGATCGCGAGGGCGCGACGGTGCCGCAGATGTATGTGGCGGAGGTTCATCCGTCTGTAGACCGGCCGAAGATGGAGTTGAAAGGCTTTGAGCGGGTCGAGCTGAAACCGGGCGAGATGAAACAGGTTACGTATGAGTTGAATCCGCGTTCGTTTTCGTTCTGGGATGTGAAACGCGGAACGTGGCACGCGGATGCGGGCGAGTACCGGCTGCTGGTGGGCGCTTCGTCCGAGCAGATCGAGCTCGAGGGCAAGACTTCGCTGCGTGAGGCGATCGATACGCCCGCAGGGTACTAGGAGAACGGCATGAAGCGGCTGGGCATGGGGCTGGTGGGGCCGGGTTTTGTGGCGGCGCATCACATTGACGCGGTGCGGCGGCTGGGCGATGTGGATGTGGTCGCGCTTGCCGGGTCGTCGCAGGTTTCTGCCGAGCGCAAGGCGGCGGAGCTGTTTGTGCCCAGGGCGTACGGCCGCTATGAGGATCTATTGGCCGATCCGGCGATCGATGTGGTGCACAATACGACGCCGAATCATCTGCATTTTCCGGTGACGATGGCCGCGCTCGGAGCGGGCAAGCATGTGGTGTGCGATAAGCCGCTGGCGCTTTCGAGTGTGGAGGCCGCGGAGCTGACGCGGGCGGCGGAGCGCGCGGGCGTGGGCAATGTGGTGACGTTCAACTATCGCGGCAACCCGTTGGTCGAGCAGGCGCGGCTGATGATCGCGGACGGCGCGCTGGGTTCTCTCGTGTATGTGCATGGGTGCTATCTGCAGGACTGGATGACCGATGAGAACGTCTACTCGTGGCGGTCGGATCCGGCGAAGGGTGGAGCGAGCTCGGCGCTGGCGGATATCGGGTCGCACTGGTGCGATCTGGCGGCGCATGTCTCGGGGCTGGAGATCGAAGAAGTGCTGGCAGACCTGACGACGGCGGTGCCGGTGCGGTACAGCGGGGGGGCTTCGCAGGAGGCATTCGCGAAGGGGGGCGCCGCGGAACGCACGCCGGTCGAGGTGACGGGCGAGGATGTGGCGAGTGTGCTGCTGCGCTTCTCGCACGGTGTTCGGGGCTCCATGAATGTGGGGCAGGTGCTGCCGGGGCATAAGAACGATCTGCGGCTGGAGCTGAACGGGCGTGCGGGGTCGCTGAAGTGGCTGCAGGAAGAGCAGAACGAGTTGTGGCTGGGCCGGCACAATGCGCCGAACCAGACGCTGGTCAAGGATCCCGCGCTGCTGCTGCCCGGCGCCGCGCGCTACGCGCATCTGCCGGGCGGACACCAGGAGGGATGGGCGGATGCGTTCCGCAATGTGCTGGCGGATGCGTATGGATGGATTCGCGCGGGCGCGCAGGCCGCGGACAAGCCGGCGTCGGTATGCAGCTTCGACGGGGCGCGACGGGTGCTGTGCGTGATCGAGGCGATGCTGAAGAGCCATGCGGACGGCGGCGTGTGGACGAAGGTTCGGTACTGACGCTATTGTGGGGCGGGCTGCTTCCATGCTGAGGACGAGGGGACGATGAAGATCCAGATGAAGGCGCGGCTGAGCGCGATGATGTTTCTCGAGTACTTCATCTGGGGCGCGTGGTACGTCACGGTGGGGACGTGGGTATCGCAGACGCTGCATTTTTCGGCGTCGCAGGTGGGCATCCTGGCGGGGACGACGGCGGTCGGGGCGATTCTTTCGCCGTTCGCCGTGAGCCTGATGACGGATACGCTGTTCTCGACCGAGAAGGTGCTGGGCGTGCTGCATCTGCTGGGGGCGGCGCTGCTGTGGGAGGCTTCGCGGCAGGTGGCGTTCGCGCCTTTGTATGGCGTGGTGCTGCTGTACTGCTTCTGCTTTATGCCGACGCTGGCGCTGACGAACTCGCTGGCGTTTCGGCAGATGGAGAGCCCGGAGAAGGAGTTCTCGGGGATCCGCGTGGTGGGAACGCTGGGCTGGATCGCGGCCGGGCTGCTGGTGGGCCAGTTGAAGATCGAGCCGACGCATCTGCCGGTGCTGCTGGCCGCGGGCGCTTCCGTGGTGATGGGCGTGTATTGCTTCTCGCTGCCGCCTACGCCGCCGCTTTCGGCGTCGGGCAGGCCTTCGCTGAAGACAGTGTTTCCCCCTGAGGCGGTGAAGATGCTGCGGCGGCGCGAGATGGTGATCTTCGCCGGAGCGTCGCTGCTGATCTGCATCCCGCTGCAGTTTTACTACGCGTTTACGAATCTGTTTCTGAACCAGATCGGGGTGAAGAATCCGGCGAGCATCATGACCGGCGGGCAGATGTCGGAGCTGTTCTGCATGCTGCTGATTCCGTTCTTCTTCCGCAGGCTGGGCGTGAAATACATGCTGGCGGCGGCGATGGTCGCGTGGACGCTGCGTTATCTGTTGTTTGCGGGCGGCGCGGATGGCACGCATGCGTGGATGCTCTGGGCGGGCATTCTGGCGCATGGCATCTGCTATGACTTCTTCTTCGTGACGGGGCAGATCTATATCGACCGCAAGGCGGTGCCGGAGTTGCGCGCCGCGGCGCAGGGGCTGATTACGTTTCTGACGTATGGCGTCGGGATGTTTGTGGGGTCGTGGGTGTCGGGGTTCGTGGTTCAGCGGTACGCGGTCGGGATGACCGCTGCGGGGCCGGTCTATCGCTGGAGCGGCGTGTGGATCTTCGCGGCGATCTGCTCGGGGGTAATTCTGCTGCTGTTCCTGGCGTTGTTCTCAGATCGCGAGACGGAACCGTCGACGCGGATGGCGCAGCATCCGGTGCTGCTGAACGAGCCTGCGGCTTAGCAGCTGTTACCGGCTAAGCAGGATCGAGCACCCTGCCATCGCGCATGTGCACGGTGCGGTCGGCGAAGGCGGCGGCCTCGGGGTTGTGGGTGATCATGAGGATGGTCTGGCCGAGACGCTTGTTGAGGTCGCGCAGCAGGGTGAGGACGATGTCGGAATTCTTCGAGTCGAGGTTGCCGGTGGGCTCGTCGGCGAGCAGGATGGCGGGTCCGTTGACGATGGCGCGGGCGATGGCGACGCGCTGCTGCTCACCGCCGGAGAGCGCGCGCGGCTTGTGATGGAGGCGCTTCGAGATGCCGAGCATCTCGAGCGTCTCGATAAACTGACGGTCGAACTGGATGGGCCGTCCGGCAACGTCGCGGACGATCTGAATGTTCTGCTCGGCGGTGAGGGTGGGGAGCAGGTTGTACTTCTGAAAGACGAAGCCGACGGTCTTCTTGCGCAGGTCGTTGCGGTCCGCGTCGGACATCTGCATGAGGTCGCGGCCGTTAATCTGGACCGTGCCTGAGGTGGGCGGGGTGAGCCCGCCGAGAATGTTGAAGAGGGTGGATTTGCCGGAGCCGGAGGTGCCGACGATAGCGAGGAACTCGCCGCGGCGGACGTTGAGGGTGACTCCGTTGAGGGCGTGGACGTCGACCTCGCCGACGCGGTAGGTCTTGTGGAGGTCGCGGACCTGGATGATGGGCGCGGAGGCGACGTGGGCCGGCAGCGGTTCGAGGGAGTGGTGGAGATCACTCATAGGAGAGGGCCTCGGTGGCGTCCTGACGCACTGCACGCACGGCGGGAATGACGGTGCCGAGCAGCGAGCCGGCGATTGCGATGACCGCGGCGCGCGGCCACCACTTATAGACGGTCTCCTCGACGAGCGAGGCGGGGACGGCGTGGGCCATCAGCCACTGTGTTCCGTAGGTGAGCAGGATGCCGAGGACGGTGCCGAGCAGGGCGAGGACGATGGTCTCGCGGAAAAGGATGTTGAGGATGTAGCCGGTTCCCGCGCCGACGGCTTTGAGGATGCCGATCTCGCGGGTGCGCTCGAGGACGGCGGTGTACATGGCCATGAAGACGACGATGAAGCCGACAATGGTGGCGATACCGATGACGACGTAGATGAAGTCCTTGAGCATCGGGATGTTATCGACGGAGAGCTGCGAGGTGAAGTCCTCGAGGGTGTAGATCTGGTAGCCGGGCAGGTCGTGCTTGAGCTGGGCGACGAAGGCGCTGGCCTGGTTGGGGTCGTCGAGCTTGAGGTAGACGGCGGAGATCTTGCCTTCGTTGCCGGTGACGCGCTGCAGGTCTTCCTTGTTGGCGAGCAGGCGGGCGAGCACGGTGGACTCGAAGACGCCTGCGACGCGCCAGGTGTGATTGGCGAGGGTGAGCGGGCTGCCGGGGTGAAGCTTCTTCTGCCGGGCGTAGGCCTGGTCGACGAGGATGTCGTCTGGCTGCGACGGGGGTCCGCCTTCGACGAAGTGGAAACCTCCAGCCATCCTGTCGATGGCGGGGAAGTCGATGCCCTGGATGGTGTCGAATCCGCCGAGCGGCTGGACCATGGTGCCGGTGGCGAGGGCGACTCCGGGACGCGCGGCGAAGACGGGAACGACCTTTTCCGAGAGCGGCGCGGACGAGAGGGCGATGGCCGAAGTGCCGGGAGGGCGAACGAAGACGTCGGCTCCGATGCCGCGGGCGCGGCGGGCGCTGGCGTCGAGGGTTCCGTAGGAGACGCCGACGAGGGTGAGGATCATGGTGACCTCGACTCCGATGGCCAGGATGGAGAGGAAGGTGCGCAGGGGCCGATGGGCGAGATTCGCGAGAATGAGCTTGTTGACCAAGACTTCCAGTATAGCGAACGCACGGCGTCGGCTATGCTTCAAGGGGGAACGCTGGCGCTGGTCGGACAGGTACGGCCAGAGACATGAAGGCGCGCCGGACGGCAAGGTCACGACGCGCGCTTCGGACTTCCTGGAGATTAGAGCAGAGAGGCTAGTGGGTGCGTTTGGCGGCGGTGTGCGCGGCGGGTGCGCTCTGGGCGAGGGTGTTATCGATCACCGAATAGAGGTTGGTGACGTCGGTGACCTGGGTCCAGCCGTGGGGGCCGATAACGATGAGGGTGGGGGTGTGCTGGACGCCCAGGCGCTCACCGAGGGTGTAGTCGGACTGGACCTCGGCGGCGAAACGGCCGGAGGGGTCGATGACGAAGGGCATCTGCTGGCCGTGCGCGGCGAACCACTTGCGGGTAAAGTTCTGGAGGTCGTCGGGGGAGGACATGGACATCTGGTTGGCGAAGACGTCACGGCGGTACTGGAAGGCAAGGTCATTCGAGACCTTGTCCTGGAGGTAGCGGGCGATGATGGCGGCCTGGCGCGACCAGGGGTGCTGGGAGAGCGGGAAGTCGTGGCGGGAGTAGGCGATCCTGTAGTGATCGATGGCCTCGTGCTCGATGGGGAAGGCGCGGGCGCAGGCGGGGCACTCGAGGTCTTCGAAGACGAAGAGCTCGGCGCGCTGGCCGGGTTCGAGCTTGAGGATGGAGGTGTCTTTGAAGCGGTCGCCGGAGCCCGCGGGGACGGCGTCCTGCGCGTGCGCGAACGCGGGGGCAGCAAGGGCGAAGGCGGCGAGGGCGAGGGAGGCGAGGCGGCGGGAGGTGGTCATAGAGGAAGGACGCATAGGTTCAGTCAGGGTTATTCTACCCGGTTCCGGCGGAGTGCCAGGCTCGCGGGCCATCCGATCTCATCATTCTGGAAAGCGCTGTTCACTTTCAGCTGTGTGGAAGCGCTCTTGCGAGTAACCAGTCGCCGAGCACGGCCTGCTCCAGAGAAGGATCCAGATAGTCCCGCCACCCCGAACTGTTCCCTTGCAGAACGCCGAAGGTTGCCATGCAGTCCCGTGCCGTCTCCGCCAGAGGCCGGGTTCTCCATCCGACGCCAAACGCTTTGGCACTGCTGATGCGAAAGATGTTGTTGAGTTGCGGCTCAGGACGCCAGAATGGGAAGTTCGCGGCGTACATCTTCAATTCGTAGTCCGTCTTCAATCCATGGCTTGTGAGAAAGCTGTGCGGCACCCAGATGAAGTCCGGCCTGGACTGCGTGATGGCTCCACATTGATTGAGAAAGGTCCTGAAGTTCATCGGCTGACCGGTAAGGTTCCAGGCTCCGAGGCGTCGCTTCTTCACGCAGCCCGCGAGGAACGACCCAACATCCTTCACGTCAACGAGCTGCACCGGATCAGTGCCGTCACCGGGACCGATGTGTCGACCGCCGCTGCGTGCGCGCATGAGCCAGGTCACGAGGTCTGGTCCCCCATCACGGTCACCTTTGATCGGGCCCGGGCGCACCAGGGTCAGCTTGCTTCCCGCGAGATGCTGCAAGCGCCGCTCACTTTCCGCCTTATTGATGCCATACGCCTCACCCGTAGAGCCCAAGGAGCGTGTCGGCGAACTCTCGTCCATTTCGGCGTGCGGGTACCCGTCATAGGCCGCGACGGACGAGACGTACAGGTAGTGGTCCGTTCTCGACGCAAGCAATGCGGCGGTGGCCTGGACGATTTCGGGTTCCTGCGGCCATACATCGATGATCGCGTCCCAGCGACGTGCGCCGGCCAGCGCCGACAGATCCTGCAGCTTCGGATCGCGGTTGCCCCGGATTTTTTCCAGCGAAGGAAAGAGTTCGGGACTGCTCTGCCCGCGGTTGAAGAGGGTGACGCGACAGCCGACATCCAGGAGAGCCTGCACCGTTGCAGGTCCCAGAAAACCGGTGCCGCCCAGAACCAGAACTGTCTGAGGCGCCTGAGCGGACCATGAACTTCTGGCAGTCAGGACAGCCGAGGACAATGCACCCAACCGCAAAAACTGTCTGCGCTTCATCCTGCCTCCGCTCACCACATTCGTCGGCTTATTTTTCCTCTGTTCGGGCAGAATTGCGAGCAGATTCTCCAGTCGGATTTCTGGGTGCGCGCGAACGCTGTTCTTGAGCCGGGCATGCCCGTACTTTCGCCCCGACGGATTCAAAGATGACGTGAGATCAGGGCGTTACGATCTTCAGAGGGCCGGCGGCCTTGTATCTGCTGAGGAGGATGCCGGACGGGAACGCTTTTGTGCTGAGGAGTTCGAAGGAACGGGGCGGGGTTCCCTCGGCGAAGAAGCGCTTGCCGGTGCCCAGCAGGACCGGGTAGACGATCAGCAGGACTTCGTCCGCGAGGCCGTGTTCGAGCAGGGGTGAGGTGAGGGTGGAGCTGCCCGCGAGGATGAGGTCCGGGCCGTTCTGCGACTTGATGCGGCGGATGTCTTCGACGAGGTCCGGTCCGATGGCCTCGAACGGTCCCCAGGTGAGGCTTTCCGGACGGTGGGTGGCGACGATTTTCGTTGCCGCGTTGAAGCCGTCGGCGAGCGGACTGGCCGGCGCCTTCGGCCAGAAGCCCGACCAGATGTCGCAGGTGCGGCGGCCGAGCAGCAGAGCGTAACTGGTGCCGTAGGCGGCGAGGACGGCGTCGCGGCCGGCGGGGGTCCGGTAGGGTGCGGTCCAGTCGCTGTAGGGGAAGGCGTCGTCGTCGGCGGAGTGCTGGATGACGCCGTCGAGCGAGATGTGTTCCATGACTGTCAGTTTTCTCATGGGGAACTCCGAGAGGATTTCAGGCCAACGACGAACTGCCAGTGCCTTGCCCTGCGCGGGCGGCGGTCACTTCGTGACTTTTATACGCTTTGCGTGGGCCTCCCGTTGGTCGGCGGGGAGAGTTCTGAGGGGATGAGGTGTTTGATTTCGCAACCGGCGGGGCGGCGTGGCACTCTAATAGCGGTGATTGACGTGAGGTCAGGGAAGAGGGCGCGGCGGCTGGGCGGGCGCGCGGGGTTTGTTGTGGGCGCGGCGGCCGGGCTGGCTGCCGGTTCTGCGTGGGCGCAGGAGACGGCTGCGCCGTTGCCGCCGGCGCCGAGCGCGGTGGTGCGTCCGCTGATGCTGGAGGGGGGCGTGACGCTGCAGCGCGAGCAGCCCGGAGTGCTGCCGCTGACGCTCGACGATGCCATCGCGAACGCTCTGAAAAACAATCAGCAGCTGATCGTCGCCGCGCGTCAGGAAGACTTTGTGCATGGGCAGCTGCTGACGGTGGGAAATGCGCTGGCACCCAATCTGGCGTTCAGGGGCTACTTGCAGGCGCAGGAGATCGACCTGGCGGCGCTGGGCTTCAAGCCGCAGACGCTGAGCGGGCTGACCTTCAACGGGCAGGCGATCGGGATGATCGCCCCCGTCGTGAAGGTGAATACGGCGAGTGCGGAGCTGACGCTGCAGCAGGCGCTGTTCAACGTGCCGGCGTTTTATCTGTATAAGGCGGCGCGCAAGGCGGTGGAGGCTTCGAACTGGCAGATGCTGAATGCGCGAGGGGGGCTGGTGATCGCGGTGGGCGGGCTGTATCTGCGGGCGCTGGCCGATCATGCAGCGGTCGCGAATGCCGAGGGGCTGCTGCAGCAGGACGACGTGGTGTACCAGCACGCGAAGGCGGCGAAAGAGGCGGGGACGGGGATCAACTTGGACGTGCTGCGGGCGCAGACGGAGCTGCAGAACGAGCAGCAGGCGCTGGTTTCGGCCCAGAATGCCGAGGCGAAGGACAAGATCCAGCTGAACCGGTCCATGAATATGCCGGCGGGGCAGGCGCTGGACCTGGTGGATACGGTGCCGTTCGCGGAGTTCGACGGAATTTCGCTGGCGGAGGCGATGAAGGTTGCCGAGGTAAAGCGGAAGGATCTGCGCGGGTTTGAGGCGCAGCTCGAGGTGGCGGAGCAGACGGCGAAGGCGGTGAAGTACGAGCGCGTGCCGACACTGGGGGCGGGCGGGTATTACGGCGTGATCAAGCAGTTTGGCGGCATTTCGCATGGCAACTTCGTGGCGGAAGGGCAGCTGAGCTTCCCGATCTTTGAGGAGGCGGAGCTGCGCGGACAGGGCGAGGTGGCGGCGGCGCAGACGCGGGCGATGAAGCAGCGGATCGACTCGACGCGGGCGCAGATTGAGGCGGATATCCGGTCGGCGATGCTGGATGTGGAATCGACGGGCGAACGGGTGAAGGTGGCGCGGTCGAACGTGCAACTGGCACAGCAGGCACTGGATGATTCCGCGCAGCGGTTTACGGCCGGGGTGGACGATAATCTGCCGGTGGCGGAGGCGCAGTCGGCGCTGGTGGGGGCGGAAGCGCAGGTGATCGAGGCGGAGTTCGAGTACAACTACGCGAAGCTGACGCTGGCGCGGAATACGGGTGTGGTGGAGACGGAGTACCGGACGTATCTGGGGAGATAGGCGGCAGTGTCCTACTGAGTGTGCGGGTGGACGACGAGGAGGCCGAGATGGCGTTCGAAGTGGACGAAGTCCGCGTCTCGGTGCAGGAGTGAGTGGCCCCCGCGCATGCAGAAGGTGGCAATCAGGCAGTCGATGGTTTCGCGGATGGTGATGCCGCGCTTTCTGAGAAAGCGATCGTTTTCAGCGGATGCGAGCGCAAGGGCTTCGTCACCGCCGGAGAGCAGCGTAAACCAGGAAAGTTCCCTGCGTACATGGCGGAAGTGGCTGTCTTCGCGGATTCCCTGGAGGTATCTCAGCAAGGACAAGATCGGTCAGAGCAAGGCCCTGCTGTTCGAATCTCTGGTCGAGCCAGAAGGGTCTCCGCAGTCTCGACCGCTCTGAAGTCGTCGATCCAAACCGACGTATCGACGACCGTCACTTCACGTCCCAGTCGGGAAAGCGGTTGGTGCGCATTTCTGCCAAGTCGCCTTCTCATACCACTTTCCCACGTAGACGACGGATGCCCGTCTGCCGGTGAGTCTGGATGAAGACTTTGAGGGCCGCCTCGACGAGAGCGCGCTTGGTTTGGGGACCCTTTTTGCCGGCCACTCTCTGTGCCTTCGGCATCAGCTCGTCGTCGATTTCGATGTTGGTCCGCATGGGGTACCTCGTGTGTATGAGGATGGCAGGGACGTGTATGGCTGCCACGAGGATCAGAGGACGCGGGAGTGGCGGTAGCCGGCGTGAGTGAGGGTGCCGAGGAGCTCGGCGACGTGGTCGCGGCCACGGGTCTCGAGGGTGATGTCGATGGCGGTGTCGCCGAGGTTTACGCCGTAGTAGGCGCGGTTGTAGAGGGTGTTGACGATGTTGGCGCGGGAGGTTGCGATGAGCCGGGTGAGCTCGGCGAGGGCTCCGGGTTTGTCGAGCAGGTGGATGCGCAGGAGGACGAGGCGGCCGTCCTGGACCATGCCGCGCTCGATGATGCGGGAGAGCAGGGTGACGTCGATGTTGCCGCCGCAGATGAGGACGCCGACGCGGGTTCCAAGCCTCGAGGTGAGGGAGGTCTTGCCTTGGAGGAGGGCGGCGAGGGCGGTGGCGCCGGCACCTTCGGCGAGGGTCTTTTCGCGTTCGAGCAGGAGCAGGATGGCGGAGGCGATCTCGTCTTCTTCGACGGTGACGATCTCGTCGACGTAGCGGGCGACGAGGGGCAGGGTGAGATCGCCGGCGCGGCGGACGGCGATGCCGTCGGCGATGGTGGTGGCGGCTTCGACGGTGACGGGGGCGTGAGCCTGGAGGGCCTCGCGCATGGACGGGAGGCGCGCGGTCTGGACGCCGATGACGCGGCAGGCGGGCCGAATCTCTTTGATGGCGCAGGCCATGCCGGCGATGAGGCCGCCGCCGCCGATGGGGACGAGGACGGCTTCCATCTCGGGGACCTGTTCGAGCATTTCGAGGGCGATCGTGCCCTGGCCGGCGATGACGGCGGGGTCGTTAAAGGGATGGAGGAAGACCATGCCTTCGGCTTCGCAGAGGCGGGTGGCTTCGGCGCAGGCTTCGTCGTAGTTGGCGCCGTGGAGGATGACTTCGGCGCCGAACTCGCGGGTGGCGGTGACTTTGACCAGCGGGGTGGCGAGCGGCATGACGATGAGGGAGCGGACGCCGCGGCGGGTGGCGTGGTAGGCGACTCCCTGGGCGTGGTTGCCGGCGGAGGCGGCGACGACGCCGCGGGCGGCTTCTTCCGGGGTGAGGAGGGCGATGCGGTTGAGCGCGCCGCGCTCCTTGAAGGAGCCGGTCATCTGCAGGTTTTCGAGCTTGAGGAAGACTTCGTGGCCGGTGAGGCGGGAGAGCGTTTCGGAGCGCGAGCAGGGGGTGCGGTAGACGGCGTCGCGGACACGCTCGCGCGCCTGGAGGACGTCGGACAGGGTGATGGCCAGCGAGCGTTCGGGCCTCTCGTTCATCCCAACAGCTTACTGCGGACACTTCGATTCCTCGGTGACCTTTACGCGCGCCGCGTAGCGCTCCCGCTGGTCGCGGCAGATTACGGTGCCCGACTGAGCACGCAGAGCTCAAAGGAAGTCGGGCTCGGGGGATGGCGCGGGTTTGGCGGTGGCGCCGGAGGTGACGATCCAGACGGCGGCGAGGATGAGGGTGCCGCCGAGGATCTGCGGGGGCCTGGTCGGCTCCGCGAAGAGGAGAAAGGAGAGCAGCGCGGTGATGGGCGCGACGGCCAGCATGACGACTGAGGTGACGGTGGTCTGGAGATGGCCCAGCGCGTAGGTGAGCGAGAAGTAGCCGGCGAGCTGGCAGACGAGGACGAGGCCGGCCAGTGCGGCGGCGGCGGAGGCGGACGGAACTGCGAGGGAGGTGCGGGTGGCGAGGGCGAAGGCCAGCAGGGCTGCCGCGCTGGCGGCGCTCGAGAGCATCACGAGGGCGAAGGTATCGACTGTGTCGCGGAGCTTGCCGGTAACGAAGAGGTAGAAGGCGAAGCAGACGGAGGCGATGGCGGCGAGCAGGTCGCCCGAGGAGCCGGAGCGGAAGGTGCGGATGTCGACCGAGACGATGAGCCATGCGCCCGCGAGGGCGACGGCGAGCGAGATCCAGAAGCGCGCGTGCGGACGTTTGCCGGTGAAGATCCAGGTGAGCAGGCCCACGACGAGCGGCGCGTTGTTGCCGAGGAAGGTTGCGCTGCCCGCGCCGGTGCGGAGGACGGCGACGTTGTAGCAGCCGACGTCTCCGGCGAAGCAGAGGCCGGCGATGGCGGCGAAGAGCAGGTCTCTGCGGCTGCAGCGCTTGCGGGGCGGGCGCGCGCGAAGACTCAGCAGCCACAGGATCGCGGAGGCGAGGAACATGCGATAGAAGGCGGAGGTGACGCCGGGCATGTGGGTCCAGCGGACGAAAATGGCGGACCAGGAGATGGCGGCGACGCCGAGGACGAGGGCGGCGACGGCTTTTGAGTTTGTGCCGGGGGGCATGTCTTGAGAGTACCTGCCGCCGGCCGGGTTGTTGATCAGCCGGGCTGATCGCTCAGCTGGTTCCAAGTGTTCGCGACGTTCTGTCGTAGCTGGTCCAGTGTGCCGTCGTTGGGAATCACGAAGTCGCATTGCGGCGCTTTTTCGGCGTCGGAAATCATCTGGGCGAGGCGGCGGCGGGCTTCGGCTTCGAGTTGGGCGGGGTCGGCTGCGGGATCGTGGGCGAGGGCGCGGGTGATGAAGCGTTGGACTTTGAGGGCGTCGGGGGCGGTGACGAGGATCATGCGGTCGAAGCGGTCGCGCCAGCCGCTGCCGTACTTCGTTTCGAAGATGAGGGCGGATTCCACGATCACGATCGCGTTTGGATCGCGGGCAAAGATCTCGTCGGCGAGTTCGCCCTGGCGGGCGATGGCGGCGGGATGGATGATGCGGTTGAGTTCATCGACGCGGCCGCCGGCGAAGGCGAGGCGGGCGAGTTCGGGACGGTTGAGGCTGCCGTCTTCGCGGAGGACGGCGGGGCCGAACCGGGTCACGATCGCGGTGAAGACGGGATTGGGAAAGACGGGGGTTCCGGGCTGCATGAGGTCGCGGGCGATCTCGTCGGCGGAGAGGATATGTGCGCCGAGGCAGGCGAAGAGGCGGGCGACGGTGGATTTGCCGCTGCCGAGGCCTCCGGTGAGGCCGACGCGGAGCCCTGCGGCGGGCTTCACCTTACGCGCCTCGCCGGAGCTTCGCGGCTTTGACGGTGTTGCCCATCAGCATGGCGATGGTGAGGGCGCCGACGCCGCCGGGGACGGGGGTGTAAGCGCTCGATGCGGCGAAGGCGGCGGGGTGGATGTCGCCGATGACCACGGAGCCGCGTTTGGTGAAGGTGGAGCGGCGGGCGGGGTCGTCGCCGAAGAACTCGACGAACTTGCGCTCGTCGGTGACGCGGTTGATGCCGACGTCGACGAGGATCGCACCGGGTTTGATCATCTCTTCGGTGATGTAGCCGGGGCGGCCGATGGCTACGACGAGGATGTCGGCGCGCCGGGTGTAGCCGGCGAGATCGACGGTGTGGCGGTGGCAGATGGTGACGGTGGCGCAGGCGTTCAGCAGCAGCATCGCCATGGGTTTGCCGACGATATTGCTGCGGCCGACCACGACGGCGTTTCTGCCCGCGACGTCGATGTTGCGCCGCTTCAGCATCTCCATGACCCCGGCCGGCGTGCAGGGTTGCAGGCCCGCCTGTCCGGATTGCAGACGGCCGACGTTGACGGAGTGGAAGCCGTCGACATCTTTGGCGGGATCGACCGCTTCCAGCAGGCGTTTGGTGTCGACGTGCGCGGGCAGCGGAAGCTGGATGAGGATGCCGTCGATCTCATCGCGGGCGTTCAGCTCAGCCACCATGGCGAGGAGTTCTTCGGTGGTGACGGACTCGGGCGGGGTGAGGAGCTCGGAGTAGAGGCCCAGCTCGCCGCAGGTCTTGACCTTGCTGCGGACGTAGATTTCGCTGGCGGCGACGTTGCCGACGAGGATGACGGCAAGCCCGGGCGTGACGCCGGCGGCGGCGAGGGACGCGACCTCACGGGCGACTTCGGCTTTGATCTCGGAGGCGACCGCGATGCCATCGAGGAGGAGTGGGGTGTTCATCGGAGTGCCTGAGACCATAGGTCTTTATCGTACAAGCCGGGTGGGGACTGGCGGACGGGTGCCCGGCTGTGCGACGGGAGACTCCATCTCAGCTTTGCGAAGGTTTGGCACCCGGTCCGGGTTGAGAGGGAGAGTCGCTATGCTGTTGGTATGCGGTTTACGGAAGCGGCTCTCGATCTGCTGGTGTGTCCCGTGTGCCATGCGCGGCTGACGCCGGGGCCGGAGTCGATCGACTGCACGGGATGCCGGCGGCGCTACCCCATCGTCGACGGCCTGCCGGTATTGATTGCCTCGCGGGCGACGCTTCCGCTGCCCTGAAGACGGCACTGCCTCGGGCCAGTACACCTGATGGCATCCGCGTCGTTCGTCGATAGGGAAAACAGACGAGGCGAGCGAAACACTATGCCACAGACCTGCATCAGAACGCAAATGATTGGTTTCGAGAAGTTCTCCGTAGACGAATTGAACTCGCTTCGCGACGAGATGATGCAGTCTGGGCTCGACTCGTTCCAGTCGGCGGAGCTTCTGGCGGCCTTCCTTGCGCAGCATGGGTACGGCGTCTCCAACGACGACGCGTGCGTGGCGGCTACGCGGATCGAACGCGGTCGTTTTGCGATTCCGCGCCTGCAGGCGGAGCTGGAGCAGCTGGCCTGGGTGATGTAACGGCAGCTTCGTTTCCAATACGCTGGGGTATGCGTTTCAAAGTCAGTCGGTGCGCGGGGTGGGTGCTGGGCTTGTGCCTGACGCTGGCGTGTCTGCTGCCGGCTGGGTCCGCTCAGACCAGTCCGATTCCCGGGCAGTCCAGCGGGAGTCCCGCGGACTCGCCGTCCGCTCAGGGAGGGCAGACGCAGCCGACCGGCGAGCTGCATGCCGCGGGTTCGTCCACCAGCCGGCTGGGTCCGCTCGATCCCGCACCGGCGCCGTCTCGCGTATTTGCGCGTCCACGCATCGGGCTGGCGCTGGGCGGCGGCGCGGCGCTCGCGCTCTCCGAGGTGGGGGTGCTGCAGTGGCTGGAAGAGAATCACATCCCGGTCGATATGATTGCGGGCACCTCGATGGGCTGCATGGTCTCGGCGCTGTATGCGACCGGACGCACCCCCGATGAGCTGACCACGGTGATGAACGACAAGGTCTTCTCCTCGGTATTTACGTTCTCGAACGCTTATACGTCGCGTTCGTTTCGCAGACGTCAGGACGCGCGGGAGCTGCCCAATGGCATCACGGTGGGTCTGCGTCGCGGCGTCACCTTCCGCAACGCACTGCTGACCGACCAGGGACTGAACGCCTTCGTTCAACGCGAGTTTCTGCGATATGACGATCGCACCGACTTCAACTCGCTGCCGATTCCGCTGCGCTGCATTGCCACGGACCTGAATACGGCGGAGCCGGCAACGTTTGCGCGCGGTTCACTTCCGGATGCGGTGCGGGCGAGCGTGGCGATTCCGGCGGTGTTTTCCCCCTTCGAGCTGAACGGGCACGAGTATGTGGACGGCGGCATTCTCGAGAACCTGCCGACGCCGGCGGTGCGCGCGATGCAGCCGGATGTGGTGCTGGCGGTCTCGCTGCCGCTGTCGCCGGTAGGCAAGGGACAACTCGATTCGATTCTCGGCGTGGTGGGACGGACGGCGTCGGTGGCGATCGAGGCCAGTGAGCGGGAGCAGCGCAAACTGGCCGATGTGGTGTTGATCCCGGACGTGAGCGGCTTTTCACCGAACGATTTTCTGCAGACGGCGGGGCTGGCGAAGCGCGGCTACGCGGCGGCCGAGGCGCATCGCGCCGAGCTGCTGAAGTATGCGGTTCCGGATGCGGAGTGGCAGGCGTATCTCGCGCACCGCGCGTCGCTGCGCCGGGGACCGCCGGCTCCGGTGCTGGAGGTGAAGGTGAACGCCCCCGATCGGTCTGCGAGCGAAGAGATGCGGAAGCTCTTTACCCCGATGGTGAACCAGCCGGTCAATACGGCCAGAATCGAAGCGCTGCTGGACGAAGTGCGGGCGGATGGACGATACAACGCGGACTATACGGTCGGATATCACGATCCCGCGGCGCGGACGATGGGTGCCGGCATCCTCGCCGGCCCGGCAGACCGGGCCGTGGGGACCTCTGCGTCCGGCATTCAGACCGCAGGCGCGGCGAACACGAACCCAAACACCGTCGACGCGCCGGAGGCTCCGCCGAACTCACGCACGTTGCCCGCGACCGCGGCGACGCTGGCCGATACGCCGGACCGCCCGGTGATCCTGGTGAACGTGACGCAGAAGAGTTCGGGCCCGCCGTTCGTGCTGGTGGGAGCGGATGTGCAGGCGCAGACCGGCGGCATCACGCGGGCAACGGTCAGTGGCATTCTGATCGATCAGGACCTCGGCGGGTACGGAGCGGAGCTGCGGTCGCATGTGACGGCGGGCTATCTGACGCAACTCGATACCGAGTACTTTCGGCCACTGAACTTTCTTGCGGCGGCGGGACGCAGCGGCGACGGCACCTTCTTCGTGGCGCCGTCGGCGGCGTTTCACCGCGAGCCGTTTCCGATCTTCTCGGGATTGACGCGCGTGGCGAGCCGGACGCTCGAATATGAGCGGGCCGGAGCCGACGTTGGGCTGACCAACCAGCGCACGCAGGAGCTGCGGCTGGGGCTGCACTTTCTGCATGAGAGCTGGACGACGGAGATCGGATCGGACGGACAGCCGAATCTTGCCGGCAACGCACAGCGGGCCCGGTTGCTGTACACGCTGGACACGCAGGATCGCGCGCAGGTGCCGCAGTTCGGCGTGCAGTTGCGGTCGGAGCTGGCGTTCCTCTCGGATGCGCGGTCGTTTGCGTCGCAGCAGTCGCCGTCGCAGAATGCGCCGGAGTTTACGACGCAGTTTCTGTTCGCGCACCGGTTCGGCGCGCGCAAGCCGCTTTCGACCATTGATCCGGGGAGAGACAGAGGGCGTGAGGTTCTGCTGCTGCACGCCGAAGGCGGAACGTACTTCGGACGCAGTGTGGCGGAGCCGTTCCGGTTTACGCTGGGCGGCCCCTTCCGGCTGGCGGCGTCGACGCTCGACCAGTATCGCGGAACGGATGATTTCCTGATCGCGCCGGCGATGCTGCGGCGCATCGCGCAGCTGCCACGGGTGCTGGGGCAGAGCGTGTACGTGGGCGGCGGGTACGAACTGGGGCAGATGCGCGCACCCGGGACCGCGAACCTCACGCGACAGGATGCCTGGTTCGGGCTCCTGGCGGAGACGCCGCTGGGCGTGATTACGATCGCGCCGGCGCTCGGGACGAAGGATGAGTACAAGCTGGTGTTTACGCTGGGACGGTTCTTCTAGGCAGAGGCAAGAACGCCCTGCGCGGGCGGCGGTCGCTTCGTGACTTTCATATGCTTCGCGTGGGCCCTCCCGTTGGTCGGCGCGGCTTCTGTCTTTAGCAGAGTTCGAGCCGGCGTGGATGGGCGGGACGGCGGGCGTGGATGGGATGAGCGGCAGTTCCGGTGTGCGGGCGGGATGGGATAATCGAGCCATGCCGTCCCTCTGGCTTCCTGCTTCCTGGCCCGACCGTCTTGCTGAGCTGCTTGCCCCTGCGGCGGAGCTGAAGGCCGCGCCGCTGCGGCGCGATATCCGTTCGCTGGGCATGCTGCTGGGACAGGTGCTGCGGGAGCAGGGTGCGCCGGGCATCTACGACGAGGTGGAGTCGCTGCGGCTGGCGGCTATCGCGCGGCGCGATGCCGAGAGCGAAGCGGGCGCAGGGGCCGAGAGCAAGGGAGCGCTCAATTCAGGCGCGCATGCGGAAGACTCCGCGCGTGCGTATCAGCTGGCGCGGGCCTTTTCGTTCTACTTCGAACTGATCAACCTGGCGGAGACCAATCACCGCAAACGCAGGCGGCGCGCCCACCAGATGGAGGACTCGGCCGAGGGCGCGCAGCGGGTGCAGCGCGGCAGTCTGCAGGGAACGCTGCGGGCGATGCGGGAGGCGGGCGTCTCGCGCGCGGAGGCGCTCGATCTGCTGGGACGGATCTGCATTTCGCCGGTGTTTACGGCGCATCCGACCGAGGTGGCGCGGCGCTCGGTCATGTTCAAGCGGCGGCGGATCTCGGATCTGCTGGAGCAGATGGATCGCATCCCGATCCCGGCCGATGAACTGGATACGCTCGAGCGGACGCTGCTGGCGGAGATCACGGCGCTCTGGCAGACGGACGATGTGCGCAGCGTGCGGCCGATGGTGCAGGACGAGATCCGCATGGCGCTCGACTACTACGAGTCGTCGCTGTTCGACACGCTGCCGGTGTTGTACGGCGAGGTCCATCATGCGCTGTGCGCGGAGTTTGGCGGGGCCGCGGCGGAAGGAGGTGCGGGTGCCTGTGAGATTCCCGCGCCTGCCGACCTGCCGCTGCTGGTGCAGTACGGTTCGTGGATCGGCGGCGATCGCGACGGCAATCCGTATGTGACCGGAGAGGTGACCGCGCAGGCGCTGGCGATGGCGCGTGAGCTGCTGACCACGCATTACCTGAGGCGGCTGCAGAATGTCTACGACCAGCTCGGGAGCTCGGTCCAGCAGGTCGGGGTCTCGGAGGAGCTGGAGGCGCGTCTGCTGCGATACGTGGCGGAGCTTTCGAGCTCCAGCCCGCATGCGCCGGAGCTGCGGCTGTTCGACCGGTTTCCGCTGGAGCGGGTGCGGCAGCTGATCGCCTGCGTGATGATGCGGCTGGGCGGCTCGCCGCATCAGGCGGTGCAGCTGGGCGCGCCGCGCACGACGACGCTGCTGGAGCGGTACGGGCGGGCGGAAGAGCTGGTCGAGGATCTCGGTATTCTGCGGGCCAGCCTGCAGGCCAACCACGGCGCGCGGCTGGCGTCGCTTCTGCTCGATCCGCTGCTGCTGGAGGCGCGCACCTACGGGCTGCACCTGCAGACGCTCGATATCCGCCAGCACGCGCGGGTGCATGCCACGGCGCTGCGGGAGATTGAAACGCTGATGCGTTCGGGCGCGGAGGGACGCGCAGTGGAGCCGTTGAGCGCGCAGTCCGGCGAGACGCTCGCCCTGTTTCGCACGCTGGCGGAGCTGAAGCGGACGGTGCCGCCGGAGTCGGTGGCGCGCTACGTCATCTCGGGGGCGACCTCGGTGGAGGACGTCCTCAATGTCGTGCGGCTGGCCCGGCTGGGCGGCGTCACGGTGGAGGGCTCGGGTGCGCACGTTGAGGGTGCGCAGGATCGTCTGCATGGAGTTAGTGGCGATCTGGAGCGGCATGATCCCGGGCTGCAGCCGGTGCCCCTGTTCGAGTCGATCGAGGATCTGCAACATGCAGGGGCAATCTGCCGCGCGTTGTGGACGTCGCCCGCGTACAGTCCGCTGCTGGCCAGCTGGGGCAACACCCAAGAGGTGATGCTGGGCTATTCGGACTCCAACAAAGACGGCGGCATGCTGACGAGTACGTGGGAGATCTTCAAGGCCCATCGTGCGCTGCATGAGGCGGCGCGGGAGTGCGGGGTGGAGCTGCGGCTGTTTCATGGGCGGGGCGGGACGGTAGGGCGCGGCGGCGGGCCGACCCATCGCGCGATCTTCGCGCAGCCGCTCGACAGTTTCAGCGGAGCGCTCCGGCTGACCGAGCAGGGCGAGGTGCTGAACTGGAAGTACTCCGATGTGGTGCTGGCGGAGCGGAATCTGGAGCTGATGATCGCCGCCGCGCTCGATGCGCTGGCGCGTCCGGCGCTGAGGGCGCGCGGAGAGTCGGCCGATGCTGAGGGCTCAGGCGCAACGCCGGCGAGGGCGCACCTTACGGGCGTGCTGCCGGCGGAGTGGGAAGAGACGCTTGAGACGCTGTCGAGCACGTCCTATGGGTTTTATCGCGAGCACATCGCGGACTCGGCGGAGACGTTCACGTACTTCGAGCAGGCGACGCCGGTGGCCGAGCTCGAGCATGCGCGGATCGGCTCGCGGCCGGCGCGGCGGACGGATGCAAGTGCGCAGGGGAAGCAGCGCTCGATGGAGGATCTGCGGGCGATCCCGTGGGTCTTCGGGTGGATGCAGTCGCGGCATCTGGTGCCGGCGTGGTTCGGCGTGGGGCATGCGCTTGAGAGCTTCGTGCGGACGGGCCGGTATGGGTCGGAGGACGCCAATCTCGAGCATCTGCGCCGGCTGTTCCGTTCGTTTCCTCTGTTTATCGACATCCTGCGCAACGTCGAGATGGCTTTGGCGAAGGCCGACTTTGGCATTGCGCGGCTGTATGCGTCGCTGGTCGAAGAGGAGGCGCTGCGCGAGCGCGTCTACACCATGCTCGAGACGGAGTTTGAGCGCACGCGCCGCATGATGCTGGCGGTGACCGAACAGCAGACGCTGCTCGAACGCAATCCGGTGCTGGAACTCTCCATCCGGCTGCGCAATCCGTATGTAGACCCGATGAGCCTGCTGCAGGTGGAGCTGATCCGGCGCAAGCGCGCCAAGAAACAACGGAGCGAGCCTGTCTGCGAGGAGCTGGACCGAGCCATTACGGCGACCATCAACGGCATCGCGGCGGGGCTGCGGAACACGGGCTGACCGGTTCCTGCGCGTGTCGCCCGCGTGTCTCGGCTGCGCTATCTTCGAGAGATGCGTACGTTTGTCTCGAGCCTTCTGCTCGTCGGGTCACTGCTCAGCTTGTCGCTTCTCGCCCCGGCGCAATCGACCCCGTCCGCCGTCGAGGCCCGGCTGCTGCATCATCCGGTGTTTCTGCGCGGATTCTGGCGGTCGGACCAGCTCCGTTTCAACGAAAGCGGCCGGCTGAGGCGGCCTTCGGAGAGGGAGTCGTTCACGCTCTCGGGAGTGGAGATTACGCGGGTCACGACGGCGCCGCACCGGCTGCTGCTGGAGGGACGGCGACTGGGCGTTCGCTTTCACGACGACAAGCCGGAGCTGGTGGTGCTGCATGTGGGCGGCAAGGCGAAGAAGAGCGAGGAGCGGGTGCGGATTGAGATCGCGGCGCCCGCGAACCACGATTTTGGCGCGGCGCTCGACCGGATCTTCGCGCCGGACCTGCAGGCGATTTTGCCGACACTGCCGTTCGAGTGGCAGAACTTCGCACGCAAGCGGCTCGCGCTTCAGCCCGGGCAGACCTTCGATCAGGCGCACTACGCGCCGCCGCTGCCGCCCGGCGTGGAGAAGATGGGGCCGGGGCTGACGAGGCCAAAGCGGCTGACACAGTCGAGCCCGGTCTACAACCAGTACGTGAAGACGGACGGCATCTCGGGCGAGGTGGCGATCAGCGTTGTGCTGGACCGTGAGGGTCGACCGACGCAGCCGCAGATCCTGCGGGCAGTTGGACTGGGGATGGATGAGGCGGTGGCGACCGCGGCGGAACAGGGACGGTTCACACCGGCCACGCGCGACGGCAAGCCGGTGCCGGTGGTGCTGGCGCTGGCGACCATCATGGGAACCATGTAGCTTCGCTTGCGTGTGTGCTGCCCAGAAGCCCGCTGCGCGGGCGTTTGCATGCATTTTGTGCCTTCAGGTGGCGCTTCCGTTGGCCGGGATGAGCGGGATTGCCAAGTGCCTGTTATTGCTTGACGTCTTCGATTCTGGTGGCTTTGTTGTTGACGAAGGTGACGTTTTTCGGATGGCCCTGATCGTCGTAGGTGACGGTGCGGTTGCCGGTGTCGTCGCCATGGGGCGTGCTGACCTGGCCGAGGGCGGTCTGGACCTGGCGCTCGCTCATGCCGGCGATCGCCTGGTGGGCGTCGATGGCCTTCCAGACCTGCGGACCCCAGTAGCTGAAGAGCTGGTGGGGATCGTCGTAGAAGTAGATCTGGTCGGTGAGGAAGGTGGTTTCGCCGTTCTGGACGAAGCCTACGGGAGAGGCGTAGAGGTTCGGGTCGTTGGGGACGGTGAAGACGAGCAGGATCTGCTTGTCGCCGGCGGGGATGCGGAAGGCGGTTTTTGCGGGCGCGACGGCCTCGACGGCGTCCTTGACGACGATGGGCTCGGCTCCGAGGAGGACACCGTGGCTGTGATCCCAGTCGACGTGGCCGTTGTAGGGGTAGTAGTCCATCTGGGCGCCGGCGGAGACCCAGAGGGTACGGCCCTTGAGGTCTTTCTCGTCCTTGAGCGACATCGGGTGTTCCTGCTTGAGGAAGACGAGGTCGTCGGGGTCGGACTTGTAGTTCGCGCTGGCGGAGACGGGCGCCGCGGCGTCCTGGGTATTGCGATGATGAATGTAGAGCAACTCGCCGCCGACCGCGACGACCAGGAGGGCGGAACCCGCCAGCACCCACTTCAATCCTGCGTTCATCGCCATTCAGCTCTCCTCCGAACGTATCGAATGTGTTCTTCACTATACCGATGCGGGGAAACGTGTCGGAGTCGCGCGAGTGACTCCTAATCGATGGGTTCGGCTTCGGCCTGAAGGGTTTCGGCGGCGCGCAGGCTTTCGGCGGTGAGGGCGTCGGCGCGGCGCAGGGCGGGGAAGAGGAAGGCGGAGGCGACGGTGACGAGCAGCGAGCCGACTCCGCCGACGATCACGGCGGGGACGGCACCCCACCAGTGGGCGGTGAGGCCGGATTCGAACTCGCCGAACTCGTTGGAGGCGCCGATGAAGAGCCAGTTGACGGCGGAGACGCGCCCGCGCATCTCGGGAGGGGTGGCGAGCTGGAGGACGCTGGAGCGGATGACGACGGAGACCATGTCGCTGGCACCGACCAGCAGCAGCGCGAAGAGGCTGAGGCCGATCGACCGGCTGAGGCCGAAGAGGATAGTGGCCGCGCCGAAGACGCCGACGCAGACCAGCATGGTCTTGCCGGCGCGGCGCTTGATGGGGCGGAAGACGAGGGTGAGCGAGACGGCGAGCGCGCCGAGGCTGGGCATGGCCCGCAGCAGGCCGAGGCCGGTGGCTCCGGCGTGCAGGACGTCGTGAGCGAAGATGGGCATGAGGGCGACTGCGCCGCCCAGCAGGACGGCGAACAGATCGAGCGAGATGGAGCCGAGCAGGAGGCGGGTGCTGGCGACATACCGGAGGCCGGCGAGCATGGTGCCGAGGCTGAACGCTTTGCGCTCGGCCTGCGGCTTGCGCCCGATCTGCACTACCAGTCCCATAAACGCGAGCAGCATGGTGAGCGTGACGCAGTAGACCAGCGGCGCGCCCTGCCAGCGGCCGAGCCACAGAAAGGTTGCGGTAAAGAGGAACCCGCCGACCATCGGGCCGACGGCGTTGGCAGTCTGGTAGATGGTCGCGCCCCAGGTGACGGCGTTGACGAAGTGGTCCCTGGGGACGAGCGTGGGCAGCATGGCGCTGGCCGCCGGACCGGAAAAGCAGCGTCCGGTGCCGACGAGGAAGAGCACGGCGTAGATGGGCGCGATGGAATGGATGGGGTGGAGCGCGATCCAGAGCAGGACGGCGGTGGCCAGGGCCTGGACGGCGTAACAGGTGAGGATGACGTCGCGCTTGTCGTAGCGGTCGGCGACGTGGCCGGCGGGCAGCATGAAGAAGAGCCCGGGCAGAAACAGCGCCAGGCCGGTGTAGCCGAGCGAGAGCGCGGAGTGGGTGATCTGGTAGACCTGCCAGGCGACCGCGACGGATTGGGCCTCGGCGCCGAGGATGACGAGCATGCGCGCGGTCTGGTAGAGCCGGAACTCGCGCGAGCGGAAGGCGCTGTATTTGTCGGGCGCGGCGGGATCGGGCGCGGCGGGATCGGGCGCGGCGGGGCTGGGCGCGGAGGGGCTGGGTTCGT
>CAXTVJ010000006.1:43463-51971 GCA_964247715.1 uncultured Acidobacteriaceae bacterium | reverse complement strand
TCGGGCGCGGCGGGATCGGGCGCGGCGGGGCTGGGCGCGGAGGGGCTGGGTTCGTCTGCGGGTATTGCCGTCGCCCTGCCGGGTGCGGTGCCTGCGGTCGCCATGCTCTCCCTATGGTGTCATACCGGGGCTCGGCGATTTTTGTGAAGGCTTGGCGGAGTCACCTCTTCGTCATAAGCTTGGACAGTCGGCGCGCGCCTTGCTGTGGAACGCCAGGGCTGTACGACGGAGGACTTATGGCAGACAACCGGACGATCATCGCTCAGGCCTACGCTGCGTTCAACCGGCGAGACGTTGATGGCGCGCTGGCGCTGATGAGTGAACATGTGAGCTGGCCCAAAGCGTCTGAGGGCGGACGCGTGGTGGGAAAAGAGGAGATTCGTGCCTACTGGACGCGTCAGTGGCAGGAGTTCGACCCGCATGTGGAGCCGATCGAAGTGATCGACCGCGACGGGGGCAGGGCCGAGGTCAGGGTGCACCAACTGGTGAAGAGCCCTGGCGGCGATGTTCTTGCGGACAGTGACGTGTGGCACGTCCATACCATCGCGAACGGCCTGATCGAGCGCATGGACCTGAAGGAGAGTGAAGGAAGCGCGGACGCGGCTCCGTCTGCTGCCTTTGCGAGGCATTAACCCGGGCTGCAAAGGCGCGATCAGGGGTTCAGGCGTAGAGCGCGGCTTCGAAGCGCTGGAGGGCGTCGTCGCTCCAGGCGTGGGTGGAGCGGTTCCACTGGTCGCCCTGGGCGCCGAGGAAGTTGGGAAAGTCCATGCGGCTGTGGCCGGTGCGGGCGGCGAAGTTGTAGAGTGCCTGCGCGGTGCCGTCGAGGTAGAGCACGGCTTCGAGGCCGTTGCGGGACCACTCGACGGCGGCCAGCCGTTCGTTTTCCGGATTGGCGAGCGCGCCGACGTTGTAGAGGAGCATGGCGTCGAGGATGGAGTCTTCCTGGGTGGTCTGGGAGCGGTCGCAGGCATAGAAGTACCCTGCCGGACCTTCGTCCTCGAAGACGACCGTCCATGGGACGGTGGGGGAGTTGACGGAGAGAAAGGCACGGCCGGGGCGGAACTGAAGCGACTCCATAGACCTCACGATACTAGACCCGTCACGATACACTCGGGGATGGCGGCTGTGGCCGTCGCGGACGAAGGAAACAGCATGCGCGCAGGATCGCAGACGGCAGGCAGAACGGCGCAGAGGATCGCTTCCGCATGAGCGTGGCAGCTCTGGATCCGGGTAAGCGGCTCGTGATCAGTCGACCGCGCGGGCTGACCTTTCGCATGCGCCGTCCGCAGCAGATTGCGGCGCTGATGCTGCTGATCTTTCTCGCGGAGTGCTGTTTCGTGATCGGACGGCAGACGGTCTCGAGCGCCGACTATCGCTATGCCCGCTGCGGACGCGAGATGTGGGAACGGCCGTCGCCGCTGGCGGGGTACTTCACGACCTGCGGAAACTTGAACGGGGAAGAGACGTTTGCGTACCGGTTGGCGGGGTTTCCGCTGACGGCGCAGCGGCTGGTGCTGCTGGGGGCCGACAAGTTCCGCAAGCCGGAAGACCGGCTGTATGCGGGCGGCAGCCTGAACGGCTCGACGTGGGAGGCGCGGCACGAGATCGGCTGGGTGAAGTGGCTGATGCATCTGCCCTTCGTGCTGATGGCGATCTGGCTGGGCGGCGGCGTGTGGTGGGTGTCGCGGCGGCTGTTCGGGAATGAGGGCGGGTTTCTTTCGCTGTGCCTCTACATCTTCTGCCCGGCGGTGGTGCGGTATGCGGTGTCGCCGAACAATGAAGTGCTGGCGATGTGGGGGCTTTACGGGCTGGTGTACACGGCTGTCGGGGTCGCCCACGCGATGCAGGGGCCGCGCAGAAAGTGGAAGCCGAGGATTGTGCTGCTCGCGCTCGCGCTTGGGCTTACGGCCACGGCGCACCTGCTGGCCGCGATGGTGGGGTTTGTCGCTTCGGTGGTGCTGATGTTCTACCTGGCGGAGCGGCGGCGGAGCGTGGTGCTGCTGATTCTGACGTGGGCGGCGATTGGAGCTATGCTGATCGAACTGGCGTTCTACAGCTTTCGCCCGGTCGCCTTTCTCTACGTCTTCACGGGCGGCGCGGGCCGTTTCTGGTTTACGACGGAAGGCGTGCGCGGGTTCTTCAGCAATCCGCTGGATTGGCCGATCGGGATTGCGGCGCTGGTCTCGCTCGTGCTGTGGGCGGGCGTGCGGCGGAGCCGGTATTTCGGCAACACGGTTCCTCTGATCCTCTATCTTGCCGTCGCGTTTCTGACGACGACTCAGGTGCGTTCCGCTCCCTGGTTGTGGGCGCTTCCGTTTCTGTTCACCTTTGTGGGCGGCGTCTTTGCGGATGCCCTGGAGACCAGGCAGCGGCGGATGTTCCTGGCCCTGACCGGTCTGCTGCTGGTGACGCAGGCGCTCGCGTGCTGGGCGACGCTGCCGGCGTTGGCGACGGGTCTGGCTTTGTAATCGTCAACGGGCGATCACGGCTGAAATTCCTGAGTTAACCTGTGCATCGCCTTTGCGTGCATCCTACGGAAAACACCAGTTTGCGAACCACGATGGAGACGATCGGGATGACGACGGAGCGGATGCGGCAATGGGGTGCGGTGTGTCTGCTGGGAACCGTGGTGCTGGCAGGCGGATGCAAACGGCACCGCAAGACGACCTCCGCGCCGAAGTCCGATGCGTACGCGGACGCGCTCAAGCCGATCGTGCAGGCGCAGCAGATCAAGGTGATGCACTGGCCCAACTTCGCCGACTACGAGCCGCTGGTGCAGACCTTCTACGACGACCGCAACTATGAGGTCGCCTGGGTGAACGACGACGGCAAGCCCAGTCCGCAGGCAACAGCCTTCATCGACGCCTTTCGTCATGCGGATCAGAAGGGTCTGAACCCGCCGGACTATGACGCCGACCTGTGGAGCGACCGCATTACGAAGATGGCGGGCAAGAACGGCGACGACGTGGCGACCTTCGACGCGTCGATGACGGTCAGCGTCATGCGGTACATCTCCGATCTGCGCGTTGGCCGCGTGAACCCGACCCACTTCAACTTCGACATCAATACGGCGGATAAGAAGTACAACCTGCCGGAGTTCGTCTCGGATAACGCGGTGGATGCGAGTGATGTGCCCGCGCTGATTCGTTCGGTCGAGCCGCAGAATACGCAGTACCGGGCGCTCGAAGATGCGCTGCCGAAGTATCTGGACATGGCAAGGAAGCAGGCGGCGGATCCGCGGATGCAGCAGCCGCTGCCCGCCCCGCCCAGGCCGTTGACGGCGCCGGCGGGCTACCCGGCGGCGGATGCGCTGGAGGCGCGGCTCGCGCTCGAAGGCGATGTAGCCGCTCCCGCGGACGACGATGAGGCTGCTCCCGCGGCTTCCCCTTCCGGGTCGTCCTCCACGACACAAGCCACTACGCCCCAGACCACGTCTCAGACCACGCCCCAGACTACGCAGCAGACCACGCCCCTAACGACGCAGCAGAAGGCGGCGCAGGCCGGCGCGAAGCTCGGCGCGGCGCTCAAGGCGGGGAAGGATCGGGTTCTGCACGCGAAGAAGAGCTCCTCGCCGAGTTCGACCCAGCCGACCGCTGCTGCGGCTCCGAAGGTCACGCAGCCAGTCGCTACGGTCTACACACAGGAGCTTGCGGAAGGCGTCAAGCACTTCCAGGCGCGGCACGGGATTATGCCGGACGGCAAGCTGAGCGCGCAGACGGTGGCGGCGCTGAACGTGCCGCTGACCGCGCGCATTCAGGCGATGGACAGCTCGCTCGAGCGCTGGCGCTGGCTGCCGGACGAGTACGTGAACGCGCCGCTGATGGTGAACCTGCCGGAGTTCGTGCTGCGCGGCTATAAGGACGATCACACGCGCGACTTCACCATGCGCGTGGTCGTGGGCAAGGCGGTGGGCGAGCACGACACGCCGGTCTTCACCCATGAGATGAAGTACGTCATCTTCCGCCCGTTCTGGAACGTGCCCACGTCGATCATCAAGAAGGAGCTGGAGGGCCACATCGCGAAGAGCGGCGTCGGCTATCTGGCCTCGCATGACTTCGAAACGGTGAACGGGTCGGGTCAGACGGTGAATGCGTCGGCCGCGGAGATCGAGCACGGCGGCGTGGTGGTGCGGCAGAAGCCCGGGCCGAAGAATTCGCTGGGCCTGATCAAGTTCATGTTCCCGAACGAATACGACATCTACCTGCATTCGACGCCGGCGCAGGAGCTGTTCGACCGCACCCGCCGCGACTTCTCGCACGGCTGCATCCGGGTGCAGCATCCGGACGATCTGGGTGTGTGGGTGCTGAATCGCGGACAGGCGCCTCCGGGCGACTGGAACCTGCAGCAGGTGCAGGACGCGATGAACACGGGACCCGACAATCATCAGGTGAATCTGAAGCAGTCGATTCCGATCGTGATCTTCTACCTGACGGCGAACATCGGCGATGACGGCGAGGTGGAGTTCTTCGACGACATCTATGGCTACGATCAGCAGATGCAGGCGGTGCTGGCGAAAGGTCCGCCGTATCCGTCGGCGCAGCAGAAGGTGAACCCGAACGCGGTGACGACGCCGGGGGATACGGACTAGCGACTCAGGTCGAGGATGCGGAGGGGAAGATGCGCGAAGTGCCTTTGATTCAGGGTTACGAGCGTCATGCGGTGAACTTCGGCAGTCGAGGCGATCAGCAGGTCGAAGTGGTCCGGCGTAAACCCGGCCTGCTTCGACTGAGCGATCATGGTCCCGCAGACCTCCGCGATCTCCCTGGTTACGGGAAGCAGGCGGTCTTCAAAGTGCGGCACGACGGTCTGCTCGAACCAGCTCGCGATGGCTGACTTCCTTCTGCCTTTGGGCAACACTTCTATGCCGGAACGCATTTCGGTCAGGCTGATGACGCTGAGGAAGGTCTCACGGGCGTCCACGGACTCCAGCCATGCTCTTGCCGCTGGATGAAGACGCGGCTTGGCGCACTGCGAGACGATGTCGGTGTCGAGAAGAAATCTCAGAAGAACGTCTTCCGCTTGCGTTCTCTCAGGCCTGGGATCGTGAAGCCTGAGCCGCGCAGCGGGCTGTTCAGCAGAATCCTGGCGAGACTGCCGACGCCGGGCTCGATCGTGCCCGCGGCGGGGACTTTCTCCTTCTTCCACTCTTCGAGCGAAAGGACGACGGCGACTTCTCGTCCGCTGCGCGAGATGATCTGCGGGCCGCATTTTTCCGCCTCATGCACGAGTTCGCTGAGCTGTGCCTTCGCCTTTGCCATGCCCCAGGTCGCCATCGCTGCCCTCAGCGGACCATTATAGTCAGAAATGACTAGAAGCCGATGTAGAATGGGCCGCATGGCGGATGCAGTCGCAACCCACGGCTTGATGCCTGGGCAGGTGCAGCAGTTCCGGCGGAAGCTGATGGCGTGGTATCGGCATCATGCGCGGGAGCTGCCGTGGCGGGGTATTGCCGACCCGTATCGGACATGGGTCTCCGAGGTGATGCTGCAGCAGACCCGCGTGGCTGCGGTGCTGGAGCACTATGAACGCTTTCTGAAGCAGTATCCCACCCTCTTTGCTCTGGCGCTTGCGCCCGAGGCGGACGTGTTGGCGGTGTGGTCGGGACTGGGATACTACCGGCGCGCCCGCATGCTGCATAAGGCCGCGCAGTTCGTCGTGCAGGAGCTGAAGGGCCGCATTCCGCAGACCGCGGTGGAGTTGCGGACGCTGCCGGGCATCGGCGAGTACACCTGCGCGGCCATCGCGAGCATCGCCTTTGGCGAGAGCGTGGCGGTGGTCGACGGCAACGTGGAGCGCGTGCTGCTGCGCCTGACCGGACGCGCCGAAGACCAGACGGCCGCGGGCAGACGCTTTGTGCGCGAACAGGCGGACCGCCTGGTGCCGCAGCGGCGTGTCGGTGACCGGACGAACGCCGCGGGCGATCACAACCAGGCGGTGATGGAACTCGGCGCGACCATCTGTTTGCCAAAGGCGCCGCTCTGCCTGCATTGCCCGGTGTACGATCTGTGCGCGACGCGCGGAGAGCACGCCACGCCCGAGCGGGGCAAGCAGCAGAGCCGTCCCGTGGCCGCGCTGCTGTTGACGCGCAAGCAGGGAGCGAGCACGGAAGTGCTGCTCGAACGGCGTTCCGGCGATGCGAGCCTGATGCCCGGGATGCTCGAGCTTCCGTGGCTTCCGCTGGACGCGGTGGAAGGCCGCGAGCCTCTGCTGAAGCTGCGGCACAGCATTACGAATACCAACTACTATGTGGCGGTTTACTGCGAGAACGCGCACGATCGCGGTGTCCTGCGCAAGGCCATTCCCGCTTCGCGGGAGGTGCTGGAGTGGCACGGGCTGCATCGGCTGACGGAGGTTCCGCTGACCGGCCTGGCCCGCAAGGTGCTGAAGCGCATCGATCTGCACGCGGTGGCGGGGCCGGAGACGCCGGAGCTGGAGTTGAGCCGGCGAAGCTCGAACTGCCGCCTCGCCTCTGCGCCGGAAGCGTGAGTCGCTATACTCTCTTCACCGCGGGTTCGTATCGCCCGTACTTTCCTTCTGGAGCCGCCCTGTTGAACTTTCGGTTGAAGACCTTTGCCGTTCTGTCCCTCAGTCTTGTTGCCGGTCTTGCTGCCGCCACCGCGCAGCAGCCGCTTCCGCAGGCCGCGGCGCTCAAAACTGCGGAGCAGACGATCGATGCCGAACGGATTCGCGCGCATGTGCGCTTTCTGGCGGACGATCTGCTGGAAGGCCGCTATCCCGGGCAGCGTGGCGGGGAGCTCGCGTCGAAGTACATGGCCACGCAGTTCGCGCTCGATGGCCTGCAGCCCGCCGGAGACAACGGAACGTACCTGCAGCAGATCGATTTTGTCGGCGTGAAGGCCCTTCCGGCCGAGACGAGCTATGAGTTTGTGCCGCTTCAGGGTGGCGGTCAGCCGATCAAGCTCACCTACGGCGACGACTACACGGTGTCGAACCAGCAGCATGAGGCGGTGGCAGCGTTCGATGCGCCGCTGGTGTTCGTCGGCTATGGCGTCACCGCGCCGGAGTTTGGCTGGGACGACTATGCGGGCGTCGACGTGAAGGGGAAGGTGATCGTCTGCATCGTAGGCGATCCGCCGTCGGACGATCCGAAGTTCTTCGCGGGCAGGGCGCTGACGTACTACGGGCGCTGGACCTACAAGTTCGAGCAGGCCGCGCGCAAGGGAGCGATCGGCGCGCTGATCATCCATCGCACGGATCTTGCCAGCTACGGCTGGACGGTGGTGAAGAACTCGAACACCAGCGAGAAGACCTATCTGCGCGACGATGCCAACCCGAAGCTCGAGGCGGCGAGCTGGATCCAGCTGGAGGTCGCGCGCAAGCTGTTTGCGGCGAGCGGCCTCGATCTCGACCGGGAGATGACGGCGGCAGGACAGCGGGGCTTCAAGGCGCACGCGCTTCCGTTCACGCTGAAGGCGCATGTGGCGAGCACGATCCGGCCGTTCCAGAGCGCGAACGTGGTGGGGATGCTGCCGGGGACGCCGCTTCAGGGAACTGCTGCCGGAGCCCATCAGGCGGTCATCTACTCCGCGCATTACGACCATCTCGGCTTTGTGCCGGGGATGGCGGGAGACAACATCTACAACGGCGCGGCGGATAACGGGACGGGTTGCGGCATTCTGCTGGAGATGGCGCATGCGTGGGCGGCGAGCGGTCTGAAGCCTCCGGCTCCGGTGATCTTCGCGGCGGTGACGGCGGAGGAGCAGGGACTGCTGGGGTCGGAGTATCTGGGGCAGCATCCTCCGCTGCCGGCGGCGCGGATCGGACTGGACATCAACTACGACATGATTCTGCCGGTGGGGATTCCGGCGGAGATCAACGTGAACGGGGCGCAGCGAACGAACTTCTATCCCGACGTGCAGGCGACGGCGAAGGAGTTCGGGCTGGCCATCGTTCCGGATCCGCGGCCGGAGGCGGGCAGCTACTACCGGTCGGACCATTTCTCGCTGAGCCGGGTGGGGATTCCAGCCTTTTCGGTGGATACCGGCTCCCTGTGGGAGGGTCACGACCGTGCCTGGGGCGTGGCGCAGGAGAAGGATTACAACGAGAACCGTTATCACAACTTTTCCGACAACTACACGCCCGACATGGACTTCCGCGGCAATGCGAAGCTGGCGCGATTCGGGATGCAGGTGGGCTGGGAGGCGCTCAACGATCCGCAGCGGATCGAGTGGCTTGCAGGGGATGAGTTCGAGGCGGCACGCAAGGCGAGCGAGGCTGCCCGGTGAGATACGCGGAAGTGGGCGGCAGCTATTGCCTGGCTGATCTTCTGGACGAGAGTGAACCGTTGCTGCTACACGAGGAAGCGGATCGAGAGTGGCTCGACTCGGAGCGGGTCGGACGCGAGTTACTGTGAAGCAGGGCGAGGTCTACTTCGTCTCGCTCGATCCGTCCTCCGGACACGAGCAGCGTAGTCATTGTCCTGTTCTCATCCTTTCATCCGAGACGTTCAATCAGCGGACTGGGACCGCGCTGGCGACCGCGCTGGGG
>CAXTVJ010000006.1:7856-43363 GCA_964247715.1 uncultured Acidobacteriaceae bacterium | reverse complement strand
GACCGCGCTGGGGGCGGCGATCACGAATGGCGGGAACTTCGCCCGGAGACTCGGGTTCGCGGTTCCGCTGGCCGGGTCCGGAGCAACGACCACCGGCATCGTTCGTTGCGATCAGGTTCGTGTGCTCGATCTGCAAAGCCGCCATGCGCAGTTTGTGGAACGCCTCCCGCGAGAGCTCGTCTACGACGTCCTGGCCCGCACCGCAACTCTGCTGGAACGAGAGCCGGAGGCTCAGTAGAAAGAAGTGCAGTACGGGAAAAGCGGCAGGTGCGGGCAATGCCTGTACCCGCCCGGACTTTGCCGAAGTGGACACTTGGTTTGTTGAGTGCGCGTGCTGGCGGCTGCGGACGGAAATTGAAGGTGCATGTCGGCGCAGGAAGCATCTGATGAGGTGCGGCGTGATGCCGAAGGATTAGAGGAGACGAGATATGGATCGCACAGCACAGGCAATCTGGCACGGCAACCTGAAGGAAGGGAAAGGCACGCTTTCGACGCAGAGCGGCACGCTGAAGGAGACGCAGTACAGCTTTGGCTCGCGGTTCGAGTCGGGCACGGGCACCAATCCCGAGGAGCTGATCGCGGCGGCGCATGCGGGCTGCTTCACCATGGCGTTGAGCATGCAGCTTACGTCGGCGAATATGCCGCCCGACGAGCTCGACACCACGGCGGTCGTGACCATGGAGCACACCGACGACGGCCCGACCATCACCAGGATCAAGCTGACCACGAAGGCACGCGTTCCCGGCGCCGACAAGGACAAGTTCGAGGAGCTGGCGAACAAGGCGAAGGAAGGCTGCCCGATCTCGCGGCTGCTGAAGGCGGCGGAGATTACGCTGGACGCGCAGCTGGTGTAAGTCGCCCGTTTAGAAACGGAAGGGCCGGCCTTTGGCCGGCTTTTCTGCTTCTGGATGGGCAACGGCAATGCGCCCTTGCGCCGGACGACGGTCCTTTCGTGACTTATCCTACGCGTCGCGTGGCGCTCCCGCTGGTCGCGTTCCTTGTTTGCGCCGATCAAAGGAAGGCTTCGCCGCAGGTGCTAGGGTTTGAGGGTCAGCAGCACGATGCCATGTGCGGGAACTGATGCGGTATAGGTTCCGTTGAGTGTGCCGAGATCCTTGTGGGCCCACAGATCGCGCGCGTGCATGGGGACTGTGTCGGGATAGCCTATTTCGTCGAAGCGGAAGGCGATCCGGGCGGGGGATGTGGAGCGGTTGACCAGGGCTACGGCGCGATTGCCGCCCTGCAGCTCACGGGTCCATACTTCCGAAGTTCCGTCCCTGCGCACGCGGCGTCCGGGGATGCCGAGCGGATCCTGGTCGATGGCGATAACTTCTCTGTTGAGCAGGATGGACTTGGTCTCGGGCGTCATGGCGGTGAGGTCGTTGCCGGCGATCAGCGGCGCGGCCATCATCGACCACAGCGAGAAGTGGGTGCGGTACTCGTCGGCGTTCATGCCGCCGTTGCCGACCTCGAGCATGTCGGGATCGTTCCAGTGGCCGGGGCCGCCGAAGCTGTAGAGCGGCTCGTTGAGGTCGACGATGTTCATCATGCCGAGCGAGTAGGTGTGGGTGCCCTGGTACAGGTCGTAGATGTCGCCGGTGGTGCGCCAGAGATTGCCGGTACCGGCGGCCCAGAGCCAGGGCCGGGCCGTGCCCCACTCGCACATGGAGAAGACGATGGGCCGGCCGGTCGCGTCGAGCGCGGCGCGCATGAGGGTGTAGGCGTCCTGGGCGTTGCGGGTGCCGGTGTTGCACCAGTCGTACTTGAGGTAGTCGACGCCCCAGCGGGCGTACTGGGCGGCGTCCTGGTACTCGAAACCGCGCGAGGCGGGCCGGCCGGCGCAGGTCTTGTCGCCGGCGTCCGAATAGATGCCGAACTTGAGGCCTTTGGAGTGGACGTAGTCGGCGAGCGGCTTGATGCCGGAGGGGAAGCGCTGCGGGTCGGCCTGGATGTCGCCATGGGCGTCGCGCGCGCCGTGCCAGCAGTCGTCGATGACGAGGTACTGGTAGCCGGCGTCCTTCATGCCGGACGATGCCATGGCGTCGGCGGCCCCGCGAATCGTCTGCTCGGAGATGTTGCAGCCGAACTTGTTCCACGTATTCCAGCCCATGGGCGGCGTCATGGCGAGGCCGGCCGAAACGGCCGGCGCGCCTGCCGGCTTGACCACCTGCGGCTGATTGTTGCCGATGACCACGGTAGCGGCGGGAGCCGTGGTCTGGGCCGCTGCGGCGGAGACGGCGAGGGCGAGCGTGAACGACAGCCTGAGGCAAAGGCGCATGAGGCTGGTATAGCGTGCGGCTGTTCGCCTGTCAAAGACGCCCGCGCCGGCCAGCGGGTGTTTCACGAGGACACGCCGCGCTGACTCTGTCTCGAACCGCTAGTGCGAGTGGCCGTGATGATGGTGGGTATGAGCGCCGACGGGCTCCAGCTCGGGCGGGCTGCAGCAGCCGTGGGTGGTCTCGCATCCCTTGAGTTCGAACTGAATGGTGCTGTGGGCGATGTGGAAGCGATCCCACAGCGTGTTCTGGATGCCTTCGAGGATCTCGGCGCACTCGTCCATGCTGCGGGTGTTGCCGTCCTCCGCGGAGGAGACGGTGATGTGGCTGGCGAGCGCGTGGGAGTTCGAGCCGAGGCTCCAGACGTGCAGGTCGTGGACGTTGGCCACGCCGGAGACGGCAGCCATGGAGCCGCGGATCTCCTCGAGCGCGAGGCCACGCGGCGTGCCCTCGAGCAGGATGTTGAGCGTCTCGCGGACGATGCCCCACGACGACCACAGGATCATGCCGGCGATGATCAGCGACAGCACCGGGTCGATCCACTGCAGGCCGGTGAAGAGGATCGCCGCGCCGCCCGCGATGACGGCGGCGGTGGAGAGCGTATCGCCGAGCATGTGAAGGAAGACGGAGCGGATGTTGACGTCGCCGGAAAACTTCCAGAGCAGTCCGGCGATGGCGCCGTTCATCAGCACGCCCGCGGCGGCGACCGACATCATGAGGCCGGGAGCGACGACGACCGGGTGGTAGAGGCGGAAGAGCGCGGAGACGGCGATCCACGCGGCCAGCACCATGAGGGTGAGGGCGTTCACGAAGGCGGCGAGCACTCCGGCACGCTGATAGCCGAAGGTCTTGCTTGCGTTTGCCGGGCGGGTCTGGAAGTGAAGCGCGACGAACGAGAGGATGATGGCGAGGGCGTCGGAAGCATTGTGGCCGGCCTCTGAAATCAGCGCAAGCGAATGCGCCCGCAGACCGAAGAACAGAGTAGCGACCACATACAGCAGCGTCGCCGTCAGCGAGATCTTCAGAATGCGCTGCATGGCGCGGTTGTTGGAGGCAACCATGTGCATGGAACTTAGTGTAAGCCTGGTCGTTCCGGTCGGCCGTGCACGTGTTCGGTGTGGCTGTAGTCCTGATTCCAGAGACCGTTCCAGGTTTCGGCCACAATGATCGAGTCGGCGGGGTTGTCGCGGTCGTAGCGGACCTGCACCGGCGTCCCGAAGAGGATGGATTCGGGGCCGAGCGGCGGGATCCGGGTGGCGAGCGCGGAGATGTCCTGCCCGCACTCATACTCCACGCCGCTGACGCGATAGCGGTAGATCAGCGCGTGGGGTGCGGCGTCCGGGTCGCTTTGGGTCGATTCAACGAGTGTGCCGTCGATGATGCGTCCGCTGGCCGCCAGCCGGGTGCGGCGTCGCTCTTCGCGCTCTTCGGGGCTGATGCGGCGGCGCCTTCCGAAGACGATCACGGCCGCGACGACGGCCAGGGCTCCCGCACCGGCTGCGGTAAGCGCCTGAGGATGACGAAGCAGATGCGCGGGCGCGACCATGGACGACGCTGCGTGCAGGATAGCCTGGATTCTTCCGGGCGGACGAAGGTTCGGCAACGCAGGTCCTTTCCTCACACGACTGGTTAACCCTTCATGGCCGACCGGCAGCCATCTGCTCGGTAGGACGCCTCCCGGGTGGCGGCGGTATACTGAATGATGCCGCCTTGAGGCGGGAGGGAGTCAGAGACCTTGAACCAGAGAAAGCACGCCGGCGTGGCTGGCAGGGAAGATCGGCAGCGCACCCCGGATGCACCGGCCGGACATCCGCTCGATCTGGCCGAAGGCCGGCGCATCCGCTCGACCACTGTGATCTGCGTGCGGCGCGGTGATCGCGTCGTCATGGCCGCCGATGGCCAGGTATCGCTGGGCGCGACCGTCATGAAGAGCTCCGCGAAGAAAATTCGCCGACTCTACAACGACAAGGTGCTGGCGGGCTTTGCCGGGTCGACCGCCGATGCGTTCTCTTTGTTCAGCCGTTTTGAGGGCAAGCTGGAGCAGTATGCGGGCAATCTGGGCCGCGCGGCGGTGGAGCTGGCCAAGGACTGGCGGACCGACAAGATGCTGCGCCAGCTCGAAGCGCTCCTGATCGTCGCCGATCCCCACAACGTCTATATGCTGAGCGGCACCGGGGATGTGATCGAGCCAGATGCGATGCCGGACGGCGGGGGCATCGTCACCATCGGTTCCGGCGGCAGCTACGCGCAGGCTGCCGCGCTGGCTCTCATGGAAAACACCAGTCTGAACGCCCGCGAGATCGCCGAGAAAGCCATGAAGATCGCGGGCGAGATCTGTATTTATACCAACGACCACGTGACGATCGAGGAACTGACGATCGAGTAGGGCGGCGGTGAGGCTTCGGGGCAACCTGGAAGCGTATCCCGTGCAGGCAATCAGATCGCGTGGTACGGGAGGATGGATGAAGAAGGTTCTGCTGATCACTGCATTGTTTGTGGCCGGCTCGCTGGTCCCCGGGGCCGTTGCGCAGCGTAAGAACGCTCCGGTAAATCTTTCGGCGGCGCCGGTCCCGGCTCCGATTCTCTCGGGTAAGTCGGCGTTCGTTTCGTTCGAGCTGGGCGATGTGAGCTCGTTTCCCTCGACCTACAGCGGCGGTCCGGAGCGGGCGTACAGCGAGTTCTTCGCCGGCATGCAGCAGTGGGGACGATATCGTCTGGTGGAAGATCCCAAAGAGGCCGATGTGGTGCTGGCCATCCGCTTTGTGGATACGCCCGGGCTCGCGAACCCGCAGATCCGCCTGGGGATTATGGACGCGCGCGGCCGGATTGCACTGTGGGGGTTTGCGGAGGAGATCAACGGTGCTTTCCGCAAGAAGAACCGGGACGCCGCGTTTTCAAATGCCATCACACGGGTGGTCAGCGACCTGAAGCTGCTGGTGCAATCGAATGGAGCGATCCCGCCACCGTCTTAGGACGAACGGGACGCAGGGTTGGAAGGAAGAAGAGGGTTCATGGCGATATTTCTGCCGGGGGCGGCTGAGGATCAGGCGCTGGCAATCGATGAGTTGACGCCGCGCGAGATCGTCGCGGAGCTGGACAAGTATGTGGTCGGGCAGGGCGCGGCCAAGCGCGCCGTAGCCATTGCCCTGCGCAACCGCATGCGGCGGCAGAAGCTCGCGCCCGAGCTGGCCGACGACATCATGCCCAAAAACATCATCATGATCGGGCCCACCGGTGTGGGCAAGACCGAGATCGCCCGGCGTCTGGCCAAGCTGACCAGTTCGCCCTTCCTCAAGGTGGAGGCCTCGAAGTTTACGGAGGTCGGCTACGTGGGGCGCGACGTGGAGTCGATCGTGCGGGATCTGGTCGAGATCGCCATCGATCTGGTGCGCGACGAAAAGCTGGAGGATGTGGAAGATAAGGCCGAGCTGAACGCCGAAGACCGCCTGCTCGATCTGCTGCTTCCGCCGCCGTCAGCCGCAACCGCCGCCGCCACTGCGGCTGCGGGAGCCACGGAAGTTCCGGGAACGAACGTTATTCAGCTTCCGGTCTCGATGGATACCACGGCTGCAGTCGCCGACCCGGGCTCTTCAAGCGAGACCCACAGCCGCGAGCAGAGTTCGCATGAGCGGACGCGCGACAAGCTGCGGCAGCAGTTCCGCGAGGGCAAGCTGGACGAGCGGATGGTCGAGCTCGACGTGCGGGACAAGAATCAGCCGACCTTCGAGTTTGTCGCCGGACCCGGCCAGGAAGAGGGCGAGATGTCCATCAAGGACGTCCTCCCCGGACTCTTCGGGCAGCGTACCAAGAAGCGCAAGATGAAGGTTTCGGAGGCCTTCGAGTACCTCGTCCAAGAGGAAGAAAGCCGCCTGATCGACATGGACCAGGTCACCCGGCTGGCGGTCGAGCGCGTCGAGGATTCCGGAATCGTCTTCCTCGATGAGATCGACAAGATCGCCGGACGCGAGGGCGGCCACGGACCGGACGTGAGCCGCGAGGGGGTTCAGCGCGACATCCTGCCCATTGTCGAAGGCACGACGGTCAATACCAAGTACGGCATGGTCTCGACCGATCACATTCTCTTTATCGCTGCGGGCGCGTTCCACGTCTCGAAGCCGAGCGACCTGATCCCCGAGCTGCAGGGACGCTTTCCCATCCGCGTCGAGCTGCAGTCGCTCACCGTGCAGGACTTCGTCCGCATCCTCACCGAGCCGCAGTCTTCGCTGGTCAAACAGTCGACGGCGCTGCTCGAGACCGAGGGGCTGAAGCTCGAGTTCACGCCCGAGGCGCTGTCCGAGATGGCGGAGTTCGCCTTCCGGGTCAACGAGACGACCGAAAACATCGGCGCGCGCCGCCTGCACACTATCATGGAGCGCGTGCTGGACGAGATCAGCTTCCAGGCGCCGGATGTCGTGAAGGCGAGTCGCTCGGAGGCATCGCGCGAAGGGGTCGTCGGCGAGATCGGGGTCTCGGCTCCGCTGCAGTCGCTCGCCGCGAGCGCGACTCCGTCCGCTCCGCTGCCGGTGATTGAGCGCCGCCGCGAGAACCCGGGTGAGGGTGAAGCCGAGTTCGAAAAGGTGATCGTGGTCGATGCCGAGTACGTGCGGCAACAGGTGGCCGGCATTGTGAAAAGCCAGGACCTCAGCCGGTATATCCTTTAGCCCACAGGTTCGCCGGGACTGATCTTACGGCGAGTGCCTCTCCTGTCCGGAGCAGGTTTTGCATCCGAACAGAAGCATGAGACGTACGTCTCATGCCTGTGAAGCACACGACTGCACGCACGAGTGAGGATACGGAACGATGAACTGGGCCGGCTGTGCAGGCAGGACGGTCGCCGGAGCCTTTCTGGCCGGCGATCTCGTTCGCGCGGAAGCGCAAAGCGCCTTCTTCCTGGCGACCGATCCGTCCGGCCGGGCTGGCCTTCTGCGGCTCACCGAGACGCAGGGCAGTCCCGCTGCGGAGGTTCTGGAAAACTGGCGCAAGATCTCCGCCCTGGCGTCCCCGCATCTCCAGCGACTCGAGAGCTTCGGGCAGACCGAGGTCGACGGCGTCCCTGTCCTCTACGCATGGCTCGAGAGTCCCGACAGTTCCCTTGCGGAGCTCGTCGAAACCCGTGTCCTGACACCCGACGAGGCGACGGGAGTAGCGGATGCGCTGATCGAAGGTCTGCGCGCACTTCACGATCGCGGTCTGATGCATGGACGGCTGGTTCCGGCAGCCGTGCTGGCCATGGGCGAAGACGTCAAGCTGCGCAGCGATTGCGCGCGGGCTTTCTCCCCGGATCGAAATCCGGACGCGGAAGAGGCAGGCGACATCGCCGCCGTCGCTTCGGTGCTGCTGCGGGCGCTCACCCCTGAGCCCGGCATGTATCCGGACGTCCTGCTACCGGCTCCCTTCGATCGCATCGTGGCGCACGGACTCGACGGAACGTGGGGTCTCGAGGAAATGCGGAGGGCACTGCATCCGGAGTTGAGTCCCCCCACAGCTCCTCCGCCTGCTTCGGTGCTCCCTGAGCCGGTTCTCAAGGATACGAGCGATGGTGACGCGCCCACCCCGAACGCGGCTCTTACGGACGAGACGAAGCCGGCACGTTCGGCCCGGGCGCGGGTGCTTCTTGCCGCCGGCGTGCTGTCTCTGCTCTGCGGTGCCGGTTTGGCGGCCCTCTTCGGCGCCCACCGCGGGCCGAACGGCCTGGGTACGGTCGCCGCCCCTCCCTTCAATCCGGCAGCCGCGCCCCCGGTCAATGATCTGCCCGCCCTGCCGCCGGGCGCGCCACCCAGAAAGGTCATCGATCCGCGCAGCGGCTGGTTTGTGGTGGTGTACCGCTTCGATCGCGCCGACGTTGCCGTGGAGCGGGCCGCCGAACTGACGCAGCAGCACCCGGAGCTGAAGCCGCAGTACTACTCCCCGACCGGACGCGCTCCCTTCCTGGTCGTCGTAGGCGGCTCGATGAGCGAATCGCAGGCGGAAAAGATGTGGATCCGTGCGCGCCAGATTGGCCTGCCGAACGACATCTACATCGGTCGCAACGGCCAGCGCTAGGCGCGCGTCAGATGGGAAGCGTGTACGGCAGATCGCCGGCGCGGATGGGTAGACTGCGCCGGCGCACGCCCGTTGCGTGGAAGACCGCATTGGCGATGGCGGCGTTCATCCCGGTCACCCCCAGCTCGCCCACGCCCTTGATGCCGAGCGGATTGACCAGCGTATCCACCTCCGGGAGCATGACGGTCTGGATGTCGCCGATGTCGGCGGCCACGGGCACGTGATATTCGGACAGATCCTGGTTCACATAGCGACCGGCCCGGTGGTCGAGTTCCGTCGCTTCGTGCAGCGCGGAGGAGATCCCCCAGATCTGGCCGCCGTTCAGTTGCGCCCAGGCGGTTCGCGTGTTCATGATGCGTCCTGCAGCGAAGACGCCCACCGCCCGCGGAATGTGGATCTGCTGCGTAGCGCGGTCGATCCGTACCTCCACAAAGTGCGCGCCGAACGCAAATTGCATCCGGTCCTTCATGTTGGAGCCACCCATGATGATGGGCTTGCCTTTGCGCACCAGCGCGTTGCCGATGACCGGCGGCAGTCCGTGCGGTGTGTTGCTGGCGCGTTCCACCAGCGGTTTGCGCCGTCCGGCCCGGTTGACCGCGGTGGCAAGCGGCTCGGAGACATCACCCGCAAGCACCATGCCGCCGCGCAGTCTGATGGAGTCGACGGGGAGGCCGGCCAGCGGCGAGCGCGGGCCGAGGATGTTCTCGGAAGCCGATCGCGCGAGGCGATGGCGGAGATTCTCGCAGGCCCGGCCGACGACGGTGCAGACGGTGGCGGTCGAGTTGGAGCCGGCGGACAGCGGCGCGGCCGGCAGCGCCGAGTCGCCGATGCAGACCTCTACCTCCTCCAGCCGAAGTCCGAGCAGATCGGCCGCGGTCTGAGTGACGACGGTCCGGATGCCGGTGCCGATCTCATGCGTGCCGACCTCGACGCGCGCGTGCACGCGTCCGTCCGGCTGCGGCGTGAGGGTCACGATGCACTCGGCCGGGCCCATCTGGGTGGGATAGAAGGCGGTCGCGCAGCCCCAGCCGATCCATTCGCTTTCGTTTGCGTGCGAGCCCGGTTGTGGATTGCGTTTCGACCAGCCGAAGAGCTCCGCGCCCTTGTCGAGACACTGCACCAGCGAGCGGCTGGTGTAGGGCTTGCCCGTGGCCAGCTCCACCATGGTGTCGTTGCGCTTGCGCAGCTCTACCGGGTCGATCGCAAGCTTGTACGCGAGCTCGTCCATGGCGGACTCCATCGCGAACAGGTACGGCGTCTCGGGCGGAGCGCGCATAAAGCCCGGTGCCTGGCGGTCGGCCGAGACGTTCTTCACGCAGGTGCGCACGTTCTCGCAGGCATACAGGCGCGTGGTGGAGTCCGATCCGGCCACCGCAAACGTATCGTCGCGGCTGGTCAGCTCCCAGGAGTCGTGCTCGATGGCCGTCAGCCGGCCGTTCGCATCGGCGCCCAGCTTCAGGTGCTGGCGGGTCTCGGCGCGGAACGTCCGCAGCGTGAACATGTCACGGCGCGCGCTGACCAGCTTCACCGGACGGTTGAGCTTGCGCGCGGCGAAGGCCACCAGCGCGGTGTTCTGGCCCAGCTCGCCCCGTGAGCCGAACGCCCCGCCGATATAGGGTGAGAGCACCCGAACCTGCGCCGGCTTCAGACCAAGCTGCTGCGCCAGACCGAACTGAAAGCCACGCGTGTTCTGGGTCGACTCATACACCGTAAGCCGTGCGTTTTTTTTCGAGTCTGGTTCGTCCCAGACGCAGGTGCACTGGAAGAGCTCCATCGGATTGTGGTGCTGCGGCGGCGTCTCATAGCACGCGTCGACGATGGCTGCGGCTGCGGCGAATCCTTTCTCTACATCTCCCGCGTCGATCTCGGTCTCGCCAAGCGCAACCGCCTCGATCTCCTCCGCCCCCGGACTGGAGAGCGTGGCGGCGGGACGCTTCGCCTTGAAGCGGAAGCGCAGCAGCTCGGCGGCATGTTCAGCCTGTTCTGGCGTGTCGGCAACGATAATCCCGATGATCTGTCCGGCAAAGTGGATCTCAGGCGTCGCGAGCGGCGCCCAGGCCTGCGACATGTAGCCACCGTTGACCATGGCCTTGCCACCCTTCACCTTCTTGCCGATGTCCCTCCAGGTGAGGATGTCGCACACGCCCGGCACCTTGCGCGCAAGGCTGTCGTCGACATCGGTCATCTTGCCGCGGGCGATGGGTGAAAGCACCAGCGCGGCATGCGCCAGGTTCGGAAGAGGGTGGTCCGCGCCGTAGGTCGCCTGTCCCGTTACTTTGACAAGACCATCGACGCGGACCGGGTTGGAGCCGATGATCCCGTTGGTTTCCATGGGGGACTGCATGGCTGTTCGGATGCGGTTGGCGGGGATGGCGTCGCTGCGGTACGAGACAAACAGAAGTGGCGCCCTCGCACTGACCGGGCGCCACTTCGTGAGGGATTGAAATACTCCGCGCTACTGCTTCAGGTGGTTGAAATTCAAGATGGCGTTATAGACCAGCGGATAGGTGCCGACCGTCTCGCCGCGATAGATCGGCAGGTTGCCGAAGAGCAGCACATTCCCCTCGCCTGCGTGCGCGTCGACCACGATTGCATGTTCCGCGATCGCGCCTCCCTTATCGAGCAGGCCGGAAAGCAGCAGCGACTTGGCCTCGGTAAAGCGCAGGATGACCTCTGGACGATCCGCAGCCGGAATCACCAGCGGATTGTTGCGCATCTGGTCTTCGTTCAAAGGACGCGGCTCCCACGGCTTCTGCTTGGGCAGCGGCTCGGCCTCCGTCGGCTTCACTCCCTGCACGACATCGGCGTCCTCGACCGATCCGCGCCCGGTGGGCCGGTCGGCGTACGGGTCCATCAGCACGCGGCCGTTTGCGCGGCCTACCGTGTTCGAGACGTTGAAGATCATCCCGTCCGGACTCATGACGGGGACGTGATCTTTGTAGCCGTAGGCGACGGGATTTACGGCGGCGTTCTTGTCGGGGCGGGGCACGAAGACCGCGTCCAGCACCGAGCCGACCACGCGCGTATCGCCGTGCGAGCCGACCGAGACGCCAGGCGCGAGGCCCATGTCGATGGCGAACTGTGCCGTATCGCCCGACGTAATCAGCAGCCCGCCGCGCTGCACAAAGTCCCGCAGCTTCGTCAGGCCGTCCAGACCCAGCCCCGGCCGCTGGTCGGACGTGGAGTCGATCAGGCCGAGGTTCGGCGTCAGTTTCGTCTTCTGCCACGGCAGCGCGTTGCCGTACGTGGGCAGGCCGTTGAGGATCTCGGTCGAGGAAGCACGCCCGACCGGCGCAAAGACGATGACGTCGAACTTCGCGCGCAGATCCTTCTCGGAAGCCGCGGTCTGGGTGCTCAGGTAGGTGTACGGAATGCCGGCCTGATCGAAGGCGTAGCGCCACCAGCCTTCCGTCTGGGTCGCCAGCCACGTGTGCATCACGGCGACGCGCGGAGCCGTGATGGCGTGGGTCGGGACGGCGGGCGCGGCGGCGAGATGGACGGCGTCGAGCGAGAACTTGTTCAGCGATGCAGCGAGCTGGTTCGCATCCGCCTTTGCGATCAGCAGCGATCCCGGGGGGAAGGTCTTGCCTTCGGCCTCGAAGGATTTTTCGGCCACCGTGATGTGCGCCCCTTTGAGCGCATATACCAGCGAGATCAGCGTGGTCTGGCCGGTATTGGCGACGGCCGTGATCTCACCCGTGCCGGTCAGCTTGCCGGCGAACGTTGCGAAATCGCTGACCGGCTCCATCTTCGCGCTCAGGATATCGGGATTGGTGACGCGGAGAACCTTGAGGTTGAAGAGCTCGGAGAAGCACCAGCCGGTATCGTCATAGGGATGCTTCTGCGGATCGTCCGGGGCCCAGTACTGGCGGTCCAGCAGGGCGTCTGCAATGCGCGAGTAGGGCTGATCCATGCGGATCACAAACGATCCCGCCGGCAGCTTCTCATCGACCGGCTTGTCGCCGCGCTTCGCTCCGGGCACCTGCTGGGTTCGGTCCTCGCTCAGCGTGCTCACCTCCACATGCTGCAGCTTGAGGATGCGCAGCAGCGCGATCTGCCGATTGCTCTCCGCCTCACTGGCGGGCAGCACATAGGCCGAGGGTCCATCGAGCGAAGGCTTGTCGAGCGAACGCTTCGCCTTCAGGTAGTAGTTGTCGAGAAAGTGTTCCGTGTGGTGCGAAAAATAGGAGAGGGTCGAGAGCAGCGCGGTCTGCTCATAGTTGTTGTTGTCGCGTTGCGACCACATGACGACGGGCAGGGGCGGATTCTGCCGGTACCAGGTGCGGCTGTACTCCTCCGGCTGCAGGATGCGCTGCTGGGTGTCCGCGCCGCCATTGCCGAAGGTCTCGTAGAGGCGCGAGATGCCGTTGTGCATGCCGGCGAGGAACATGAGATAGCCCGGCGACCAGGTGTCGAAGTCGCCGTGGGTGAAGACGCCGGGCATGCCGAAGCTCTGCATCTGCGCGACATTATTCCAGCCGAGTTCGGCCCATTCATCGGCGAGCGTGGGGTCAATCCACGCGTTGTAGGGGCCGTCGCCCACGGTGTTGTCATAGAGGAACGGGACGGACTCATGCAGATCGTGCAGCACCTGCGCGTGCCAGCCGAGGTAGGTGTCGAGCACATTGCGGGTGAGGTCGAGCGTCATCGCCATGGCGTCGCGGTTGTTGTCGTGCGCGACATAGTGACCCCAGTAGGTGAGCCGCGGGTACTGCTCGGCGGGGTGCGCCTTGTGCCACTTGTAGAGGTCCACCATGCGATCGCGCCCGTCGACCTCGACCACGGGCGTGATGAGAACGATCATGTGTTTGCGGATGTACTGGATGTAGGGCGAGTCGTCGACGGCGAGGCGGTAGGCGAGTTCCATCAGGGCGGTGGGCGCGCCGGTTTCCGTGGAGTGGATGGTGCCGGTGATGTAGTAGACCGGGTACGACGCCTGGATCAAGGCCTTCGCTTTTGCATCGTCGGACTGGATGGTGCGCGGGTCGGCAAGTTGCGCGAGGCGGGCGTTGTTCTCCGGTTGCTGCGCCAGCAGACTCTCGTCCGCGACCGCGACCGCGATCATCTCGCGTCCTTCTTCCGTGTGGCCGATCGTTACGACCTTTACCCGCGGCGTGCTGGCGGCCAGCAGCCGGAAATATTTGTATGTGTCCTCGGCATAGGGCAGCACGTCGGGTGCGCCCGCGATCACGCCCAGCGACTTCATCGGCGTGGGCACGGTCGGGGAGGCGGGCAGGTAGTCCACCAGCGGCGAGCTGAAGCGCGGATCCGTCGTGTACTGCTTGATGAGCGCGGTGTACTGCTCATCCACCGGCTGCGCGGGATCGCGGTCGTACATGCCGGTGAGCGAGAGGCCAGAGGCCGGCATGGGTGCCGCGGGAACCTGAGCGCGTGCGGAGACGCAGGCACAGGCGAGCAGCGCAACTGTGCTGTATGCGAGATGGCGGATCGACATACCGCACTATATCAATCACGATGACGGAGCGGGTAACGCAATCGAGCGAGTCGATACCAGATCAGGTTCGCCCGAAGAAGACGCCTCTGCGTCTCAGCCAGCGCACTCGATCTCCTAGCGCGGGCAGCGGTTGAAGAACCAGTGCGGCAGGACGTTCTCAGGCTCGCCCGTTGCGATCTGCCCAGGCACCGCAGAAGAGTTCGCATCGGAATCCCCGGCAAGCAGGTCGCCGACGGTGGACCAGCTGTCGGCGTGATCGAGTACAACGAGGCACGCGTCGGGTTGCTGCAGCGTGGCCAGCAGGTCGGCGCGCAGGGCCGTCTGGATCGCCGGGTTCTTCACCCCGAGCACGTCGTGCACCCCAGTGAGGTCGGCATGAGTCGGCTTCCCGGCAAGCAGATCGTAGTAGGGATGCTCCAGAACGAGCGGGTCTCCCGGAGCGGCTTTAATCTCCGCGATCAGGCGTTTGAACTGCGCGACGCGGCCAGGCGGCGGGACAAAGTCGCCGGGATTATAGACGCCGGCCGCCAGCTGCAGGGAGACCAGCAGGAGCAGGAGCGCGATCAACTTCGGCTGGTATGCGTCGCTTTGTTCCAGTCGGCGGAGCATCCGGCCCACAGCGATGCCGAACAGGACGGCCAGGAAGGCGTAGATCGGCATCAGCGAGTTGCTGGTCGATCCGCTGTGCGTGCGAATCCACCAGAACAGAGGCAGGATCGTCCCTGCCGCGAGGTAGAAGCGAGTTGCCCGGCTACCGGGACGGGGCGGCGTCCACACCAGAGCGACGACGATCAGGGCGACCGCCAGCGCAAAGGGGCGAAGCATATCAGCCGGCCAGAACATGACGGCGGTGCGGGCTTTCAGGTCTGCATTGGCGCCCGGAACCGCGAACACATAGAACCAGTACCATCCGTGCGTCACATGATTGAGCCAGAGAACCGAGCCGGCGACACCCGCCGTCAACGCGGCGAGGCCGGTAATCAGCCGCCTGCGGTCGGGCCAGCAGGACAGCATCATCACACAGGCGACCGGAAGAATGCTCTGTTTGCTCTGGAAGGCGAGCACCCACAGCAGCGCGGCGAGGATCGGGTGCGATCTGCGGGTCGCCAGCAGAGCCAGCAGGACGAGAAACACGAAGAAGGAGTCAAGCCGCCCGAGATCGAACCACTCCTGACACACCGTGTAGCTGCCGGCGTAAAGACCGACCGCAGCCAGCGCCGGCAGAGCCCGCCTGCACTCGGTGTACACCAGAAGAAAGATGGTCGCGAAGCAGCCGAGCGTGCTGACGATGGAAAGCAGACGCGCCGTGGCCAGAGTGAGCCCGGTCAGGCGACTCAGCAGAGCCGCCGCATAAAAATAACCCGGCGCATACATGTACGGGATGTACTGCATGCCGGGCCGGACGTAGAGCGGCTTGCCCTGGGCGACGCGCAGAATGCCCATGAAGACATTGCCTTCGAGCTGCTCCAGCTCATACGGGAAGCGCAGCCGCCTGAGCGCGGTGACGAGGAACAGCAGCACCAGCAGACCGGAGAGCAGGCCGATGCTCCAGCCAAGCGGACGTACGGTCCGCTCCCACGTCTGCATGTTCATAGCTTTCTTCGTCTCACCCGCACGGTCCATGCGTTCCGTTTCTCCCTTCCATATTGGTTCCGGTGTTTGCCTTGCACCTGCGGTTGCAATGCTTCAGGAGAAGTAACGGCGCCGGATGCGCAGCAGGTCGCTGAAGCTGGTCACGAAGTCCATCGCATGAATCTTGGAACCGGAGACGTCGCACCAGGTCTGCAGCGGCTCCTCGAAGATGGCGCGTTCGCCGAAAGCGGGATGATGGGCATGCAGCGAGAGAAAGCGGGCAATCAGCTCCACATCGAAGATCCAGCGGGAGAGAAAGGGCGGCTGCAGCACGGAGAGCAGGTCCGGCGTCACGCGAAACAGCTTCGCTCCGCACTGGGTATCGTAGATGGGAAGCCGCAGTACGAGGGAGGCGGCGGTGGCGAAGGCTCGTCCGGCATAATGGCGCATCGTCTTTCGTCGAATGTTGCGGCCCAGCAGCCGCACCCGCGCGCCAATCACCATCTGCAGCTGATCGTCCTCTTCCAGCCGTGCGCGCAGCGTCGGGATTGCATCGAGCGGTGTCGCCAGATCCGCATCCCAGAATCCGACGAGGTCGCTGTCGCGCGCGGCCTCCAGCAGTCCCACCCGGACCGCCTCGCCTTTTCCCCGGTTAGGCTGGAGATCGAGGACCTGGATCTGCGCCGGGCTCGCCGTAGCCAAACCTTCCAGAAGATCCAGCGTGCCGTCAGTGCTTCCGTCGTTTACGAACAGGAAGCGGGTCCGATCGCACCTCGTCAGAAACTCGAGAAAGCTATCACCCTTCAGTCGCGCGGCTTCCTGAAAACATGGAATGACAACGGTGCACCAGCCCCTGGAAGACGAGCCCTTCAAGTGAGAGGTGTCGCCGGCCGGGCGATGCAAAGAGTCGTCCTGTCCAGCGGGCATGCCGGGAGTATACCAGTGCCTTGCGCACCCGCATGCTCCCGGTCCGCCGCGGAAGACGACCCGTTTACCGCCGCCGAGGCTTACGCCGTGACCGGCTTGGGCAGCTCTGCCAAACGCTTCTCGAGCAGCTGCTCCAGCTCCTCGAGAGCCTTCGAGAAGCCTTCAATCCCTTCCTTCAGTTTGTCGTGCGCCATGCGATCTTCGGCGTGCATCTTCTCGAAGGTTTCCTTATCCATCGGGATCTTCTCAATCTGCAGATCCCTGGCCGCTTCCGGCTTGAGCTTGCGCTCGAGCATACCCTCGGTGGTGTTCAGCTCCTCCAGCAGCTTGGGGGCGATGGTCAGCAGATCGCAGCCCGCCAGCTCGGTGATTTCACCCATATTGCGGAAGCTGGCGCCCATTACCACGGTCTTGTAGCCGAAGTGCTTGTAGTAGTTGTAAATCGTGGTCACGGACTTCACGCCGGGATCGTCCGCGCCCTGGTAGTCCTTGCCCGTATCCTTCTTGTACCAGTCCAGAATGCGCCCAACGAATGGCGAGATCAGGGTTACCTTCGCCTCGGCGCAGGCGATCGCCTGGTGCATGCCGAAGAGCAGCGTCAGGTTGCAGTGAATGCCCTCCTGTTCAAGCTCCTCCGCCGCCTTGATGCCTTCCCACGTGGAGGCGATCTTGATCAGCACGCGATCGCGCGAGATGCCGGCCTTGTCATACTGCGCGATGATGTCGCGCGCCTGCCCCAGCGTCTTTGCCTTGTCGAACGACATGCGCGCGTCGACCTCGGTCGAAACCCGGCCGGGCACGATGTCGAGGATCTTGCGGCCGAAGGCCACAGCGAGCGTCTTGAAGGCATAGGCGGCGACGTCCTTGTCGCTGGCGTTGTCGCCGCTCTCCTTGCGGGCGGTCTGCAGCACATCGTCTACGATCTGCTGGTAATCATGCTGCGCCGCGGCGGCGGCGATCAGCGAAGGATTCGTGGTGGAATCGGTCGGCTTGAACTTCTCGATCGAGTTGATGTCGCCTGAGTCGGCGACGACGGTGGTGAACTGGCGAAGTTGCTCGAGCAGGGTAGGCATCCGATTCGCTCCTGGTACTCAGTCTATCAAGATGCACGCGGACCGGCTCAGGGCTGGCTCCGGACAGGCAAGCGTGGCCGCGAGCCAGCGCGCTCAGCCTGCACTGTTCGAGAAACGTCAACAAATTCAGGGAGCGGCAGCCGCCACCGCCAGCGCCGGTCCGGGCTCGCTCTCGCTGGAGCGCCGGTCCAGCGCCGTCACCCGGTACAGATAGTGCCGTCCCGGCGTGGCGGTCCGATCGCGGAACCCCGGGCCCGGCACCACCCTGGCGTTCAGCCGCGTAAAGTACGGCGCGTCGCCCGGACGCGGCTCGTCCGCGCGGTAGACGTTGTAGCCCGCCAGATCGGGGTCTTCACTGGGAACCCAGGACAGATCGACCGAAATCGGTTCTCCGAACCCACCGCCCGGAACAGCCTGCAGCCCGCCCGGCGCCGCCGGCGGGACCGTGTCTTCGAAGCTGAACGTCACCGGCGACGACGCGTCGCTGTACATCACCAGCGAAGTAACGCCGGAGCCGGCATGGGCCTTGCCTGCCCCGTGCCGGCGAACCGGCGCGTTCGCGGCGGGGCGCGCGCCAGAATGGGCCAGACCCGGTGTCGGTGCCCGCACATAGCGCCGGGCCGAATACGTCAGCGTATCGCCCGCATGCACCGTGCGATCCACCAGCCCGCCTGGATCTCCCGCCTGCTCCGGCCGAAGGGTGACGTCCGGCTGGGTCAGGGGAGGGCCGGAAGCCGGGTGGGCAGCCGGACGAGAGCTTCGCCTGATGGCATCCGGAGTGGCCGCGACATACGGCCCGGCGGAGGTGGCGATCAGGAGGCGATGCAGCTCCACCGCCGCATCCGGCTCCGCGGGCCACGCAATCTCAACGGCGTTTCGTACCGCCGACACCCGCAGGGGACCCGGTACCGGCGGTGCTGCACCTGCCAGAGCGAAGACCGGCTCTGACGCTCCCGCCGAGCGCTCGCGCCCGTTCAGCAGCTCCACGCGAAAGGCGACGGGGTGAGGGGCACCGGTGAGCAGGGACGCCGGCAGGACGATCCGGACACGGCTCTGCCCGGGAACGACCGGAACCCGCGCCACCGGCTCGCAGAGTGCCGGTTTGCCCGGTATTCCGGATGCGGGCGCATCGTCCCGGCACACACGCGCGCTGATCGGACCGGGCAGCGCACCGCCATCCGTGCTGTCGGCGGAGGTTACCCAGCTGAGCGTAACGCTGTTCCCCGCGCGCTCGGCCGCAAGCTGCGCAGGCAGCTCGGGCAGGTGGAGCGATGGCGGCTTCGGCACGCCGGGGTTCGCACATCCCGCCGCAAGCGCCACAGAGATCGCCGATAAGGAGAGCGCAGCCTTGCCGAGTCGCAGAGAGCTGAACGCGCTGCCATTCCGCCGTCTGCCCTGATTCGGAGGCTGATGAGCCATCCACTTCAGGCTAGCACTCGTACTCTACACAGGCGCTGTTTTGCGTGCTGAAAACCGACGGGATCCCACTTTCCGCTTCCTTTCACCCAAACGAAACTATTTATCGCACTTGAACATCTATTGAGGATATGAAAACCGCATTGAAGACGCCATTTCAGATCAGCGAAGAGGCAGGACCTATCCATCCCCTGCCGGAACCGGTCGATATGCAGAGTGTCCAGATTGACGGCGAGGCCGCCGAGTCGTTTATTGCCGAAAAGCGCATCGGGGAGCGTATTAAATATCTGCGGCTCAAGAAATCCATGGGTCTGGTGGAACTCGGACGCCACACGGGACTTTCGGCCAGCTTCCTCTCCCAGCTTGAGACCGGCCGTGTGGTCCCGACGCTGCGCAACCTTGCGCGCATCGCCATGGTCTTCTCGAAAGACCTCAGCTACTTCTTCGATCCCGAACCGCAGACACTGTTTCGCGTGCATCGCAAAAAGGATCGCGTGCGTCTGCCGCAGACCGGTGTCCCCGATCCCTCCTATTTCTTTGAAAGCCTCGGCTATCTGGTGCCGGACCGGCAACTCGATCCGTATCTGGCCGAGTTCATGCCGCGCCAGGCTCGCGAACCGCGCGCGCATCAGCACACCGGTGCGGAGTTCCTGTATCTGCTGACGGGCCAGCTGGACGTGACGCATGGCGAGGTGACCCATCATGTGGAGGCCGGCGATGCCGTGTATTTCGACGCCAACACGATTCACAGTTATATGTGCTCGGGCGACGAGCCTGCGACTGCGCTGATCGTCACCTTGCAGCAGCCGGTAGCGACCCAGCCGGGATCCCGCGTGGGCAGCTTCAACTCGTCCAAGGCGCGCGCCACGCTGGCGAACGGTCTGCAGCCGCGCACCCTCACCGATGGCGCACTTCCCAGAAAGATGCAGTAGTTCGCCGTCCGGAGCGCAACCGCACCTGCCCGCCCGAGTCAGTCTCGCGGCGGGCTTTTCGCATTCATGCGACCTCCGGGCGACACCGCGCCTGACTTCCGCCATCCATACTCAGCGAACGAGGGGCCGGGCCTGACCGAACGAGGAGAAGGCGCGACCTCCGCGAATTTGAGGAGGATGCGATGGCTGGTACGGCAGAGATTCCCGAGGCGGTAAATTCAGCAAGGCAGAGCTTCAGCCTGCTGCCTGATGCCAAACAGGCGGGAGACCACTATGTGCGTCTCCCGGACGAGCATAAAGACGGCTGGTCGCACGCGCACGCGCGCCAGACCATCCTGCTCGAGCCTGAAACGCTCTACAAGTACTGGAGTAACGTCACCAGCTTCCCGCTGTGGCAGGAGCATGTCGTCTCGGTCACCCCGACCGGTGAAAAGACCAGTCACTGGGTGATGGGCAATCCGGACGATCCCGACGGCAAACGCATCGAGTTCGACTCCGAAATCACCGAGGATGTGCCCGGACAGAAGATCGCGTGGAAGTCGGTCGGGGGTGACGTCGAGCAGTCCGGCCAGGTGGAGTTTCATGCGCGCCGCGACGGGCGCGGCACCGTCGTCACGCTGATCCAGCACGTCAAGATCAGCGCGCTCGCCAACGCAGCCGCTTCCACCGCCGAGCGCGGCCCGCGGCAGACCGTCATCGAAAACCTTCGCCATTTCAAGGAACTTTCCGAGACAGGCGAGATCCCCAGCGTGAAGGGTCAGCCGCACGGCCCGCGCGGTATCTCGGGCGGCATCAAGGAGTGGATGTACGGCGAGACCAATCCAACGCCTCCGGGCACCAGCCAAGGCACAGCAGGCGGTCGCGAGTAGGCCAGTCCTTCCGACTGAATCTCAGCCGTGAGTCTGAAACGCTGACGAGATGCGGCAACAGCCGCCAACAGTACAAAGGGAGCAAGTGATGAAAGCAGTTTGCTGGATGGGTGCGGAAAAGGTGGAAGTGCATGAGGTCCCGGATCCGAAGTGTCTGAATCCGCACGATTGCGTGATTCGGGTAACGCGGACGGCGATCTGCGGAAGTGATCTTCATCTCTTCGGCGGCTACATCCCCACCATGGAATCGGGCGATATCGTCGGGCACGAATTTATGGGGATCGTCGAAGAGGTCGGCAAGGATGTGAAAAAGCTGAAGCGCGGGGATCGCGTGGTAGTTCCGTTCACCATCGCATGCGGGTCGTGTACGTTCTGCAGCAGGAAGCTCTGGTCGCTGTGCGACAACACGAATCCGAATGCCCATGTATGCGAGGCGATGTACGGCTATACCGGTTCGGCGCTGTTCGGGTTTTCGCATATCTATGGCGGCTACGCGGGCGGACAGGCGCAGTATGTGCGGGTGCCGTTCGCCGATGTCGGCCCGATCAAGATCGAGAGCGACATTGCCGACGAGAAGGTTCTGTTTCTGTCGGATATCTACCCGACCGGCTATCAGGGCGCAGTAAACGCCAATATTCAGGAAGGCGACACGGTTGCGGTGTGGGGCTGCGGTCCGGTGGGTCTCTTCGCGATTGCGAGCGCCTACATGCTGGGCGCGGGGAAGGTCATCGCGATCGACCGCTTCCCGGAGCGGCTGAAATTGGCCCGCGAGTACTGCGGGGCGACCACCATCGACTACTCCGAGGACGACGTAGTGGTGATTGAGGCGTTGCGCGACCTCACCGGCGGCATCGGGCCGGACGGATGCATCGACGCGGTCGGGATGGAGGCGCATTCCACCACGGCGGTCGGCTTGTACGACAAGGTAAAGCAGTCGCTGATGATGGAGACGGACCGTCCCTTCGTGCTGCGGCAGGCCATCCAGGCAATCCGCAAGGGCGGCTCGCTGTCGATCCCGGGCGTGTATGGCGGGGTACTGGATAAGGTGAACTTCGGCGCAGCCTTCGGCAAGGGCATCAAGATGGGCATGGGGCAGACCAACATGCACAACTACCTGGCGCCCCTGCTGAAGACGATCGAGGACGGGAAGATCGACCCGAGCTTCATGATCTCGCACCGGATCGGCATCGAGCAGGCTCCGGAGATGTACAAGACGTGGCAGGAGAAGAAGGACGCGGTGACGAAGATTGTCATCGACCCGTGGCAGGACTCGATCCCGGCTGCCTAGAACAGCAGCTGCCTGGAACAGGCAACTGCTTCAAACAGGCGACTGCTTCAAACAGACGACAGCGGACGCGTGTAAGACGGAAAAGACGGATCAGAGCAGAAGGGCAGGGCGTTCAAGCGTCCTGCCCTTTTGTGTTGCTCTCCTGTCTCTCGTCTTCTCTCCAGTTTCACTTTGCCGTTCCCCTCACTGGCTACCTTACGGTCGTTCCAAAACTGCCTTGCTCTCATCCGTCGTTTCCGTCCTATCCGCGTCCGTCTTTATCTCTGCACGGTTGGCTATACTCCTCTCCATGAGCGATGGCTTGAACCCTGAAGGAATCCGCGCAGCCGGCATTCGCATGGTGCCGGTCATGGGCGGCAGGTATAAGGTCTGGACCAAGACGATGGGCTCCGGCCCGTTGAAGGTGCTGCTTCTCCACGGCGGACCCGGCTTCACCCACCAGTATCTCGAGGCTATGGAGTCGTTCCTGCCCCAAGCCGGCATCCAGATGACCTACTACGACCAGCTCGGCTGCGGAAACTCCGACAAGCCCGACGACCCCGCGCTCTGGACCCGCGACCGCTACCGCGAAGAGGTCGAAGAGGTCCGGAAGGCGCTCGGGCTGGAGGACTTCATTCTCTACGGCCAGTCGTGGGGAGGCATGCTGTCCATCGAGTACGCGCTCACGTATCAGCAGCACCTGCGCGGGCTCGTCATCTCCAACATGACGGCCGGCATTCAGGCCTATCTCGCGCGGCTGGATCACCTCAAGGGTTTGCTGTCAGACGCATCGCGCGCGAACCTCGAGCGTCTCGAAGCCGCCGAAGACTATGACAACCCCGAGTATCAGCGAATCATGATGGAAGAGCTGTACCCGCAGTGCATCTGCCGCAACCAGCCCTGGCCGGAGCCCGTCACCCGCGCCTTTCGCGATGCCAATCTGGCGATCTACAACGAGATGCAGGGCAAGAGCGAGTTCGTCGTCACCGGCAACTTCAAGGACTGGGAGCGCTGGGACGATCTGCACCGGATCACCGTCCCCACGCTCACCATCGGCGCCGCGCACGACACCATGGACCCCGCCGACCTCGCGCGCATGGCTGCGCTGATCCCCAACGGGATATCCCTGATCTGCCCCAACGGAAGCCATCTCGCGATGTGGGACGATCAGGCCGTCTACTTCGAAGGCCTGTTGAAGTTCCTCAACTCGCTCTGAAGGAGAGCGCCGCAGCATGTGAGTGCGCGCCCAGGCACATACCGGCTAGTGGTCGTAGGCATCCGCCTCAACCTGCGCGGGCGTGTACGCGGTCGGCAGCTTCCATAAGTGGCGGAAGAGCGCATCCAGCTCGCGCGCTTCCGGATCCTCCTGGGTATACACGCGATGTCCCTGGCCCAGCGCCTCCGCCGCGGCTCTCAGCAGCGGCAGACGCGCCGGTATTCTCACCGCGTCCGCGCCGAAGTAGCGGAAGTCATGCGCCATCAGCACGCGGCCGTTGCGGTAGAACGGGTAGCGCCCAAGATCCTTGAGGAGATGCTCGGCCCCGCGATGCAGGCGAGTACGTCCGGTGTGGGCGGCGGTCCCGTTCTGCTGATGGAACTCATAGATACAGTCCGGCCGGTGCGCGAACTCGCCCTGCGGGACAAAGTAGTCGCTCGCCTCCAATCCTTCGCGCACCACGGCGGCGTAGATCACGCTCAGCAGCGGATAGCCGTCGCGCTGCGCCAGCGCATGGCTCGTGATGCCGAGGATGCGGTCTCCGGGCTGCGCCGTACGCCGGATCGCCGGCTTGCAGATCGCGAGCGTCAGCAGAGGGTCTCCACCCGTTGCGGGCGCAAGCGCGCACGGAGCGCCGCCCCGGTCCGACGTCAGCTTATAGAGATAGGTCCGGCGACCCTTCGCCACAGTCACCCCTTCAGCTTAGCGGGCCGGGAGCTGTCCGGCGATCAACCGCGCGAAGAGCATTGATGCGGCGGGAACCGCCCCGGGTTCCATGTGCGCGTAGAGCCCGTCCGCCTTGAAGTCCTCCGGCGGGAGCACCGCGGCGGGTTCTCCCGCCAGGCCCCCGCCGGTCTCGTTTCGCAGCGCATCCGCATTGCGGCAGCCCGGTATGGGAGCCAGATACACCGCAACGCGGAATCCCGCCGCGCGATACCGCTCCGCCAGCTCGCGCACGCTCGCGGTCTTGCGGTGATCGACATACGAGGACGGGATCGCGCACGCGCCGGACAGCGCATCCCACGGCTCCGTATCGTCCACATGGCCGCGGGCCTTCGCCGTCTCCGCGCCCCGGTCCACGCCCTTCAGCAGCGACTTCAACACCTGCGGCCCGAAGCTCGAGTAGCTGCGCAGCGGAAACGCCGCGATCTCGAGCGGGTGCGCACGCGCAAACGCGAAGACGCCGGCCGGCGTCTCATGCCGGATCAGCATCTCCTCGCCTTCGAACAGGTGGGTATTGGCCTCGTGCGTGTAGTCGAGATCCCACGGCGTAAAGTACAGCACAATCAGCCGCGGCTTTTGATTATGACCAAGATAGAACCGCAGCGCCGCGTCGCCCAGCACGGGCAGGCTGCCCACGGTGTTCGGCAGGACGACTGACTTGATCCCAAGCTGCCGGTCGACAAGACGCGGGTCCACCCCGAGAAAGGCGGCGGAGTCGCCAAAGACGACCACATCGGCATTCTCGCCCTGGGTATGCCAGGCGAAGTCGAGCGCGGGTCCATAGTGGCTGGGTCCCCAACGCTCGTAAGAGGGCATGCGAACCATCGGGATCGCGGCCAGATAGAAAAAAGCGGGGAAGACGAACAGGGTGACGAAGTAGCGGCGGAACCGGAACGACGATCCGTCGCGCCGTGCGGGGCCGGTCAGCAGGGTCTCGGAGGTTTCGTGCGGCCGCGAGATCTTCGTTCCAGTGGACATGCGTGCTCACGCCCGAAAAGAGGCGTCAGCACTGAAACTACAGGAAATAGACGGTTCCTGCATGTCCGGATCTGCATCCTCGCAGAGAACTCCGTAAGGCAGAACCGCCGCGCGGCCCCATCATCTACGATTCTTATGCTCGGCCCGCCACACGGCTACGCAGGCTGCCGGCTGGTCTCCAGCTTGTACTCGATCACGCCGACCAGCTGTCCGACGTTGTGCAGTCCGCCGATCTCGGAGGTCTTGAACTTGATCTTCAGGCGCGTCTCGATCGAGACGATCAGGTCGACGTGCGCCACTGAATCCCACCCGTGGATGTCGGAGGCGGTGGTCTCCGGCGTGAGGGTAATCGAATCGTCGTCGAAGACGTCGCGGAAGATGTCCGTCAGCTGCTGATAGAGGTGGTCGTTTTGCATGGAGCTCCCTGTATGACCTGCATAGGCAGTGGTTGTTGTTTAAAGTCGGCCAGTCCCAGCGACCAGCGGCTGGTTCCGTCCGCCAGGGTTTCGACGTGTTCGAACCCGAGGCGGGCGTAAAGATCCTTCACCATGCGGTTCTTTTCCGTCGGGCGATACGTCCCGAAGATCCGCGCGCAGCCAAGGTCGATCGCGCGCTGCGCCAGCAGGTTCAGCGTCGTCTGCTCCACCTCGCGGCCCAGCACGCGGCAGCTCATCAGCCACGTATCCACCTCGAGCTCAAAGCCTGGTGTCACCTCGCCGATTACCAGCGCGATGATTCCGTTCTCGCCGTAGATGTCGTTCAGCCGCAGCTGCAGGGTCACGGCACGGCCTTCTTCCTCGGCTGCCATGAACTCCAGCACCTTCACCTCCGTGTAGCGGCGCGTCGTGAGGTTGAACTGGTTCGTCTTATTGATCAGCTGCACGATCCGCTTCAGCCCCGCCTGGTCGAACGGAGCCCACGTCAGCTCCATCTTCAGCGAGTCCAGGAACCCGGCCATGTCGGTGGCGGACGCCTTCATCGCCTCGCGGCTGGCATTGGCGCGATACTGCTCCGTACGTTCGCGGTCCTCGGCGGTGATCTCGAGCGACTCAAAGTAGCCGGCGCGCGCCAGCGTCGATACATACCCGGCGGCATCGTCCGGCAGCTCGGGCACGCCGATCATCGGCAGCTCCCGCCGGATCAGCGCGCGCTCCACCGGGTTGTCGTCGACGAAGACCAGCGAGTCGAGCCCGATGTTCAGAGTCTCCGCGATATACCGCAGATTGCCGGCCTTATCCTGCCAGTTCGCCACGAAGCAGGCGATGTCGGCCTCCTTCAGCAGCATCTCCGGGTGCTGCCGAAACGGAGCCCGCGCGTTCTCTTCGTCGTTCTTGGAGCAGACCGCCAGAATCACGCCGCGTTCCGAGAGCCGCTTCGCATAGCGCTGCAGGGCCACATGGGATTCGCCCGCGGCCGTGCCCTGGCCCAGCACAATCCCGTCTACGCCGTCGTCGCCAATCACTCCGCCCCACAGCGTGTTGTCGAGATCGAGCACCAGGCACTTCGACGAGCGTCCCCGGATCGCGCCCAGCACCCGTCCCGCCTGGTCGCCATAAAACGGGGCCGCCGCGTGCTGCACCTCGTGTTTGGAAAGATGCCACAGTCCGGCATCGAACCACGCATCCACGCCCCCGGCGCTCGCGATCCATTCATCGAGCGCGAGCAGATATATCTTGTCCTGAGCCGCCGTCTCCCGCAGCAGATGGCTAAACCGGCGCACGATCGTGGCCGGCGACTGCGCCAGCCGGTCCTCGTTATTGCCCATCACCGCCTCGAACCGCGGCATCACGGTCTGCTGCAGCACCACCGCACCGAGCGCCTGCGCGGCCTTCCACGACGACCTCAGACTGGCGAGTGCCGTCTCCGGATCCGCGCCAGTGCCGCCCGCGATGTGCTCCGCGTCCAGAGCCAGCAGCACCACATCCGGCTGGAAGGCGTGCACCGCCGAGCCCGGATCGGCAAGCTCCTGCCGGTAAAGGCCGTAGTCGCCCACATGCACGTCCGCCAGCAACCCGCGGCGCAGCGCGCCCAGCCGGATATGCGGGACCAGATGCGTCAGCGTCGACGACCCCAGCAGCGCCAGCTTCACGCGCGGAAGCTGCGCCGGCGCGCCCTGCTTCGCGATGTACCTCTGGATCGCCTTGTCCAGCCGGTTCGCGCTCACAAAATCCACGCGGCTATCCGCGAGGGCTCGAAAGCCGGCGAACGCCTGCGCGGGATCCAGCAGCTGCATGGTCGCCAGCAACTCGGTCCAGCCAGCGCGTTCGGGGAGCCAATTGAGAGAGAGCGACACGGTCGAGACTCCGGAAGGTGAACTGAGGGGCGCGCTTGCTCACCGGCCGCGAGCCCCCGGAACGCAAAACCCTTATGCTGGAATCCTACAAGGTCGTTCCCGTTTTCATCCGTCCGCCGGTGATCCTGCATGAGCGTTCTGCCCTCTTCGTCGCGCGCCGTCGCCGCATCGTCCCGATCCGGCGGCGACCCGCGGGTGCCACCAGGACGCATCGGCTCGCCGTCTATCTGGAGTTGGCCCGATCTCGCCTGCATGGCCGCGGGCTTTGCCTTCTGTCTCCTGCTCAGCTGGCTGCTCGCCCGCGGGCGCATGTTCTGGGAAGACGAGATGCTCGGCTGGATGCTGCTCACCGACCCCTCCTGGCGCCACATGGCAGCCGCCTGGAAGGCCGGCGCGGACGGCGGCGGCTTCGCCTTTTATCTCAGCGCGCGCGCCTGGCTGCACGTCTTCGGTCCCTCGGAGATCGCCTTCCGCATGTACTCCGCGGCATGCTTCGGCCTTGCCTTTGTCTGCGCGTGGATCTCCGCGCGCAGGTTCTACGGACGCTGGATCGCCGGCTTCGCGCTCTTCGATACCTTCTTCTGCGATAAGCCGCTGGTCCTGCATCTGGCCGAAGGGCGCTTCTACGGCCTGCTCACCCTCGCCGCAGCGCTGGTTATCCTCTGCACCCTCACACTCACGGGCGAACCCGCGGACGCCGACCGCTCTGCGCGCCTGCGCTGGTCCCTCCTCCTGGTCGCCGCGCATGCGCTGCTTACCACCAGTCACCTCCTCGGCGTGGTCTACAGCGCGTTTCTGCTCGCGGCCCTCGTGGCGCTCGACCTCCTGCACCGCCGCGCGCGTCCTCTGCTATATCTCGCGGTCGCCGCCACCTGGCTGCTGCTGCTGCCGGAGCTTCCCGCCATCCGCGCCTCCGCCGCCGTCGGCAAGCCGTGGTTTTGGACCACGCCGCCCGGCTTTCGCCGTTTCCTGGGTGTCTACGGCTGCTTCAGCCCCGAGGTTCTGGCGGTCTTGGCGCTGGCGCTCGCCGCCGCCGGATGGAGCTTCTGGAAAGAGCGCGGCCGGCCGGAGCTGCAGCCACAGCTTCGTGCTGCATTCCGGGCGCGCCACCCGCTCTACGCTGTCACCCTGGCGCTCTTCCTGGTGCCGGCAGCGTTCCTGGTGGAAGGACTCTTCGGCCCCACTCTCTTCATCGACCGCTACCTGCTTCCGGTCGGCCTCGGCACCGCGTTCCTGCTCGCCGAGGCCTTCAACTGGATCGACTGGAACCGCTTCCTGCCTGCCTCCCTGCTGAGGCAACCGGCGCGTTCGCGACTGCGCGTCGCGGCAGCCTGCCTGCTTCTTTGCTTCATCGCCGTATGGGACGCGCACGCGATTCCACCATGGCTCACCGCGCGCAGGGAGTACGCGGCGAGACTCACCGACCTGCTGCCGCCGGGCGCGCCTGTGCTTACGGAAGATGCCTTTACCTTCACCGAGCTGATCGGGCGCGAGCACAGTGGCCGCGTGCGCTTTCTTTACCCGCTGGACTGGCGTCAGACCGTCAGCGATTCGGCCCCGCGGCTTGAGGTCACGCAGTTCCACCTCATGAGCGACTGGCGCAGGGTGGGCTACTTCTCCGGCTCCATCGTTGATCTCGAGCCGTTTCTGGCGCGCACGCCGGCTTTCTTCGTGCTGGACCCCGGCTTCCTGCCTGACTCCATCATCGGCAACCCGCTGGCCGACCGTCTCGCCCATACGGCCGGCTACACCGTCACCCGGTTCGCGACACTTCCGCGCAGCAATGCGCCGCCGCTCACGATCTATTTCGCGCGCCACGACCCGCGCACGTCCGTACCGCCCGTCCAGCGCGCGCCTGGCCAGAAGAACTAACCCACATGCCTCTCCGGCGTGCAGGTGCGTAAGGCGCGCCTACGCGTCGGGAGAGTCGGCCATCGCGGGAAGCAGCGTATCTCCCGCAAGCGTCTCCGAACGAGCCGCAGCCATCAGGCTCACGGACACCGTCTCGGCACCGGCAGGTGTTCCGCTCGCATGCCCCGGGGTAATCGAAGCCAGATCCGCCACACTGGCCACCGAGGACCCAGGCGAGGCTGCAGCCATCGATGCCGCCGCGGCAACCGCAGCATCGGGAGAAAGCGATAAGCCATCCCCGGTCCATGAAGCACCGGCAAGAGCCGAAGCCGTCGCCCCGGGAGTCGCGGAAATCTGCGCAGCCTGCGCCGAGATCGCCTGAGCCGCCATGGTCCCGGGAGGCGCATCCGCCGGTACCATCCGTGCTTTGTTCTGGAAACACTGACGACAGAGCACCGGCCGCCCCTGCGTCGGCTTGAAGGGCACCGTCGTCTGGACCCCGCACTCCGAACACTCCGTGCGGGTCTCGGTGCGCGACAGACCAGCGGCCGCCGGGCCGGTGCCGTTGGCGGCTGCCGAAAGCCCGGAACGCCGGCCTTTGCATGGTTTGCAGCGCTTTGGATCGTTCTTGAACTGCTTATCGTGGAAAAACAGCTGTTCCCCGGCGGTAAAAACGAACTCCCCGTGGCAATCGGAACAGATCAGAAGACGATCGATGAAATTCGGTTCCATATCACTTCTCCCTGAATCGGAAAAGGATGATCACTCTGACGGAAGCCGGGGGAGCGCGGGTCCTGAGGAGCGGTCAAGCTTTATGTATTCGCTTGCATAAACGTTCACTGGGGGCCCGTTATCGTTTGCTTCCGGTCGTGTACTGCCGCCTCCGGGAGGAGACGTTCGTGCCGGGCGGACCGGCCGTTTCTCAGCCGATCCGCCACGGAGCGGACTAGTCCTGCTCTTTACGAACCTTCTTGCGATTGCGCTTGCGGGCGAGCGCTTCTTTAACGCGGCGCTTCTCACCCGGCTTCAGGTAAAAGGAGTGACGCTTGACCTCCTTGATGATGTCCTCGGTCTGCACCTTGCGCTTGAAGCGGCGCAACGCATTCTCGAGCGGCTCACCTTCCTGAACTCGAATCTCTGCCATGAAAAATACACCTCGCAATCGGCCGAAAACGGCAATCTTGATCATACGCCATTCAGTCAGCCCGCCACCGTACATTTCCTCTGCAAAGCATAGCTCATCCTCCTCCGCACCACGCCATGCAAATGCACCTGGCCTATCATTGGATCGATGATTCGTTCCTTTCAGGGAATTCGGCCGGTCGTCCCCGAATCCTGCTACATCGATCCCAGCGCCCAGGTCATCGGCGACGTCCTCCTCGGCGAACGATCCAGCATCTGGATGAACGCCGTCGTGCGCGGAGACGTCAACAGCATCCGCATCGGCGCGGGCTCAAACATCCAGGATTGCGCCGTCCTGCACGGCATGCGCGACCTCTTCCAGGTTCATATCGGGAATATGGTCACCATCGGACATAACGCCACCGTTCACGGCTGCGTCCTCGAGGATGAAGTCCTCGTCGGAATCGGCGCGGTCATCCTCAACGGCGCCCGCATCGGAACCGGATCGATCGTTGCCGCCGGCGCGGTCATTCCCGAAGGAACCATCATTCCGCCGCAAAGCCTCGTTGCCGGAGTTCCCGGGAAGATCAAGCGCGTCCTCGGCGAAGCCGACCGCAACCTCATCCTCACATACGCCCGGAACTATCTCGACTACACCGACATCTACCTGCGCGAACAGTAGGGAGCGCCGCCGCCTGCACGTCGCCCCCAGGTCGCCGGGATCGGGACCTACTGCTTCTGCGCCTTCTCCTGAGCGTCCGTCGCCTTATCCTGCTGCTTCAGCGCGTTCGACTGGTCTTTCGCCGCTTTGGCGTTCGCCTTTGCCGCCTTCTCCTGCGACTTCTGCTGCTTGCGCTGCGCCTTCATCTCCGCCTTCGTGGGCCCGCTGGTCGTCGAGGTGGTCTGGGTCGTGCTCGTCATCGCCGGAGTGGTCGTCGTGGTCGTCTGCGCACCCGCCGCCAACCCCATGGACAGCAGCCCCGCCGCAGTCAATGAAAATCCAAGCTTTCGCTTCATCCATAGCCTCCTGAGAACGTTACGATGCGGTGAATCGCCGGAGGAAGCACCCGCCGCAGCTTCGGCATACCGGCAGCGGTCCCTCCGGATCGCCGCTGTTCGATAGACTCGGAAGATGTCGATCGTCAAGGCAGTTCGCGGCACGCGCGATCTCCTCCCGCCCGCAACCGCGCTCTGGAACCGCGTCGAAACCACCGCCCGCCAGGTCTTCGCGCGCTATGGCTTCGGCGAAATCCGCACCCCCGTCTTCGAATCCACCGAGCTCTTCGTTCGCGGCGTCGGCGAAGAAACCGACGTCGTCTCGAAAGAGATGTACACGTGGGAAGACCGCGCCCGCGCCGCCAGCGAAAAGCCTCAGCAGCTCACTCTCCGGCCCGAAAACACCGCCGGCGTCGTCCGTGCCTACATCGAGCACAAGCTCGGTGAGACCGGGCAGCTGCAGAAGCTCTTCTACATCGGCCCGCAGTTCCGCCGCGAGCGCCCTCAGCGCGGCCGCTACCGCCAGTTCTGGCAGATCGGCGCCGAGGTGATCGGCCCGCCCAGCTCCGGCTCCGAAAGCCCCGTCCGCGACGCCGAGATCCTCGAGATGCTCGCTTCGCTGCTCGAGGAACTGGGCATCCGCGGCTGGCAGCTCGCCCTCAACTCCGTCGGCTCCGCCACCGACCGTCCCCGCTACGTCACCGCCCTGCGCGAAGCCCTCAAGCCGGTGAAATCGCAGATGTGCGAAGACTGCCGGCGCCGCGCCGACACCAACCCCCTGCGCGTGCTCGACTGCAAGGTCCCTGAGGACCAGCCCGTCATCGACGCGCTGCCGAGGATCGCCGACTACCTCGACCAGGCCTCCACCGACCACTTCGCCCAGGTCCGCGCCGCGCTCGATGCCTGCCAGGTTCCCTACACCGTTACTCCGCGCCTCGTCCGCGGCCTGGACTACTACACCCGCACCACCTTTGAATTCACCGTACCCGCCTCCGATCAAGCCGGTTCAGGCCTCGGCACCCAGAACGCCCTGCTCGGCGGCGGACGCTACGACGGCCTCAGCGAGATCATCGGCGGCCCCAGAGCCCCCGGCATCGGCTTCGCCATCGGCGAAGACCGCCTCCTCTTGACCATCGAAGCCCAACTCGCCGCCGAGGCCGAAGCGCACGGTGCGCAGCCCCCGGACAAGCTCGACGCCTACATCGCCCCCATGGGCGCCGAGCGCAATCCCGCCGCCCTCGCCCTCGCCCGCGAGCTCCGCCGCGCCGGTCTCTCGGTCGAAGTGGGCGACGGCACCTTCCGCCTCAAGAAGAGCTTCGAAGCCGCCGATAAGCTCGCCCGCCATATCGTCCTGCTCGGCGAAGATGAGGCGGCGACCGGCATCTACACCGTGAAGACCTTCAGCAGCGGGGAACAGGTGAAGGTGCCGCGCGCAGGGCTCGTGCAAGCGCTTTCCGGTCAGGCCGGATGACCCTCGGCATACAATCGTCTCGAACTCGGGAGGGCCGCATGAACTTCCAGATCGAATTCGATCGCGAAGACGACGGACGCTGGATCGCCGATATCCCCGATATCCCGGGCGTCATCGTTTCCGGTGCCACAAAGCAGGAGGCGGAGTCGAAGGTTCAGGCGCTTGCCCTGCGCGTCATCGCAGCTCAACTCAAGCGCGAACAGTCGACCATGGATCATGTGCAGTTCGCAGCGGCGTGAGCAACTGGCCCGCAAGTAAGCCGCGCAAGGTCTTGCACGCGCTTGGTGGATTGGCTGGCGCGAAGGCAAACAGGTAAGCGACGGATCTCATCGGCAACTTCTTCGTGAGGGATGGCCCGCATACACGTGGGCCTTCCACGAGGGTGACGAGCTCGGCCCGAAGATAATGTGCAGGCTTGCAAAGACGACGGGCCTGAGACCAACCGATCTCTAGTCCAGGATTCCTGTTCAAGGAACCTGCTTCTCGTCAGCGACGCTTGAGAAACTCCAGCTCATCCAGCGTCCGCGGCCAGTCCTTCCCCAGCAGCCGCGACATGCTGCGATCCGCAAGCAGCTTCCCGGCCGTCTGGCACACCGCACAGTAGTTCGTCTCGTTGTCCGCATAGCGTGAACGCGATCGAGGCAGCAGCGCAGGCATGCCGTGCGTGTCCCCTCATCGCGTGCGTATCCTGAGGTGGATGACGACCATCCGCTATGCCGTCGAACCGGAACTCTCCGTCGAGGACTTCCGCCGGGTTCTCCTTGACTCCACCCTCGCCGAGCGCCGTCCCGCGGACGACCCGGCCCGCCTTGAACGCATGCTGCGCGGCGCCAATGTGATCGTGACGGCACGGGATGACCAGGGCATCGTCGGCGTCGCCCGTTCCATCAGCGATGGTGCCTGGTGCTGCTACCTCTCCGACCTCGCCGTCAGCCGCCGCGCACAGGGGCAGGGCATCGGCCAGGAGCTCATCGAGCAGACCCGCACGGCAGTCGGCCCCGAGGTCTGCGTGCTCCTCCTCGCCGCCCCCGGAGCCATCACCTTCTACGAGCACATCGGCATGCCCCGCCACCCGGACGCCTTCGTCTACAATCGCGAACGTTAGGCCGCCTCCTCGACCTTGTGGTTCAGCAGACGCAGCAGCGCGTACTCCTCGTCCCGCAGATCCTTTAGCTGTCGATCTATCTGCTCGGCCACTTCGGTCTCGACCGCGTGCAGCATGTCACCGGAGAAGTAGCGCTCCAGCACCGCCGGATGCACGTAGCACTTGCGGCACACGGACGGGGTATTTCCAAGCCGCTCCGCGACTGTCTTGATCGCCTGCACCACGTTCTTTTTTGCCTGGGAAGCGGTCTCGAACGGCTCGGCCTCGCGCAGCAGCATAGCCGTCAATACGGTCCCCGCCCACGTGCGGAAATCCTTCGCGGTAAAGTGCTGGCTGGTGATGCGGTGCAGATACTCGTTCACGTCGGACGAGTCGACCGAATGCCGGTTGCCGTCATGATCGACATACTGGAAGAGCTCGTAGCCCGGCAGATCCAGACATCTCTCCACAATGCGTGCGAGGCGCTTGTTCTCGACGTCGATGGTGTGGTGCACGCCGCTCTTACCCTTGAAGTCGAACGTCAACGTCGCGCCGTGCACGGCCACATGCCGCGTGCGCATGGTGGTCAGCCCGTAGGAGTGGTTCTCGCGCGCGTACTCGGTATTCCCCACGCGGATCGAGGTCGTCTCCATCAGCCGCACAATCGTGGCCAGCACCTTATCGCGCGGCAGGCCGTGCAGCGCGAGATCGTGATCGACCTGCCGCCGTATTCCCGGCAGCGCGTCGCCGAACAGCAGCATCCGTTCGTACTTGGTCTCGTCGCGCACCTCACGCCACCGCGGGTGGTAGCGGCTCTGCTTGCGTCCGCGCGCGTCGCGCCCGGTCGCCTGCAGGTGTCCGTTGGCCGCCGCGCAGATCCACACGTCTTTCCATGCCGGCGGGATCACCAGCGACTTGATCCGCCCCAGCGTCTCGTCATCCTTCACCGCGGACCCGTCCGGATGCGTGTAGCGGAAGCCGGTCCCGCGCTTGTGGCGCTGGATCCCAGGCTTCGCATCCGACACATACCGAAGCCCGGCGGCCCTCGCGCTCTCGACCGGATCGGTCACAATCTCGATGATTTCGGTCGCGTCGGATTCGGGCTTCTGCTCGGCAACAGCTTGCATCTGTGCTCTGATGGCGTCCGCGAACAAAACGGAACGCCGCGCATTTCGACTGGATCACCACCCGGGGCGGTCAGCCTCCCTGCCTGACCCGAAGGGCAACGCCGGCGGCGCGCCCAACGTCTCAGGGAAGGCGAATAGATGGCGAAGCAAAAGGAGAGTCAAAGCATGGCGGAGCGTGAAGTAGTCCTTGATAAACCAGTCGTGGCCGATGAACAAGCCGAGGCACTGCGTACAGCAACCGAGCGCGCGGAACGGGCGGAGCATGAGCTCGCCAAACTGATGGGTGCGCAGACGGGATCTGCCGCTGCAACCTCCGCCGCAAGCTCGGACGCAAGCCTCAAAACGCCGCCGACGCCCAGCAGCGACGGCAGGGAAGACGGCATGAGCGGCGAGGCCGAGCTCCGCAAGGACTCCATGATGGCGCACCTGCTCGATTCGCTCAACGAGGGTAAGGATATCGGGCACTATGGCCGCCTCATCTTCGCCATGGTCGCACGCCACTTCCTGCCGCACGACGAAGTGCTCGCCTGGATGATGAAGGATAAGGATGTCGACGAAGAGAAGGCCCGCCTGATGCTGCGTCAGGTGGAAGGCCGCGACTACAACCCGCCGCGCCGCGACAAGATCCTCTCCTACCAGCAGCAGCAGGAGTTCCCGATCCTGCCCTTTCCCGACGATCCCGACTGCGGCAACCTGTACCGCAACCTCAAATTCCCGGACGAGGTCTATCAGCACATCGGCCACTATCAGGAAGCCAAGATGGACTCCGGAAACGAGACGGACTCCGGAAACTAGACGGACTCCGGGAACGAGACGG
>CAXTVJ010000006.1:0-7756 GCA_964247715.1 uncultured Acidobacteriaceae bacterium | reverse complement strand
AGACGGACTCCGGGAACGAGACGGTACGCGGCGGACGGCACAGTGCGCACCGGCACGTCCGCCGAAGGTACTCCCACGAGTAAATCCCGCTCTCGTGGCCGTCGTTCCACTTGAACGAGATCGCATACTTGCCGACAGGACGCACCTCAACCGGGCGTGGCGGAGCCTGGTACATCACCAGCGGGCCCGTCGCAGCTTTCGGCTTACCCTGCCCGGGCTCCCGGCCCTCGGCGCTGCGCTCCTCGATACACGTCGCGCAGGGACACGCATCTCTCAAAAACCGAAACGTCCACGAGCTGCGATGGCCGTCCTTCCAGTCGATCGTGACGCCGGTGCCTTCGGTCTGCATGACCCGCACCTTCGCGGGAGTGACGGCCGCAACCGGCAGCTTCGCCTCGGTCGCGTCCTGCCGCCGTGCCTCTTCTTCGCTGACGATGCGAATTCCTTCGTGACTCATTGCTTCTCCTTTGCTGCCGGCGCACTTGCGCTCAAGATTCTCTCCAGAAGAAATAGCCCGCGATCACCACGCCCGTGCACACCACCACCGCCCGCAGCACGGCGGGATTCATCCTCCGCGCGTTGCGTGCGCCGATCCATCCACCCAGCGCCGCGAAGACCATGGAAATCAAACAGTAGTGCCAGAGAATGCGTCCGCTCACGATGAAGGTGACGATCGCGCAAAAGTTGGACGCGCACGCCGCCACCACCTTCATCGCATTCAGCTGGTGCATCTGCTCCATGCCGAACAGCGCCAGCACCGTCATGATCAGAAAGCCGCCGCCCGCGCCGAAGTACCCGATGTAGAAGCAGATTGGAAACAGCGCGAACAGCAGGGCGACGCGGTTGATCGCAGGTTCGCCATGATGCTCAAGCGAACCTTCCGCCGCACGCGCCCGCAGCCGCCGCGAGACCGGCCCCGACGCTCCGAAGATGAGGGCGCCCGTCAGCAGGAGCCACGGGATCAGGTGCAGAAACGTAAGCTGCTTCGTATGCAGCAAAACCTCCGCGCCGGCCACACCGCCGACGATCGACGTCGCGATGACCACCGGCAGCAGATCGCGCCGCAGATCGCCGCGCAGCGTCGCAAGCGACGTCAGCTGGCCTGGCCAGAGCGCGACGGTGTTGGTGGCATTGGCCTCGATCGGCGCGACGCCCATCCCCAGCATCGCCGGAAACGAGACGAACGAACCACCGCCCGCCATCGCGTTCATGACTCCGGCGATCATCGAAGCGGCAATCAGCCAGAGGAAGCGCCAGTGCAGCGCAAGCGGGGAAAGCATCCTCTCCCCATTGTACGGGGCAGCTTACGCCCGCGCTCTCAGGACACAGGCTCGTGCGGCATCTCAGGCGTGGCCGCGATCAGCCGCTGCGTGTACGGCTCGCGCGGATGCTCGCACACCTCGAGCACCGGGCCGGTCTCCACCAGGCGCCCGCGCTCCATCACGGCCACGCGATCGCAGAGGTAACGCACCAGCGGCATCGAGTGCGAAATGAAGAGATACGTCAGTCCATGGGTGCGCTGCAGGTCCTTGAGCAGGTTGATCACCTGTGCGCCGACCGAGACATCCAGCGCGCTCACCGGCTCATCGAGCGCGAGAAACTCCGGCTTCAGCGCCAGCGCCCGCGCAATATTGATGCGCTGCCGCTGCCCGCCCGAGAACTCATGCGGATAGCGCGGCAGCGCCGATGCATCCAGCCCCACCTCAAGCATCAACTCGGTCACGCGCGCCTTGACGTGACCCCGGGCAAACCCGCCCTGAATCGCAAACGGCTCGCCCACGATCTCCCGCACGCGCATGCGCGGATTCAGGGCCGCGAACGGATCCTGGAATACCATCTGCATGCGTCGCCGCAGCCCGCGCAGCGCGTGTTTATTCGCAGCCAGCACATCGGTCCCGTCGAACCGCACCGATCCGCTCGTCGGCTCGATCAGCCGCAGCAGCATGCGCGCTACCGTGCTCTTGCCGGAGCCCGACTCGCCCACCAGTCCCAGCGTCTCGCCGCGCCCGATCCTGAGCGAGACGCCATCAACCACGCGCCGCCCGCCATACTCCTTCACCAGACCGTCCGCTTCGAGCAGAGGAGCAGCGTCCGTCACGCCAGCCTCGGGTGCAGCTTGTGGAAGCCCGTCGCCTGCTGATAGGCGCGCGCAAACGCCGCCACCCGCGCATCGCTGTACAAGCTCCCCAGAAACGTAATCGACACCGGCGTTCCCGGCCCGCCCGCGTTGTCGACCGCGCCATCCACAGGATTCGACGAGGGCGGCGCATCGTCGCCGCGCAGGCCGTTCGGCACAATCACCGCCGGTTGTCCGGTCAGGTTCGTCGCCACCAGCTGCATGCCCTCCGACGGCGTCACGATTACGTCGACCGTGCGGAAGAGCTCGTCCATCAGCCTGATCGCAAGCGTCCGCGCGCGCATCGCCTGGATGTAGTCCACCGCCGAGTAGAAGCGCGCCACGCGAAAGCTGTTCGGCCAGTCGTACGCCTCCTGCCCGGCCAGCAGCTTATCCCGCCCGGAGCGCGTCAGCTCATCGAACGCCGCTGCACCTTCCGCCTCGAGCACCGGCACAATGGATCCATACGCAAACTCCGGAATCACAACTGGCACCGGCGTCACGCCCATCTTGCTGCGCAGCACATCCAGCGTCGCCAGCGAGTACTTCAGGTCGTACTGCTCCCGCGCCAGCCCCGCCTGCATTCGTGCCATGCGCTTGCGATACTTCTCCATCTCCGCATCGCCGCCGGCTGTCGGAGCCTTCATCTCCGGCAGCTTCGGCGCGTCGAATGCGTCCCGGATGTAGCCCACGCGCAGCGTCTTCCAGTCGAACTCCGCGTTCCAGTGGTACGCCGCCGGCTGCACACTCAGGTCGTGCCCGTCCTGCCCGTAGATCGTCTGCAGCACCATCGCGCAATCTTCCACGCAGCGCGTGATGGGTCCGATCTTATCCATCGTCCAGCTCAGCGCCATCGCGCCCGTGCGCGGCACCAGGCCGAAGCTCGGGCGCAGCCCCGTGGTGCCGCAGCGCGTGCTGGGCGAGGAGATCGACCCCAGCGTCTCCGTCCCGAGCGCGAACCCGACGCACCCCGCGGCGACCGCACTGGCGCTGCCGGCGGACGACCCGCTCGAGCCCTGCTTTGGATTCCAGGGATTGCGCGTGCGTCCACCTTTTTTGCCCGAGCCCGCCGCATAGCCCCACAAGTCGCCCTGCGCCAGCGCGCCCAGCGTCAGCTTCGCCACCAGCACCGCGCCCGCCGCGTCCAGGCGCTTCACCACCTCGGCATCTTCGTCGAAGCTCTGGGTTTCGAACCCCGCCGCACCCCACGTGGTCGGATAGCCCTTTACCGCGATCAGATCCTTTGCGCCCCAGGGAATCCCGTGCAGCGGTCCGCGATACCGTCCCGCCGCGATCTCCGCGTCCGCCGCCGCAGCCTGCCGCAGCGCGCGCTCTTCCGTCAACGTGATCACGAACTTCAGCGTCGCGTCGTACCGCTTCAGCCGCGCCAGATACATTCTGGTCAGCGTGGTCGACGAGACCCGCCGCGTCCGCACCAGCTCGGCCAGCTCCCGCACCGTCAGGAACGCAAGCTCCTCCGCGTTCGCATCCGGAGTGCCGCGGTCATGAAAGTCGATCGCAGGCGGAGTGCTGATCTGCATCGGCTGCTTCGCCGTATCGAGCACCATGCCGCCCGGCACCGGATCGAAGACAAACGCCGGAGACACACTGTTCGGCAGCGCCAGCTTGCGGATCTCCAGCACATCGTCGCGCTGCGAGTTCAGCCCGTCGAGCATCGCCGCTTTCACGCTGTCGTCCAGGTGAATGCCCGCGATCACCGCCGCGGCATCGATCATCGCCGGCGTGATCTTCGGCAGCTCCGCCCTCACATCCGGCGCGGACTGCGTCTGCACAGCCTGTCCGGAGAGCGCCAGAAGCGCCCCCGGAAACAGCGTCTGGCCAAGTCCCAGCGCGGAACAGACTCCAAGAAAACGACGGCGGGTGGTGCTCGTTTCAGCCCTCAATGCACTCTCCATTCGTCGGATTATTGCATGAGCGTAAAGTAGTGCCATGACTTCGGAGAATGGACTCGCGGACCTTCCTGCGTACGGCGCTGCCGAAGCCGCGCGCTACGTGGAGCTCTCGCCACAGACCTTACGGCAGTGGATCTCTCCCGCAGGTCTCATCCATACTCCGTCGTTCAATATTCTGTCTTTCAACAATCTGGCGGAAGCTCATGTACTGAAGGCGATGCGCCGTGTCCACGAGCTCTCCAAGCAGGGCATTCGAAAGGCTTTTACGGAGCTCAGTCAGATCCGCCGTAGCTCCCATCCGCTGCTCGAAGAGGAGTTCGAAACGGATGGGCTCAGCCTCTGCATCCGGGAAGAAGACCGCGTTATCAATCTTCCCCGCAAGCAGCAGCAGGAAGTTCTTGAGTTAGTGACGATGTACTTGCGAAGGGTGGAGCGCTCGAATGGCTCAGCGAAGGTCTTCTATCCCTTCGTCGTGTCCGATGCGGAGCAGGAACCAGGAAGCATCGTAATCAGCCCCGAGGTCTCCTTTGGCAAGTCAGTGATCGCCGGAACAGGAATCTCGACGGCGGTGATCGCAGGACGTTTCCAGGCGCGCGACGCCGTTGCCGATCTTGCCCGGGAGTATGGAGTGAGTGCCGCTGTTCTCGAGGATGCGATCCGATGGGAAATGACTCACGCGAAGGCGGCCTGACCGATTTCGTTGTCTTCCTGGACGAGAATCACTGTCGGAACCCGCATCTCCTGCGAGTGTTTGAGCAGAGCAACGTGCGCTGCGAGAAACATCTCGACCACTTCCCCGCTGGACTGCTCGTATCGAGTGGCTCCCCGTCATCGCTCAACGGAACTGGATTTCTTCTGACCACGGACGCTCGCATCCGCAGCAAACCTCGCGTCAACGAACTGGAGCGGCGGGCGGTCGCCCGATCCGGTCTGAGGATGTTCTACTTCTCCACCAACCAGGCAAGCGGAGAACAAATGGGAGACACTCTGCGCCGTGCGCTGCCACGCATGCGTGCCTTGTGCGCGGAGCAGATGCCCCCGTTCACAGCCTCCATCAACAAGGCGGGAGAAGTGACCCTCCGGGACGACGCAGCAAGCTGCAAGACGATTGGCTACAGGATTCGCCTGGCGGCTAAACGTAACTCAGCCACCAGTCCCGCCGTCGCGCCTTCACCCGGCTGAACCAGAGGCACGGCAGATACAGCACCAGCACCGCCGCGATCCAAATGGCGTAAATCCCAACCAGTCTCACGCCCCACCCGTCGGGCGTCCCTTCGAGGAAGAAGCGCGTACTGGCCCAGAACCGCCAGTTCTGGTGGAGCACGAGGCTGGTCAGCAATGCCACTCCGTGCAGCAGGTAAATGTGGAGGACGTAGTAGAAGAACGGCACACGCCCATAGGTCTCGACGAAGCGCCTGGCGGCCGCACTCCAATCCTCCGTGACGGCTAAGTCGAAGAGGGTATAGAGCAGCAGCAGGACCGCGCATGTGACGAGGACATACTCGAGCGATGGCGGATACTTCTCCACGTCGAAGAACGACATCAGCGTGCGGGCAGGTGTGCCCAGATGCTCGAAGCGGATGTCATCGCCATAGCGGTTCACGAGACGCAGAAGCACGAACCCCGCGGCGAACGCTCCGGCCAGCAGCAGCGACCTGCGCCGTCGTACCCCCGGTGCAGCCGCCGCAATGGGCCCGAAGGCGTAGCCCAGACAGATGACGCCGAACCAGGGGAGCGCCGGATAGAACAGAAAGCCGAGCGGATGGCCGTGGTATGTCAGCATGCCAGCCTGGTGCAGCATCCGCCACAGATCCGCCCAGGCTCCCAGCCTGGCCGCCTTGATGGGGTCGAGCAGGTTGTGCAGCAGCACGATGAGGCCGCCGATCGCCCCGATCACCCACGACGGCAGGCGCAGCAGCCCGGAGAGCCCGACCATCGCGATGCCGATCGCCCAGATCACCTGCAGGAACGGCGCCGGAAAGGTAAACGACCAGCCGAAGCTGATGAGCGTCACCTCGAGAAAGATCAGCCACAGTCCTCGGGTGAAGACCAGGCGCTGCAGCTGCCTCACCGGCTTGCCGCGCAGCTTCTGGAGGTAGATCGAGGCTCCGGCCAGCGCGATGAATCCTGGCGCGCACAGATGCGTCACCCAGCGGGTGAGGAAGAGCGCCGGCCAGGACGCCTGCGGGTCGACGGGGTTGATGCGATACACGCCGAAGTATTCCCGGGTGTGATCGAGCGCCATCAGGATCATCAGCAAGCCGCGCAGCAGATCGAGCGACTCCAGCCGGCGCGTGCGCGGCTCGAGCGGAACCGGGAAGCCTTCGGCCGCGGAGATCGCGGGCTGCGAGATTCCGTTGGATGCCATCGTGCTTACCTCTTCTTGGATGTCCGGGGAGGATGGGCAGCAGTGTACGGGCGCGAGCGCCGCAGGCAAAGTGAAATGTGCGGCCTTATCCCTTGTCCTTACCAGCGAAGCGAGCCCAATACTCAACGCAGTGGCGCCCGCCCGGCACCAGGGCGCACCTGCGTTTCGTCGTTCTGGGACTCCTCCACCGGAGACCCATCCCTGACCTCCAGGCGTTTGCCGGTGCAGTCTGAAATAAGTCCACGCTCCAACATTGGTGCAAAAAGAGAGCCTCGCAACCCCTTTGCTTGCAGTTTTTACGAGATGACCCCAATGTTCATGCGGGTTTTCGCGACATGTGGGGGGAGGGTGGGTACCCCCCCCGGGGGGCCTAAATGTCGAGGTTTTTCACGTCCAGCGCGTTTTCTTCGATGAATTTGCGCCGGGCTTCGACGTCTTCGCCCATCAGCGTGGTGAAGATCTCTTCCGTCGCGGCGATGTCCTCGAGCTTGACCTGCACCAGCGTGCGGCGTTCGGGATCCATGGTCGTCTCCCAGAGCTGCGGCGCGGTCATCTCGCCGAGACCCTTGTAGCGCTGCACGTCGTACTCCTTGCGTCCCTGCTCGATGACGAAGTCGAAGACCTCGCGCGGCGTCTTTTTCTCGACCGGATCGCGCGAGACGCGGCTGGAGCGGCGTCCCGCGGGCTTTGCTTCCGCCGCGGTGCCAGGAGCGGAAGCGATGGTCTGGTTCACGCCTTCCATCTCCTCGACTTCGGCCGCTTCGTCCAGCTCCGCCTGTGTCACTTTCGTCGCCGGCGTCTCCTGGCTGGCGTACGAGATCAGGAACGGAGCCGCCAGCTGGTTGCCTCGCGCCTTGTCCATCGCAAGCTGCGCGTACTTGGCCAGCAGTTGCCGCGTCTCGGCCGCGTTCGCCAGCGCCCAGTCGATCTTGCGCTCCGCGCCCTGCGCGTCGGTGAAGGTGAGCGAATAGGTCTGATGTTCTTCGTCGAGGACCGGATCGCCGATCGCGCGGAACTGGTACTCGCGACGAATCTCCTCGAGCTTCGCCCGCAGCGCGAACAGCCTGTCCGGCGTCTGGAAGTCTTCCTTCCTGGCCGGGCTTGCGCCTTCATGCGCGAACAGCTCGACGAAGTCGCGGGTCGCGTGCTCGTTGCGCAGACGCTTGCCGACCTTGTCGGAGAGCGTCAGGTAGTCGTTCAGGCGGGTCATGAACTCGGTGAGCGCTTCGCCCGTCAGCTTCGCGCCGCCCTCGCCATAAGTCAGCACCATCCCGTCGGACGCCCGCTTGATCATGACGTCGACATACTGGCGCTCGTCCTTGATGTACTGCTCGAACTTGCCCTTCTTGATGCGGAAGA
>CAXTVJ010000005.1:41890-112370 GCA_964247715.1 uncultured Acidobacteriaceae bacterium | reverse complement strand
GGTTTGCAACATCGACTGGCCCATTCACGGTCGAAGATACAAAATGCGCTCGGCCGCCTCAGAATTTCGAAGTGCTCAAACAGCTATTCCCGTTGAGCAAAGCGCCGACGTATGCCCCCGAACGGCATCGCATCGGATTGGGTTCCGCCAATGGCGTCGAACCCGCCGACTTCAGGCTGGGCAGGCGGATGACGAGAATGACACTCTGCTTGCACATCGCGCTACATGCGCCACCGTCCAGGTACAATGACCAAGCGCATGCCTCAACCGCGACATTCCGGCTCTGATTTCCGCTTCGGGCAAGTATCGGATCAATCCGCGACGTCGGCCGGCAGATCCGATGCGCTGACCCAGCCGGTTCACGTCATTACGGGCGTCGACCGTTCCGTCGAACGCGCATCCGCGGAGGACCACGACAGCCCGGAAACTGAGGGGAACATTGTGGAACCGGCGCAACATGCGGGACCGGACGGGGTTACAGACAACATGGGAACCTTCGCGCTCAACCCGGTGAGCATGGAGGCGGGCCAACTGAAGCCCGCCGATCTGGAGCGGCTAGCCGAACAGGAAGCGCGGCAGGCGAACCTTCACGTTGACGGCAACTTCGGACCATTGGACGATGCAGCCATCATGCTCGAACTCAAGGCCGGCAATATGGCGGCGTTCGACGTGCTGCTGCGCAAGTATCGGAAGCCGATCGTCAACTTCATGTACCGCATGACCCATAATCAGGCCGTCGCTGAGGAGTTGGCGCAGGAGGTCTTTCTGCGCGTCTATCGTTCGCGCGAGACCTACCGAGCCGAGGCCCGGTTCAGCACCTGGCTGTACCGGATCGCGACCAATCTGGGCGTCAACCACGCCCGAGATACCCGGCACGAGCGCGCCGCTGCCACGGTGTATCTGGACGAGGCGGATGAAGAGAACGGGACGACTCCCGACGTAGCCGATCAGTCACCGGGAGCCGAAACCTCTATGCTGCGCAACGAGCGGATGGCCGCGATCCGCGACTTTGTGATGGCGTTGCCCGAACGTCAGCGTATGGCGGTGCTGATGCATAAGTACGAGGGCATGGATTACCGCCAGATCGGCGAGGTGCTGAAGCTCTCCGAATCGGCGACAAAGTCGCTTTTGTTCCGCGCATACCAGACGCTGCGCGAGAAGCTGAAAGAGTTTGTGTAATGAGACACGACGGAAGCGCGCACGTTGACGCGCAGAGCAGGAGTACGACGATGAACAACATGGATTGCAAGGCCTTCACGAGCGAGCTTCCCGACCTGGTTCTCACCCCGAATGCGCGGCCTTCGCTCGCCGCGGTGGCGCACATGCGCAGCTGTCCGCCCTGCGCGGAAGAGTATCTTTCGTTTCAGGCGACCTTCGAGGCTCTCGATGCGTGGCATGCGCCGGAGCCGACCGCGTACTTCGACCAGAAGCTCACCGTCATGATCCGCGAAGAACAGCGCGCACCGAAGATGAGCTTTTGGGAGGCGTTCCGGACGCGTCTGGAGCTGAATACCGGAAGCAACTTCCGTCCCATGCTGGCGGGCGCACTGGGCCTCGCGCTGGTCATCGGAGGCGGAGGCATCGCCGGTATCAACTACTCCAACGTGAGCGTGCCCGCGCCGCAGCCTGCAGCGTCCGCAACCGTCAATGACCTGCAGATCCTCGACCGTAACGAGCAGGCCTTCCAGCAGCTGGACGAGCTGCAGAATGCGGATGACAACAGCACGCAAGGCTCGCAGGAGGCGCCTGTCGCGCCCCCGGCCAGCTAAGCAGTTGCACTGTTTCGACTGCGTTAGACTAGCTTTCGCCGACAGATGAGAACGGACGCGATGAACCGCACGACCGCAATTCGGACCGCGAGCAGCGACGCGCCCCAGAAGAGGCGCGTCGCACTCGTATTCCTCTGCGTGCTCGGCGCCGTAAGCGGTCTTACAGGTCAAGCACAGCAGCCCCGGCCCGAACCCGGGCACATCCCCGCGCCAATCATCCGCGAAGCTCCCGCTCCGAATCGTTCTGGAGAGTCGTCGGAGCAGTTCCGGGGCATGCACCTGCCGCAATGGATGGAGTCGCACGCGAACCTTTCGCTGTCCGAGCAACAGCAGTCTCTGGAGCGGGAACCAGGCTTCAATCGCCTGAACCCCCAAGTCCAGCAGCACATTCGCGAGCAGCTTACCCGCCTCAACCACATGTCGCCGCAGCAGAGGGCGCGCGCCTTTGCCCGCACCGAAGCGATGGAGCGCCTGGCGCCGGAGCAGAGACAGCAGGTACGCTCGGCTATGGAGACACTCGGCGCGCTGCCCGACGGGCGCCGACAGCTGGTCGCCCGCGAGTTTCGCGCGCTCCGTTACATGCCGCCCGCGCAACGCGATGTCTTCATGAATTCGCCCCAGATGCGGGCCATGTTCTCCGACCACGAACGCGTCACCATGGAAGGTCTTTTCCAGGTGGAACCGCTGCTGCCCCCCCCCTCGGCGCAGCCGCAGCCCTCGCCGGTTCAGGCTGTGCCCTACCCGCCGCGCTAGGTCTGCCCTACTTCTTGAAGAAGTTCTTGGCCAAAAAAAGCACGTTGGCCGGACGTTCTGCGAGTCGGCGCATGAAGTAGGGGTACCACTCGGTGCCGAACGGGATGTAGGTGCGCACGCAGTATCCCTGCTGCGCAAGCCGGCGCTGCAGATCGGTACGAATGCCATAGAGCATCTGGAACTCAAAGGCGCGCTTGTCGACGCGGCCTCCTTCCACCTCCCGGCACATGCGCCGGATAATCGCCTCATCGTGCGTCGCCACGCCGCAGAAGACGCCGCTGCCGGCCAGATACAACATGACCTCCGCGTAATTACGGTCTACTTCGGCTTTGTCCGGGAAGGCAATGGCAGCGGATTCCCTGTACGCTCCCTTGCAGAGCCGGATGCGAATTCCCTGCTCCGCCAGACGCCGCGCATCGGCTACGGTCCGGTGAAGGTACGCCTGCAGCACGGTCCCGACGCGTCCCGGGTAGCGGGCGTGCAGACGCTCCGTCATCGCGATGGTCGCTTCGGTATACGGCGAACCTTCCATGTCGATGCGTACGAAGGTTCCGTTCCCGCGCTCGAGCATGCCCGCAACGATCTCCTCCGCCAGCGCAGGGTCGAGATCCATCCCCATCTGCGTCAGCTTGACTGAGACGTTCGCGCGCAGCCCGCGCCCGTGGATCTCATCGAGTACACGATGGTAGACCTCGGCCGAGGCATGCGCCTGCGCGGCATCGGTGACGCTCTCGCCGAGTGAGTCCAGCGAGACCTCGATGCCCTCGCGATTCACCGCTTCGGCGGCCTCAAGCGCGGCCTCGACGGTCAGGCCGGCGACAAAACGGCTGGAGACCTTCTGCCCGAGCGCGGAACGCTCGGAGAACTGCCGCAGCGGACGGTTCCGTGACATGGAGATGAAGAACGAACGCAGCACGTTTGAGTGACTCCTGAGCGCCTTTGGTCCATTGCGGGCCAGACACAATCTTCTCACGCTCCTGCGCCGCACTGGAGCGGGTGCGGGCGCTAGCTTTCGTTGGTGAGCGCCTCTTCCGCGAAGGTCGACACAGCTTCCAGCGGGTTGCGCTCGCGCAGCATGCGGAGCGTCAGCGGACGGCTCACCTTCAGGTCTTCGGTGAAATCCCCATCGATGGTGCTTGCGAGATCGCGATCGAGGACCGCCATGTTGACCTCGTCATTCAGCGCGAACGAGCGATGGTCGAAATTCGTTGAGCCGATTACGCTCCACTGTTCGTCGACCGTCAGCAGCTTGGCGTGGATCATGGCCGGCTGATACTCGTAAATCTTCGCGCCCGCCGCGAGCAGGTGGCGGCTGGCGTGCCGGCTGAGCGTGCGAATGTATGGATGGTCGATCCGCGGGCCGGCGGTGAGGATCTGCACCGCAACGCCGCGGTTTCGGACGGCACCGATCAGGGCACGGCGGGCACTGGGATCGGGGAGGAAGTAAGGTGTCGTGATGCGGATGCACTTGCGCGCGGAGTGGATAAGCGCCTGAAAGAGGATGCGCGCCTGAGTGCCGCCCCCGCGCGGCGTGCTGGATACGACGAAGCTTTCGCATCCTTCCGGCATCGTCTTGAAGCCGAACTGTCTCATCCCGGAGAGAATTTCGCCCGATGCCTCAAGCCAGTTTTCACTGAAGGTGGAAATCATGCCGGCGACGGCCTCCCCCTGCACGCAGAAAACGGTGTCGCGCTACATGGGACCACTCCGGGTGTCGCGCAGCCAGTGATCTGCGACTCCGGCGCCGCCGATAAAACCGGTCTCACCATCGATGATCAGCAGTTTGCGGTGGGATCGCTGATTCATGAGCTGCCAGGTATCCCAGCGCAGAGGGTGATACCAGCGCATCTGCCCTCCGGCGGCACGCAGCGGCTCGAAGAGCCGGTCAGGGGTGGTGTGGCTGCCTGCAGAATCGATGAGCATGCGCACTTCCACTCCAGCGCGGGCGCGGGCGGTGAGGGCGGCGACGAGGGCGGTCGCAACGTCGCCGGGAAGGAACTCGTAGAATTCGAGGTTGATGGACCGTCGGGCGCGGCCGATGGCTTCGAAGTATTGCGGGTAGAACTCCGGACCGTTCTTGAGGCGACGCAGGCGCGAACGGCGGCGTGTTCCGTCGGTGACGACGGAGAGGAAGTGGATGAACTCGTCGGAGTCGAGCGCCACGCCGGGCGAGTTCATCATCCTGAAGGCAGGCTGCGGGCCGAAGAGGTTGAGCAGCACCTTCGCTCCGTAGAGCACAACAGCTCCCGCGCCGATGGCGGCGAGCGAACGGATGAGTCCACCGCTTGCGGAGCGGCCTTGGGACGACATAGGGGACATGCTATCCCTTCCCCCTTGCGCCATAGGTAAACTTCACAAGAGGCTGTTTAAATGTAAACTTCGCATGCGGTGCGTGCACTGTTTCGGGGCAGCCACTGCGGCTGGATTAGAGTAGATCCTGCTCGCCGGTGATCTTCCACGTGCCGTTGATGTTGCTGAGCCAGATGCGGGAGTGGGTGGCTCCGATGCGCCCGCCGGTCTTGGCGCGGTCGAGGATGATCCACTGCTTGACCGCGGAGACCTCAACCCGTCCGGGTTGGGCGTCGACGATATGGACCTGATCGAGCCTGAAGCGAAACAGTGACCTGCCTGAGCGGAGAAAAGCTGCTTTATCCTGGTGGACGAAGCTGTTGGAAACGTTGCGCGCGAGGAAGTAGCGATCCAGGCGGTCGCCATAGAAACTGCTGATCTCGGCCGGGCTGTTGTGGGCCATGGCATACGCCCAGCCGTCGAGCGTCCGGCCGATGGAGGCTGCAGGGTTGACACTCTCCAACCTGTTCCGTCCAGGCGCGTTTGCGGGGAAACGCACGGGAGCCGCGATGACGGACGATGCAGGCGCGACTGCGTGAACCGCCGCCGTCGCCACCAGCGGCGACACGGATGACGGTGCGGTATGGACCGCGAAGGGCTGCGAGCCGCCGCGGGTGGATGCCGGAGCGGAAGCATACGCGGGAGTGGAGCCGGCACGCAGCAGCCGTCCGGCCGAAGGTTTGGCGCGGAAGAGGGCGGGTGCGGCTAACGGGGTGATGAAACCTTCGGCGTTGGTCGCAACACGAGCGGGAGCACCCGAGTCATGGACCTGCGGGAACGGCGCGAGCGCGACGAAGAGCAGCAGGAGCACGGCGGAGACAGCACCAAACGGCCAGAGTGCGCGGGAGCGGAGCGGGGTCTCGGGGGCGACAACCGAGGGCTCGTCCAGGACGACGGCGGTGGAGGCCATACGGTCGTGCCAAGCTTGGCCGTCCGCATTGCGAAACGCGGCGAGGAATCCGAAGCCCAGAGATGCTCCGCTGAGGACCTTCCCCACCGTTTCCCGCAGGAGCATGCGCCCGAGGCCTGGGATCCGCCCGGTTGCGCGATCGACGACCCGGAGCTTGAGCGCAAGCTTGCCCGGCGTTTGCCCGATCGCCAGCCCGCGTACAAACGAAGCGAGAAATACTGTGACGGCCACCGCAACCAGGGCAGTGCCTGCCCCGAAGAGCAGAGTTTCTGAAAAATTGAGGAGAAAGAGAATGCAGAAGGTGACGGCAAGCACGCAGTCGATGAGCGTCGCGAGGAGCCGGCGGGTGATGCCGGCTCGCATGCCCATGCATGCTGCCGGCAGGAAGGCGTCACAACCGACGCAGAAGATCGTGGAGGGTGAATCAAAAGCGCAAGACTCGCAGAACATCGCTTCTCCTGTACAAGCTGCGCCCGCATCCTGAGATGCTCGAATGCAGGAATCGATGGCTTGGATCCGTCTCCGGATAAACGCCCGACGAACGTGACCTTATGCCGCCTGTGCCGTGCGAAGACCGGTTTGCGGACCCGTTCTTCCTAACCCGCACCCAGGGGAATAGTTGGGCGGCTTTCGCTTGAATCTGCGTATTTCAAGTTTTGTTCCCCGCTCTCCTGGCGGATGGTGGGCAGTCACGGTACCCGTCCGTCGCTGCTGCTGGCTGGCGGAGGCTTTATGGCTGGTACGCTGCTGCTGCCGCACCTGAGCGGAAATACTTCACTGGTCTGCTGCTCGCGGCGTATGCGCTCTTCGGTATCGGACTGGGGATGGTGAACCCGGCCATCACCAATGACGCCGCGGCCGGCATGCCCTCGGCGCAGGCCGGGGTAGCCGCCGCGATCGCGTCCACGTCGCGTCAGGCAGGAGCCGCACTGGGCGTGGCGATCGCCGGCACGGTCGTCAGCGCGAGCCATCACGGACAGCCGGGCCTCACGCAGGCTCAGCGAACAGGGCGTGCGCCGGCTGCCAGCGCTGAGGGATACGCGCCTCGCGCTCTGCAACGCACCCCATCTGGTGGATGATGGCGGCATGCGGTGCAATCGTCACGCTGCTGGCCTGGGCGTCGAATACGGCATGGTCTCGCGCCAGCACCACAAAGTGGCGTCTATGTACGCGGTCTGCGCCAGCAGAGTGAACGCTACTGCTGCAGAGTGCCGGGCAGCTTGGACGTCATCTTGGTTGCCATCTTTGCAGCAGGCTCCACCGGCGCGGTGACCATGCCGCTGGTGTCCTTCATGGACGCGATGGCTTCGTCGTAGCGGCCCGCGACGGAGTTCCAGCGGATGATCGCCATCTCCTCCAGCATCTTCAAGCCGTCCTTGAGGTACGACATGCGGGAACGTTCGTCGTGGCCCCAGGTAACCGGGACCTCGCGGACGGTGTATTTGAGCTTGCGCGCGATGAAGAGGATCTCGGGGTCGAAACCCCAGCGCTCGATGCGCTGCAGCCTGAAGATAACCTGGGCGGCCTCGCGGCGGAAAGCCTTGAAGCCACACTGCGTGTCCAGAAACGGCAGGCCCATGACGCCGCGGGTAATGGCATTGAAGCAGCGACCGAAGAACTGGCGATAGAGGGGCTGCTGATGAGTTTGACGCGCCCGGTCGAGCCAGCGCGAGCCGATCGCGACATCCGCGCCCTCCTGGATTGCCGCAATCAGGCGGCTGGCCTCTTCCATCGGCGCGGACAGGTCCGCGTCGGTGAACATGACGATCTCGCCCGCGGCCTGAAGCAGGCCGTTGCGGACGGAGTAGCCTTTGCCGCGGTTGCCGGGATTCTGAATGAGGTGAAGGCGGGGGTGAAGCGTCATCCAGCGCTGGATGATGTCGGGCGTTTCGTCGCTCGATCCATCGTCGACGACGAGGACTTCAGCGTCCCACGCCTCGCGCGAGATGCATTCCATCACGCGCGTAAGGGTGCCTTCGATGCGCAGGCACTCGTTGTACGCGGGAATGACGATACTGAGCCGCGGATGAGCCATGACGTGCACCCTCTGAAGAACATCTTGAATTGAAAGCTGCGGTAACGTGGGGCGCCTGTGAGAACTCTGCTGTAAGCGAAACCGCTCTGATTGCAGCTGTGGCGGAAGCGTACTTTACAGGTCGCCTGGCGGATCCCAGGGACCATTTATGCACGGTACCGTCATCGATCATACTGCAACCATTGGACGGGTGGACAAGACATTCCGGTACAAAATGTGGGCGGACTGCTACACTCCGCTCATGTCCGACGAGCACCTGAACACTCCTCCCCCGCCTTCGCCTCAGCCGCACAGCCCGACGCAGGCCTGGTCCGGGAGCGCAGGCAATGATGTACCTCCGACGGGCGGACAGGTGGGTGGACCGCAGGCATACGGCGCGCCATATGGCCCGTACGGTCGGGCATATCCCGGATTCAACCCCTATTACCGTCCGTACAAGCCGCGTTCCGCGTGGTTCTGGCCCTCGATCATTCTGGGGACCGTGGTGCTCGCGGGTCTGTTCCTGTGGGGCATGGTGTATACGGTATTGCACGGCGGAGACGAAGCCTCGGGATCGACGGCGTTCGCGACCTCGAGCATAGCGGTCATCGATATCGACGGTGTCATTCTGGACGCGGATAAGGTGGACACGCAGTTGCGCAAGTTCGGCGATGACTCGGACGTGAAGGCGATCATCCTGCACATCAACTCGCCGGGCGGGGGCGCGGCTGCGTCGCAGGAGATCTACCACGAGGTGCTGCGGGTGCGGCGGGAGAAGCACAAGATGATCGTCGCGTCGGTGGAGTCGGTGGGAGCCTCGGGCGCGTACTACATCGCGAGCGCATGCGACAAGATCTATGCCAACGAAGCGTCGGTGGTGGGTTCGATCGGCGTCATCATGGAGTGGACCAACTACGGCGACCTGATGCGGTGGGCGAAGCTGAAGTCGGTGGTGATCCATGCGGGCGAATTGAAGGACGCGGGCGATCCGACCCACGACATGACTCCCCGGGAGGCAGCCTACTTTCAGGGGCTCGTGGACAACATGTACGGACAGTTCGTGCAGGATGTAGCGAATGGACGGCATACGACGCCGGAGAAGATCAAGCCGCTGGCAACAGGCCAGGTGTGGACCGGGCAGCAGTCGCTTCCGCTGGGACTGATCGATAAATTAGGCGGGTTCCGGGTGGCGCTGATCGATACGGCGCGAGCAGTTGGGATCCGCGATGAAAACCCGATGGTCGTGCGGCCTGCGTCATCGAGGAAAGGCCTTGCTGCGCTGCTGGACAGCAACGCGGACAGCCTCATTCCGAATCCCGCGAATATGTTGAACCGGGCTCCGGGCTTTTATTTCGTCTGGAAATAGGCAAGTGCCAAGCGTAGCTGGAATCGAGACGGTTAAGGCGGAGTGAAGTCATGGAGTGACAATCTGCGGCCAAACCAGTTTCGCGTTCATGCAGCGAGCACCTAGAAGTTGAAGGAGAGGCCCGCCTGGATGGTGCGGGGCGCCTGCGCGAAGTAGAGGGTCTGGCCGTCGGGTGAGAGGAAGGGGCGGTAGCCCTGCGCGAGCAGGTTGGTGACATCGATGGTGGCGTCGAGACCCGAGGGCAGGCGGCCCGGCCAGCGCAGGGGCTGTCGTACCAGACAGCTGAAATAGGCCTGATCGCCAAAGGCGGAGTATGGGTCGACGGCCGTCACGCCGCGCGAAGGTTGCCACCGGTAGGAGGCGCGGACGCGGGTTCCGCTGTGGATGAGCCGCCCCTTGAGGGCAAGGGTTGCGGACTCCGACTTTTGGACCTCGAGCGAGTTGACGGCCTGCTCAAAGGTGAGCGGCGCGCCGGTACTCAGCGTCGCCGGTGCCGAGAGGGCCTCACCCGCGCTGTATTCCGCAGCGACCCAGAGGCCGGCGGTCAGGGGCGAGCTGGCGGTGATACGAAAGCCATCGGCAGCGTATCCCTGGCCGAGCGCGCGAAAGCTGCCGGTGGCGGGGTCAAGAAGCATATCGGCCGGTATGCCGGTCGGGACCAGCGTGGAAAGACCGCCCGCCGGTGCGGAGGCCTGTTCGCCGCCGGCAATCGCGGTCTGATGCGAATCGTCGCGGAAAAATGCAAGGCGAATGGCACCGCCCTCGCCGCTGCGGCCAGCGGCGACCTCCTGATGGTGCCCGGACGCGAGCGTAAGGCGCCCGTTCTGGACCAGCGCGACAGGAATGTCGCCGGGCCCGTCAGTGACATCGCCAAAGCTCTGCAGGCTGCGGTCCGTGGCGAGTTCATATTCGAGCGTCCAGGCTCCGCCGGGGTGGGCACTGAGCCGGAAAAACGGGCGCGCCGCGATGCCGCTGGCGGAGGTGCGAATCGCATCAACGCGGCCTCCGGCCTCTATCTCCACCCGCTCTCCCAGCGACATGCGCTGCGCCGAGGTCATCTCCATCACTTCATAGCCCGCGCCCGTGCCGGAAACAAGCTCCGGATGAGACTTGTAGGTGACGAGGGTGCGCGCGGCACCTCCGTCGAAGCCGGTCTTGCTCTCGTAACCGAGCGCATACTCGCTTCCCGCGGAACCGGAAACGGGGGCCGCGGCAGACATGCGCGGATCGGCCGACTCGCCCGCGGCGGAGGAGCCGAAGTCGGCGCGCAAGGTCATCTCCGAGCCGTCATCAAGCCCGCGATGAACCGTGAGGATGGTATGGACGCCGCCCTGACCAAAGCCGCCATCGCCACTCTCGATCGCTCCGCGGGCCTGCATGGCCTCGGTCGGGTCGCGACGCTCGCTGGCGCTCGACGAGACCTCGATCTCCTCCCCGCTCTCGACCATGCGCAGGATCGGCCGGTTGGCGGTGGAGCGCAGGGTCCACTTCCAGTCTTCGTCGCCTTCGTCCGCGCGGCGGCGCTCGGCCGGCAGCCAGGAAGCAGTGTCGAATAGGGTCGCCAGGGTCAGGTTGACGACCGCGCTGGCCCCGTTGCGGAGCTGAAGGTTGTTGCGGGTAGCGGGAATGAAGAGGGTCGCGCTGGCACGAACGAGGTACCGTCCGGGGATGAGGTTGGCGACCGAGTAGTGCCCGCGCTGATCGGTGAAGGCGATCGCGACAGTCATGGAGTTGGCTGCGAGCACCTGCACCAGCGCGCCCATCTGCGCGACGCCCTGGGCGTCCCGCACGATGCCGGAGATGGAGGACTTACCGGCTGCGTTGGAGGCTCCGGACCCCCCCGAACCTGGTCCGGCAGCGGAGGCCTCACGCGCGACCAGGAGCATCGCTCCGCACAAGGCGAGCGTCGCGACTGCGGCCGAATTCAATCTGCCCTGGGATCGTTGCACAGTATTCCTTCTGCGCGTCGACGGCCTTCGCTCCTGATGCGGGGCGGACTCTCGGCCGGCCATCGCAACGGTATCCGCGTGTCCGTACCGGGTGCCTTGAATCCGCGCCCGTCTGCCTGTGGATCCCAGCCTAGTCGACTTCGAATTTCGCCGACTCGGTGGTCTGCTGCTTCGTCACGCCGTCATTAACTTTGATGGAGACCTGATACTTGCCGGGCTGCATGCCGGCGAGCGGAAGTGTCTTTTCAAGGGTGACCTGATCGGCGTTGGGATTGATTCTGACCGTCTTTTCCGAGCTGTCGAGGACGGTCTTGTTGCTGGCGAGATCGGTGATCTGGTACTCGATGGTCGCGTCGTTCTGCTTGTTGTCCCCAATGCCGAGGTTGTAGAGCTGCATCCAGAAGTTCAGGTTCTGGTTGCGGTGGAAGATGACCGGGACGGCTCCGCCGGCGGCGACGCGCGGCGTGATGTGCGTGTTGCCGATAACGAAGTTTCCTGCGCCGATATCCTTCGTGGGTACACGGTACATGTTGTCGGCCAGGATCAGCGACGAGTGTCCGAGCTGGTCGTCGTCGTACTTCGGCACATTGACCGAACGCTGCCAGCGCCCGACGTGGTCCGGATTGTTGACGTCCTTGATCACCACGTCGACCTTATAGAGGCCGGGACGCAGCGGGAAGGATTTCCAGTAGACGGACTGCTTCTTCTCCTCGCGATTCAGAAGCTCGCTGGGCACCTGCACGGCTACGGTGTCCTCGAACGTCTGCAGCACGCGCCCGGCAACCGAGGAAACGCGCCCGAGAATGTTGACGGTGCCGGTGGAGACGCCGTCTTTGGTGTTGTAGGTAATGTCGCTGTTGTGGATCTGCAGCGTCAGCGGCACCAGCACGGTGTCGTTGGTGACCTTGACATAGTCGGTGCGGACATCGAACAGGAACGGCGGACCGGTAAGGATCTTCGAGGTGACCATATAGCTCTCGAGATCCTTGAACTTGATGACGGGAGGTGCCTCCAGCTTCGCGAACGTGCTGAGCCGGTCGAACTGCTTGGACTGATTGTTGGCCGACATCGGCCCCTTGCCGAGCTGCTCCAGTCCGCCGCTGGAGAAACGGTCCGCCTTATTGGATTGTCCGGTCTCTTCGAACAGGGTGAGGCCGGCGCCCGGCGTGTACTTGAGCGCGTCCTTTTCGGAGCGGTCGATCGTCATGTGGTAGTCGCCGCACTGGCAGGTGTCGACAAACTCAATATCGATGTTGTCGCCGATGCCTTCAAGGTAGCGGTAGTGCCAGACCTCGAACGGAAAGGTGGAGGTCTCGCCGCCGCCCTCTTCCATGGGCCGATTGTAGGATCCGCCGGACGGGTGCGCGTCGATCGAGTCGGGCTTGCCGAAAGCAATATAGATGTGGCCGCGATCGGTGCGCCAGCCCGCCTTACCCGCCGCAAAATGCTCATTGGCATAAGCGATGCGGGCGTAATGCTCTTCGCGGAACTCGTTCTCGGGAGAGTCGGGGTTAGGATTGCGGCGCAGCCAGAAGTTCTCGATGAACTGGTCGCGCTCTTCATCGTTGGAGAGATGCTTGAACGCCTGCAGCTCTTCATCGGTGATGATCCAGCGCACGTCCTGCTCGACCCAGGTTTTATAGGAGCCCTTAAGCTCCTGGCGCATGGCCTTATTCTGCTGAATTTTTTCCCTGTCCGTGCGGGGCCGCTGGGTGGGATCCGGTACATCGGGCTGCACTGGAACTTTCGTCACGCCGTCTCCGGGCGTCTGCGCCGCTGCCGGATGAGCTCCGGCGCAGGCCAGAAGAGCAACTGCGAAGACCGGGAGAATGCGGGAACGGAAAAATCGGCGATCAGCAAACATGGAGGAAACCCCTGCAGACGATAATAAGCGAAATTTTATCCAGCCGGAACGCAACATTCGAACCCTCGCATGCATCCGCGCACTGCTATCATCGCCTTGCACCAGAGGGTACGTTGACGGCTGAGGGCCGAACCGGGCCGGAATACCGCCGGCAGTCTCTTGGACTGGAAGCATGAGGAAAAGACAGTCACCCGCAGTGACTGATTTCGCGAACGTCGCCCGGCACGGAACCTTTGGGCGCACGGTTGCGTAGATGGTGGCAATCAGCACACGAGAGCAGGCGAGCCGCGTGCCGGGCCGCCCAGAGAACACGGCCGGAGAGCCTGAGGTTCGATAGACCGATGAGCGTGAAGAAGATCCTGATCGTCGTGGGCGTGGTGGTGGCTCTGGGAGTCGTTGCCGGGCTTTCCATCTGGAAGAGCCAGTCCAATGTGACCAAGGTCCAGACCCAGCAGGTAAGCCGTCAGGAGTTGATCTCGGTGGTGAGCGGCACCGGGCAGATCAAGCCGAAGACCTATGTCAACATCGGCGCGACGGCGTTCGGCCGGATCACTCATCTGGAGGTCAAGGAAGGCGATCACGTCCGCAAGGGACAGACGCTGGCGACACTCGAGAATGTGCAGCCGACGGCGACCGTCGCAGCGCAGCAGGCGACGATCTCCTCCACCCAGACGGATGTGAACGCGGATGTGGCGGCGGAGGCTACGGCCAAGGCAAACATCGACGCCGCAAAGGCGGACCTCGAGCAGCGCAAGCTGGATTACAACCGGGCGCAGGCGCTGTATCAGGATCAGCTGATCGCGAAGCAGGATTTTGACGCCAAGAAAGCCTCGTACGACAGCGCGGTGGCGACTCTGGCGCAGCGCGTGGCGTCAGATCAGCAGGCGAAGGCGACGATCGCCTCGCAACAGGCACGGGTAAAGCAGGCGGTCGCGAGTCAGCGCTCGAACTATGACGCGCTGGATAAGACGGTGAGCCGCGCTCCGTATGACGGACTGGTGACGAATATTCCGGTGCGCGAGGGCGAGACGATGGTGACGGGCATCCAGAATGCCGAAGGTTCCACCCTCATGACGATCGCGGATATGTCGGTGATCACGGCCGAGGTGAAAGTGGATGAGACGGACATCGTGAATCTCTCGCTGGGACAGCCGGCGGAGGTGACGGTGGACGCGCTGCCCGGCCACACCTTCCATGGGCGGGTGACCGAGGTGGGCGATCAGGCGCTGCTGCGGACAACAGGACAGTCGACCACGCAGTCCACCACCGGCACCGAAGAGGCGAAGGACTTCAAAGTGATTGTGACGCTGGATGGCGTGGGCGCGAACAACGAGCAGGGGCTGCGTCCCGGACTTTCTGCAACGGCGAAGATTACGACGGCGCGGCGGGCAAGTGCCATCGTGATCCCGATCCAGGCTCTGGTGCAGCGCAATCCGGCGGTGGAGAAGGCGCTGTTTGAACATGCGGGCAAGCCGGGCGCGGGCAGGGGCTCCACCGTCTCGGCCGCTGCCGCGTCGGGCAAGTCGGATGCGGTGCAGGGCGTCTATGTGCTGCGCGCGGATCGCCATAAACAGCGGGTCGACTTCGTGCCGGTGACGACGGGGATCACGGGCGCGACGGACATTGAGGTGGTGAGCGGCGTCCAACCGGGAGACACGCTGGTGACGGGACGATACCGGGTATTGCGTTCGCTGAAAAGCGGGACGCTGGTGAAGGTGGACAACTCGGCGGAGACGACGACGTCCTCGGGGGACGACAGTTCGTCCTGACGAGGATGCGGTTAACGGATTCAATCGCCAGGAGTGCATTGGAATTGCAACGAACGGGGAGTGAAAAGATGGCAACCGCCGCGCAGATGGAACAACCCGCAGTCGTAAGTGACGCAGGCCCGCTCGCGGGTGAGGTAATCGTCGCCAGCAATCTGTGGAAGACGTACGAGATGGGCGATCAGCAGGTGCACGCGCTGCGCGGCGTCAATCTGCGCATCCGGCATAACGAGTATGTCGCGATCATGGGCCCTTCAGGATCCGGAAAATCGACGCTGATGAACCTGATCGGCTGCCTCGACACGGCGACCGAGGGCCAGTACTGGCTCAACGGGCACGACGTCTCCGGATTGAACGACGACGAGCTGGCGCGTATCCGGAATAAGGAGATCGGCTTCGTCTTCCAGACGTTCAACCTGCTGGCGCGCGCAACCTCGCTGCACAATGTGGAGCTTCCGCTGATCTACAACGGCACGCCGGCAGCGGAGCGGACCAGACGCGCGAAAGAGATGCTTGAGAGCGTCAATCTCGGAACGCGCATGATGCACAAGCCAAATGAGCTCTCGGGCGGGCAGCGGCAGCGCGTTGCCATCGCGCGGGCGCTGGTAAACCACCCGTCGATCATCCTGGCCGACGAGCCGACCGGCAATCTGGATTCGAAGACGGGCGACGAGATCATGGCGCTGTTCGATGAACTGCACGCGCGCGGCAACACGATCGTTCTGGTGACGCACGAGCCCGATATCGCCGAATACGCGCATCGTGTGGTCACGATCCGCGACGGAGTCATCGCGAGCGATCACCCTTCGCCGCGACATCTGAAGGCGGAATAGACCAGGGCTCGCTGCGGCGGGCCTTTTTCTTGGCAGGCGAATCGGTTTTCGGCAGCGCGCATCCGTTGCTGTATGAAGAAGAACGCGGAAGCGACCGTCAGCCTCGTTCAGCCGGAGAAGTTTTTAGCGGGCACGCAGCAGACCTCAGGGTCGGAGCGGCTGGCGGCTATCGCGCGTGAGACCGGCGTTACGGCCGGCCTGTGGGCGGGCACCTTCTTTGTGGAGCCGGGCGCGCGGACCGGAATCCACCACCACGGCGAGCAGGAGACGGTCGTGTATGTACTCGAAGGCGAGTCGCGGGTACAGTGGGGCGAGCATGGCGAAGATGAGGTGACGGCTCGGACTGGCGACTTCCTCCATATTCCCGTGCGTCTGGTGCACCGGGAGATCAATCCGTCGAGCACCGCTCCCTTCCGCTGGATCGTGATCCGTTCGACAGCTGAACCGATCGTGGTCAATCTGCCGGAGGATTTCTGGGGTTGAGTGTCGGTCGCTTTGCGGGTATGTGAAAGCTGGACGCGCGTATGCTGAAGGGCAACGGAGGCGATTGATGGCGACAACTCAGACCCTTATCTCGGTGGAAGAGTATCTCCGCACCAGCTACCGGCCCGACTGCGACTACATCGACGGCGAGGTGCTCGAGAGAAACCTGGGCGAAAAGCCGCACGCACGGTTACAGATGTTCTTTCTCCTCTTCCTCGCGCAGCATGAAGAGGAGTTGCAGGTCGAGGTGTTGCCGGAGCAGCGGGTTCAGGTGGGACCACGGCGTTTTCGCATTCCGGATGTCATGCTCGCAAAGCTTCCAAATCCTGACGAACGAATTGTGAGGACGCCCCCCATCCTCTGCGTGGAGATTCTCTCCAGTGAAGATCGCATGAGCCGTGTACGCGAACCGGATCGAGGACTATGCGCGCATGGGGGTGCCGGCGATCTGGGTGGTGGACCCCTGGCGCAGACTCGCGTACACCGCAGACACTCACGGCGTGCTGCAGGAGACTGAGGGACGACTCAGCGTTGGCGGCACAAAGATTGGGATTGGAGTCGCCGCGATCTGGGCGGAACTGGAGTGGATGGAGCGACGGGCGCAGGCCGGAGTTTCGGGCGCGTCGGAATAGCATCTGAGCCTGCGGCGGGTCATTTACACACTTTGCCCGGCTGGCTGCAATGAACGAAGCGCACTGACGCGAGGAACCGACCGGAGTCAATGCGGCATGGGTGGACGCGGCTGCGTCTAAACTTTGAGTATGGCGAAGTCTCCCCGCAGCCTTCGGTTCCCTGCACTTCTGCTTCTCTTGTTCTGCACGTGTTTCTCTTGGATGGAGGGACAGGCGCGGTTCGATCTGGAGGGACCGAAGATCGATATCCGCGTCACCCGCGGGGCAGTGACGCTGCCTGTAGCGGCGGTGCCGAACCTGTTGCCCGGCGACGTGCTCTGGGTGCATCCCGACTTTCCTTCCACCCAATCCGTTCACTATCTCTTGATCGCGGCCTTCCTGCGCGGAACCACCAATCCCCCGCCGGACGACTGGTTTACCCGGATCGACACGTGGAATAAGAAAGTCCGCGAAGAGGGTGTTTCGATCACCGTGCCGCAGGACGCGCAACAGGCGATTCTGTTCCTGGCGCCGGAGACGGGCGGCGACTTCTCGACCCTGCGCTCCGCGGTGAGAGGCACGCCGGGGATCTTCGTGCGGGCCTCGCAGGACCTGATAGAAGCCGGCTTCGAGCAGGCACGCATCGAGAAATATCTCGACGAGATCAGGAAGGTGCCGCCGGGCGATCCCGCCGCGCTGCAGGAGCACTCGAACCTGTTGGCGCGTACCCTCGCGCTGAAGCCGAATCCCGATTGCTTCAAGCGTCCCGTCGACCAGCAGTACAACTGCCTGACGCAGTCCGGGACGCAGACGCTCCTCGATGACGGGCATGGACAGTCGGTGGTGGCCGCCCTGTCCAACGGTCCGGGATCGGACTTCATCAACCAGGCGAGCTATACGCAGATCGCCGGTGGGGGCAATTTTTCCGCGTATATCGGGGCGATCGTTGATCTGGTGCGTTTGACCAGCAGTCTGCATACGGCGCAGTATCGCTACATTCCGGCGATCACGTTTCCGGATGCCGATGCCGACGCGAATGCGCCCAGCGAGACGTTGAATCTGCGGCTGAACACCCCGCCGTCGTTCCACAATCCAAAGTCGGTCATCGTGATCGGGCTGCCTTCGGTGCAGAAAGCGACGCTGCCGCCGCTGCGTCCGGTCCAGCCGTACAAGATCAGCTGTCTGCTGGACCCCAACGTGGCGCTTTCGATCGATGGCGCGCCGCTGGTGTTTTCGACCTCCTACGCGCACGATCTGGTGCTGCACTTGAATGTGCCGCCCGGCAAGAACGGGGCGTCCGCGCTCGATCTGCCGCTGACCGCGGATGCCTATCACGGCGGGCTGGTGATTGATCCCAACCCCTCGAAGCGGCGGGTGCTGCCGTTTGATAAAACAGCGAATGCCGGGCCGGATGATGCCATGCTGACCCCGGTGCCGGGTGCTTCTGCCGCATCCCCGTCGACCAAGCCGGCAGGTGCTCCAGTGGTTGCGCCGAAGCAGCCGGGCGATCCGATCACGGGTACGATCAAGGGCTACTGGGGCTTCAACGCGTATACCGGGCCGACGCTTCCTCTGCAGAACGTGCCCGGGCAGGGCTGGCGGATCGTCACTTCGCCGGAGACGCCGACGGTACTGATCGCGGGCAAGCCGAATCATGTGCAACTCCAGGCGACAGGCACGGCCTGCGTGGAGTCCATCGCGCTTGAGCCTGCAGGCGGCAAGGTCGACTGGAAGCTTTCCGCGCCTCCGAAACCGCCGCAGACACCGCTGGCGGTCGAAATGCCTCCGTCCAGCGGCCCCGTAGTGCCGAAAGTCGAGCCGGTGGATGTCACGCTCAATCTGCAGCACGACAGCCGGACAGGACAGATCTCGCTGACGATTCAGCAGTTCGGCGCGAAGCAGCCCGAGCAGCTGGGGACGAAGGTCTTCTCGGAGCCGGCGAAGATTGAATCGCTGAGAATCCACGCGGGCGATACGGATGCCCTGTTGACCGGCACCACGCTCGATCAGGTGAAGACCGTGACGCTCTCCAGCGACAAGCACGAGTTCACCTATACTCCCGCCGCGAGCGGAGACGAGGCTGATGCGAGCGGGGGACTCGCGCTGCAGTTGCCGGCGGACACCCGGTCACCCTCGTTTAAGGCAAGCGACAGGGTCACGGCCGAGGTGCATCTGGAAGACGGGCGAACGCTCGAAGCAGCGGCCACGATCCTGCCCGCGCGTCCGGTCGTCTCGCTGCTGAGCCGCCGGTTCACGCTGCCCATTCCGACGCCGATCCAGCTGGCCTCGCCGGACGATATTCCCCTGGGGGCGCAGTTGACCTTCTTTCTAAAATCGAAGGAGAAGTTCCAGCGCAACGAGCAGATCGAGATCGAGAGTGCAGCCACGGGAGATGCGGCGGGCGATCCTCCGCTCAAGACAGTGCTCTCGATCGCGGCCGGTTCGCTGGTGCTTGAGGACAATCACACCGTGTTGGCGACGCTCGACCCCCTGAAGCTCTTCGGACCGTCGACCTTTGGGCCATTCCGCATGCGGGCAGTCGCGGGAGACGGGACGCCGGGCGAGTGGCTTCCGCTGGCGAACCTGGTGCGATTGCCGGAGCTGACGGATCTGAAGTGCCCGTTGCCATCGACGCAGTCGTGCCTGCTATCCGGGACGGGCCTGTTTCTGATCGACTCGGTCTCGACCGATGACGCGTTCACCACGGCAACGCCGGTTCCGGACGGCTTCGTTGAGCCGGCGCTGGCGATCCCGCACCCCCCCGTACCGGCCGGCGCGGCCAAAGCCATGGTTCCGGCGACGTTCTATCTCCGCCTGCGCGACGATCCTAAGCCGGCCAACACCGTGACGATGCCGATCGAAGCGGAGAACGCCGTATCGGCGGGTGCGCGTCGCGGACTTCCGGGCCTTGCCGGGAGCAGCACTCCAATAAGCGCGCCGCGAACCGGTTTGGTGCCGGCGGTTGCTCCGACAGGCGCGGCGACTCCGGCAGCGGCTACCCCCACACCCACTACAACCACGCAAGCAATTCCGCCCTCGAGGTGACAAGCCTGACCGGCGCACGGTGTATTGCAGGCAGGAGGGCGGCTCCGTTGAGCCGCCCTCCACTTTTCATTCCCGGTTGCTTATCGATCGAGTTCGCCGGGGAGCAGCCCTCGCTGCACACGGCTGTTCTTCTGCCCGTAGCTGAAGTAGACGACAAGGCCGATGATCAGCCAGACGATCAGCCGCGCCCAGTTGACCCAGCCGAGTTTGTACATCAGGTAGCCGTTGAAGAGCACGCCGAGCGCGGGCACCAGCGGCACCCACGGAGTGCGGAACGGTCGCGGTCTGTCCGGGTTGGTGCGGCGCAGGACGATGATGGAGACGCAAACGATGATGAAGGCTAGCAGGGTGCCGATGTTCACCATCTTGCCGATGTCATCGATCGGGGTGAGCGCGCCGACGATGGCTGCAATGGAGCCGACGAGGAAGGTGTTCTTGAAAGGCGTGCGGAACTTCGGATGGATCTCGGCGAAGAACTTCTTCGGCAGCAAGCCGTCATTGGCCATGGCGTAAAGAACGCGAGTCTGGCCGAGGAGCATCACGAGCATGACGCTGGTAAGACCGGCGAGCGCCCCGGCGGTGACGATATTGCTGGCCCACGGAAGGTTGCGGTCGAGGAACGCCTGCGCGATCGGTGCCTCGATGCTGACCTGCTGCCACGGCACCATACCGGTCAGCACGGCGGCGATCCCAATGTAGAGCACGGTGCAGATGACGAGCGAGACGATGATGCCGATGGGCAGATCGCGCTGCGGGTTCTTCGCCTCCTGCGCCGTGGTGGACACGGCATCGAAGCCGATGTAGGCGAAAAAGATATAGGCCGCGCCCTGGCCGATCCCGCTGATGCCCATCGGGGCGAACTGATGCCAGGAGTGGCCCCAGTTGGCAGGATGAACGTACATGGAACCGAGTCCGATGACGAAGAGGACCACCGCCACCTTGAGCACGACGATGAAAGAGTTGAAGGTGGCCGACTCCTTGATGCCGATGGCCAGCACGCTGGTGACGAGAAGCGCGATAATCAGCGCAGGCAGGTTGAAGCCGATCTCGTGACCGAAGAGCACCGGCGCGTGCAGCAGGGCGTGAGCGCGGGCGAGGACGTCCGCCGTGGGAGCCGCTTTGAGCGCGCCGAGCTGGGTGATGTACTCCTGCGATCCCGGCGCGAGCGACGAGTAGCTGGCCGCCATGATCTGACGGCAGATATTGTCGATCGCTACGCCCACCGCAGTCCAATGGTCGTATGCGAGCCACAGCGGAAAGTCGATGTGGAAGACCTGCATGAGCTCGATGAAGTGATTCGACCAGCCGGAGGACACGGTGCTGGCGCCCATCGCGTATTCAAGCGTGAGGTCCCAGCCGATGATCCAGGCGATGAGTTCGCCCAGCGTAGCGTACGCGTAGGTGTAAGCGGAACCGGCGAGCGGAATCATCGCGGCGAACTCCGCATAGCAGAGGCCGGCGAAGGCGCAGCCGAGGCCGCCCAGCACGAACGACAGCATCAGGCCGGGGCCGGCGTAGTGCGCGCCCAGGCCCGCCATGACGAAGATGCCCGCTCCGATAACGGCACCGATGCCCAGAGCGGTCAGCTGGAACGGGCCCAGCGTACGCTCGAGCGTGCCTTCCCCGGTAGCGCGCGACTCAGCGAGCAGCACGTCCATGGACTTGATTGCAAAGAGATTGGGCATTCGTTGTCGAGTCTCCTCAGAGTGCTGTCGATAAAATTGCGCCGCGGCTCTGCCGCTTCCACAGCAGATATACCGGAACTCCCAGCAACACCAGGATGAGTCCGGGCCATGTGTATTGCGGTTTGTAACGCAAGAGTACAACAGAGATCCACGCCGCCAGCACGATATAGACGGCGGGCAGCACGGGATAGCCGAATGCCCTGTACGGACGGGGCGCATCCGGTCGGGTGCGCCGCAGCACAAACAGCCCGACGATCGTGAGAATGTAGAAGATCAGCACCGCGAAAATCACATAATCGAGGAGCTGTCCGTAGCTCCCGCTGAGGCAGAGCAGGCAGGTCCAGGCCCACTGCAACCACAGCGAGTTGACCGGCACGCCGCTCTTTGGACTGAGCTTGCCGACCGACCGGAAGAAGAGGCCGTCGAGGCTCATGGCGTAGTAAACGCGCGCCCCGGCGAGCAGCATGCCATTGACGCAGCCGAAGGTAGAGATGAGGATGGCGCCGGCCATCAGCTTCGCGCCAATGGGACCGAAGGCCGCCTCCATCACAGCGGTGGCGACGCGATCCTGCGCGGCTCCGGAGATACCGCGGCCGATCACGGTGGAGGCGGCCGGGTCGCCCGCGAGCGGAAGCACGCTGAGGTAGACGAAGTTGCAGAGAATATAGAGGAGGAGCACCACGCCCGTGCCGATCGCAAGCGAAAGCGGCAGGTTACGGCGTGGGTTCTTGATCTCTCCCGCAGTGAAGGTGACATTGTTCCAGGCGTCCGACGAGAAGAGCGAGCCGACCTGCACAACCGCGACGACCGTAAGCGCGCCCGCGAAGACGGTCGGTCCGCCGACTCCGACCTGAACGGCATGCAGTGTGTGCAGGCCGGCATTTTCGAAGAAGGCATGCCAATGCGCTCCGAAGTTCGCGGACATGGCGGTCGCGTTCTTGGCTACCAGGCCGACAACTACAACGGCCAGCAGCGCGAACACCTTGGCCGAGGTGAAGACGTTCTGGACCGCCGCGCCGAGCTTCACGCCAAACGTATTGAGCAGCGTGAGCAGCGTCACGATGAGAATGGCGGCCAGATTGGCGGTGTTCAGGCCGATGTTGCCGCTGCCGACATGAACCAGCCAGTGGCCGGCACTGATGGACGGGAAGAAGACACCGAGGAACTTGCCGAAGGCAACGCCGACCGCCGCGATGGTGCCGGTCTGGATGACAAGAAAGAGCGTCCAGCCGTAGAGAAATCCCCAGATCGGTCCGAGCGACTCGCGCAGGTAGACGTACTGGCCGCCAGCTTTAGGCATCATGGCGGCGAGCTCGCCATAGCTGAGCGCGCCGATGACAGTCATCACCGCGGTCAGCAGCCACGCGCTGATCAGCAGCGCAGGGGAGCCGAGGGTCCGACTCATATCGGCCGAGACGATGAAGATACCGGACCCGATCATCGACCCCATGACGATGGCGGTCGCGGAAAACAGTCCCAGGCCTTGCACCAGATGCGGTGCTGAGTCGCCAGTGGCGTCCCCTGCCAGGACGGGCGAGGTCACGGACGCGGCTGCAGGGGAGATCTTTGACGTTGTGTTCACGTTTCGTCTGTTCTACCGGAAAACGGCGAGAAAGTCGCGTGCCGTCTGCTCGACGGTCTGGCCGGGAACGAACAGCCCGGAGATGATGGCGACTGCATCGGCTCCGGCGGCGCGCACCGCTGCCGCATTTTCCGCGGTGATCCCGCCGATGGCGACCAGCGGCTTCCGCGTCAACGCGCGGGCGCGGCGAACGCCATCGAGTCCCACGACCGGGGCGGCGTCGGCCTTGGTCCCGGTAGTAAAAACCGGACCGATGGCCAGGTAGTCGGCGTCGCTGGTGTCGGCACGGCGAAGCTGTTCGTCGGTGTGGGTGGAGAGCCCGACGACAAACGGCGGCGTGTGTCCACCCCTGACGAGGGCAAGCTGGAGATCAGAGGGCGCGAGATCATCCTGGCCCACGTGGACGCCTCCAAAGCCGGCCAGCAACGCGAGGTCGAGCCGGTCGTTCAGGATGAGAAGCGTGTCCGTCCCGGAGAAGACCTTGCGCAGAACGGCGGCGGCCTCGAGGATCTCGCGTGGCGAGCCGGATTTATACCGAAGCTGGACGGTGCCGGCCTCGGCTGCCCGCAAATCCTCCGCGAATGCAGGAAGGTCGACGCCGTGCCGCCGCATCGTTTCAATATCGGCAATGGTATAGAGCCCGGCGATCGCGTCCATTGACCAAGTGTAGCGATCTCATCTTATCCGGCGGTCTGATCGCCTGCGGGGAACTTGTACAACGCGTCCTTCGTACCGGGTCCATGCGCGTTGAGTCGCTCTTACTGGTCATGTCGCTTGCGTGGGAGTCGGGTGCAGCCCGGGAGACGGATGCCGCCGCCATGATGGCCAGGGTCGCTGCGTTCGCGGTGCGTACGCTGCTGGGCACCAGCGTACCCGGCCCTGGTTTCACCGTAATCTTCGCCCCGCAGGCCGTGCCGGCTCAGCAGCCGGTGTGGTTTCCAGTCAGCTTCGGCACGGAGTTCCACCTCAACGTCCTGTTCTTCCTGCGGCGCGAATTACGCTGAGTGCGGAGAATCGCAACTTCGAGCAGACACACGTGATCTCGACGATTCGGTCCAGTCAGCCCGGCCAGGTGAAATGACCCTCAGACCTGTGGCTTCTCCTGGCGCTCGAAGAACCGCTCCATAAACTTGGTGTCGAACTGACCGGCGCGAAACTCGGGATCCTGAAAAATTTTCCGGTGCAGCGGGATGGTGGTGTGGATGCCTTCGATGACGAACTGCGAGAGCGCGCGTTCAGTACGAGCGATCGCCTCCTCGCGGTCTTTGCCGAAGCAGATCAGCTTGGCGATCATCGAATCGTAGTACGGGGGCACGACGCCCTCGGAGTACTGGGCGGTGTCCACGCGAACGCCGTTGCCGCCAGGCACGTTGAAGGCGGTGATCTTGCCGGCGGAGGGCGTGAACTTCTCCGGGTGCTCAGCGTTGATGCGGCACTCGATGGCGTGGCCGCGGATCTCGGGGACGCGCGGCACGAGGTCGCTCAGCTTCTCACCGGCGGCGATACGCAGCTGCGCCTTTACCAAGTCGACCCCGGTGACCATCTCGGTGACGCAGTGCTCCACCTGGATGCGGGTGTTCATCTCGATAAAGTAGATTTTGCCGTCCTCGTCCATGAGGAACTCGATGGTGCCGGCGTTCCAATAACCGATATCCTTCAGCGACCGCTCGATGGTCTTACCGAGCTCGGCGCGCAATTTGGGCGTGACCTGCAGAGACGGCGCCTCTTCGATCAGCTTCTGATGGCGGCGCTGGATGGAGCACTCGCGCTCCCCGAGCGACATCACGCTGCCATGCTCGTCGGCAAGCACCTGAAACTCGATGTGGCGCGGACGCTCGATGAACTTCTCCATGTACATATCGCCGTTGCCGAAGGCGTTCGCGGCCTCCTGCGAGGCCTGCTGGAACATGAAAGGCAGTTCGTGTGCCGAGCGCACGATGCGCATGCCGCGCCCGCCGCCGCCGGCGACCGCCTTCAGGATGACCGGATAGCCTACAGTTTCCGCCCACTCCAGCGCCTCGCCTTCGCTCGCGATCACTCCATCCGAGCCGGGCAGGATGGGAACTTTAGCCTTTTTCATGGTCTGGCGCGCAGTCGACTTCTCACCCATCATGCGCGTGATCTCAGGCGGCGGCCCGATAAACTTGATGTTGGAGGCGCGGCAGACCTCGGCGAAGTTGGCGTTCTCGCTGAGCAGGCCGTAGCCGGGATGGATGGCGTCCACGTCGGCGATTTCGGCGGCGGAGATGACGGCGGGCACGTTGAGGTAGCTCTCTGCCGAGCGCGGAGGCCCGATGCAGATGGCCTCATCGGCAAAGCGCACATGCAGTGAGTTGCGGTCGGCCTCGCTGTACACCGCGACGGTGCGGATGCCGAGCTCCTTGCAGGCGGAGATGACGCGCAACGCGATCTCTCCCCGATTGGCGATCAAGACCTTACGAAACATCTGTCCTCACAAACTGAAAGCAAGGCGTAACGCGGATAAAACGATCAAGACAGGATGAAGGCGGATAGAACTGGAACGGGATTGAAGCATTCCGTTATCTCGCTCACTCCGGTTAATCTCAATCAAGCCTCGCTTATCGCGGCCGAATGGTGAAGAGCGGCTGACCATATTCGACGGGCTGGCCGCCGGACGAGATGCGCTCGACGACTTCGCCGGCGGCATCCGACTCGATCTCGTTCATCAGCTTCATGGCCTCCACGATGCAGAGCGTCTGCCCGACCTCGACCACGTCGCCGATCTTGACGAAGGGTGGCGACCCAGGCGACGGTGACTCATAGAACGTACCCACCATGGGCGACTTTACGGTGTGCAGTTTATCGGCTGGCGGAGCCGCGACGGGCGGCTCGTTGACCGGCGATGCGGACGCCGCGGCAGGCATCGACGGCTGTCCTGCCGGCGCGGAGCTCATGAGCCGGGCGAACTGCGCCATGTCGAGCCCAGGCGCGGCGGCGGGTGCGGCTTCGGCCCTGACCGCGCCCATAAACTTGAGGCGCACCTTCAGGTCATCCTTTTCGAGATCGAACTCGGCGATCTCGTTCGCCTTGAGGAACTCAATCAGTTCACGGAGTTCCTGCAGTTCTTTCGGGTCCATCATGTCTCTTCCCGTGCTCTGCCGCAAGGGCACGCACTCAAAATCTCTGAGCCTCTTCGTGGCTGCCGAGCGTGTCGCTCAAGCCATCGCACAGGCTACAGTTCCGGCTACAGTTCCATCCAGGCTTTGGTCGTCGGCGTGAGCATCTCGCATCCGCCGGCAGTCACCAGAACCGTGTCTTCAATCCGCACGCCGAACCGGCCGGGCAGATAGATGCCGGGTTCCATTGTAACGATCATTCCGGCTTTCAGCTTCGGTTCTTCGATCCCGTCGCGCGGCTTGCCCAGACGCGGGCTCTCATGGATCTCGATCCCGACGCCGTGCCCGGAGGAGTGGTTGAAGTACTCGCCATATCCGGCCTCCTCGACCACCGCGCGCGCGGCAGCGTCGATCTCGGCTCCGGTGACGCCGGCGCGAATGGCGCCCAGCCCAGCCTGCTGGGCGGCCGCGACGATCTCATAGACCGCGAACTCGTCCCCCTTCGGCTTGCCAAGGTGCACGGTACGCGTCATGTCGGAGCAGTAGCCGTCGAGCACCACGCCGAAGTCGATCAGCACGAAGCCGCGGCGCGGAAGCTTCGCCGTGGTCGCGCGTCCATGCGGGAGCGCGCTGCGTTCGCCGCCGGCGACGATGGTCTCGAACGACATACGCTCGGCTCCGGCAAGACGCGCCATGAACTCGAGCGCAAGCGCAACCTCCATCTCCGTGGCGCCGGGGTGGATCTCCTCGAGCAGCTGGTCGAAGAGCCGACAGCCGAAAGCAGCAGCCTCGCGCATGCGGTCCTGCTCGACCTCGTCCTTGATCTCGCGCAGCCCGGCGACCAGGCCGTGCGTGGGAACGAGGAAGCTCTTGCGCAGCCGTGGCGGCAGTGCGGAACGCATGCGTTCCAGCACGTCGACCGTGGTGTGCAGCGCGTCGAAGGCGCAGGTTGCCGTGCCTTCCCCGATGAGGAACTCGAGCGCGGCGAGCATGGCGGGTTGGTCGCTGATCACGACCCGCGCGCCATCCACCTCCTGCGCGGCCTGCGTGGTGTAGCGGCCATCGGTAAACATCACCATACCGCCGCGGCCCGCTCGCACGACCAGCGCGGCGCTCGAGCCGGTAAATCCGCAGAGATAGCGCACATCCGGAAGATGCGTCAGCAGCAGTGTGTCCGCGCCGGCCTTCCTGGCCGCAGCCAGGGATCTCCGACGGCGGTCCGGAGGAATCAAGGTGGGGGTCTTCATCGTCTCCAGTCTACAAGCGGTCAAGCGGGCGGCGGAATCGTATCTCGCAGAGTCCTTCCCTCTCCCTGCATCCTGCTCCCGTTATCATGGACTATGTCCGTGACGGAGACACCAATTGAGCAACGAACCCCAGAGGGGCTGACGCGGCGAGCGTTCGTCACCTCCGCGACCGCCGCGGCCGTCGGCCTGGCGCTCTACTCCGACGACGTCAGCCGGCATGAGCTTACGGTGACCCGACCGACCTTCCGGATCAAGAACCTGCCGTCGGCCTTCGACGGATTCCGCATCGCGCAGATCAGCGACATTCACCTGGAGGAGTACACCGAAGATTTCTTCCTGCGGCGCGTCATTGAGCATGTCAACGCGCTCCAGCCCGACCTGGTGCTGGTCACCGGAGACTTCATCTCGCGCGGACCGTTGCCGCTGGGAGTGACGTACTCAGCCGCGGCACGCTGCGGTGACCTGCTGCGGGGCCTCGCCTGTCCTCTGCGCTACGGCATACTCGGCAATCACGACGCGGCCGTCGGGTCCGACATCATTCGCGGGCACATGGAGTACAACGGGCTGCCGCTGCTGGTGAATCAGTCGGTAAAGATCGAGCGCGGCGGAGCCCATCTTGTCCTGGCAGGACTGGACGACGTGGCCCATGGACGGCCCGACTTGGCAGACGCCGTGCCCCCCGGGCCGAATGCGCCGGTCATCCTGATGGTGCATGAACCCGACTACGCAGCCAAGATGGTCGGGCATCCACGCGCAAAGCTGGTGGATCTCGTGCTCTCCGGACACACCCATGGCGGACAGATCCGCATACCGGGGATCCGGCCCCTGGCGCTTCCGCCGCTCGGGAGGCTGTTCCCTCAGGGACACTATACCGTCGGCAGCTCGCAGCTCTATGTCAATCGCGGGATCGGCACCGTAGGCGTTCCGTTTCGCTTGAACTGCCCGCCTGAGATTACGCTGATGACCCTGCGGTCGCAGGCTGCGTCCGCTAACGCACGCGGCGAACCGGCTTTTTCTGCCCAGGCATAATGGCGACTCCGGGCTCGGTGCGGGAAGACGCGCCGCTCTTCTCGACCATCCACGCGTCCAGCAGGCTGCGCTTGAAGCGCCACCGGTTGCCGAGCTTGAATGCCGGGATGAAGCCTTCGCTGGCATAACGGTAGAGCGTGTCGCCGCTGATGCCCAGATACTCCGACGCCTGTCGGATATCCATCACCTCGCGCAGCATCTGGTGCACTGCGTTCGCCATCTGAGTTCCTCCGTCGCAGCCCCTTTGTACTGGACTCCGGGGACGTGCACAATAGCTTCTTCTGAGACTTAACCAGAGCGCCAACGGGGCACCTCCGGCGCAAGGCTTACCAGTTATGTCGGCCGCCGCCACCAACTGGAGCGCAGCTCCTGCCCGGGACTGAACTCAGTCGGGGTGCCGGGAGGCGGGGAAAACACACACAAGCCGTGCTCGGCCACCAGTGCATCCAGCCGCTCCATCGGCTGCCGCCAGCCGTGCAGCGCCAGGTTGAAGAGCCCCCAGTGGATCGGCATCAGCACACCTCCGCCGAGCCGGCGAAAGGCTTCTACCGCGTTGTCAGGACCCAGATGGATATCGGCCCAGAGCGGATGAAACGCGCCAATCTCCAACAGCGTGAGATCGAAAGGACCATACACGCGACCGATCTCGGCGAAGCCGTCCCAGAGGCCAGAGTCCGCGCCGTAGTACACGCGATGCTGCGGCCCCGCGAGCACATACGACGCCCAAAGCGTGTGGAAGCGATTGGAGAGCGAACGCCCGGAGAAATGGCGCGATGGCACCGCAGTCAGCTCGAGTTCGGAGTCCTGCCCGGCGATGCGGATCGACTGCGTCCAGTCAAGTTCAGTGACGCGCTCGCGCCGGACACCGAAGCGCTCGAGAAGGACCCCGACCACAACCGGACACACCCAGCGGACCTCCGGCCAGATCCTGGCCAGCGTCCGGACCGTCTGTTCGCCGAGATGGTCGTAGTGATCGTGCGAGAGCACGACGGCGTCCGGCCGGGGCAGGGCTTCAAGCGGGATGGTCGGCGGGAAGAAGCGTTTGGGACCGAAGAAACTGACCGGCGCGGCGCGGAGATCCCACACCGGATCCACCAGCAGACGCACACCATCGATTTCGAGAAAAAGCGAGGAGTGCCCGAACCACGTGACCCGCATCCCGCTCGCTGGCGGTGTGGCGTATGCGGCGGGATCGGTGTGAAACGGGCCGAGCGGCTTGCGCGGCTCGGTCTCCTCCCGATTGATGAGGTATTGGGGCAGCACCTTCAGCATCAGGCTGAGGCCGCCCAGACGGGTCTCGACCGGATTGAAAAAGACCTTGCCGAGGCGGCGGGCGGGCTGAAGCAACATTTCGCTATTCAATGCGTTCCGCAGGGAACCCTCGTTTCGCGAGCATCGCCTGCAGGCCATCGGCTCCGGCCAGGTGGGCCGCACCAAGCGCAACGAAAACGGTGCCGGTACCCGGATCCTTCAACATCGCGGCAATGCGATCGGCGATCGCCTCATTGCGGTCGACAAGCAGGATCTTGTAAAGCTCCGGATTCTTCTGCTTCATCTCCCCATTCGAGAGCCTCGCAACGGCGTCGACGTCGCCATGCTCCCAGTCCGCAACGATCTCGTTCAGGTGCTCGTTGCTCTTCGGCAGCTCCTGAATGGTCTGGTGCAGCAGGGTGACCTGCTGATCCTGCCGCATGTCGGCGAGGAAGTGAAGCTGCTGCTCGATTGTCTCAAATCCGTCGATGCGTTTGCCCTCTTCTTTCGCCTGCTTTGCCAGCTGCGAGTCGATACCGTTCGACGGATCGTACCCGGCCTTCATTGCAGGCATGACGGACACCGTGAGGTACACCAGCCACGGCTGGAACGGCTCGAAGGACGCCTCGCCCAGCGGCGAGCCGAAGCTCTTGATGGCGGCGTCGAGCGCCACTTTATCCGCCGGCGTGATCTTGGTCGAGAGCAGATGTCCGGGATCGGTGCCGAGCTGCGCGATCAGCGGCTGCACCTCCTTGACGGCATCGGGATCGGTTGCGTTCGGCACCTCCAGGTAAAGCGTTGCACTCTTCTTAAAGGCGTCCACCACCTTCGGTGTCTCCCAGGGCACACCCGCCTTCATCAGGTGAATCGTGCCAAACAGATACACCGTTCCGTGTACCCCTTTGAGCTGCCAGAGCGCGGGAGTGAGGGCTCCCGCAGCTGCCGGCGCATGCGCGCCTGTCTGCCCTGAGGCACCCGCCGCGAATCCAAACGTGAACGCCAGCGTCGCCAGCCCTGCCCGGATCTTCATGGTCTTCCTTTCCGTTACGTTTCGACCGTCGCTTCTTCGCGGTAGAAGGCCTTGATAGCAGCCCCGTACTTCTGTTGGATGACACGCCGCTTCAGCTTCATGCTGGGTGTCAGCTCGCCACTCTCGATGGTCCATTCTTCGGGCACGATCTTGATGCGCTTCATCGTCTCCCAGTGCGCCAGCCGGCTGTTGATGTCGTTGACGATCCGCTTGTACTCGGCCTTCACCTTCTCATCTTCAACCAGCGCCTGATCGTCCTCCGCCGTCACCCCGTTCGACTTCGCCCAGCCTCGCAACGCCGGGAAGTTGGGCGAGATCAGTACGGATACGTATTTCTGGCGGTCGCCCACCACGGCAGCGTTGCCGACCAGCACGTTACCCTTCAGCTGCCCCTCGATCAGTTGCGGCGAGATCATCTTGCCGCCACTCGTCTTCAGCAACTCCTTCTTGCGGTCGGTGATGGAATAGAAACCCTTCGCATCCATTGTGCCTATATCGCCGGTCTTGAACCAGCCATCCTCGGTAAAGACGTCGGCCGTCTCCTTCGGCTTATTCCAGTAACGCCGGAAGATGGATGCGCCGCGGGTTTCAAGCTCGCCATCCTCAGCCAGTCGGACCTCGATGTGCGGCACCGGCGTGCCGATCGTGCCGACCTGAAAGGCATGCGGATAGTTTGCCGAGATGACAGGCGAGGTCTCGGTCAAGCCGTAACCTTCGAAGATGCGGATGCCGACATCCGCGAACCAGTTCGCCGTAGGAAGACCGAGCGCAGCAGAGCCGGAGATGAAGGTGCGCGCGCGTCCGCCAAAGGCGTCCAGCACCTTGGAATAGACGAGCTTGTTGGCGATCTCCCAGAACAGCGAGCCGGGACGCCTGCCCGCAAAAATGTCTCCGCGGTGTCTGCGTCCCACGCTCAGAGCCCATTCGAAGATGCGCTTCTTCATCGGCGACTGGCCGCTTTTCGTCTCGACGCCCTGGCGGATCTTCTCGAAAAAGCGTGGCACCCCGATGAACAGTGTCGGACGTACGATCTGCATCGCCTTCTGCAGATGCTCCACTCTGGCGCAGTAGTAAATGGGCGTGTGCGACATCAGCAGCGCGTAGTCGCAGTGGCGCGCGAACACATGCGAAAGCGGCAGAAACGAGAGGTAGCAGTCGTCCTCGCCGAGCCCATACGGAATGACGGCGACCGAGACGTTGACGGCAAGATTGCCATGCGTCAGCTCGACCCCCTTGGGCTCGCCCGTTGTGCCGGAGGTGTAGATGATGGTGCAGAGCTCTTCAGGCTTTGCCCGGCGCACCTGCGCATCGAACGCCGCGTCACGCTTCTGTTTCGCGGGAGCCGCCTCCATGATCTTCGCGAAGCTCTCGTCGCTTCCCTCTTCCCCGGCATTCATCACGACCAAGCGTTCGAGCGACGGCAGCTCGCCGGCGGCGGCCAGCTTCTTCTGTTGCTCCCTGCTTGAGACGATAACCACCTTTGCGCCCGAGTCGCGGACCATGTAACCGATTTGGTCCGCCGTATTGGTGGGGTACAGCGGCGCGTCCACGGCCCCGATGGCGAGGATAGCGAAGTCGGCGACCGACCATTCCCAGCGGTTCTCGCTGATGATGACGACGCGATCGCCCCGCGTGACACCCCAGCTCTCGAGTGCCTCGGCCAGCGCGCGCACGCGCCCGTAAAACTCGTCGGCGGCGATCGGCGTCCATTCGGACGGCCCGGTCTGCCCGTAGACAATGGGCGCGGAACCGCGTTCGGTGGCCGCGAGAAAAATTTCATTGACCGTACTGAACGCGACACCGCTCATCGTGCATTTACCCTCGGATTCACCGGGTGAGTCCAGCGTCACTCTAACGGCTTGTCCGGCACTTTGCAAAGTCCGCAGGCAGGTGCGGAGCGGGTGGACGTCGCTGCAACCACAACGCTCGCTCCTGGCGCCGTCGAGGGGAGAGTCCGCAAAACTCCGTCTGCGCCCGGGCGTTCCGCCGCCGCTAAACCTGCGGTTTGGGTGCGAGCCGGACAAAGCGCGCTGCGTGTGTATCCCACTCGGCCAGCATGGAGCCGGCCAGCGTACTGGCCGCCAGCTCCGCATGCCGGGCGATGAGGACGTGCAGCGACGCGCGTTCCTCCTCTGGCAGAGTCGCGAAAGGCTCGGGGGTGACGTACTCCTGGTGAAAGCGGCGCTGTGCGAGAAAGCTGCCGTCCTCGTCGTACACCCAGGCGAGCCCGCCGGTCATGCCCGCGGCGAAGTTGATCCCCGCGCGTCCGAGCACCACGACCGCGCCGCCGGTCATGTACTCGCAGCCGTGGTCGCCGACGCCTTCCACCACCGCCGTCACGCCGGAGTTCCTCACGGCGAAGCGCTCGCCTGCACGCCCGGCGGCAAATAGCGTGCCGCCTGTCGCTCCATAGAGCGCGACGTTGCCGAGAATGACGTGATCGCCGCTGTTGCGCGCGGCCAGACCACGCGCGCGCAGGATCAGCGAGCCGCCCGACAGTCCTTTGCCGACAAAGTCGTTCGCCTGACCTTCAAGAAGGAGAGTCATGCCCTCGGCCGCGAAGGCCCCAAAGGACTGGCCGCCGGTACCGGTGAGCCGCAGCGTGATATCGGCTGGGATCGCCGCCTGAGCGCGCAGGAGCGACAACTCGCCTGCAAGCCTTGCGCCCACGGCCCGGTCTTTGTTGAAAATAGCTGCGTCCAATACGAACGGCTTCCCCGCCTGCACCGCCTTGAGTGCCGGTTCGGTCCAAGCCTCATCGAGCGCCGGCTCGTCCTCCGGTTGATCGTTGCGCACGCCCGTCCATCGCCGATTCGAATCGCCACTCGGGCGCGCCAGCATCGCGCGCAGATCGAGGCCGTTGTCGTGCCGCACCTGTTCCAGCAGATCGGTGCGGCCGATAGCTTCTTCGATCGAGCGCAGGCCATAGCGCGCCAGCATCTGGCGCAGATCGGCGGCGAGCTCCTCGAAGAACCGCACGATATGCTCCGGCTTGCCCCGAAACTTCGCGCGCAACTCCGGCTTCTGCGTGGCAATGCCGGTGGGACAGGTGTTCAGGTGGCACTGCCGCGCCATATCGCAGCCGATCGCGACCAGCACGGCCGTGCCGAAGGCGAACTCGTCGGCTCCCAGCAGCGCGGCGATCAGCACGTCCTGTGCAGTGGTGAGCCCGCCGTCCGTGCGCAGGCGCACGCGTCCTCGCATGCCGTGATGGGTGAGCATCTGCTGCGCCTCGGAGAGGCCGAGCTCCCACGGATTGCCCGCGTACTTGATCGACGAGAGCGCGGCCGCCCCCGTGCCGCCTGTGTTTCCGGCGATTACGATAAAGTCGGCGTAAGCCTTGGCAACCCCGGCTGCGACTGTACCGACGCCCAGACTCGAAACCAGCTTTACCCCGACGGATGCGCGTGGATTGACCCGCTTCAGATCGTAGATAAGCTGCGCAAGATCTTCGATCGAATAAATGTCGTGATGCGGCGGTGGCGAGATGAGCGAAACGCCCGGCTGCGCGTGACGCAGACGTGCGATCAGCCCGCTCACCTTGTGCCCCGGCAACTGCCCGCCCTCGCCTGGCTTGGCACCCTGGGCGACCTTGATCTCGATCTCGTCGGCGTGCGCAAGGTACTCCGCCGTCACGCCGAAACGCCCCGAGGCGATCTGCTTGATCTTGTTGTTCAGCAGCATCGGCGCTTCCACCATGGGCGGCGCAAGCTCCGCGACCGCCGTCCCGCCGTTCGAAAGTGTAGACCAGCCCGCGGTGCCCGAAGGTCCGGGAGCAACCGGCACGGGCTTGCGGTAGACCTCGCGGTCCTCCCCGCCTTCACCGGTATTCGAGCGGCCGCCCAGCATGTTCATCGCGGCGGTAATGCAGCTGTGCGCCTCGGGGCTCAGGGAGCCGAGACTCATCGCGCTGGAAACGAAGCGCGTGTACAGGCTCTTCGCCGGCTCGACCTCCGCCAGATCGACCTGCGGCCCGGCCGGGTGAATCTCAAGCAGATTGCGCAGCGATGCGGGCTCCCGCGAGGTGAGCTCTTCGCTGAAGATGGCGAAAGCCGCTGCGGGATCGGCCGCGGGCACGCCGGCCCGGGTACTCCCGACCACGGTCTGCAGCGCGCGCACGTTGCCGGGCTGCCAGTGATGCGGCTCGGCCTGCTCGGCCTTCCGGAAGCGGACCCAGCCATAGTCGGGAAGCTCGGTCGCGGCGGGTGCGGGCTCGTGCAGCCACGTCTGCCGCAGGTGCCCGTCGAGCTCTTCAAAACCAATGCCGGAGAGCGCGCAGGGCGTCTCCGGAAAACAGCGCCTCGTGACCGACTCGTGCAGCCCGAGGATATCGAACAGGTGCGCGCCGCGGTAGCTGTCCACCACCGAAATGCCCATCTTCGACATCACCTTCGCCAGTCCGGCGTCGAAGCTCTTCAGCATGTTGCGCTCGGCCTCAACAAGGTCGAGCCCGCTCTGCAGACGGGCCGTCTCGAGCGCCAGCCACGGGCAGACCGCGCCCACGCCGTGGCCGATCAGCACTGCCCCATGGTGGATGTCGCGGCAGTCGCCGGCCTCGGCCAGCAGGCCGCAGCGGTTGCGCAGACGATGCTCCATCAGCGCCTCGTGAACCGCGCTCACCGCCATCGCCATCGGGATCGGCAGTTTGGCCGTGTCCCCGTCGCCGGCGACGGCGGTACGGTCGGAAAGGATAAGGATCGCGGCCCCGCCTTCGACCAGGCGACAGGCTTCCGCACACACCGCATCGACTGCCGCCTCGAGCGTGGTGCCCGCGGCGTACACGCAGGGCAGCTCCGCGACCGGCAGCACGTCCGCATGCGGGTGCTCGCCGCGCCGCAGCGCCGCAACCTGTGCCAGCGAGAGGTATGGCGAAGCCAGCGACACACCCGGCAGCGGCGCATGTTTATCCAGCATGCTGGACCACGGGCCCAGCCGCGTGTGCAGCGAAAGCACGATGGCCTCGCGCAGTGAGTCAATCGCCGGGTTCGTCACCTGCGCGAAGCGCTGGCGGAAAAAGCCATAGAGCGGGCGAGGCGTGCGGGCAAGGAACGCCAGCGGCGTGTCGTCGCCCATCGACCATACGGAGTCTTTGCCTTCAGCTGCCATGGGCGCGAGCACCATCTTCACGTCCTCGCGGGTATACCCGAAGCCGAGCTGCCATGCGTGCACCTGCTCCTCGAGACAGACGCCCCCGCGGTCCTGCGCCTCGAACGGAACCGGATCGAGCCGCTGCGCGTAGACGGGATCCGAGTCGAACAGATCGAGCAGCGCATCGTTTTCGAGTACTTCGCCCTGCTCGAGATCGACCACGATCATCTGCCCGGGCCCCAGCCGTCCGGAGTGAACGACGCGCTCCGGGTCAAGATCGATCAGCCCAGCCTCGGAGCCGGCGATCACCAACCCATCCCGCGTCACCGCGAAGCGCGACGGTCGAAGGCCGTTACGGTCGAGCGCCGCGCCCACCACGCGTCCATCCGAGAAGGCAATGGCTGCGGGTCCGTCCCATGGCTCGGCGCAGTCGGCGTGGTAACGCAGGAAGGTCGATTCACGCGGCGCGGTCGTCGCGGGCGGGAGCAGCAGGCGCACCGCCTCGGCCAGCGTGCGTCCGTTCTTCGAAATCAGCTCGATCGCTTCATCGAGCGAGGTGGAGTCGGTGCCGCCCTTCGTCAGAACCGGTGTGAGCTCTTCGCCGAACTCCGGTGCGCGCGCCCGCATGCGCGAGCGATTGCCCCAGACGGTGTTGATCTCGCCGTTGTGCGCGAAGGCGCGGCCGGGCTGTGCGCGATCCCACGACGGCGCAGTGTTGGTCGCATAGCGCTGATGGAAGATGGCGAACGTGGACGCAAAGCGCGGGTCCGCGAGATCGGGATAGAACCTGCTCAGCAGCGGGCCCGCGCACATGGCCTTGTACGTGACGACCTGGTGCGAGAGCGAACACACATAGCCCGTCACTTCGCCGCGCGCGTGAGCCCGTTCGAACGCCTTGCGAGCCAGATAGAGCGAACGCTCGCGCTCCGCCTGCTGGCCCGGGCTCGCAACCGGGAAAGACGTCGCCAGAACCTGACGGATGCGAGGCATCACTCCCAGTGCGATCGGGCCCAGCGCTTGCTCGAGCACCGGCACATCGCGCCACGCGAGTACCTGCCAGCCCTGCTCCGAGAGACATCGCGCCAGGACAGCTTCGGCGCGCGTTTCCGCCCGCGGCAGGAAGATCATGCCAACGGCGAGGGGCTTCTGTGCGCCCAGCGTCAGCCCGCACTCCGAAAGCAGCAGATCGCGCGGCACGGCGGCCATGATACCCACACCGTCCGAACTCTTGCCGTCGGCGGCGGTTGCGCCGCGGTGGGCCAGTCGCGCCAGCGCGGTCAGCGCGTGCTCGACGATGGCATGGGAGGGAAGGCGCGTACTGGTCGCGACGAACCCGACGCCGCAGGAGTCGGCGTCGAACCGCGCATCGATCAGGGTCTGCTCACAAGAGCCGGCGATGCGGTCGGCGGGGTGCGGGAGATGGGTCTGGAGGCGCTCCATAGCTCACTATAGTCCGGATCGTCAATACCCGTGTCGTGTTCCTGCGCGGTACTTCCACGCCTTCCCTTGACTTTCGGGTTTTGCATATTTATACATGTAGTTGCATCTTTATGCATTCGCGCCGTTCTTTAGCGCTGCCGAAGCGAAGATGGACAAGGCGGCACAGCCATGAAGCAGCAGCGGCACGCGACAATCCGGGACATCGTCGAGCATAGCGCGGTCGTCAGCCAGGACGAGCTGCGCCGCAAGCTCGCCGCCCGCGGTTTTCACGTCACGCAGGCGACCCTCTCGCGCGACGTGCACGCGTTAAAGCTCTACAAGGGTCCGTCCGGCTATGCCGTGGCGAACGGAAACAACGGCAGCGGCAGTGAAGAGGAAGGTCCGGGTCTGCGTGAGGTGCTGCGCAGCTTCGGGCTTGAGGTGCGGCAGGCGATGAACCAGCTGGTGATCATCACGACAACGGGCGGCGCACAGCCGGTGGCTGCGGCCATGGACTACGAAGACTGGCCCGAGGTGGTCGGGACCATCGCGGGGGACGACACCGTGCTGGTCATCTGCCCGGACGAAAAGCGCGCGGCGACGCTCGCCAGGAAGATCGAGGACTACGTTGGCTGAGCAGCTATTGACCGAGCGCAACTTGGTGAAGTCCCCCGCTCGCACGCTGAAGACGGCGGTCGCGGGCGTGGGAGGCTACGCGGGCGGCGAGCTCGCGCGCCTGCTGCTGGCGCATCCGCATCTGCAGGGAACGGAACCGATCCTTCTCGGCCGCGTGGCCGACGAAGCAGCCGGCGGACGCTTGCCGCTGGAAGCGCTGCAGCCCCAGCTCGCGCGTGGAGCGGGCAAGGCGCTGCCTGAGATTGTTGCCTTCGACTGGAAACGGATTGCCGATGCGGGTGTGGAACTGGTTTTTCTCGCGCTGCCTCATCAGACTTCACGCGAGTGGACCCCGCACTGGATCGCGCAGGGGATCAAGGTGATCGACCTGAGCGGCGCGTGGCGGCTGAAACACGAGGCCAACCGAGCCGTGTACGAGCTGCAGGACGCGGATGCAGCGGTCGCGCGGGAACTGCAGCACGACGCCGTGTACGGCTGCCCGGAGCTCCATCGCGACGAGATCGCCCGCGCGCGGCTGGTCGCGAATCCCGGATGCTACGCAACGTCGATCCTCCTCGCGCTCGCGCCCCTGCTGCGCGCCGGGCTGGTCGATCTCGACCACGGCATCGTCTGCGATGCGAAGAGCGGGGTCAGCGGCGCGGGCAAAGCAGCTACGGCGAAGACCCACTTCATGTACGCCGCGGACAATCTTTCGGCGTACGCGGTCTTCGGCCATCGCCACACCGGCGAGCTGCTGGAGCAGCTCGGGCTCCCGGAGAGTCAGATCCAGTTCACGCCGCATCTGCTGCCGATCCCGCGCGGCATCCTTTCCACCATCTACGTCCGCCTTCTCGAGCGCATCGAACCCGAAGCGATCGAGGCCTGCCTCCGGCAGTTCTACGCGACCAGCCCGATGGTGCGCATTCGCCGGACCTCGGACCTGCCGCAGATTCAACATGTGGTGCGCACCAATTTCTGCGACATAGGGTTTGAACTGGCTAAGGATGGCCGCCGCCTGGTGATGGTCAGCTGTCTGGACAATCTGCTCAAGGGCGCGTCGGGACAGGCCGTGCAGAACATGAACCTGATGTGCGGCTGGAACGAAGAGGAGGGCCTGCTTTGAAATACGTGGTGAAATTGGGCGGCGCGGCTCTGGAAGACCCAACTCTGCTGCTGCTCTGCGCGCGCTCCATCCATGAACTGGTGGAAGACGGTAATCAGGTCGCCGTGGTACACGGCGGCGGCATGCAGTTGACGAAGACGCTCGCACAACTGGGCAAGAAAAGTGAGTTCATCTCCGGCCTGCGCGTGACCGATGTGGAGACCCGTGATGCCGCGCTGATGGTGCTCGCCGGCCGCGTCAACAAATCGCTGGTCGCGATGATGGGGCAGGCCGGCACCAGCGCGATGGGGCTTTCGGGCGGCGACGGCCACGTATTTCGCGCGCGCAAGAAGCAGACCACGCCGGACCTCGGCTTCGTGGGCGAGATTGCCGCGACCGACCCGCGCTGGCTGGAAGCCATTTGGAAGCTGAGCGCGGTGCCGGTGATCTCGTCGATCGCGCTGGGCTTCGATGGCGAATACTACAACATCAACGCGGACGAGATGGCGGCCGCCTGCGCCATCGCCACGAAAGCCGATGCGCTCGTGTTTCTGACCGACGTACCCGGAGTAAAGGGTGCAGATGGCAACGTGATGCGCTGGCTGTCACTGAAGGAGATTCCGGCGCTCGAATGTGCCATGGTGGTTTCGGGCGGCATGCTGCCTAAGCTGAATGCATGCCGGGAAGCGCTTACCCACGGCGTCAAACGGGTACGCATTCTGCCGGCCGGGGCCGCGGCTTCCCTGCCCGATCTCTGCTCGAGCCGTGTGGAAAGTGGGACGGAGGTGATGGTCGCATGACGAAGCTGGAACAACTGCAGGCTGCCGAACAAAAGCTGATGCTGAACACCTACGCACGCAACCCGATCCTCTTCGTCGGGGGCCATGGCTGCTACCTTACCGATGAACAGGGCAACGACTATCTTGATCTGCTCAGCGGCATCGGCGTCTCCGCGCTGGGCTACGGACATCCGGCCCTCGAGCAGGCGATCGCCGCTCAATCCAGGTACCTGCTGCATACGTCGAACCTCTTCTTCCATGAGCACACGGCGGAACTCGCCGCGCGGCTTACAGAAATGAGCGGCATGGACCGCGTCTTCCTGTGCAACAGCGGCACCGAAGCGTGGGAGGCGGCGCTGAAGCTGGCGCGTGCACATTCGCAACGCGTACGCCACGAAGGCGGCAGGATGGGGACGAAGTTCCTTGCGCTGGAGCACGGCTTTCACGGCCGCACCCTCGGCTCGGTTGCGACCACGCACAAACTGCACTATCGTCTGCCGTTCGCGCCCCTGGCGGAAGTCGAGTTCGTGCGCTTCAACGATACCGACGATCTGCGCGCGAAGTTCTCGGACGAGATGTGCGGCGTCTGCATCGAGGTTGTTCAGGGCGAGGGCGGCATCCATCCGGTCACCCGCGAGTTCTTCACGGCAGCCCGCGAACTCTGCGACGCCACTGGCGCGCTGCTGCTGGCCGATGAGATCCAGTGCGGCTTCGGGCGCACCGGCAAGTGGTTCGGCTACCAGCACTTCGGCATCCAGCCCGACGTCACTACCGTGGCCAAGCCGCTCGCGGGCGGTCTGCCCATCGGCGCGATGCTCTGCACGGAACGCGCCGCCGGCGCGATCACCCCGGGCATGCACGGGACGACTTTTGGCGGCAATCCGCTGGCCTGCGCAGTGGCCATCGCCGTCGTTGACGAGATGCGCCGCGCGCATCTGCTCGAGCACATCCGCGAAATAGGCGGCTTCTTTCTCGACCAGCTCCGCGGTCTCGCGGCAAAGCACGACGTGATCCGGGAGGTACGCGGCATGGGCTTGATGATCGGCGTCGAACTCGCCTCCGAAGAGCTCGCCAAAGCCGCGGCCGGCGAAATGCTCGCGCACCGCATCATCCTCAATCGCACCAGCGAAACCGTGCTGCGGTTCCTCCCCCCATATATCCTCGAGCGCTCGCAGGTAGAGGTCGCCGTCGCCGCTCTCGACGAGATTCTCAGCAGTCTTCAATCTCCCATCCAGACCCAGAGCGTGTTCGCGGACGCCACGCCGGAAGGACATCCCGCATGAGCAGCAAAACCGTCGTCGTCAGTTCCCGCGAAGCCACGCAGAACGCCGGCATCGCAAGCCTCGGCATTCAGTCCGACACCGCGTTCAACGAGGCTGCCAGGGCCTTGAGCGGACGCGATCTCTGTTCCATTGCCGACCTGAGCGTTAACGAGATGGCCGCCGTGATGGAGCTCTCCCATGCGGTCAAGGCTGCACCCGAAGACTTTCGTCACTCACTCGACGCAAAGCAGATGGTGATGTTCTTCGAAAAGGCCTCGCTGCGCACGCGCGTCACCTTCGAGGCCGGCATCAACACGCTCGGCGGTAATGCCATCTTCGTCGATCAGACCGCCTCGCCGCTCGGCGAGCGCGAATCGCTCAGCGACATGGCGCGCAATCTCGAGCGCTGGATGAACGTGATCGTCCTGCGCACCTACGCGCATGAGACCATCACCGAGCTGGCCGACACCGCGAAGGTCCCCGTGATCAACGCGTTGTCGGATCTCGAACATCCCTGCCAGGCGATCGCCGACTTTATGACGCTTGAAGAGCGCTTCGGCTCCGCGCAGGGACTGCACTTCGCCTATGTGGGCGACGGAAACAACGTCTGCCACTCGCTGATGCTCACCGCCGCGCAGCTCGGTGCGCACTGCTATGTAGCGACGCCCAGAGCCTTCGCGCCCAAGCTGGACATTATTCACAAATCGATCGAGATCAGCGAACACACCGGCGGCAGCATCACCCTGCTCAACGATCCCGTGAAGGCCGTCACCGGCGCGGATGCAGTCTACACCGACGTCTGCACCAGCATGGGTTTCGAGCATGAGGCCACCCGCCGTGCGCCCATCTTCCAGCCCTACCAGGTCAACGAGACCTTGATGTCGCATGCGCAGCCGCACGCCGTCTTCATGCACTGCCTGCCCGCTCACCGCAACGCCGAGGTCACCGGCGCCGTGCTCGACGGACCGCAGTCCATCGTCTTCGACCAGGCCGAGAACCGGCTGCATGCGCAGAAGGCCATCTTGCTGATGCTGCTGGGCAGCGGACGCCGCACGCCGAACTCCCGCGACCGCGGCCTGCAGGCTCGACGCCGCAACGCATAAGGAAGTTCTCGCTGCCCGAAAAATATCTGTCATCCTGAGCGCAGTGAAGGACCCCTGGTTTTCGCTTTTCACGATTCATGGCTACCGCACTACCTGAGGCCCGCAGCACATGTCCGTTATTCTCGAATCCCTGCCTGTCGGCCAGAAGGTCGGCATCGCCTTCTCCGGCGGGCTGGACACCAGCGCCGCGCTGCACTGGATGAAGCAGAAGGGCGCGATCCCCTGCGCTTACACCGCCAACCTCGGCCAGCCCGACGAAGCCGACTACGACGAGATCCCGCGCAAGGCGCTCGAATATGGCGCCGAGAAGGCGCGCCTCATCGACTGCCGCGCCCCGCTCGTCCGCGAGGGCATGGCCGCGCTGCAATCGGGCGCCTTCCACATCACGACCGCGGGCGTCACCTACTTCAACACCACGCCCATCGGCCGCGCCGTCACCGGCACCATGCTGGTCACCGCAATGAAAGAAGACGAGGTCAACATATGGGGCGACGGCTCGACCTTCAAGGGCAACGACATCGAACGCTTCTATCGTTACGGCCTGCTCGTCAACCCCGACCTCAAGGTTTATAAGCCCTGGCTCGACACCGCCTTCATCGACGAGCTGGGCGGCCGCGCAGAGATGTCCGCCTTCATGCAAAGGTCGGGCTTTGCCTACAAAATGTCTTCCGAAAAGGCTTACTCGACCGACTCCAACATCCTCGGAGCCACCCACGAAGCGAAGGACCTTGAATTCCTGACAAGCAGCATGAAGATCGTCGTCCCCATCATGGGCGCCGCCTTCTGGCGCGATGATTCCGAAGCCCAGATCAAGCGCGAAGAAGTCACCATCCGCTTCGAAGAAGGGTTTCCCGTGGCCCTCAACGGCACCGAGTATCCCGACCCCGTAGCCCTCATGCTCGAAGCCAACGCCATCGGCGGCCGCCATGGCCTCGGCATGTCCGACCAGATCGAGAACCGCATCATCGAGGCAAAATCCCGCGGCATCTACGAAGCCCCCGGACTCGCGCTCCTCTTCATCGCTTACGAGCGCCTCCTCACCGGCATCCACAACGAAGACACCATCGAGCAGTATCGCGACAGCGGCCGCAGGCTCGGCCGCCTCCTCTACCAGGGCCGCTGGTTCGATCCCCAGGCGATCATGCTCCGCGAAGCCGCCCAGCGCTGGGTCGCCAAACCCGTCACCGGCGAGGTCACCCTCGAGCTTCGCCGTGGCAACGACTACACGATCCTCAACACCGAATCGAAAAACCTCACCTTCCATCCCGAACGGCTCACCATGGAGAAGGGCGAATCCACCTTCTCCCCGCGCGACCGCATCGGCCAGCTCACCATGCGCAACCTCGACATTACCGACACCCGCGCCAAGCTCATCACCTACGCCGAAACCGGCCTCATTACGCTCAGCAAAGGCTGTGAGATGCCGCGGCTGCAGAGTGGGAGCGACCAGGAATGAGCGTCGTGATTTACGTTAGATTACTCGACGAGGGAACGGAGGTTGTTCGGCCCACAGGAGCGATCGCACAGGGCAACGGAGTCTATCGACTCTTGCCAACTGAGAACTACAGCCCTGACGACGAGATTTGGGAGTATCTGCCCGGGAGCGATGTCCGCGTTGAAAGGAGAGAACGAAACGGCGAAGAGATCTTACTGGCTATCGCCGAAAACGAGGGTTCAGAGAAGGGAGCGAACACCGGCTCTAAAATGTGGTCCGGCCGCTTCCGCGAGCCACTGAACGCCGCCTTCGAGAACTGGCAGGCCTCATTCGCCGTTGATGTGCGCCTGCTCCCGTATGAGATTGCCGCCTCCAGAGCCCACGCCAACATGATTGCCGCCGCCGGCATCCTCGACGCCGACGAACTCGCCCGCATGCTCGACGGTCTAGGCCGGCTAACGATGGCCGCCTCCATGGAGACCCGCGGCTTCATCAGCGTGGCGATGCTCAACGAGGCATACAGAAAGCACAAACCCGGCGCGAGCGTAGTCGTCCCCTCGATACCCCACACCGTCGCGCTCAACCCGCACGTCGAAGACATCCATCACTTCGTCGAGCTGCAACTCACGAAGCTCATCGGCCCACTCGCCCTCAAGCTCCACACCGGCCGCAGCCGCAACGAGCAGATCGCCACCGACATGCGCCTCTTTGTCCGCGAGGCCATCGACCACGCACTCGCGGACCTCCGTGCCTGGGCACTCGCGCTCATCTCGCTCGCCGAAGACGCGGGTGAAGCCGTAATGCCCTCCTACACGCATCTCCAGCGCGCCGAGCCCGTCCTCGTCGCGCACTGGCTGCTCGCCTATGTCAGCATGATCGAGCGCGACATCTCCCGCTTCGAGGATGCCCGCAAGCGCATGAACCTGTGCCCGCTTGGCTCGGGTGCGGTGGCCGGTGCAACGCTCCCCCTTGACCGCACGATTGCGGCTCAGGAACTCCAATTCGACGGGCCGACGCCGAACAGCATCGACGCCACCTCCGACCGCGACTTCATGCTGGAGTTCACACAATGCCTCAGCACGCTGGGCATCCACATCTCCCGCTTTGCCGAGGAGTTGACGCTCTACTCCACGGCCGAGTTCGGCTTCCTCGATCTCCCCGAGGCCTTCTCCACCGGCTCGAGTGCCATGCCGCAGAAGAAGAATCCCGACTTCACCGAGCTCATCCGCGGCAAGTCCGCCCGCCTGGCCGCCGCGGTCACGCATCTGACCGTGCTGATGAAGGGCCTGCCGCTCGCCTACAACAAAGACCTCCAGGAGGGTCAGGAGCCCACCTTCGATGCAGCCGACACCCTCGCGGGCATGTTGCCCCTGCTGCCGGAGTTCACCCGCGCCCTGCGCTTCCGCCTGGACCGTATGCGCACCGCCGCGACCACCGGTTACCTGAACGCGATGGCAGCCGCGACCTATCTCTCCCATAAGGGCATTCCCTTCCGCAAGGCGCACGAGATCGTCGGCAACGCGGTGCGTCTCGGCCTCGAGACCAGCCGCGAACTCGATGCCATTTCGCTTGAGGAGCTGCAGACCCTCAGCCCCGCCTTCGCCGAAGACTTCTTCACATCGATCACGATTGAAGCGACCCTCGACTGCCACGATGTCATCGGCGGTACCGCGCGCCAGCGGGTGAGCGACGCGCTCGCATCGGCGCGGGTAAGATTGCAATCTAATCCTTCGTAAGGGGAGCGATTTGACCACAATCAGTGCGGTGCACGCGGAGTTAGAGGCGATCAGCGATTCCACATCGACGTCGTCCTCGCGACCCCGTGCCCTCGCCACCGGCGTCCGCCAGGCAAAGCTGCAGGATGCCGTCAACGTCTTCGAACTGGTCAACTCGCTATCGGGTGACGGTACCCTGCTGCGTCGCCCGTATGCTGAGATCTGCGAGAATATCCGCGACTTCCACGTAGCGGAAAGTGAATGCGGTGTATTTCTCGGATGCGGCGCGCTCCACCTTTACGGGCCTCACCTCGCCGAAGTCCGCTCCATCGTCGTCAAGCCCGAAGCCAAAGGCCAGGGCGCGGGAGGTAAGCTCCTGCGCGCGCTTCTCGCCGAAGCCGAGAACCAGAGCGTAGTCGCCGTCTGCCTGTTCACCCGCATCCCGGACTTCTTCTTCCACTTCGGCTTCCGCGTCGCCGAGCGCACCGCCCTGCCCGACAAGATCTACAAGGATTGCCAGACCTGTCCGCGCCTCTATGCATGTGACGAGGTCGCCATGGTGCGCGGGCCGCTGCCGAAGATCGCGGTGCTCGGACCCACGCGCATCCCGCACCAGGAGCTCGTCAAGCTGCAAACCTCCGTCATCCCGCACACATAGTCCGGCGCGATAACCCGTCACCAGGCGTGCAGGAAGCCGTCGCGCGCCGTCAGCCGGACATCGGTTTCAAACAGCTCGCTCAGTCGGACCTCGGTAAGCAGCTCTTCGCGCGCGCCATCCGCGACGATGCGCCCCTCGCGCATCAGCACGATCCGCCGCATCTCGGGCACGATGTCGGCTACTTGGTGGGTAATCAGCAGGATCGTCGTTCCCTGCTCCGCCAAGGTTCGCATCAGCAGCCGCAGTTCGCGTTGGGCCTGCAGGTCCAGCGTGTTCGAAGGCTCATCGAGCAGCACGCATCCGGCGGAGGCGACCAGCGCCCGCGCTATCAGAATCCGGCGTTGCTGCCCTGACGACATTTCGCCGAACAGCCGGGTGCGCAGTGGGGTCGCGCCAACGCGCTCCAGCATAGCTTCCGCCCGTTCGCGCATCTCAGACGTCACCTCGAGGTTCGGCCACAGCGTAGAGCTCGAGAAGAACCCCGTGAGCACCGCGTCGACTCCTGAGATCGCCAGCATCGGCTTGCCCGGCAACTCCGCCTGCACCACGCCAAGAAGCTTCTTGAGCTCCGTCACATCCCACCGCGCCCGGCCAAAGAGGCTCACGCGCATCTCCGGCGAGGCAAGCGGATACAGCTCACAGGTAAGCGTCTTCAGCAGGGTCGACTTGCCGCACCCGTTCGGCCCCAGCAGCGCCATCTGTTCCCCGTGCGCAAGCGCGAATGAAAGTTCGTGCAGCACCACGCGTTCGCCGCGTACGACCGTGACCTGTTCCAGTTCCGCTACCATCTCCGGCATGGTGGATCTAAGCCTCAGGCCACGCAAGCGGATGCTGCAGCCGCCGCTCGAGAACCTTTTGGTTGAGATCGAAGTCGGGGATCTCGGAAGTCCAGATCGCGCCGGCTTCGCAGGCGGCTTCAGGTACCAGGCCGATCAACTCACCCTCGGCAGTCTCTGTGCCGTGCTCACGGGCAAGGCGGGTGACACGACGATGCACTTCGGGCATTGGAGTCAGGTGGAAGTCGGTGACGTTCATGGAAACCTGAGCGCGGCCATTCACGATCACGCCCATCGCTTTGATTCCCTGCATACCGCCTGAGCTGGCGCGGATGTCGCGGGCGATCGCGCGGGCCTGGCCGATCTCAGCCCTGGGCGCCAGATAGATGTTGTAGGCAATCAGAAACGTGCGCGCGCCAACAACGCTGGCCCCGGCAGTATTGTGCAGTTCCGGACCGCCGATGTCCGGGCGGCGCGACGCATCTTTGAGCAAGGCTTCGCGCAAACCTTCAAACTGACCGCGGCGGACATCTTCAAGCTGTACGCGATCGGGTCGCGCGGCGGCGGCACCATAGAAGTACACCGGCACGCCGAAGCGCCGCCATATCTGCATGCCGGCTTGCCGCGCGATCAGCGCTGCTTCCGCGATGGAGATCCCGGAAACCGGCACGAACGGAAGCACGTCGGCAGCGCCGATCCGTGGATGCACCCCGGATTGACGGGTGAGATCGATCAGTTCGGCGGCCTTGCCGGCTGCGTTGACGGCGGCTTCCATCACCGCGTGCGGTGAGCCGGCGATCGTGACGACCGAGCGGTTGTGATCAGCGTCCAGCGTGGTGTCAAGCAACTTGACGCCCTCCACCTGCATGCTGCGCACGATGCTTCGCACGATCCCCGCGTCCATCCCCTCAGAGAAGTTGGGCACGCATTCGAGGATGGCATCGATGCTGGGCTCGGCGCTCACGGGCAGGTTGATCCTACTTCCACCAGCTGTAACCCAGAGTGAACTGCACGCTGGCGTTCACGCCCGGGTTGCGGTCGCCCAGCGAGGCCGAGGAGATGTGGGTCGCGTTGGCGCTCACGTCGATGGAGCGGTTACGCCGGGTGAAGTAGTGCAGCCCGATGCCACCCTGCGGGGTGAAGTTCCACACGCTGGTCTCGCCATTTGGACCGTTTTCGGCGTAGTTGGCGGAAAGGTTCCCGTATGCCGGAAATTTGTGATTGGTCCACAGCAGGCCGCCGGCAGCCTGCGCCCACGGCTCGATGCGTCCGTGGCGAACGAAGTTCCAGCGCAGAATGATGGGCGTGATGCTCATGCCGGTGTAGGTGCCGCCCACCGTATAGGGACTGCTGCAGGTGAACTCGTTGCTGCCGGGGATCAGCGCGCAGCTGACGCGCTGGATGTGAGGAGTGAAAGCCTGGACATAGGGGAAGAACTGTCCGCCGTACTCGAAGTTCCCGTGCAGGATGCCGTGACCCACGTTGTTCAGCAGCACGCGGCCAATCTGTGCTCCGGCCCAGACGAAATGGTAGCCGCCACGGTTGTCCGTAACGCCGTTACCGCCCTGGAAGATCACACCGTACGAGAACGGCTGATGCGAGGAGGCGGTCTCGAGCACGTTACGGTCGGCGGCTTCGCTTTGCGCGCGGACTGCGGAAACGGGCAGAGCGGCGGCGAACAGGAGGAGGGCAAGAGCACGCAGGGTCATCAGGGACGGGTCTCGGCTGGTTGGATGCGGGACGAAGGCGGAAAGGGGCAGCAAAAAGAGGCAGGCCTGCAAGGGCGGAATCGCTCCCGCCCTTGCAGGCTCGATTCGAGGCGACCTAGCTGATCGAGGCGAAGTCGAAATTCGAGTAGAGGTTCTGCGTATCGTCAAGGTCTTCGATGGTCTCGAGCAGACGCATCATGGCGTTGGCCTGCGACCCTTCAAGCTTCGTATAGGTGCTCGCGACCTTGGTGATCTCGGCCGATTCGGTCTCAATCTTCGCTGCTTTCAGAGCATCGACGACAGCTTCAAAATCCTTCGGATCGCAGAGAATCTCCCAGCTCTCGCCCTCATCGTTCAGGTCTTCGGCGCCCGACTCGAGCACGATCTCCATCAGCTTGTCTTCGCTCGCCGCGTCCTTCGCGATCGAGAGCACACCCTTTTTCGAGAACATCCAGGAGACCGCGCCTTCGGTGCCCAGATTGCCGCCGTTCTTCGAAAAAGCGTGGCGAATCTCGCTCACGGCACGATTCTTGTTGTCGGTGAGCACGTCGATGATGACGGCGACGCCCCCCGGGCCGTAGCCCTCATAGGAGATCTCCTCGTAGGAGACGCCTTCGAGCTCGCCAGTGCCGCGCTGGATGGCACGCTTGATGTTGTCGGCCGGCATGTTCTCGGCCTTGGCGGCGACGATGGCGGTGCGCAGACGCGGGTTGCCGTCCGGGTCTCCTCCTCCGGATTTCGCCGCGACGGTGATCTCCTTGATCAGGCGGGTGAAGATCTTGCCGCGCTTCGCGTCGGTGGCACCCTTCTTGTGCTTGATGGTCGCCCATTTACTGTGGCCGGACATGTGGTTTCCTCGGGGTCGGGATTGCGCGAATCTGCTTCGGCGCGACCTTTGGAGTTTAGCAGGTTGCGCGGCGACATGCGTCAGTTCCCCCCACCCCCGATGAATACAGCTAAATTATTCAAACAGAAGATGTTACGTACGGTCTTGCAAGCATCCAGCTGGCGATGCCGCCTGTCGATGCCGCCCGGGCGAGGGGAGTTGTTCGCGGCACCGGGTTGTCCAGTTTCGCCGGATGCTGGAGCAACTCGGTGACGAAGCCGAAACTACAGCAGCTCGGAGGCGAAGAGGTCTTTGTGGGTCTCGCGACGGCGGATGAGGCGAGCTTCGGCGCCCGACACGAGAACCTCGGCGGGGCGGGGGCGGGTGTTGTAGTTCGAGGCGATCGTCATGCCATAGGCTCCGGCGTCGAGGATGGCAAGGAGATCGCCCGGCCTGGTGGCGGGCAGGGAGCGGTCGCGCGCGAAGAAGTCGCCCGATTCGCAGACCGGGCCGACGATGTCGACGGGCTGCATTGGGGCTGAGGCGGACGGCTGTTTCACCGGCAGAATCTCGTGGTGAGCCTGGTAGAGCGCGGGTCTGATGAGGTCGTTCATGCCGGCGTCGGTGATGACGAAGGTCTTCTTTTCCGCTTCGCTGCCGTTCTGCTTGACATACAGGACTTCGGTGACGAGGGCTCCGGCCTGGGCCACGAGAAAGCGGCCGGGTTCGAGCAGCAGGTGCAGCCCGAGATCTTCCGTAGCGACCAGGATCTGTTGGGCGTAGGCGCGGATGGCGGCCTCGGGGTCGAAGCCGGCCTGAGTGTACTCCACGCCAAGGCCGCCGCCGGCGTCGATGTGGGTGAGGACAATGCCGTCTTCGCGGAGCTGTTCGACAAGCTCGCGGACGCGGCGCATGGCCGCGCCGAAGGGTTCGACGGCGCGGATCTGCGAGCCGATGTGAACGCTTACACCCGTCGGCAGAAGCCATGTCGACCGTTTGGCCCGGCGGTACAGCGCACGCGCCTGGCCGATCTCGATGCCGAACTTGTGGGCGGAGAGACCGGTGGAGATGTAGGGATGGGTCTCGGCGAAGACGTCCGGGTTCACCCGGAGCGCGATGCGGGCCGGCCGGCCCAGCGCCTCGGCGCGCGTAGCGAGCAGGTCGAGTTCGGCCGCTGACTCCACGTTGAACAGCAGGATGTCGGCTTTAAGCGCGGCGTCGAGTTCGTCGGCGCGCTTGCCGACCCCGGCAAACACAGTACGGCGAAGAGCCGGTCTGGAGGCTCTCGCCACGCGCGCGAGCTCGCCCGAGGAGACGATATCGAAACCCGCGCCGTGCTCGGCGAGCGTACGCAGGATGGCGAGCGCGGAGTTCGCCTTGACCGCGAAACAGAGAGTGTGGGGGACCGACGCAAAGGCCTGCTGAAAAGCGGCGAGGCGGCCGAGGACGTGATCCTCCGAGTAAACATAGAGCGGGGTGCCGAACTCGGCCGCGAGTCGGGCCAGGGGGACGGCATCGCAGTGCAGGGCGCGGTGGCGGTAGGCAAACGGGCGTGCGGTAAGGATTTGCGGCTTGGCGGGCAAGATGTGTCGAGGATAAATGCCTGGCGCACAGCTTACCCGGGAGACCTCCCCACGATCGCTCACCTCCGGCTTGCATCCAGAGGTCACGCAGGAGTTTCTCTCGTCCGGACTAAGCCGCCGGCGGGGCACCCGGAGTGGTGTACGAAAGATTGGCGGGCAGAGCGTACTGGGCGTCGGGGAGGATGACCCACGCGGCGATGTACACGAGGAGCCCGATGCCGGAGGTCACGCAGGTGAGGACCGCGAAGAGGATGCGCGTGACGGCGACATGCCAGCCGAAGTGCAGCGCAAAGCCGGAGCAGACGCCGGCGATGAGCCGGGGCGAGCGCGGACGCACGATGGGGCGCGGCGCTGGAGCAACGGCAGGAACGCGATTGGCGCCGCAGGCGGAGCAGAACCGAGCGTCCGGGGTGATGGCTTGTCCGCAATGAGGGCAGTACATGGAGGATCCTCCGCTGTCGACCAGTGTGTCATACGACTGGTTCATCAACAGATACGAGCATCGGGGCGAAAGGGTTCCCCTCGGCTGACAGGCCACATGGGCGCAGCCTGCACGGAACAGCAACGGTGCTGTTCGCGAGCGCGACACGCCTCGCCGGGCTGGCTTAATGATTGATCCACGGCGTCGCGTCCGCCCATAATGATGCATGGCGACCTCAACGTCCTTTGTCCCGACCTCGGATCTGCTGGGCACGCAGGCAACCGGCGTGCCGACTCTCCCGCGCGACTGCACCTTCGCCGAGTCCGACTGGCGTGCGCTCGCACCCTTCTGGTATCCGGTCGCTTTTTCGCGCGAGGTTACAAGCACACCCCTGGCGATCCGGCTGCTGGACGAACGAGTTGTCCTTTACCGTCTCTCTGACGGTGGGGTAAGCGCCGCGCGGGACATCTGTTATCACCGCGGGGTGCCGCTCAGCCTCGGACACGTCGAGGGCGATGAGATCGTCTGCAAATACCATGGCCTGCGCTATGACCGGGAGGGGCGCTGCGTCTGCATCCCGGCGCATCCCGGCGGCACCATCTCTCCGCGGCTGCGGCTGGATCTCTACCGGGCGCAGGAACGCTATGGCCTGGTTTGGATCCGGCTGGTGGACGACGGCCCACGGCCCCTGCCCGAGTTGCCGGAGTGGGACGACCCCGACTACCTGCAGGTCGTGCCCGATGCGGTGGATCTCAAGGCAGCTGCCGGCAGACAGATGGAAGGCTTCCTCGATGTAAGCCACTTCGCCTTCGTGCATCGAGAGAGTTTCGGAGAGCCGGATAATCCGGTCGTTCCCGACTACAAGGTCACGAAGACGACGCAGGGCTTCGTCGCGGACTACCTCAGCACGGTCAGCAACTACGCGCATGGCTCGAAGCACCTGAATCCGCCGGGATTTCTGTGGCACCGCCGGTTCGAGGTCTTTCACCCGTTCACGGCGAAGCTCACGGTAGGATTTCCCGGCGGCGGACTCCTTCATATCCTGAATGCGGCGTCGCCGGTCTCCGCACGGAAAACGCGCCTCTTTGTGCCGATCTGTCGCAACTTCGACAAGGACTCCCCGGTCGAGCAGACCCTGGACTTCAACTACCTGGTCTTCGCGGAAGATATCGCCATTGTCGAAAGCCAGTTCCCGGAGGACCTGCCCCTCAACCTGCAGGACGAGGCGCACTTCCCGGCGGACCGCAGCTCCATCACCTACCGCAGAGGTCTCGCGTCTCTTGGCCTGGGACGCGGGTACACGGCTTGAGGACGGGCAGGCCCTCGGCTGTGTGCCGCTTCGGTCGTTCGACTCTGCAATGCTTGCCGGCACCATCGCCGGGATTCGCTCCCTGCAGCCGGTGCCGCAGTGTGTCGGGCTTGCTTTGAGCAGCGTTCATTTGCCTCGGCGGACTCATTAAAACGGTTCTACAGGCAGGGCGATGACCTCGGACACTCACGCCTGCGTGCGACGATTGAGGCCCGCACCGGCAACTACGGCAGAACGAGTATCGAGCGCCGGATCACATGGCGGAAGGTGTATTTTCTTCAACGCAATGGGACAGGCCGCATCTCTAAGGCAACAGGAGAACCCGTGTCATGCCGAAAGCGATTCGTTTCAACCAGGTCGGTGGTCCAGAAGTGCTGCACTTCGAAGACATGCCCGAGCGTGACCCGAAGGCGGGTGAAGTGCTGCTGAAGGTCGAAGCCGTCGGCCTGAACCGCGCCGAGAGCATGTACTACCACGGCGTTTACATGGAGAAGGTCGAGCCGCCATCCGGTCTCGGATATGAGGCCGTGGGCACCGTCCTCGCGGTCGGCCCGGAGGTCGATGCTTCGATCGTCGGGAAGCGCTTCGGTACCATCCCGGGTTTCTCGATGGCACAGTACCCGGTGCTGGCGGAACGGGCAGTGGTTCCGGCGGGCGTGCTCGCGGCGGTTCCGGACGCCTTGTCTGCCACGGAAGGCGCGGCGGTGTGGATGCAGTACTGCACCGCGTACGGTGCGCTGGTGCCCTTCGGCAAGGTGTCCTCGGGTGACTTCGTCCTCATCACCGCGGCGAGTTCTTCGGTTGGTCTTGCGGCTGTCCAGATCGTCAAGCAGCAGGGTGGCGTTTCGATCGCCACGACCCGCACGTCCGCCAAAAGAGACAAGCTTCTCGCTCTCGGCGCCGATCATGTGATCGTGACGGATGAAGAGGACCTGGCCGCCCGCGTGAAGTCCATAACCGGAGGCAGGGGTGCGCGTCTCGTGTTCGATCCCGTAGGCGGCGATTTCATCAACACGCTCGCGCAGGCTACGGAAAGCGGCGGCACCATCTTTCTCTATGGCATGCTCTCCGGGAAGCCGACGCCGTTCCCCATGGCTGCGTTTGGCCGCAAGATCGGCATGTTCGGCTATACCTTTAACGAGCTGCGGAATACGCCTGAGTGGGACGTCATGAAGAAGTACATCTACGACCATCTCGCCGATGGAACGTTTAAGCCGGAGATAGCGCGTACCTTCCCGTTTGAGCAGAGCGTGGATGCCTACAAGTACCTTGAGAGCAATGAGCAGATCGGCAAGGTCGTCATCACACTCTAGATGGCTGGCTCAGTTCATCACCTTCATGCGGGTGAGGTGAGGCGAATGGCTCTCTCCAGAGACAAGGGAGTTCGTGATCGCAGATCACGAACTCCCTTCTGCATTTCCACCATGGCCACGCGGAGAGAACGCAAGAGCGACGAATGGCCGTAACCGCGGTTCCCGCCAACTTTCGGTAGTGGACACGGGCGGGCATCTTTTGGAAAGTCGCCGACATCAACGCTGATGCGGAGAGCCCACGATGTCAGTATCCAGCACCGCGTTGAGATCGCCGCTCGCGATTCTCGCCCTCGTTCTCATGGCAGGCGAGTGGATCCTCCTGGTCGCGGGAACCCGCCCGCACGAAATGATGGTCGGCGCGGTATCCGTCGCCGCCTCCGCACTGTTCCTTTCGGTCGTCACCACGACGTCCACGCTTGCGCTCGACTTCCGATTCTCCGACCTCGTCGCCGGCTGGCGAATCCCCTGGTACATCCTGAGTGACTGTTATGTCCTCCTCGTGGTGCTCCTGCGCGACCTCTTCCCCTCACACCGAGCCGAGTCCCTCTATCGCGTCAGCGGCTTCAAGACCAGCAAAGACGATCCGCGTCTCGTGGCTCGCCGTGTCCTCGCGACGATCTACACCACAACCTCCCCCAACTCGATCGTCATCGGCATCGACTTTAGCCAGAGCAGAATGCTCTTTCACCAGATGGAGCGGAGCAGCGTCTCGAAGATGACGAAGCAACTGGGCGCCAACTGATGAACGTCTGGGTCGCCGCCGCAGCCGCCGTAGCCTCTGCCCTGCTTCCGTGCGCCGACATGTGCCTGCGCGGTACTCCCGAGCGTCGGCTCGTCGGACTTGAAATGGCCAGCATCCTGGTTGCCATCGCCATGGTGCTCTTCACCGTAGGCTTCGGCCGCAGCGCCTTCATCGACCTCCCGCTGACGCTCGCGATTATGTCCTTCGGCGGTGGTCTGGTCTTCGCCCGCTTCCTCGGGAAACACCTGTGAATCATCTCGCCTGGGAGAGCCCAACCCTCCACTATCCCGTTCTGGAGACCATCCTGCTGACCCTGCTGGTCCTCGCGTGCTGGCTTGGAGTCCTCGGCATGTGGCGCATGCGCGAGCCGATGCAGGCCCTGCACTATCTCTCGCTGCCCGCCTCCGTCGGCGTCGTCTTTCTCGTTCTGGCGGTCTTCCTCGAAGAGGGCGACTCGCAGATTTCATGGAAGACCCTCATCATCGCGGCGGTTCTCTTCGCCATCAACTCGGTCGGCGCCCACGCGGCCGCACGCGCCTTCCGCGCCCGCGAGCTCGGCCACTGGGAGCCACGCAACGGCGACCCTTTCGAGTTCGTCCGCGACCACCCGCAAGACGGTGCACGGTCATGACCTGGTTCGGTGCCGCCATGCTTCTCCTCGTCGCCGTCTCCGGCCTGGGCGTCGTCCGCACCCGGGACGTCACCGAGCAGGTCATCGCGCTCGGCTTCTACGGCATCCTGATGGCGCTGGTCTTTTTCTACTTTCAGGCGCCCGACGTGGCCCTTTCGCAGATTACGGTCGGCGCGGTCGCCCTCCCGCTCATGGTCATGCTCGCCATCTCGCGCATGAAGTTCCGCAGCGCTCTCAAAGAAGAATCGCAAGACGGAGACTCCCATGACTGACCGTCTCCGTCTTCGGCTCTTCGCCGTCTTCGGCCTCATCTTTTTCGGCCTCTACTGTGATGCGGCCCTGAATCTGCCCGCCTGGGGCTCCTATCGCGGACCGTACGGCGACTACATCTCCCACCTCGTCGTCTACGAGCGCCACGCCACCGACGCCGTCAATGCCATCAACTACGACTACCGCGGCTTCGACACACTTGGTGAAGAAAACATCCTGTTCGCCGCCGTCCTCGGCGTCACCATGCTTCTTCGCCGCGACCCTTCCACGAAGACCCGCTCGCTCGGCAAAGTCGAAGATCAGCCCAAGATGAGCGTCACCGTCCGCGCCGTAGCGCTTCCCGCCATCCTCCTCACCACCGTCTTCGGCTTCTACATCGGTCTGCACGGCCAGCTAACCCCCGGCGGCGGATTTCAGGCCGGCGTCATCCTCGCCACGGTTCCACTCCTCGTCTACATCTCCGAGAACACCGAAGCCTTCCGCCGCATCACCTCACACGCAGCGGTGGAACTGTTCGACGCGCTCGGCGCCGCCTCCTACGCCCTGATTGGCCTCGCTCCGCTGTTCTTCGGCCTGCCGCTGCTCACCAACATCCTTCCGCTCGGCACCACCGGCGACGTCTTCTCCGCGGGCACCATCGCCCTCATCAGCGCCTGCGTCGGCGTGGAAGTCACCGCCGCGTTTCTGCTCGTCGCCTCTACCTATCTCGAAGAGATCGTCACCGGCAAGATCCCGGAGGAATAAGCCATGCCCCACATCCTCGATTACTTTCCCTATTTCGTCGCGGCCTGGCTCTTCTGCTGCGGACTCTACGGTCTCGTCACCAGCACCCACCTCGTCCACTCCGTTGTCTGCCTTGCAGTGCTGCAAAGCTCCACCTATGTTCTCCTTCTCTCCATCGGCTACCGTGTCGGGGGCGCGGCACCCGTCTTTGCCGACATCGCCCCCGGCCGCCTCACCGTAGACCCGGTTGTCCAAGCGCTGATGCTCACCGATGTCGTGGTGGAGGCCGTGGTGGTCGCGCTGCTTCTCGCCATGGTCGTCAAAGCCCATGAGAAGTCCGGCAGCGTCTCTCCCTCGGACCTCCGCACGATGCGAGGCTGAGCGGCGATGCCGATGTCCCTGCACGCCGGCAGTCTTCCGCCGCTCCCGATCGCACTTCCTCTGCTGGGTGCCGCGCTCATCGCCGCGACCCGCAAGTGGCTCTCCCGCGCGGTCGCAGACACCCTGGGCATCCTCTTTGCCGCCCTCACGTTCGCGATCACCGCTACCTTGCTCGTTCACTCCACGCAGACCACCCAGGTCTACTGGTTCGGCAACTGGTATCCACGCGGCTCGATGGTTCTCGGTATCGGCTTCGTCGTCGATCCGATCGGAGTCGGGTTTGCCACACTGGCAGCTCTGCTCACGCTGCTCGCTCTCATCTTCGCCTGGCGCTTCGTCGACTCCGGCGGCAATCACTTTCAGCCGCTCATGCTCCTCTTCCTCGCCGCCATGTGCGGCTTCTCGCTTACCGGCGACCTCTTCAACCTCTTTGTCTTTTTCGAGTTGATGTCCACCGCCGCCTTCGCTCTCTGCGGACTCAAGACCGCGGAACCCGCACCCCTTCAGGGCTCCTTCAACTTTGCCGTCACCAACACCATCGCCGCGTTCCTCGTCCTCACAGGCATCGCTCTGCTGTATGCCGTGACCGGTGCCCTGAACATGGCGCAGATCGGCCTCTCGCTCGCCCACCGGCACGACCCGCTCGTCCTCTTCGCCTTCACGCTGATCACGTGCGGCTTCTTCATCAAGGCCGCGATCGCGCCCTTTCACTTCTGGCTTGCTGACGCGCACGCAGTCGCGCCAACACCGGTCTGCGTCCTCTTCTCCGGCATCATGGTTGAGCTCGGCCTCTACGCCGTCCTCCGCCTGCACACCGTCCTGTTCGCGCAATCACTCGCACCCCACGCATCGCAGCTTCGTGGACTCCTCATCGCCTTCGGAGCCGTGACCACCCTCCTCGGCGGCGTCATGTGCTACGCCGAGCACCACCTGAAACGGCTCCTCGCCTTCTCCACCATTTCGCACGCCGGCATGATGCTGCTCGCGATGGCGATCGGCTCACCTCTGGCCATCGCCGCCATGCTCACCTACGTCCTTGCCCACGCGCTCATCAAGTCAAGCCTCTTCTTCACCAGCGGCATCATCCTGCATCGTCTCCGCTCCATAGGTGAACGAAGTCTCTTCCGCCGGGGCACGAGCATGCCCTTCACCGCCGCCTTGTGGTTTCTCGGCGGAGCCGGGCTCGCCGCCGCACCCGGCTTTGCTACCATGCTCGCCGAGGCTGGAGTCGCCCGCGCCGAAGAACTCGCACACCTGCACGGCGTCTCGCTCCTCTTCATGATCGGAGGCATTCTCACCGGCGCCGCGGTCTTCCGCGTGGGCATCCACACGTTTCTGGGATGGGGATCCGAACCCCTGACCGACGAGGCCGCCGAGATCGGCGAGCTTCCCGAAACCGGCGATGCCGATCACCGCATCTACGGGTACCACATCGCTCCCCCGGTCCTGCTGCTCACATTGGCGGTCGCGCTGCCCTTTTTGCCGCACTGGCTTCCCATCCTCGCGGATGCTGCCATCAAGCTCGCCCCCCAGCCCCTCAGCCAGGCGGCCTACCTTCACACCGTCTACACCGGCCAGACCGTCGACCTGACTCAACCCACCTGGCGTGACGCTCTATCCTCCGCCGCCCTCCGCGGCACGATCTCCCTTGCTCTGGCCTGGCTCCTCGCCTGCAGCTCGGTCTTCCGGCTCAGGTTTAAGCGCTGGCTCCTTCTGGGCCCGCGGCTCGAAGGCGAGCAGCACTTTCTGCGCGCGCTTCAGAGCGGACATCCCGGCGACTACGTCCTCTACCTCACCGTCGGGCTGGCCCTCTTCGGCTCCGCCGCGATGGTCCTGCTCCGCTGACCTGGTTCCTCGCTGCCGGAGGCAGTGTTTTTTTTTGTACTTGCCGAGCAAGGCCGAGCCGGATTGTCCATTTCCGAACACCGGTGGCCGATTCCGAACACCGCACAGCATCACTCGAAACCCAGAACGGCGAATTTTCAGCTGCTTTCGTCATTTCGGCTTTGGCACATGATCTGCATCCCTGTGTGGCGATGGATATCTCGCGCCCGGACCTGAAACAGAAGAAACGTCGCCGTCTCCTCCTTTCGGCACTGGTGGTCGTCGCTGCTGCAGGCTTTGCGGCCTTCTACCTTGCTCGGCTGCAACCCGCGATCCCGGCTCTCGATGGCCCGGTCTTTACCGACGTCGTCAAGCGCGGCGAACTCGTCCGCCAGGTGCGCGGGCCCGGAACCCTGGTCCCGCGGGAGGATCGCATTCGTCTTATCCCTGCCGAGACCGAGGCGACCGTTCTCCGCATCCGCGTGCTTCCCGGCGCAAACGTGACTCCCGACACCGTGCTGATGGACCTCGTCGACCCGCAGCTGGAGCAGGAGCTCCTCGATGCGCAGCTGCAGCTGAAGGCCTCGCTGGCGGACCTGCAGAACGTGCATGCGCATCTGCAGGGCGACCTCATGACCCAGCGCGCAGGTGCCGCTACCGTCTCCGCGGATCAGAAGCAGGCCGCGCTCCAGTCCGAGACCGACAAGAGCCTTTACGACCTTGGCGTCATCTCCGGTCTGTCGTACTCCGCCTCCAAAGGCAAGGCCGACGAGCTTAAAGAACGTAACGACCTCGAACATCAGCGGTTGTCGCTCAACTCTCAGACCATCTCCACCGAGATGGCTGTGCAGCAGGCGAAGGTAGACCAGGCGCGCGCCATCCTCGCGCTCAAGCAGAAGCAGGCCGCCGCGCTCTCCGTCCGCGCCGGCATCTCCGGCGTGCTCGTCTCCCTCGATCATCAGGTCGGCGAGCATGTCGACATAGGCGCCACGCTCGCCAAGGTTGTGCAGCCCGACCAGCTGAAAGCCTCGCTCAAGATTCCCGAGACCCAGGCGCGCGACCTCCTGATCGGTCAGCCTGCCGAGATCGACACCCACAACGGCATCGTCGCCGGCAAGGTGATGCGCATCGATCCCGCGGTCCTCAACGGCACCGTCACCGTCGATGTCGAGCTCGAGGGCGCTCTTCCCCAGGGCGCGCGCCCCGATCTCTCGATCGACGGCACGATCGACCTCGATCGACTTCAGAACGTGCTCTCTGTGGGACGTCCCGCCGTCGGAACCGAGAACTCCACCATCTCGCTCTTCCGTCTCGACCCGGACGGCAAGACCGCCAGCCGCGTCTCGGTCCAGGTGGGTCGCGCGTCCACCAACTCCATCCAGATTCTCTCCGGGCTCAACCCCGGCGACACCGTCATCCTCTCCGACCTGTCCCGCTGGGACTCTGCCGAAAGGGTTCGCCTCCAGCAGTAGAACCAGCCCGGGAACCACCCCCGGCCAAACGCATCGTCATGTTCAAGGAGCCCACCGCATGTCCGCCCCTCTCATTCAAATCGACGCACTTACCAAGGTCTTTTTCACCGACGAGATTGAAACGCACGCGCTCTCCGGCATTCATCTCACCATCGCGCGCGGTGAGTACATCGCCATGTCCGGGCCTTCGGGCTGCGGAAAATCCACGCTGCTCTCCATCCTCGGCCTGCTCGATACGCCCACCGGCGGCAGCTATACGCTCAACGGCAAGCCGGTCGCGAACCTCAGCTTCGCCGAGCGTTCCCGCATCCGCAACCAGGAGATCGGGTTTATCTTCCAGAGCTTCAACCTCATCGGCGATCTGAGCGTCTTCGAAAACGTCGAACTGCCGCTGACTTACCGGGCGGGCATGCCCGCCAGTGAGCGCAAAGCACGCGTAGAGCAGGCCCTCGAGCGGGTGGGCATGGCGCATCGCATGCGGCATTATCCCGCCCAGCTTTCCGGCGGTCAGCAGCAGCGCGTAGCTGTCGCCCGCGCCCTCGCCGGCGCACCATCCATTCTGCTGGCCGATGAACCAACCGGCAACCTCGACTCGAAGAATGGCGAAGCCGTCATGCAGCTGCTGGCGGAACTGCACGACGAAGGCTCCACCATCTGCATGGTCACGCACGACGTTCGTTTCGCCGCGCATGCGCAACGTCAGGTTCATCTCTTCGACGGCAAGGTCGTCGCCGAGGGCGAACTGCCGTATCTGATTGCCGATCCCGTCCACAATCCATCCACCGTCACCACTCACACCCGGCTTGCCTGAAGGAGCTCTCGATGTACAACGCCTGGAACGATCTCCGCTTCGCTCTCCGTCAGCTCCGCCGCAACCCGGGCTTCGCCGTGACCGCGATCCTGACGCTGGCGCTGGGCATCGGCGCCAACACCGCCATCTTTTCACTGCTCGACCAGGCGCTTCTGCGTTCGCTGCCGGTGCATGACCCTGCCTCGCTTGTCGTGCTGAAGAATAATGGCTTCTGGAGTGGATCGATCGCCATGAGCGGAGGCGATCAGGAGTCCTACTTCACCTACCCGAACTTCGTGGAGCTTCGCGATCACGGTCACGACTTCACCGGTCTCGCCGCCGTCGTCACCAACAACGTAGGATTCAGCCGCAACGGAACCGCCGAGTTCGTCACGGCCGAAGCAGTCAGCGGATCCTACTTCCAGACCGTCGGCGTGCTCCCCGCCCTCGGTCGCACGCTGCAGCCCTCCGACGATGTCCAGCCAGGCGCCAGTCCGGTCGCCGTCGTCTCGTACAATTTCTGGCGCGACAAGCTCGGGTCCGATCCCTCCGCGGTTGGTTCTACCCTCAACATCAGCGGCCATCCCTTTCAGATTGTCGGCGTCGCTGCCTCCGGCTTCCACAGCGCGGTCTGGGGTCAGGAGACCGGGATCTGGCTTCCCATCTGCATGACCACCCAGGCCATGCCCCAAAGCACCTATAACTACACCGACCATAAGGCTCGCTGGCTCAGCATTCTCGGCCGGCTGAAGCCCGGTGTCAGCGCCGCGCAGGCGGTTAGGGAAAATGCGCCCCTCTGGCACGCGCTGCGGGCCAGCGACCTAAGCCTGCTCGGCACAAAGAGTGCCCGCTTCACCAAAGGTTTCATGGATTCGCAGCTGCTCATCCAGTCCGGAGCGCGCGGCTTCTCGTTCAACCGTGACGCGCTGCAGAAGCCCTTTCTCGCCGTGATGGCCATGGCATTGCTCGTGCTGCTGATCGCCTCGGTCAACGTCGCCAGCCTGCTCATGGTCCGCGCCGCCGGACGCGTGCGCGAGTTCTCCCTGCGCGCAGCGCTCGGTGCCTCGTCCGGCCGGGTCCTCTCGCAGCTTCTCCTCGAAGGCGTGCTGATCGGCATCGGCGGCGGCTTTGTCGGCGTCTTGCTCGCTCCTTTCGCGATCCGTCTGCTCATCAGCCGTCTGGCCGATGAGACCGGTCAGTCTCCTTACACGGGCGACCTCGACCACCGCGTCCTCTTCTTCAACTTCGCCGTCGCCATCGGCGTCAGCCTCTGCTTCTCACTTGTACCCGCGCTGCAGCTGCGCCGCCCCGATCTCACCTCGACCCTGCGAGAATCGACCGGCACCGGGGCCGGCGGGCTGCTGCTGCTTCGCCGTCTGGTCGTCTGCCTGCAGATCGGCCTCAGCGTCATCCTGCTCGTAGGTGCCGGCCTCTTCATCCGCACCATGCAGCAGCTTCGCGCCGTCAACGTGGGATTCGCGACGTCGCATCTGCTCTCGTTCAACATCGACCCGCAGGTCGCAGGCTACTCCGCGGCCCAGACACCAATCGTGCAGCAGCGCGTCCTCGACGGTCTAACCCCGCTCCCCGGCATTCAATCCGTCTCCGCTTCGGATGAGCAGTTGCTTTCGCCCCAAGGCAATCGCTACGGCATCGAGGTCAGTGGCTACCAGCGTCCGGTGGACGATCCGTATCAGGTGCAGAACTCCGTCATCACACCCAATTTTCTGAGTGCGATGAAGATCCCGCTCGTCGCCGGCCGCGATCTCTCTGAAAGCGATTTGCTCGGTCACCCCGGGGTGACGCTGGTCAATGAAGTCTTCGTCAAGCACTTCTGCAACGGCTCAAACGCCTCCTGCCTTGGCCGCCACATCAGCTACGGCCTCCAGGGTCCCGACAAAGTCGAGATGGAGATCGTCGGCATCTTCCGCGACTTTCGCGTGGATGGCATTCGCGGAGAGATCCCCGCCGTCATCCTGCGTTCGCTGAAGCAGAGTCCTGAAGTCTCGCAGATCTTTGTCTATCTGCGCACCTCTCTTCCGCCCGCGGCGGCCACTCAGGAGGTGCAGAATGCCATGCGCCACATCGATCCCACGCTTCCGGTCGGCACCTTCACCACCATGGACCAGCAGATCGATCTCGACCTGCAGAACGACCGCATGATCACGCTGCTCGCCATTGCGTTCGGTCTGCTCGCCACCATCCTCGCCGGCATCGGACTGTACGGCGTCCTGGCCTACTCCACCGCGCAGCGAACCCGTGAGATCGGCATTCGCATGGCGCTTGGAAGCACCCGCCTCGCCGTCTCCTCGCTCATCCTCACCGATGTCCTGCGCCTCGCCGCGCTGGGCGTGATCGTCGCCATCCCGGTGGCCTGGGCCCTCAGTATTCTTATCCGCTCCCAACTCTTCGGAGTCTCCGCCGCAGACCCCGCCGTCCTGCTTGCCGTCGTCGGTGTGATCGCGGCCGTCGCCTTCATCTCAGCCGTCATCCCGGCGCGTCGCGCCGCCAACACCAGCCCCATGCGGGCCCTGCGCGTGGACTGAGCGCGGCTTCCGTACTCCGACACCAACAGGAACGGCTTCGCGGCGAAGCCGTTGCCCACTCTCTTTCCGCAACCTCGCTCAAGGTCGAATGCTCATGAAGCCAGTCTTTCAACTCGTGACCACCGTCGCGCTCACGGCGCTCTTCTCCGCGTCCGCCAACATCCTGCGCGCGCAAACTCCCGCATCCGGTCTGCCTGCCGCGCCCATACCCCAAACCACACCGCAGGCTGCACCGCAGGCTCCGGCGAGTGTCGCCGCGGCCGCCGCCAAAGCCGCTCCCGGCGTCTCGCTCGATCTGCCCCACTCGCGCAATCCGCTGAGCGCCTACCGCGCCGACCACGTTCCTCCGCCCGACCTCGCCAACTCTCCTCGGCTCGATTCGCTCATCCATGACGGCGTCCTGGCAATCTCCCTCAAGGACGCCGTGGCGCTCGCCCTCGAGAACAATCTCGATCTCGCCATCGCCCGCTACAACATCCCCATCGCCAAGGCCGACGTGCTTCGCACCCAGGCCGGCGGCAGCTTCCTCGGCGTCAACACCGGCGTCGTTCAAAACACGCCCGGTGGCGGCATCGGCGGCTTCGGCACAGGATCCACGGGAGCCGGAGCGGGCGGCACCTCCGGCGGCCAGGGAGGAGCCGGAGCCGGGGCCTCCGGCCTCGTCCAGTCCACCCTCGGCGGAGGCTCCCTCGTCGCCTCCTACGACCCCGATATCTCCGGCACCCTCGGCTACCAGAACAGCATCACGCCGCTCTCGAACGAGGCCACCTACGGCGTCCCCACGCTGCACACCGGCGACTTCGCCGGCACGCTCGATTACACCCAGGCCTTCGGCACCGGCACCAGCATCAGCGTCGGCTTCAACTCCGACCGCGTCACCTCGAACAGCCCCTTCACCTTCCTCACCCCGGAGCTCGACGGCTCGTTTCAGGCGCTCGTCCGTCAGCATCTGCTCTCCGGCTTCGGTCTCGGACCCAACCTGCGCTACCTGCACATCGCCCGCAACAACCAGAAGATCTCCGACGACGCCTTTGAGCTCCAGGTCATCTCCACCGTCACCCAGATCGCGAACATCTACTGGGACCTCGTGGCCGCGTATGAAGACCAACGCGTCAAGACCGACTCGCTCGATTTCGCCCGGCAGACCCTCGAATCCGGTCGCAAACAGCTTCAGCTTCAGGCCATTCCCGCGCTGGACGTCGTTAAAGATGAAGCTGAAGTGGCCAACCGCGAGCAGGATCTCACCATCGCCCGTTCCCAGCTCCAGTTCCAGTCGCTCCTGATCAAGAACGCCCTCACCAAGAACCTCGACGACCCTGTCCTCGAAGCCATGCCCGTCCGCCCCATCGACCTCTCCACGGTCAACATCGATCCCACGGCATCTTCGTCCTCAGACAATCAAACAGGCCAGACCTCCCCGCAGACACCGGCCGCCAGCGAAGATCTGGCCCGGCAGGCACTCGCCCACCGTCTCGAACTCGCTGAATCCGGCATCGATCTTAAGAACCGCAAGATCAGCCGCGACGCCCTGCGCAACGATCTCCTGCCCCAGGTCGATCTGGTCGGCTACTACGGAGGCACCGGGCTCGCCGGCTCGGACAATCCTGCCGCCAACATGCCGTCCACCGTGCCCACCGGCTTCGGCGGCGCCCTCACCAATACCTTCAACAACAGTGCGCCCAACTACTATGTCGGCGTCAACGTAAACATCCCCATTCGCAACCGCGTCGCCAAATCCGACCAGATCCGCTCCGAGCTCGAATCGCGCCAGGCCGAGCTCCACCTCCAGCAACTGCGCAAGCAGATCCGGATCGAGGTCCGCAACGCCCAGTACGCACTCGTGCAGAGCCAGGCCCGCGTCGCCGCCGCCGAGAAGAGCCGCGATCTCGAACAGCGCACCTTCACCATCACCGGCAGGGAACAGTCGCTCGGCGCTGGCTCCGCGCTCCAGACCCTCGTCGCACGGCACGATCTCGCCACCGCCGAATCCGCCCTCGTCGCCGCCCGCACCGCCTATCAAAAGGCCCGTGTCGAACTGGACCGCGCCACCGGCCAGACCCTCACCTCCAACAACATCTCCATCGACGCGGCCCGCGACGGCGCACAGCCGTAAACACGCGCGAGCCGCGGCTGCACAAACATCCCGCTCCGGCCAGCCACTCCTCCCCTATCATCTGAGAACCAGCGCGATGCTCCACGCCGCCTCCAACTCGGAGAAACCTCGCCTGCTCATCGCGGACGACCAGCCTGACATCCTCGAGGCGCTGCGTCTTCTGCTCAAGCCCGAGGGCTATCAGGTCGACTTCGCCTCCAGCCCCGCGGAAGTGATCGAGCGGCTGGCCTCCGACGACTTCGACGGCGTCCTCGCCGACCTCAACTACACCCGCGACACCACCTCCGGCCGCGAAGGCCTCGACCTCATCTCCGCCATACGCCTTCGTCACAGCTTCCTGCCCATCGTCGTGATGACCGCATGGGCCAATATCGATCTCGCCGTCGATGCCATGCGCCGCGGCGCCAGCGACTTCGTGCGAAAGCCCTGGGAGAACGCCCGCCTGCTCAGCATCCTTCGCACCCAGATCGAGCTCTTCCGGCTGCAGCAGCGCACCACCCGCCTCGAAGCCGAGAACCGCATCCTCCGAGCAGAGGGCGCCCCGGAGTTCATCGCTGAAGCCCCGGCCATGCGCCCCGTCATCGACCTCATGGCGCGCATCGGTCCCTCCGACGCCAACATCCTCATCACCGGCGAACACGGCACCGGCAAGGAGGTCGTCGCGCAAACGCTTCACCGCCTCTCGCTGCGCGCGCAGCACAGCCTGGTCGCCGTCAACACCGGCGCCCTGCCTGAAGGCACGTTTGAGTCCGAGCTCTTCGGTCACGTCAAAGGCGCCTATACCGACGCCCGCGCCGACCGCATGGGACGTTTCGAGCTCGCCTCCGGCGGCACCCTCTTTCTCGATGAGATCGCCAACGTCCCGCTCCGCCAGCAGGCCAAGCTCCTGCGCGTACTCGAAACCGGAGAACTCGAACGCGTCGGCTCCTCGCAAACCCGAAAAGTCGATGTCCGCGTGCTCTCCGCCACCAACGCCGACCTGCGCGCCGAGGCCGCGTCCGCTCGCTTCCGCGAAGATCTCCTCTTCCGCCTCAATACCGTCGAGATCCACATCCCCGCGCTGCGTGAGCGCCGCGAAGATATCCCGCTGCTCGCCGCGCACTTCCTCGCGCGGTATGCCGCGCGCTATCGCAAACCAGCCACCGGCTTCGATCCCGCAACCCTCCAGATGCTCCTCGCGCATCCCTGGCCCGGCAATGTCCGCGAACTCGATCACACCATGGAACGCGCGGTGCTGATGGCCCGCTCCCCCCTGCTCGAACCCGCCGACCTCGGTCTCCTGCCGCAGGTCCCTCCCCGCACCGACCCCGAGCAGATGCTCAGCGAGCTCTCGCTCGAAGCCGTCGAAGCCATGCTGATCCGCAAAGCGCTGGCGCGCTCGAGCGGCAACGTATCCCAGGCAGCAGAGGCACTCGGCCTCTCGCGCGGCGCGCTCTACCGCCGCATGGAGAAGTATGCCCTCTAGGCCGGCCCCTTCCAGACGCCGTAAAGCGGAGTCGCCGGCGCTCACTGCGGTTCCCCTCGCCCGCCGTCACAGAATGCTCAGCTTTGAGCGGCGCATCCGGCTCTGGCTGGCCGTCGCCACCCTGGCCAGCCTCGTTCCAACAGCCATCCTGCTTCACCGCGATACGGGGTCGGATGCACACACGGCCGGGCTGATCGTCTTGCTGGCGGCTCTCTACGCAGCTGCCGCCGAAACCTTCTACAACCAGCTCATCCGTCCTCTGCAGACCCTCACCAACATTGTCGCCGCCATCCGCGAAGAGGACTACAGCTTCCGGGCACGCGGTGCCCTGCGCGGCGACACGGTCGGCGATCTCGCGCTCGAAATCAACAGCCTCAGCGCCACTCTCCAGACCCGGCGCGCGGCCGCCCAGGACGCGCTCAGCCTGCTCGAGCGGATCCTCACCTCCATGCACTCGCCCGTGCTCGCCTTCGACGACACCCGGCGGCTCCGACTGCTGAACCCCGCCGCCCAGAACGCTTTCAGACTCGGGCCGCCCGAACCCATCGGCCGCAGCGCCTCGGAGCTCGAGCTCGATTCCCTGCTCGCCCTGCCCGACGAAGGTACCTATCCGCCGGCCAGTGCCTCTTCCGAGCCGCTGAACAACCGCACACCTCGCTGGTCGGTCCGCTGCGCCACCTTCCGTCTGCACGGCGTGCCCCACACCCTGCTGGTCCTCTCCGATGTCGCCGCCGTGCTCCGCGAAGAGGAGCGCCTCGCGTGGCAGCGCCTCATCCGCGTGCTCTCGCATGAGATCAACAACTCACTCACGCCTATCCACTCCATCGCGGGCAGCCTGCGCACCCGCACCACCGCGCTTGCCGGAGAAGACCGCGACGACTTTGAGCGCGGGCTCTCGGTGATCGAAGAGCGTGCCGCCTCGCTCAACCGCTTCCTGCAGGCCTATCAGCGCCTCACCCACCTGCCGCCACCCACTCTCACACTCGAACGCATGGCGGACATCGTGCAACGCACCGCCCGACTCGAGGCACGCCTTCCGGTCTCCGTCATCCCAGGCCCTGAGGTAGCCATCCTCTGCGATCCCGACCAGCTCCAGCAGGCGCTCATTAACCTGCTGCAGAATGCCGTGGACGCCGCGCTCAGCCCGGACGCAGCCACTCCCGGCCACGTCCCCGCAGTCGTCCTCTCCTGGACCGCCACCCTCGCGGAGGTGTGCTGCACCATCGAGGACAACGGCCCCGGCATCCACAATGCCGGCAACCTCTTCGTCCCCTTCTACACCACCAAGCCGAAAGGTTCCGGCATCGGTCTCGTGCTCTCGCGTCAAATTGCGGCAGCGCACGGCGGCACCGTCACGCTGCTCTCCCCTGCGGAGCGCCGCGGATGCATCGCCTGCCTCACCCTGCCGCGTCGCGGCCGGTCCAGCCCGGACTCGCTGTACGAGGAGGAGCTGAGAGATCCATCATGACGACATCGTTCTTCTCCATCGCGGCTCACCTCGACACACTCGTAAGACAGGTACTCCGGTCCCCGGCAAAGCCGCCCAAAGCCACCTTCGACGAACTTCTCTACCTCTCCGCGCGGACCCAGTCGCTCGACGATCTGCTGACGCAGCTTCCCGACCACGTCTGCGCCGGCCTCGGCCTTCAGTCCTTCAACATCTTCGTGCGCGAGGCCGCAGGGTATGTGCTGAAGAACTCCGAGGCAAGCGAAGGATTCACATTCCCGGCAAGCTGCTCCACGGTCCTCCGCATGCGGCGCGATCGCAGCCCCGCCGTCTTCGTTGCCCCGGGCACCGCCAATGCACAGCCTGATGGCTGGCAATTGCTCGCGGACCCCTGCGAGCTGGAAACGCTCACCGCGCTCCATGCGCAGCTTCTCCTCCCGCTCGAAGGCCGGACCGGACTGATGGGTTTCGCCGTACTCGCCCGCGACCGCGGCCTCCCGTTCACCCGCGCCGAGCTGCGCTTCCTCAGAGATCTCGGCCCGCAGATGGGGCGAGGTCTTGAGGTCGCCAGAATGGTCAGCTCCATCAGCGAACAGGCCGTTGAAGGCGCACGCACACTCCGCGAACTCGAGCTCGCCCGAGAGGTACAGGAACGCCTTCTGCCTCCGCAGCTGCCTCTCATCCCCGGCCTGCATGCGGCCGCCGCATATCGCAGTGCCGGACAGATCGGCGGCGACTACTATGACCTCTTCTCCACCCCGGACGGACTCGTTTACGGCGTGATCGCCGACGTTTCCGGGAAAGGGGTGCCCGCAGCCTTGTTGATGGCTTCGCTGCGTGCCTCGCTGCACGCCCTTACACTCGCGCCCGGGCTCTCCCTGACCACACTCGTGACTCGCCTGAATGCCCTGCTCTATGCCGCGTCCTCGTCGAGCCGTTACGCCACGCTCTTCCTCTTCACCTGGGACGTGCCAGGTCGCACGCTTACTTACGTCAACGCCGGCCATAACCCGCCTCTCTTCTTTCATGCGGACGGGTCGTCGAACCGTCTCAGCATCGGCGGCACCGTGACCGGACTGCTGCAGCATGCCGTCTACGAATCCGCAACAATGGCCGTGGCTGACGGAGACCTTCTCGTCGCCTACACGGATGGCGTCACGGAGGCAAACAGCGCGCACGGACTCGAGTGGGGAGAAATGGCCCTCGAAGCGACTGTCCGGCGCTGCCTCTTGTCCGCAAGTCAGGCTCCCGAAGAAATCGTGAACAGCATCCTGGGGGAGCTCGAGTCATTCACCGCTGGCTCTCCCCAGGGAGACGACATGACGATTCTCGTCTGTCACGAGGAAGACAGGAAGAGAAGATCTTAGTCGCGTGGACAAGACCGGGTGCTCTTGTCGGACCGCCTCAGAGGGCTTTCGACTGCGTCTGTCTCCTGCGTCTCTTCCCGTTCCTGCCGCTGCGGCACGGGCTCTAGCTTCCCGCCAGTAACTTCTTGCTGTCTCTTCCGCCACGACGGAGATCACTGCAGGCTGGCTCTGCACGGACGCGGTGCAGGAGCAGGCACCGCTCGCGGGCCGGCACTGAGCCCGCTTCTCCGTATCGATTCGCTGATCCAGAAGGAAGATCCGGAGACTCCTCCTTAACGCTCCGGGCCTCCCCTTTACTCTGAAATCGAATGCTCCGACAAGCGACCCAGACCGGCTACTTCCTCATCACCCATCCCGACCACGCCCACCTCGCCAGCCAATTCGCCGAGCACTGGGGCAACGACCTCTTTCCCCGGCCCGTCCCCCGCATCGAAGTCCTTCACGGTGTCCACGTCCACGACGACGGCTGGCTGGTCCGCGACGCCCACCCCACCATCACCCGTCAGGGCAAACCCTCCGCCTTCTCACGCGAACTCGTGGGCCGCTACTCAGCCTTTGAGGAAATCGATCTCGCCTCCTACCTCGCCGTTCGCGAATCCGCCGTCCGGCAGATCGAGATCTCCGATCCCTACGCCGCCCTTCTCGTCTCCATGCACACCTGTAACCTGCTCACCGAGCGCGCCGACCGCGCCACCATCGCCCCCGACGACCTGCCCCTGCTCGACGACTTCCTCAACCGCCAGCGCCTCCGTCAGGAAGCCCTCCACAAAGCCATCCGCAACGACTCCGCCTTCACCCCCGCAGAGTCCTCCACCGCGACCATCTTCAACAACTTCCGCCTGCTCCAGGCCTGCGACAACCTCTCCCTTTTAAGCTGCGTGGCGTACGATCAGCCGTCCACCCTCCTGCACACCTTTCCCACCCGCACCGGCGACCCCACCCGGATCACCGTCGAGCCCATCGCCCCCCGCCACTTCCGCCTC
>CAXTVJ010000005.1:0-41790 GCA_964247715.1 uncultured Acidobacteriaceae bacterium | reverse complement strand
CGTCACCGTCCGCGCCAGCCCCACACTCGGCCGCTCCCGCCGAAACTCCTCAATCTCATCAAACCCATATAAGTTCTCGCCCACGCCAAATCTCATCGCCTCCGGCGCCCGCCAAAACATCGCAGTCAGCATAGTCACGTCGTTCTCCATCAGCGCCCGCTCGTACTGCGGATAGAGATCCGCAATCTCCGCCACCACCGCCGCATCATTCACCACCAAACCACACCTCCATTCGTGCCGACCAACGGGAGGACTACGCGAAGCTCTTGACCGCACGAAGTGCCGCCCGCCCGGCGTAAGGGCGACTTTGCCGTCGCTCCTAGAAGAGTTGCCGCTCCGGCAGCACGCTCTTCCGTATCCCCGCACTCACGGTCACCATCGGCCGATTCACCACCTGGCTCATCCGCAGATTCATCGTCACGCTGCAAAGCACGTAAGCCTCCACCGGCTTGAACCCCCACTGCGATACCAGCAGATCCACCATCCGGCTCGTCGCCCTCTGCGCCGCAACAAACGCGTCTTCCCCCGACTCCACCACCACCCACTCCGCCGCATCCCCGCGATCTCCACGCGCAGGAGACTCCAACAGCGGCCCATCCAGCCGAGCCCCCTTGTGCAGATGAAATCCGAGCCGCACATCCGCCGGCATCTCCATCCCGTTGATGCACACCTCGCCATCGCCCTGCGCGCCATGCGCATCCCCGCACGAGAACAGAGCCCCCGGCGCAAACACCGGCAGATACAGCACCGCACCCGCACTTAACTCCCGCACATCCAGGTTCCCGCCAAACATCCCCGGCGGCCGTGTCTTGAACCGTCCAGGCTCCGCCGGAGCGACCCCCATCACCCCGCAGAACGGCCGCAGCGGCACCACCGCCGGTGCCAGCGAACGGCTCACCTCGCCTTCCAGCTCCCAATGAAACAGAAAAGGCTCGGTAAACCGATCATCCAGAAACCCAAGCCCCGGAATTACACTCGTCCATGCCCAGCCCTGATGCGCCACCTCCAGCACCCGTACTTCGAGCACATCCCCCGGCTCCGCCCCATGCACCGCCACCGGCCCGGTCAGCGCATGAATCCGCCCCCGATCAATCCCGCCAAACTCCGCCGACGTCATCCCCGGACGCACCTGTCCGCCACTCGCATCCAGACACGCGAACTCCACCACATCCCCGTTCTCGATCGTCAGCCGAGCCGACCACTCCCGATCCCAGAAGGAATGCACCGGCTCCGCCGTCAACTCATGCGTCTTTCCCATCCACCCTCCTGGGCCGTCATTCCCGTTCTCGTCAAGCGGAGCTGAGTCGTCATTCCGGACGACAGTCCGGAAGCTCAGTATTTGCCTTTCATACCTCCGCCGCAGTCGCTAGTCCCCAGCCACGGGCCCCTGCTTTACTGCCACCACCATCTGCACCTCCACCAGCGCATGCCGCGGCAGCGCATTCACCCCAATCGCCGCCCGCACATGCCGGCCCGCCTCGCCAAACACCTCCACCAGCAGATCCGAAGCCCCGTTGATGACCTTCGGCGCATCCGGAAACCCGTCCACCGCCTGCACATACCCATTCACGCTCACCACCTCGCGAACCGCATCTAGCGTCCCCAGCGCCCGCTTGATCGCCGCCAGCTGCGCCAGCGCGCACCGTCGCGCCGCTTTGTAACCCTGTTCCGCCGTGCTGTCACCGCCGCACACTCCGGTGATCACCACACCATGCTCCCCGAGCGAGATCACTCCGGAAAGAAACAGCAGCTCGCCCACCTGCTTCGCCGGAACATAGTTTCCCCCCGCTGCCGGCGCCTCCGGCAGCACAATCCCCAACTCCTCCAGCCGCTTCTCCACACTCATGCACCTCAACCTAACACCATCGTGGGGGACGCGATCCGCACTTCGCTCTTCCCTCCACCCCAACCGTCCCGCACAATGAAGCTGTGCCCCGGCAAACTCCCTCCATCCCCCTGCTCGCAGGCGCGGCCCTCGCGTACGCCGCCGCCCTCGCAGGCCCCACCACGCCAAAGCCGATCCTTTACCCTACCCGCCAGTCCGACTCCGACCTTCAGGTCACCGGCTTGATCCAGGGCCAGCACGGCTTCCTCCGCTACGCCGACCTCCTCCACCTCCCGCAGACCCGCGTCACCATCACCGACAATCCCGACTACCCCGGCACCCTGCACGTCGCCGGCGTCTCCTTTGAAACACTCAGCCACGCCCTCGGAGCAGCCCCGCAAGCCGACCTCCTCGAAGCCGACTGCGCCGACCGCTATCGCGCCCACTTCCCAGCCGAATACATAGCCCAACATCACCCCATCCTCGTCCTCACCATCGACAACAAGCCGCTCACCCGGTGGGCCAAAGAAGCCCGCCAGTACGACCCCAGCCCCTACGTTGTCATGTACCCGCACTTCGTCCCCGCCTTCCAGGTTCTCGCCCATCGAGACCAGCAGCAGCTCCCGGACAACGTCGTTTCCCTGCGCTTCACCACGCAGGCCTCCACCTTCGGCCCGCTCGCCCCTCGCGGCAACTTCGCTCCCAACTCCCCCGAGCAAGCCGACTTCACCATCGCCAGACAGAACTGCCTCCGCTGTCACTTCCTGCGCAGCGCCGGCGGCACCAAATCCGGCGTCGGCTGGGCCCAGATCGCCGTCTGGGCCCGCGAACAGCCCCGCTTCTTCGCCGCCTGGGTCCACGACCCAACCCGCATCGAGCCTCACTCGCGCATGCCCGCCAACCCCACCTACGACCAGCCCACGCTCGCCGCCCTCACCGCCTACTTCCGCACCTTTGACACCTCCAGCAAGGCGGCCGCCCAGTGACCATAAGCCTGCCCGCCCACACCCTCACCCTGCGTACCTCCAAGCTCCTGCTGCTCGCCGCGGTCGCGTTCTTTTTCACCCTCGTCGTCTTCAACAACACCACCGATTACGAGTCCAACTTCCAGTTCGTCCGCCACGTCCTCATGATGGACTCCACCTTCCCCGGCAACCGCGGCATGTGGCGAGCCCTCAATCCGGCCTGGATCCACGCCCTCTTCTACGGCCTCATCATCGCCACCGAAACCGCCACCGCCGTCCTCGCCTGGTGGGGCTCCGTCCGCCTCGCTCTCACCCTGCGCGAGTCACGCCAGACCTTTCAGCGCGCTAAGACCGTCGGCATCGCCGCTCTCACGCTGGGACTGCTGCTCTGGTCCGTCGCCTTTCTCTCCATCGGCGGCGAGTGGTTCCTCATGTGGCAGTCCCGCACCTGGAACGGCCAGGACGCCGCCTTCCGCATGTTCACCATCCTGGGCGTCACGCTTCTCTATCTCACCTCCCCCGAACCCGAGGCCTGATCGTGTCTATCGATTCACCCGATCCACCCGATTCACCACAACCCGTCTTCTCCGCGCTCGAACCGCTCTCGCCGCTCACGACCTACCGCCGCGCGCTCGCCTCCGGTGCCCTCACCCCCACCGACATCGCCCGCCACGCCTTCGCCGAGGCCAACGGCAGCAAGTCTCGCAACACCTATCTCCACCTCAGCCAGCAGGATCTTTTCGACCAGGCCGCCCGCCTCGAACAGCAGTTTCCCGACCGCGACCGCCGCCCGCCGCTCTTCGCCATCCCCATCTCGCTCAAGGATTGCTTCGACCTCGCAGGCACCGTCACCACCGCCGGCGCTCGCTTTTACGCGATGCGCACCCAGAGGGCCACCTGGGACTCCGCCATGGCCGCGCAGATCCGGCTCGCCGGTGCGCTCATCACCGGCAAGACTCACCTCCATCCGCTCGCCTACGGCATCACCGGCGAGAACGCCGCCTTCGGCGACGCGCTCCAGCCGCGCGACGCCACCCTGCTCACCGGCGGTTCGTCCTCCGGTGCCGCAGCCTCCCTCCAGGAGGGCTCCGCGCTCGCCGCGATCGGCACCGACACCGGCGGCTCCATCCGTGTGCCCGCCGCGCTCTGCGGACTCACCGGCTTCCGTGCCTCGCTGGGTCACGACCGCCGCGCCGAGCCCCGCACCGGTCAGCACGACGATCCGAACACTGAAGGCCTGTGGCGCGGCGGCATCCACCTCGCTCCATCCTTCGACACCATCGGCCTGCTCCTCCGCGACCCCCGCGACCTCGCCTGCTTTGCCTCCGAACTTCTCGGCATCGGCCGCTCGGCAGACCACAACCCGCCCCGCATCGGTGCCGTCCCCGGAGGCTTCCTCTGGGATGCCTCGGTCGAGGTCATCGCCGCCTACTCCGCCTGGCTCCACGCCCTCAACCCCCACACCGACGGTATCCGCGAATTCGACCCCACCTTCCTCGCCGATGCCCGCGACATCTTCTTCCCCATCCAGGCCGCCGAGGCCGCCCTCATCCATCAGGGCTTCTTCGACCACTTCGAAACCCCCATCGCCCAGCGCCTTCACTGGGGCGCCTCCATCACCCCCGACGAGCTCGCATGGCATCACACCCGCCTCGAAGCCTTTCGCCGGAAAACCTCCGCTCTTTTCGAAGAGTTCGACTTTCTCGTTGCCCCCTGCGCACCGGTCTCGAAGCTCCTTGCGAGCGGCGACAACAGCGCCGCCCGGAACGCCATCCTCCGCTACACCACACCCTTTTCGCTCTCCGGCTCGCCCGTCGTTGCACTTCCCGGCGAACTCCTCAACGCAGCCCGCGGCACCGGCATCCAGATCGCCGCCCCCCGCGGCCAGGACGCCAGACTCCTGGCCTTCGTCCAAACCCTCTTCCCCGCAAATCCCTGGCCGGATCGGGGAGCCCCGTGATCGCGAGGCACAGCCGAGCTATCGTCGGGTGTATCCCTCAGCACGCCGGGTGTTCTGCCTCCGCGAAGCGAAGGTGGAAAGGTAAACAAATCGGGACTCCGTCGCGCAGCGATGACCGGGCCTCCACAAAGCCGACCTCAGCAGGATGTTCAGAGAGACAACGCATGAAACCCCCGCACACACTCCTCTTCGCAACCCTCCTCCTCACCGGCTGCCATCCCCACCCCGCCACGCCCGCCGGGCTCATCCACCTTGTCCTCCAGACCGACTGGTACCCACAGCCCGAGATGGGCGGCTTCGACGAGGCGCAGCGCGAAGGTCTCTACCAGGCTCAGGGTCTCGACGTCGAGATCGCCCCGGGCGGCCCCACCATCGTCGCCGGCCAGCGCATCGCCTCCGGCCAGGCGCAGTTCGCCATGGGCTCCTCCGATTCCGTCCTCGTCGACAACGCCCGCGGCATTCCCGAAGTCGCCGTCGCCGCCACCATGCAGCAGGATCCCCAGGCCGTCATGGTCCACGCCGACTCCCCCGTCCGCACCTTCGCCGATCTCGACGGCCGCACCGTCGCCGTCAAGCCCGGCTCCATCTGGTTCCAGTATCTGGTCAGGCGCTACCACCTCAACCAGACTCGCGAGATCCCCGCCACCTATGCCGTCGCCAACTTCCTCCAGGATCCCAACTACATCCAGCAGGCCTTCGTCACCTCCGAGCCGTACTTCGCTCAGAAGGCCGGCGCGCCCACCCGCACCCTCCTCATCTCCTCCACCGAGTACCAGCCCTACCGCGTCATCCTCACCTCACGCCCGTTTCTTCACGCTCATCCCGACCTCGTCCAGAAGTTCGTCACCGCCTCGCTGCAGGGCTGGCACGACTACCTCGCGGACCCCGCAAAGGCCAACGCCGAAATCGCCAGACTCAACCCCGCCATGAGCCCCGACTGGATGAACTTCTCCGTCTCCACCCTCAAGCAGGACCACTTTGTCCAGGGCCTCGACACCCCCGACTCCCACCTCGGCCACATGACGCAAGCCCGCTGGAACACCCTCTGCCAGCAGCTCCTCGACCTCAAAGTCCTCGACCACCCGCTCGACCCAGCCACCGTCTACACCACCCAGTTCGCCCCATAAGCAGGAACAAACCCCACCCAAAATCTCCCCGCCGTATACTGCTCACACGCCGCGCTTCCCGCCTCTTCGCCCCACCGCACTCCGCGTCGGCACCTACGCATGACGGACGACCCCACCATCCCGTTCGGCAGCGACCCGGCGCCCCAGCCCGCGCCGCCGCCCCCGCCGCTCCTCACGATATGGGGGCCCTTCGAGCTGCTCTCCCGCGCCGGCGCCGGCGGCTTCGGCGAGGTCTATCGTGCCTGGGACCCCCACCTCCAGCGCGAGATCGCCCTCAAGCTCCTGCTCCCCAATGCCATCGCCGGCGAAGAAGCCTGGCAGCAGATGCTTCGCGAAGCCCGCGCTCTCGCCAGCGTCCGTCATCCCAACATCACTCCCGTCTACGGCATCGACCGCCACCAGGAGCGCGTCGGCTTCTGGACCGATTACATCCGCGGCAAGACCCTCGCCGCCATCGTCCGCGAGCAGGGCCCCTTCGGCTATCGTGAAGCAGCCCTCATGGGCATCGACATCTGCCGCGCGCTTGCCGCCGTTCACGCCGCCGGCCTCCTCCACCGCGACATCAAGCCCGAAAATGTCATGCGCGAGGAGGGCGGACGCATCCTCCTCATGGACTTCGGCCTCTCCACGCTCCCGCACGCCGGAGCCACCCTCGCCGGCACCCAGAGCTTCATGGCCCCCGAGCTCTTCCGCGGCGCGCCCGCCACCGTCGCCTCCGACCTCTACGCCGTCGGCATCCTGCTCTACTTCCTTGTCTCCGGAGCCCATCCCGCGCGGCTCACCGGTCTCAGCGCCCGCGAGGCCACCGAGGCCATCGCCCGCCGCAAGCCGCTCATCGATCTCCGCCCCGATCTCCCCGACACCTTCCTCCGCACCGTCTCCACCGCCCTCGAGATCGACCCCGCCTGTCGCTTCCAGTCCGCCGGGCAGCTCGCCGAAGCCCTCACCTCCTCGCTCAACTCCGGCATTACCTCCACCCACGCCGTCTTCCACTCCGAATCGCCCACCTCCAGCCTGCCCTACACAGGCAGCCAGGCCGGCACCCAACCCGGCACCCAACCCGGCTTTCAGAACATCACCCCGAGCCACACCTCGAACTCCACCCCGCACACTACTCCCGCAGCCCCTGTATCCACCCCGCCTCCGCCCGCCAACTTCCGCGCCGCCCTCGAAGCCACCGCCACCGAAGCCCTCGTCACCGCCACCACCAAAGTCAAGACCATCGAGTGGACCAGAAAAAAGATCATCGGCGCACTCTTCGCCTCCTGGCTTCTCTACAAGATCTTCTTCGGTTGCGACGCTTCCTCGCACTCGAAGTCGAATGATGACGACGATAAGTCCGACAAAGCCGCCATCGCCGCCGCCGCCGGAGCTCTCCACATCCCAAAACCGCCACCCCCCGCCGGCCCCGCCTACACCCGTTTCGTCCAGGCACAGGGCCTGCTCGAACAAAGCTACAAGCCGGCCAACATCAGCGCCGCCCTTGCGCAATTCCAGAAACTCACCGACGACGACGACGACTTCGCCCTTGGCTGGGCAGGACTCGCCGAAGCCCACTTTGACCTCTATCAAACCCGGCACGACCCCAAAGTGCTCGATCAGGCCTCCACCGAAGCCAACAAAGCCCTCGAGCTCGACGATGAATGTGTTCCCGCCCTGGTCACCCTCGCCCGCATTGCCGTCGCCGGGGGCAAAAACGCGCTCGCCATCGGTACTGCCGCGAAGGCAATCGGTCTCGAGCCCACCAACCCCGAGGCGCATCAGGCACTCGCCGAAGCCAGGGCCGGCGAGGGCAAGTACGACGAAGCCGCGCACACCATGCAGGAGGCCATCGACCGCGCTCCGGACGACTGGCGCTTCCCCTTCGCACTGGCCGGCATCGACACCCGCGCCCGCAAGTTCGACGACGCGCAAAAACAATACGCCGCCGCCGCCCGCCTCGCCCCCGACAACCCCGCCGCCTGGTACAACCTCGGCCTCGTCGACCTGCACCTCGACAAGCTCGACGATGCCAAGGAAAATATCCTCCACGCCGCGCAGATCGAACCCAACGCCGAGATGCTGCGAGATCCCGACCTGACGCCCCTCCGCAAGGACCCCGCCTTCCTGCAGAAGCTTCAAGCCGCGACGAAAGCTCCCGGAGCGATTGACTCGCCACCCGCTCAGGTTCCGCACTAGCGTCAGCCCGGCCGGCTCCGCTCAAAGGCGAGAGGAAACGATTCGACCCACTTCCACACCTTCACCGAAAGTCCGGCGAGGAACAATCACCGGATGTTCTTCGACTTCACCGGGCTCATGCGCGCAAGCAGCCGGTCGCAAGCCTCGACCCCCGCCAGGCCCGCTCCGGTCTCTCTTGTGGCACTCTGGGAGGGGTACACCGCGATCAAGACCCGGTTGCGTTCATGCAGACTTACAGAAATGCAGGCAGGCGTCATGGAAAAAAATCCCAATCAAGAGCGATGGCGCGGGCGCCGCGTCTTCCTCACCGGACACACCGGATTTAAGGGAGGCTGGCTCGCCCTCTACCTCGCCCATCTGGGGGCAACCGTCCGCGGCTACAGTCTCGACCCGTACACCCAGCCGAATCTGTTCGAGGTGGCGCGTATCGGCGAGGTCGTGGACGATGTGCGCGGCGACATTCGCGATGCCGCCCGGCTCAACGCCGCCATGTCGGAGTTCCGGCCGGAGGTGGTCTTCCACCTCGCCGCGCAGCCGCTGGTACGGCTCTCGTACCGGGAGCCGATTGAGACCTACGAGATCAACGTGATGGGCACCGCCCGGGTGCTCGAAGCCGTCCGCGCCACCTCGTCCGTCCGCGCCGTCATCTCCATCACCACCGACAAATGTTACGAAAACAAGGAGTGGGTCTGGCCCTACCGCGAGACCGATCCGCTCGGAGGCTATGATCCCTACTCCAGCTCGAAGGCATGCGCGGAGATCGTCGCCGCCGCATGGCGCCAGTCTTACTTCCCTGTCGAGAGGCTCGCCGAACATCACGTCGCCGTCGCGACCGCAAGGGCCGGCAACGTCATCGGCGGTGGCGACTGGTCGGACGACCGGCTGATCCCGGATCTGGTCCGCGGTTTCCTCTCCGGCGAGCCCGTGCGTATCCGCCGTCCGCATGCGATCCGTCCCTGGCAGCATGTGCTCGAACCGATTCATGGCTACCTCCGTCTGGCCGAAAACCTGCTCGGTGATCCGGCCACCCGCGCCGCCTCGGCGACCGCCTACAACTTCGGGCCCGGCGAAGCGGACGCCCGACCGGTCGCCTGGATCGCGGAGCGTATGGCCGGCTTCTGGGGCAGCGGCGCCAGCTGGATCATCGAGAACGACGGCGGTCCTCACGAAGCAGGTTACCTGAAGCTCGACGCCAGCCGCGCCCGCCGCGATCTGCAATGGAGCCCCCTCCTGAATCTCGAAACCGCGCTCTCCTGGCTCGTCCAGTGGTATCGAGCCTGGCAGGAAGCAACCCGGGCCGGCGCGTCCGAGGTGAACGACATGCAGGCATTCACGCTCGCCCAGATCCGTGAATACATCCGGCTGGTCTCAGCCTGAGCCTCCACGGAAGTCGACCTTTCCCTCGGGGCTCGACCTTCGGTACAGTGGAGCAGCACCCTCGATCAGCGTTCGGTGCAGGTCCGGACCGCGGCTTCAACGGGTAACGATGGGTCTCAGGAGAAACAGACTTGAATACTAAAGAACGCAAGATGCTCGATCTGCTCAAAAAGGGCAAAGAAGAGTTCGGCTATCTTGCCGTCAAAGCGGAGTTCGAGGCGGAGGGCACGCGGGTTGACGAACTGCTGCGCCTCGTGGAAATCTGCCGCAAGGCGGGCCTCAAATTCGGACTCAAGATCGGCGGTTGCGAGGCAATCCGCGACCTCATCGAAAGCAAGCAGATCGGCGTCGACTATATCATCGCGCCCATGATCGAGAGCACCTACGCGCTGACCAAGTTTGCCGAAGCCGTCGGCAAGGTGTACACCGCTGAAGATCAGGAGGAGACGGACTTCCTCTTCAATCTCGAAACCATCAGCGCCTTCAAGCTGCTGGACGAGATGGTCACGACCACCGCGAAGGCGCCGGAGCTCGCCGGAGTCGTCTTCGGCCGTGTCGACTTTTCGCTCTCCGCCGGGCTCGGCCGCGACGCCATCAACGGACCGGAGGTCACCGAGTATGTCCTCAAAACCGCGGCGGCCTGCAAGGCTGCCGGATGCGATCTCGTCGTCGGCGGCGGCGTCTCCGGTGATTCGATCGCCGTGCTCAAACAGATGGTGGGCGTTCACCTCACGCGCTTCGAGACGCGCAAGGTCATCTTCGACGCGCAGGCGGCCAACGAGGCGCACATCGACCAGGGTCTGCTCAACGCGGTCCACTTCGAGATGCTGTGGCTCTTGAACAAACGCGACTACTACGGAGCCATCCAGCAGGAAGATGCGAAGCGCATCGACATGCTCGAGAAACGCTGGGCAGTTCTCAACCGCTAACCTCTCCCGCAAACAAGAAGGGCGGCAAGCCAGTCGGCTGCCGCCCTTCTTGTTTCCCGCACTCAACCGTTAGACGATCTTCAAGCCGCTGCGGCTCGCCTCCGCGAACTCGCGCGCGGTCTGCGCGATATAGTCCAGCATCTCGTGCGTCAGCCCCGGAAAGACCCCGATCCAGAAGACCTGGTTCATCACATAGTCGGTGTTCTTCAGGTCGCCGATCACCCGGCACTCGATCCCTTCATACGCCGGCTGCCGCAGCAGATTGCCCGCGAACATCAGCCGCGTACCGATCTTCTTCGCATCGAAGTGGCGCGTCAGCTGATCCCGCGTAAACGGCGCATCTTCCTTCACCGCGATCGGAAAACCGAACCAGCTCGGGTCCGCATGCTCGCTCGCCACCGGCAGCACCAGCACGTCTTCGAGCGGCTTGAGCGCGTTCTTCAGGTACGCGAAATTCGCCTTGCGCCGCTCAATAAAGTCCGGCAGCCTGGCAATCTGCGAAACCCCGAGCGCCGCCTGCATATCGGTCGCCTTCAGGTTGTAGCCAATGTGCGAGTACGTGTACTTGTGGTCGTATCCACAGGGCAGCGTGCCCAGCTGCCAGTCGAAGCGCTTGCCGCAGGTATTGTCCTGGCCGGGCTCGCACCAGCAGTCGCGGCCCCAGTCGCGCCAGCTTTCGATCAGCACCTGCAGCGCCGGCTTGTCGGTCAGCACCGCGCCGCCCTCACCCATGGTGATGTGGTGCGCGGGATAAAAGCTCACCGTCGCGATGTCGCCAAATGTGCCCACCTTCTGGCCCCGCCACGTCGATCCGAGCGCGTCGCAGCAGTCCTCGATCAGCCACAGAGTGTGCGCCTTGCAGAAGGCCGTGATCGCGTCCAGATCGAAGACATTGCCCAGCGTGTGCGCGATCATCACCGCCCTGGTCTTTGGGCTGTACGCCTCCTCCAGCTTCGTTACGTCGATCTCGTACGTCGGCAGGGTCACGTCCAGAAACACCGGCACCAGCCGATTCTGAATGATCGGATTCACAGTCGTCGGGAAGCCCGCCGCGACCGTGATCACTTCATCGCCGGGCTTCAACTGCCGGTCCCCCAGCCTGGGGGACGTCAGCGCCGACAGCGCCACCAGATTCGCGCTCGAACCGGAGTTCACCAAGCTGGCCGAGCGCACGCCCACAAAGCGCGCCAGCTTGCGTTCGAAGTCCTTCGCCCAGCGTCCGGTGGTAAACCACGCATCCAGCGCGGATTCCACCACCGCGCTCAGGTCTTCCGGCCCGATCACCTTGCCCGATACCGGCACGCCGGTGCTGCCGGGAACAAAGGAACGCTCCGGAAACGCCTCCGCATGGTACTGGGCCGTCAACTCCAGAATCTGCCGCTTCAGCTGGTCTGATCTTTCACTCATGTCCCCCCATTTTATCCGCGCGGACCGTACCCCGCCTCCCGCCGGATTCCCCAGTCCGACAACACAGCAAACTCGTGGACATGGCCGTAAACTGTCACGGGGACAGTCATTCACATGAAAGCAGTCATCCTTGCAGGCGGTCTCGGCACGCGCATCGCCGAAGAGACAAGCACACGTCCAAAGCCGATGGTCGAGATTGGCGGACGCCCGATCCTCTGGCACATCCTCAAGCTCTACGGGCAGCACGGCATCAACGACTTCGTCGTCTGCTGCGGCTACAAGGGCTACATGATTAAGGAGTACTTCGCCAATTACTTCCTGCACATGTCCGACGTCACCTTCGACATGAGGGACAACAGCATGACCGTGCTCAACTCGGTCGCGGAACCCTGGCGCGTTACCCTCGTCGATACCGGCGACAACAGCGGCACCGGCGGACGTCTCAGCCGCGTGCGCCAGTACCTCACTCCCGGCGAATCGTTCTGCATGACCTACGGAGACGGCGTCGCCGACGTGGATCTGACCGCGCTGGTCGCCTTCCACAAAGCCCACCGCAAGGCCGTCACCCTGACCAGCGTGCAGCCGCGCGCACGCTTCGGCGCGCTCGGCCTCAAGGACACCCAGATCTACTCCTTCCAGGAGAAGCCCACCGACGAAGGCGGATGGATCAACGGCGGCTTCTTCGTCCTCGAGCCCGGCGCCCTCGACGCCATCACCGACGAGAAGCAGATGTTCGAGCGCGAACCCATCGAAAAGCTGGTCGCCGCCGGCGAGGTCCACGCCTTCTTTCATCACGGCTTCTGGCAGGCCATGGATACCCTGCGCGACAAACAGCAGCTCGAGGAGATGTGGGCCTCCGGCAACGCACCCTGGAAGACCTGGTAAGCCTCTCTACCCGGACGTCTCGTTCTTCCCCGGCGGTGCCAGCTTCACCTGCAGAAGCGGGCTCCCGTTACGAACATAGAGCTTGTAGGCATGCAGGTCGCGCGGGTCGGTGGTCCAGTAGTGCAGGCCGAACTCGTCGGGGAAGCCCCGCGTAATGACCAGCGTGTAGTGCGCCTCCACGTAACGCTGGTATTCCGGCCAGTTCGCCATCTTGGTCCAGGTATTCCGTCCCTGAAAGTACTCGTTCGAGAGCACCAGCACCGCGGCCGGATGCTCCTGCGCGGCCTGCCACCACATCGCCCGCGCATCCCGCCGGGCCGGACTGTCGGCCGGGTCGAACACGATCATGTCCCCCGTGAACCCGGTATTCTCCACCAGCCCCAGACGATAAAGCGCGTCAATGCATCCCCACACCAGATCCAGGCACTGCACCTGGCCTTGCAGACGCCCCGTCGCACCCTGCCCCGTCGCGACTTGCTCCGCACGATCCGGCAGCCCCGTCCCGCTCACTGACTCAGTCCCGCCCAGCCGCTGGAGATCGGACTCGAGTGTCAGCGCAAAGTCGCTGGTACCCTTCACCTTCCATGTCGCCCACAGCGAGTACGGCACGAACACCGCCAGCGTCGCGGCGATCAGGCCCGCGCTCACCCATCTCCGCCAGTCCTGCGCGCGCAACCCGCGCATCAACTCAAGGCCCGCCAGCAGAAGCAGCAGCACCACAAACACGTAGCGATGGGCATAGTAGCCTTTGTGCTGCAGAAAGTAGGAGAGCAGCCCCAGGCCCGCGCCCAGCGCCAGCGCCCACTGCTCCCAGGTCCAGCGCCGGCCTGACACCGCCAGCACCAGAGCCCCGAACGCCACCAGCGCGTCGAACGGCGGCAGCAGCTTCTTCACCATCTCCGGAAAGGCAAGATGGCTCAAGGCCACATAGTAGGTCGTCACCACGCGCTGGGCGACAAAGAAGTCGCTCAACGCATGATGCTCCAGCAGAAACCCCACATTCAGCAGCGTCGCCGCCAGCATTCCGCAGAGCCCGTACAGCACCGCCGGCGCCCACGCCTGCCCGCGCCGGCGCAGCACCAGCGCGGTAAGGATCAGCAGCACGATCGACAGCGGCGCGAACGTAGGCTTGATCGACGCCGCGAACGCCGTACAGAAGCCCATCCCCAGCATCCACGCCGGACGCTGCCGGCGTACCGCCGTGAACATCGCCGCATACCCGAGCACCAGGATCACCGTCATCACCTGTTCGCGCTCGATCGTCCACCACGATCCTTCCTTGCCGTGCAGCATCACGAACATGCCGGCCGCGAACACCCCCGCCACCCAGTCGTACGGCAGCGCGATCACCACCAGCCCCGCCGTCAGCACCAGCGCGAGAAAGTACTCGTAAAGCCGCCAGCCATAGTCGCCCGCACCGAAGACGTGCATCGCCAGCCACTCGCTCATATACGAGCCCGGCAGATTGTTATCCGTGATCTGGCTGTACGGTTTCATCCCGTGCGCCATCAGAAAGTTCACATAATGCATAATGACGGAGTCGCACAAAACCATCCAGTGCCACGTCAACGCCACGTACGCCAGAAAGGCAGAGGCGAACACCCCGACGACCAGCATTCGCAGGTTCTTCTCGAGAGCCGTTACCAATCTTCCTTTACCCCGTTCGCAGCGCGCCCCGGCTGGTCCAGCCTCTGGCCGAGAGTCCTTATCACAGTGCCGCTGCGCGATCCGCAGCATCGTATGTCAGTATATCCGGCGGACGCAGTGCATTTCGCTCTGCCCCCGCCGCTGGAGCAAAGGAGCCGAGCGATCCATCGAGCATCCCAGGAGATCGATCCGAAGGTGCCGCCCAGCGGCACCGGCTGCGTAGAGTGTCTGGCGAGTGACGGCTGGTGGCTGCATCTGCGCCGCTGCGCCGCCTGTGGACACATCGGCTGCTGCGACAGCTCCCCGCACCAGCACGCCACCAGACACTTCCACCAGACGAAGCACCCCATCATGGCCAGCTTCGAGCACGGCGAGACCTGGTTCTGGGACTATCGCAGCGAGGCATATACACCGGCAGCCTCGCTCGCCCCGCCACACGCCCACCCCGCGGGCCAGCCCGCGCCAGGCCCCGCCGGTCGCGTCCCCGAAGACTGGCAGTCGCGCCTCCGTTGATGAAGCCGCGCTTCTCCACAGTGCTGTAGATGCTTTTGCACACATCGGAGCGGAGTGCTGCCTGATACCCTGTTACGCAGCCCGCCGGATGAGGACCAGTCTTGAATTTGCCCAAGCCCCTGAAAGTCTTCCTTGGCCTCAGCGCCGGGCTTACCACCATCTGCATCGGCTCCGAAGCCTTCTGTGCCTGGATTCTGCACCTGCCCTACCCTTACAACTGGCCGCTCACGCCTGAGGGAGAACAGGTGTTCGACTTGAACGCCTACGCTGAGCGGTTTAAGCACTTCCATAAGCCGGAATTCTTTACGATTTATCCTTGGAATCCGTTTGCATATCCTGCGCCTATGGCCATGCTCTACCGGGTCATCTACTTGATCCCGGATCACAGGGCCCGCTATTTCCTGACATTCCTTGCGCTTCTAATCGCTGCCTTCGCTTACCTGCTGTATCGGGCTTCTGTCCGCCGTGGTTTGGCAAAGGTTTCGGCTGTGCTGTTCCTTGTATGCACCGTTCTGCTCTCGTACCCATTTTTTTTCGAAGCGAAGCAGGGCAACCTTGAGCTCTGGGTATGGTGGATTCTTTGCAGCGGCATCTGGCTCTTCCTGCGCGGTCGGGGTTACGGAGCGGCGGCCTGTTTTGCGCTGGCGGGTTCCATGAAACTCTTCCCTCTCATCTTCCTCGGACTCCAGGTCTCCAAACGTCAGTGGCGGGAGTTTATCTGGGGAGTCATAGTGATGCTAACCGTGACTTTGCTGTCGCTGAAGATCATCGGCCCCGGAATCGCCAGCGCACAATCGCATATTCAAAGCGGAATGGCGGTCTTTCAGGACAAGATCGTGCTGCATGTCGTACACCGCGAGATCGGGTTCGACCACTCACTCTTCTCCGTAATCAAACGAGTTTGGCTGTCGGGGGCGCCGTCGCTGCCGCTGCCGCCAACCTTGCTTCGCGGTTACCTGCTAACGATGGCTGTCGGTGGAACACTCCTGTTCTTTCTGGTGATACGCCACCTGCCGGTCATCAACCAGGTCCTCAGCCTGACGATCTGTGCGATCCTGATGCCGCCCGTCTCGTACGACTACACGCTCATCCACTTGTATGTGCCTTTCGCCATGCTTGTGACACTCGCGGTGGACGCTGCAAGGCGAGGAGTGGAAGTGCGAGGCCTGATCGCAACCTTCGCGTTGCTCGCCATTTCTTTGGCTCCTTTGAACGAGATCATCGTACGCGGCGTCAGTATAGGAGGACAGTGTCGTGCCGTGACACTTGTTTGCCTGTTTGTGGTCGGACTCGTTTGCCCATTTGACTTTCGCGTGGATGAGTGTGCAAGAGTAGAATAGCGGGCGCAGAGTGAACGGCCTCAAGGGTAAGCTCCAGTACGCACTCAAGTACCTGACTGTACCGTCCAATCTGACAGGTTCTTCTACGAAACAGCACGATTCGCCAGTCGCGGTACAGAGCAGATCAGCCATTCGAGCAATGACCGAGGATGACGCCATTCGGTCCTTCACGTTTGCCCGCTCCGCTTTGAAATCCGGACTCAATGTCGCTTCCCAGGTCAGATTGGCTTTGTGCGAAGCGAGTCGTCACCGGCCAGACCCGGGTGAAAGCTTCCAAGGTCGCATTTCAATCTCTATGCCGCTTTCCGATAAGGTAATAGCTGACGTGAGCGCGTGCCGGACCGACGGCTCTCCGCCTCAGGCGGATGCAAGCCGTACCGAATGATAAGTCCGCAGCAGTCAACCATGGAAGGCGCGGGGCGATCATGAAAGACCTCAACCCTCGGCAACAGGCGAAGGAGCATCTGCTGTTGCTGGGAGCAAGCGGAGCCATCGGCTCCAGTGTGGCGGCGGCCGCCCTTGCACGTGGCTGGCAGGTGACCGGTGTAGCTCGAAATGCGGACGCGGCGATGCCGGAACGGGTGGAGCGGCTTACGGTCGATCCGGCCCACGAGAGCTTTACCGGAGCCACACTGCGCAGGCCGAGCCTCTATACCGCGGTCTGCTGGGCGCAGGGCGCCAACCAGAACGACTCCGTCTACGACGTGGACATGGAGGCGCACATGAAGATCTACCAGGCAAATGTTGTGTATGTGCTGCTCACGTTGAAGGCCCTGCTGACGGAGCGTCTGCTGTCGCCCGGAGCGCGGATGTGCGTGATCAGCTCGATCTGGCAGAATCTCGCACGGCAGTCGAAGCTCTCATACTGCATCTCGAAAGCTGCCCTCCAAGGGTTGGTGCTCTCCGCCTCCGCCGACCTGGCGCGTGACGGGCATCTGATGAACGCGGTGCTGCCGGGAGCGCTCGAAACGCCCATGACCCGGCGCAATCTCTCCGGTGAGCAGATAGACCGGCTCAGCGCAGCGACTGGCTTCGGCAGGCTCCCCGCGCTCAACGATGTCGCATCGCTCGTCTGCTACCTGTGCTCTGCCGAGAACACGGGCATCACCGGGCAGTTCATCGCCGCCGACCTGGGGTTCAGTCATGTCCGCATCGTTTAGCATCACGTCCTCAACCGGGACCTACGACGTCCAGGTGGCGGAAGGCTCGCTCGAGCGCGCGGTCTCTGCGCAGAACGACACGCTCGTCATCGCCGACGAATTCTTCCGGCCGCGTCTCGCTGCTCTCGCGCGTGAACCGATCTTCCTGCCTGCGACCGAGCCGGAGAAGTCGCTCGACCGCATGACCAGCCTCATCGAGCAGATGCGCGGCCGTTCCGCCACCCGGCGAACCACGCTGACCGCGATCGGCGGCGGCGTCATCCAGGATATCGTCGCATTCGCCGCGTCGGTGTACATGCGCGGGCTCGAATGGTCGTTTGTGCCGACCACGGTGCTCGCCATGGTCGACTCCTGCATCGGAGGCAAGTCCAGCATCAACGTCGGCCACTGCAAGAACCTCGTCGGCACCTTTCATCCGCCGCAGCACATCTACATCGATCCCGCGCTCGCGGAGACGCTGCCGCGCGACCAGTTCGCCGGCGGTCTCATCGAAGCGGTCAAAATCTGCTTCTGCCGGGGTGCTGAATCGTTCGAAAAGCATCTCTCGTTTCAACCTTCGACCGTGATGGCCACGGCCGCGCTCGAGCAGGTCATCGTCAACAGTCTGCTCGCCAAGAAGCACTTCATCGAGGTCGATGAGTTCGATCGGAACGAGCGCCTCCTGCTGAACTTCGGCCACACCTTCGGCCACGCCATCGAAGGCGCCTCTCACTACGCCATTCCGCATGGAATCGCCGTCGGGCTCGGCATCCAGTGCGCCATCACCTTTCAGCGGCAGCGCGGCATCCGCTTCGAGAACGCCGCCGCAATCCCGCGCCTCGAGCAGCACCTCAGGGAGATGATCGCAACCCTCGACGACGTGGGCGAGATCCTCAAGGCACAGAGCACGCCTGAAATCATGAAGCGCCTCGCGTCCGACAAGAAACACACCGCCGGACAGTTCACCCTCATCCTGCCGGATGCCGCGGGCCACGTCGTCCTGGATCGAATCGATAAGTCGCCGGCATCGGAAAACGCATTGCGCAGCGCCATAAGCACTGCGAAGGAGAGCTTTTAGCGAATGATGAAGAACTCGGACCTCATGGCGGACTGGCTGGTCTCGCTCGGCTACACGCATTGCTTCTTCGTTGCCGGCGGCAACATCATGCACCTGCTGGAGTCCTGCAGCAGAAAGCTGACTTGTATCCCGGTAATTCACGAGGTCGCGGCAGGCATCGCAGCGGAGTACTTCAACGAGGTACACCTCGGCGGAAAGGCGTTCGCGCTCGTCACCGCGGGGCCGGGCTTGACCAACATCCTCACCGCCCTCGCCGGAGCTTTCCTCGAGTCCCGCGAGCTGCTGGTCATCGGCGGGCAGGTCAAGGTTTCCGATCTCGCCCGGTCGCAGGTACGCCAGCGCGGCATTCAGGAGATCGATGGCGTGGCCCTCGCGAAGCCGGTAAGCGAGCGCTCAGTGTTGGTCGAGAAAGTGGTAAACCAGACCGAATTCGCTGCGCTGACGCGCTCCGGCGCAAACGGCCGCAAGGGGCCGGTGTTCCTCGAGATTCCCCTCGACATTCAGGGCTCGTCCGTCGATGAAAAGCTCCTGAACACGGGCATCCCGGAGTTCAACCCGCATTTCGAGCCAGTCTCCGGCGCGGCGTTGTCTGACCTCGTTCGGCGCATTCAGGCGGCAAAGCGGCCAGTGATCCTGCTCGGTGCGGGCATCGAACGCCAGACCAGCACGCGGCTCCAGGAACAGCTCGCCACCGCAGGGGTTCCGGTCATGCTGACGTGGAACGCCGCGGACCGCCTCGGCGCGGATCATCCGGTGTACTTCGGCCGGCCGAACACCTGGGGCATGCGCTACGCCAACATCCTCTTGCAGCAGGCGGACCTGCTGGTGACGCTGGGCACCAGGCTTTCGCTGCAGCAGACCGGCTTCAACTGGCAGCAGTTTGTCCCCGTGGGAGAGATCGTCCAGGTCGACTGCGACGCCGAGGAGTTGCGCAAGGGCCATCCGCACGTGGAAGTTCCGCTCTGCGGCGATGCCAACGAGGTCCTTCACGCGCTGGTCAGTGGCTCGCTCGGGGATCACACCGAATGGCTTGCCTTCTGCCGCGAGGTGCGCGATATCCTCCCGCTGGTGGAACCCGTCAACACGACAGGCTCCGGCTTTCTCAATCCTTACGCGTTCGCCAGTGAGCTTTCAAAGATCGCGACTGCGGACGATATCGTCATTCCCTGCTCCAGCGGAAGCGCTTTTACGGTCATGATGCAGACCTTCGCGCAACGCTCTGGACAGCGCATCGTCACCGACAAAGGCCTGGCCTCCATGGGTTACGGACTCAGCGGCGCGATCGGCGCCGCCTTTGCCGGCAAGGGTCGGCGCACCCTTCTCGTCGAAGGAGATGGCGGCTTTACGCAGAACCTGCAGGAACTGGGCACGGTGCGCGCGAACAACCTGAACCTGAAGATCTTCCTCTTCGACAATGCCGGCTATGCGTCCATCCGCATGACCCAGCAGAACTACTTTGGCGGGCGCTACGTCGGCTGCGATATCCAGACCGGCCTCGGCATGCCGGACTGGACCCACCTCTTCGCCGCTTACTCGATCCCCATGATGCACATCGGGCCCGGATTCGAAAGCGATCCAGCGTTCCTTGCACTGTTCAACGCTCCCGGCGCGGCCGGCTTCATCGTCGTCAACGACCCCGAGCAGACCTACTTCCCCAAGATCGCCAGCCGCGTCACCGCGTCCGGCGGCATGGAGTCGAACCCGCTCCACCGCATGTCTCCCGATCTCGACCCGGCAGTTGCCGCCAGGGTCTTCCGCTACCTGCCGGAGTAACGCGTGACGGCAGCCCACCTCCCAGCCCGGTGTATCGACGAACGCGACCTGCAGGCGGTGTTGGAAGCCACGGCGCCGCTCTGGGAGGCCGCGCGGGGCCAACGCATCTTCCTTACCGGCGCCACCGGCTTCTTCGGCGCCTGGCTGCTGGAAAGCTTCGCTTCCATCCGTCGCGCGCTCGATCTTGACACCCAGGCCGTCGTCCTTTCCCGCCGCCCTGACGCCTTCCGCGCAAAAATGCCGCACCTCTTCGCGCAGCCCGGTATCGAGCTGATCGAGGGCGACGTGCGCGACTTCGAATTCCCGCCAGGCGAGTTCCGCTTCGTCCTCCACGCCGCCACCGAAGCCAGCGCCAGACAGCTCGCCGAGCAGCCCGCCGAGATGCTCTCCACCATCCTCGCCGGCACCGGGCGCACCCTCCAGTTCGCCGCCACCCACGGCACTCAACGGCTTCTCCTCACCAGCTCCGGTGCCGTCTACGGCACCCAGCCCGGCGAGATCGTCCATCTCCCCGAGAGCTACCGCGGCGCCCCCGACCCCACCCAGGTCGGCAGCATCTATGGCGAGGGCAAACGCGCCTCCGAGCTCCTCTGCGCGCTCTACCGGAAGCAGTACGGGTTCGAGTGCGCCATCGCCCGCTGCTGGGCCTTCTGCGGCCCGCATCTTCCGCTCGACACCCACTTCGCCATCGGCAACTTCATCCGCGACGCCATGGCCGGCGGCACGATCCGCATCGGCGGCGACGGCACCCCGACGCGCTCCTACCTTTACGCCTCCGACCTCGCCGTCTGGCTCTGGACCATGCTCTTCCGCGCGCCCTCGCTGGTGCCGTTCAACGTCGGCTCCTCTGAAAGCGTCAGCATCCGCGAGCTGGCCGAAGCCGTGCGCGACGCGCTGGGCAGCGACATCGCTATCGAGATCGCCAGAGAAGCCGTGCCCGGCGCGCCCATCTCGCGCTACGTGCCGGATGTCGAGCGCGCCGCATCCGTGCTCGCGCTCCGTCCGCGCATCTCGCTTCACGAAGCCATTCGGCGCACGGCGGCGTGGCACGGATGGACGCCAAAAGACTAAGCTCCTGGAAGCAGACCTCCTATGAAAAAGATCAGCGTGGTAAGTCCCGCCTATAACGAAGAAGGAAATCTCACCCCGCTGGTCGAGCGCGTGCGCGCCGTCTTCGCCGGGCTGCCGCAATACGACTACGAGCACATCATCATCGACAACGCCTCCACCGACGGCACCGTCAACGAGCTGCGCGCCCTCGCCGCCGCCGATCCGCACGTCAAGGGCATCGTCAACGCCCGCAACTTCGGCCACATCCGCTCCCCGCACCACGCCATCATGGAGGCGAAGGGCGACGCCGTCATTATCCTGCTCAGCGACCTTCAGGACCCGCCCGAGCTCATCGGAGAGTTCGTCCGCGAGTGGGAGAACGGTTTCAAAATCGTCGCCGGCGTCAAAATCTCGAGCGACGAGAGCGGAATGATGTACGGCATCCGATCCGCCTACTACAGAACCGTCGAGCGGCTGACCAACGTGCAGGTGCTCCGACACTACACCGGCTTCGGCCTCTACGACCGCTCGGTCATCGAGGTCGTGCGCCGCTACGGCGATCCCTACCCTTACTTCCGCGGCCAGATCGCCGAGATCGGCTATCCCATCAAGCGGGTCGCCTACGGGCAGAAGCGGCGCGAGCGCGGCATCACCAAGAACAACTTCTACACCCTGTATGACATCGCGATGCTCGGCATCACCAATCTGTCCAAGGTGCCGCTGCGCCTGGTCACCTTCGGCGGATTCATCTTTGCCGCGCTCAGTCTGTTCGCCGGCCTCATTTACCTCGCCGCGAAGCTCGTCTTCTGGAATGCCTTTGAGCTGGGCCTCGCCCCCACCATGATCGGACTCTTTTTCCTCGGATCGGTACAGCTCATCGCCATCGGCATCATCGGCGAGTACGTCGGCTCCATTCACACCATCGTGCAGAACCGGCCTCTCGTCACCGAGCTCGAGCGTATCAACTTCGACTGAGTCCCTTCGATCCGGTCCCGCAACTTGACGAACAGGCCGGCGCGCCTGCCTCAGAAGGGAGGCAGGCACTCACCCACCTACGCGATGCCCATGCCTCCGGTCACCCCGTAGATCTCGCCGGTGATGTAGCTTGCCTCCTGGGACGCGAGCAGAACGTACACCGGCGCCAGTTCGACCGGCTGGCCCGGGCGCTTATACGGCGTCTTCGAGCCGAGCTTCTCCAGCTTTTTCTTGTCGCCATCGGCCTCCTGCAGCGGCGTCCAGATCGGGCCGGGCGCAACCGCGTTGATGCGGATGCCGTGCTTCTCCATCAGCGGTTCGCTCAACCCCTTCGTGAAGTTCGCAATAGCCGCCTTGGTGATCGCGTAATCGAAGATGTTGGCTGAAGGCTCGAAGCCCTGCACGCTCGTCGTATTGATGATTGAAGCGCCCGGCTTCAGGTGCGGCACCGCGGCCTTTGTGATCCAGAAGATCGAATAGAGATTGGTCTTCATCAACGAGTCGAAGCGTTCGGTCGAGGTCTCGAGCAGACCTTCGGTCTTCCCCATCTTGCTCGCATTGTTGACCAGAAGATCCAGCCCGCCCAGCGCTTCGATCGCGTCCGCCACCAGACGCTGGCAGAAGCCTTCATGCGAGATGTCGCCGGGCAGCAGAACGGCCTTGCGCCCTGCCTCGCGGATGTACCGCGCGACCTCCTCGGCATCCTCCTGCTCCTCCGGCAGATAGCCGATCGCAACGTCGGCGCCTTCGCGCGCGAACGCAATCGCCGCCGCGCGTCCAATACCGGAGTCGCCCCCTGTGATCAGCGCTCTGCGGCCGGCAAGGCGCCCGGAACCCTTGTAGGATGATTCGCCGCAGTCCGGCTTCTCGCTCATGGCGGATTGCGTCGCCGGAGCGGACTGGATTTCGGAGCTGGAAGGCGGACCCGGATACTGCGAACGCGGGTCACGCGGGGTAATCAGATCGGTTGCCATAGTGCTCCTCAAGAAATTGCCTGACTTGACGTGCCTTGGTGCACGAAGTGAGATGCGCTCTGGTCTTCAGGGTTGGACGTCCTGCAGGAGGCCACCAACAGGCCCTCGAGAGTGCAGGAAGAAGGCGTCCTGGAGCCGCGGCCTCGGCATCTACCCCGGGATGCAGCTCCTCAAGATCAAAACCCCGACCATTGAGCAGGCATACGAAGTGAGCGGCCCGAAGCGCGGAGAACCAATCTTCCTCGTGCATGGCTGGCCCGACTCGCCACGCACCTGGGACACTGTCCTGCCGTTTCTGCACCAGGCCGGCTACCGCACCATCGCGCCCTGTCTGCGCGGCTACGGGCCAAGCCGATTCCGTGACCCGCTGCTCGGCCGCAAACCGCGTCGCACCGGCCAGCCGGTAGCCTTCGCGCAGGACATCATCGCGCTCGCTGATCGCCTCCGGCTCCCGCGCTTTCACTTCATCGGCCACGACTGGGGTGCGCGCACCGCCTATGCGCTGGCGGCCCTCTTCCCCGACCGCCTCAAGTCGCTCGTCACCATCTCCGTCCCCTTCCAGCCCGGAAAGCCCTGCCCCCCGCAGCTGCCGCAGGCCCGCGCCTTCTGGTATCAGTGGCTGCTCTGCACGATCCCCGGCGAACAGAAATTCCGGGAAGATCCCATCGCCTTCGGCAGAGCGCAATGGGACGCATGGAGCCCGCAGGGCTGGTACAGCGAAGAAGACTTCCGCAAGGCCGCCGCAAGCTGGACCGGCGCCGACTTCAAGGACGTGGTGCTCCACGGCTACCGTTCCCGCTGGGGCCACGCGGAACTCGACCCGCATTACGCCACACTCCAGAAGCGCTTCGAATCAACCCGCAGCCTGAACATCCCCACACTCCTGGTGCACGGCCGCGAAGACCACTGCGAACTGGCCGCCACCACGGACGGGGCCGAGCGCCACTTCACCGCGCCGTACACCCCAGTCCTGCTGGACGGCGTCGGGCACTTCCCGCAGCGCGAAGATCCCAATCTCACCGCCGCGCTCATCCTCGAGCATCTCCGCCGTTTTCCCGGCTGAGCCGGATACTAAGGCCGGATCGCGTGCCAGCAGAACTGCAGCCCGATCACCGTCAACCACACGCTCAGCGCCAGCCGCAGTGCGCGGTTCGGGATCTTCGGCGCGAAGCTCGACCCGAAGATCCCGCCCGCCACGCCGCCGATCGACATCTTGATCAGAATCTCCGGCGCATACTGCCCGCCCACCATGTGCACGCCCGTGCCCACTAGCGCAATCGCCAGACCGAACGCGAGATCCGTCCCCACCACCTGCGCGGCCGTCAGATTCGTCATCCCCAGCAGAGCCACGGTACCCAGCGCCCCCGCGCCTGAAGACGAAAACCCCACCTCCGCGCCGATCGGAAACATCAGCCCCCCCAGCAGCTTCGAACGATCGTGCACCGGACGCGCAATCCCCGCCGGCCGGAAGTGCCGGTAGATGTGCCATCCCGACGTGAACAGGATGATCGCCCCCAGCGCGAACGACAGCACCGTACGCGACCCGTGCGCGGCTACATGCTTGAACAGCAGCGAACCCAGGATGACCCCCGGCAGCCCACCCAGCAGCATCAGCCCCAGCACCCGGTAGTTCACCTGCTTCCGCGCCACCTGCACCGGCACCACAATCAGCTTCACCACGGCGGAATAAGCCAGCGCCGTACTCACCGCGATCTCGAGCGGGATATGCAGAAACAAAATCAGCAGCGGCGCGCTGATCACGCCCGCGCCCACGCCGGTCAGCGCAATCACCACCGCGATCAGAAAACCTATAACGAAGTCCATTCATCCTCAGTAGCGCCAGCGCTGTTCGGCATGGGGTGCTGTTCGGCCTCCAGCTAGCGCCGTTCAGCGTGTTCCGCAGAGCCCGGCAGATGAATCCCGCACTCCTGCTTCTGCCCGCCCCACCGCCCTGATCGCGGATCGTTCGGATCGCTCGGAAGGCTCGTACACGGTGCGCAGCCGATGCTCGTATAGCCTTTGTCGTAGAGGTCAAGCAACGGGATCCCGTGTTCGCTCGCATAGCTCCACACGTCTTTGGTCGACCACTCCGTCAGCGGGCTGATCTTGCGGATCATATGGCCGCTCGGAAGCGGAAAGTCTTCCACCTCCTTCAGCGCCGCGCGGCTCTTCGCCTGCTCCCGCCGCAGCCCGGTAAACCATAACGCGTACCTCTCGAGAGCGCGGAACAGCGGCTTCACCTTCCGCATACCGCAGCACTGCCCCGCGTCGATCTGGTGCAGAATGCCGAACTGCGTCTCATGCTGTTCCACCGTGAACTCCGGCTGCAGGCTGCTCACGTTCAGCGTCCACTCCTTCGTCATGCGATCGCGATATGTCATCACCTCGGCAAAGTGGTACCCCGTATCCAGAAACAGTACCGGTACATGGGGCAGCGTCTGCCGCACCATATGTAGCAAAACCATATCCTCCGCCTGGAAGCTGTTCGTCACCACGATCTCGCCCGTAGCCGCCGCGAGCTCCCGCGCCACCAGTTCCTGCGCCGCCGGCACCTTCGGCTGCTGCGCCACCTGCTCCAACATCTCGCTCATGCCTGAGCCTCCTTCGAAGATTCCAGCAGCACCGCCGCCATCTCCGCGGTGGATGAAAACGCCGTCGCATCCACCCGCGTGTACTCCGACAGCGCCTCAAGCGTACCGGCCGGAACCGCGCCCTCGCACAACACAATCAGCCCCAAGGCCAGCAGTCCGCGCAGTGTCTTCTCCGCCGTCACCCGCGTCCGCACCACCTCCGGTCCCGCCGCCAGCAACTCCTGTTCCAGCGTCGCAACCAAGGATGAATTCTCCGCAAACGTCACCAGCGCGGGCCGATGCCGCACTGCATGCACGCCGCCGGCCACGCTCCCGCGAATCATGCCCGCCGCCAGTGTCGCATTGCTCAGCGCATCGATCAGGATGAAGCTGCCCATCGCGCGATTCTCCGCGTACGCATCAAAAAACAGCGGCCGCGTCAGCTCCAGCTCCACCACGCCGATATCGTTCATCCCCAGCGAGTTCACCGCCTCTTCGGCCAGCGTCAGCGTGTTCGTCCGATGGCGCACCCGCGTCACCCGCGCGCGTTCGGTCGCGGCCCCATGCTTCAGCAGGTAGGGCCGATGCGTCTCCAGACGCTGCGTATCGAACCACACCAGCGACGCCTCGATCGCACTGCTCGATTGCGCCGCCTGTTCCTCCAGCGTCAGCAGATCGCCCCGGCTGATATCCAGCTCGTCCTCAAGCGTCAGCGCGATCGAAAGCGGCGCACTCGCCTCTTCGAGATCTCCGTCATAAGTCGTGATCGACGCCACGCGGCTGATGCGTCCTGAAGGCTGCACCGCGATGCGATCCCCGCGCCGGACAGTCCCTGACGCAATCTGTCCTGCAAATCCGCGGTAGTTCTGGTCCGGCCGGATCACCCGCTGCACCGGCATTCGAAACGCCTGCACCGCCGCCTCCGTCCACACCGGCACCGTCTCCAAGTGCTCCAGCAGCGCGGGCCCGTCGTACCACGGCATCCGTGTGCTCCGGTCGACCACGTTGTCGCCCTCGAGCGCGCTCACCGGAATCGTCACCAGCTCCGCCCCGCCGTACTGCCGCACCAGCGCCGAGAAATCCCGCTCGATCGTCCGATAAACCTCCTCAGAAAATTCGACAAGATCCATCTTGTTGATCGCCGCCACCAGATGCCGAATCCCCAGCAGCGACGCAATGTACGCGTGCCGCCGCGACTGCGGCAGAATCCCCTTGCGCGCATCGATCAGGATGATCGAAAGATCGGCCGTCGAAGCACCCGTCGCCATATTGCGCGTGTACTGCTCATGCCCCGGCGTATCCGCGATGATGAACTTTCGCCGCTGCGTCGCAAAGTACCGGTACGCCACATCGATCGTGATGCCCTGCTCGCGCTCCGCCCGCAGACCATCGGTCAGCAGTGCGAAGTCGATCGAAGGCTGCTTGCCCCCGGCCTGCATCCCCGTCACCGCGCGCACCTGGTCCTCATACACGTTGCGCGAGTCGTACAGCAGCCGCCCGATCAGCGTCGACTTCCCGTCATCCACGCTGCCCGCCGTCGAGAAGCGCAGCAGGTCCTTCGCCTCCTCCGCCGCGAGAAACTCCTCAATCGAAAAGGCCCGTTGTTCGCTCGGTTCATCCCTCAAGTGCAGTACCGTCTCCGCGAACGGCATCAGAAATATCCCTCGCGTTTCTTGATCTCCATCGACCCGTCCGTATCGTGGTCGATCACGCGGTTCGCCCGCTCCGAACTCCGGAACGACATCAGCTCCGCGATGATCTTCGGCAGCGTGTCCGCCTCCGACCGAATCGCCCCCGTGCACGGGCTGCACCCCAGTGAACGCAGCCGCGACTTCACCCACTGCTCCTCACCCGGCAGGCTCTTCACAAAGCTCTGTTCGACCGGGATCAAACTCTCGCCGCGCACGATCATCCGCCGTTCTTTCGCAAAGTAAAGCGGCACAATCGGGATGTTCTCGAGCAGGATGTAATGCCAGATGTCGAGCTCCGTCCAGTTCGAAAGCGGAAACACCCGTATGCTCTCGCCCGGCGAGATGCGCGCGTTGTACAGGTTCCACAGCTCCGGCCGCTGGTTCTTCGGATCCCACTGCCCCGCCTTGTCGCGGAAGCTGAAGATCCGCTCCTTCGCACGCGACTTCTCTTCATCGCGCCGCGCCCCGCCAAACGCCGCGTCGAACCCGCCATGGCGTAAGCCGTCCAGCAGTGCCGTCGTCTTCAGCAGACCGCAGCAGCGCTGCGTTCCCAGCACCGCCGGATTGGTCCCGTCCGCCAGCGCCTGCTCATTGCGCCACACCCGCAGATCAAGCCCGAGTTCGCGCGCTAGATCATCCCGGAACGTGATCATCTCGTGAAACTTGTACCCCGTATCCACATGCAGCAGAGGAAACGGAATCGGCCCCGGATAGAACGCCTTCTGCGCCAGCCGCAGCATCACCGAAGAGTCCTTGCCGATCGAATACAGCATCACCGGTTTCTGAAACTCAGCCGCCACCTCGCGGAAGATGTGAATGCTCTCCGCCTCCAGCAGCTTCAAGTGGCTCAGCCCCGGCGCATGCTGAAGCGGCGCGACGTCGCCATTAGCGTGCGTGCCATTGCCGAACGGAATCTGCGTGTGACTGTTTGTTGTCATTCCCGAAGGGAATCTGCTTTGCTGACCTTCAAGGCTATGCATGAGGCGGACCTTTGCGAAACATTCAACGGCGAAAATAGAAAACCCACTGCTCACATTCGAGAGTGGGTGCCTGCATCCTGGAGATTGGTCGAAGCTCGCTACAAGGCGATTCGACCTCCAGGGCACCCACAACAACAGCCGGCGCAGCAACAGAAGCTGCTGTACATCCGACACGCGTGAGTGGTCCGCAGATTCATCCCCTTTAGCGTGGAGCACCTTCTCCGCTTTGTCAATCAAACCCGGCACTCCCGCTTGACACCTCATCCCGTCCCGGCTAAATTCGCCTCAGTCATGCAGCTTTCCCTTGATCACGCCTGTCGCTTCTGTTGTCCGTCCTCGGACACAACGGATCTCCGCGTCGGCGATGCTGCGTTCACGGCCTTCTCTTCCTGAGTCTGCTCAGGCAAGGCGATCGTTGAAAGCTCCCAACCCACGCAACCCGCGTGGGTTTTCTCTTTGCGCTACCCCTTTTGACCTCGACATGACCGACTTCTTCAACCCGCGCACGATCGTCTTGGTGACCTCCACAGCCACGCGCTGTTGTTGACGTCACAGCCCGCGCCCCGCCGACCTCCGAATCATCCCTCGCGCGCGTAGATCGCGCCCTTGCACCCAACCCCTGGAGAACCTCCTTGCTGCGTTCCATTCGCTCTGCCGGCCTCGCCTTCGTTGCCCTTGCTGCTCCCATCGCCCTGCACGCCCAGGTCGTCGGAGCCAACATCGACGGCACCGTCACCGATCCCAGCGGGGCGCTCATCCCCGGTGCCCGCATCGCCCTGCGCAACGGTGACACCGGCGCTCAGCGCACCCTCACCGCCGACGCCCGCGGCGGCTTCGTCGCGTCTTCGCTGCCCGTAGGCGCTTACACCCTCACCGTCGACGCCCCGGGTTTCGCGCACTACACCCGCAAAGGCGTAAGCCTCGTCGTAGGCCAGTCGCTCCAGCTCACCTTCCAGCTCGCCCCAGCCGGCAGCGAAACCGTCAACGTCGATTCCACCCCGCAGACCGTCAACCTCTCCACCGAACAGGTCTCCGGCCTCGTCGACTCGCGCCAGGTCAAGGAGCTTCCGCTCAACGGCCGCAGCTACGATCAGCTCCTCACCCTCAACCCCGGCACCGTCAACTACACCAACCAGCGCTCCGGCTCGACCGGCACCTCGAACTCCTCCGTCGGTAACCAGTTCTCCGTCTCCGGCCGCCGCCCTCAGGACAATCTTTTCCTCCTCAACGGCATCGAGTACACCGGAGCCTCGCTCATCAACGTCACCCCCGGCGGCACCTCCGGCCAGCTCCTCGGCATCGACGGTATCCGCGAGTTCAACGTCGTCACCGACACCTACTCCGCCGCCTACGGCAAGCGCGATGGCGGACAGGTGTCCATCGTCACCTCGAACGGCACCAATGCCCTCCACGGCTCCGTCTTCGAGTTCCTCCGCAACAGCTGGTTCGACGCCCGCAACTACTTCGACGGCCCCCGCATCCCCGAGTTCCAGCGCAACGACTTCGGCGCCTCCCTCGGCGGCCCCCTCCGCAAAGACAAAGCCTTCTTCTTCGCCAACTACGAAGGCTATCGCCAGAACCTCGGCGAGTCCCTCGTCACGCTCGTTCCCGATGCCGCATCCCGCGCCAGGGCCGTCACCAGTGTCCAGCCGCTGCTCAATTTGTGGCCCGTCGCCAACGGCCCCGAGGTCCTCTCGAACGGCGCAGCCTCCGGCATCGCCGAGTACATCGGCACCGCCCCGCAGCACATCCGCGAAGACTTCGGCACCGCCCGCTACGACCAGAACCTCACCGCCAGAGACTCCCTCAACGTCATCTACACCGTCGACGACTCCACCGCTTCCAGCCCCTCCGCCGACCCCTACTCCTACATCGCAGAAAGCCTGCGCGAACAGGTCCTCAGCGCGCAGGAGCAGCACGTCTTCGCCCGCGTCGTGAACATCGCCCGCGTCGGCTACTCGCGCTCCAGCTTCTTCTTCGATGGCTACGTCCCCGCCGCGGAGCAGGCGCTCACCCCCGGCGTCCGTACCGGCTTTCCCACCTACGCCGTCGTCATCGCGGGTTCCACTGCCTCAAACGGCGCATCCTCCCTCACCACCGCCGGCGCCAACGTCGGCTCCAACAACGCCATCACCCGCAATCTCTACACCTTCGACGACCACGCCTACTACACCATCGGCAAGCACACCCTCCAGGGCGGCGTCTGGCTCCAGCGCCTGCAATCCGACGACAATCTCGCCCAGGATCAATACGGCCAAGCCTCCTTCGCCTCGCTCAGCACCTTCCTCGCCGGCACCATCAAGACCTTTACCTACGCCCCTGTCGCCACTGAGCTCGGCTGGCGCGCCCTCTTCGTCGACGCCTTCCTCGAAGACACCTGGCGCATCACTCCGCGCCTCGAAGCCCGCATCGGCTTCCGCAGCGAGTCCTCCACCGGCTGGAGCGAGACCCGCGGCCGCGCCGCCGTCTACGACTTCACCAGCGGCGTCATCGCCACCAACCCGTCCATTCAGCAGAACGCCCTCACCGACAACCGCGCGCTCTTCCTGCCCGAGCCCCGCGTCGGCCTCGCCTGGAACGTCTTCGGCAACGGCAACACCAGCGTCACCGTCGGCGCAGGCCTCCATCACTCGCTGCTCGACGCCCTCGACTACCGCCTCGACCAGGCCGCCCCCTTCAACACCGTCTACAGCTACTCCGGCACGACCGTCGCGGACCCCATCAGCGGCACCCCGCAGGTCTCGCCCTCCACCGTCGCCACCAACATCTCCACCCCCGCGCTCTTCGCCTTCGACGCCAAAGTCGAACAGCGTCTCGCCCCCGCCACGTCGCTCTCCATCGCTTACAGCGGCTCCCGCAGCTACCACCAGATCCTCAACGGCGACCTCAACGAGCCCGCCTTCCAAGTCCTCCCTAACGGCACCCTCTACTACCCCACCACCACCAAAGCCAATCCAAACGTAGCCAACACCACCTCCTGGTGGGCCGGCGGCTCCGGCAACTACAACGCCTTGATCGCCGACCTCCGCCACGACTTCGCCCGCAACTTCCAGTTCCGCGCCAACTACACCTGGTCGAAGAATCTCGACGACGGCTCCGCCTGGAACACCTCCGTCTCCTCCAACACCCCCGCCTTCGTCGAAGTCCCCTCACTCCCCCACCTCGACTACGGCCCCGCCGCCACCGACCTCCGCAACATCGTCGCCATCAACGGCACTTGGACGCTCCCGGTCGGTCGTGGCCAGACATACTTCGGGAACGTCGGCCCCGCTACCGACCGCCTCATCTCCGGCTGGTCGCTCTCCACCATCGCCAGCCTGCTCAGCGGCTTCCCCTTCTCGCCGCAGCTCGGCTACAACCCCACCGGCTCCGGCGACTCCCGCAACCCCGTCCGCCCAGACCTCAACCCCAGCTTCATCGGCCAGCTCTACGAGCGCGGTTCTACCGCCAAGAAAGTCACCCGGTATTTCAACCCCGCCGCCTTCTCGGCACCTGCCTACGGCACCGTCGGCAACGTCAGCCGCGACTCGCTCCGCGGCCCCGGCTACGCCGACTGGGACCTCTCCCTGCTCAAATCCACCGCGCTCTCGGAACGCGTGCACCTGCAGCTCCGCGCCGAGTTCTTCAACCTCCTCAACCACACCAACCTGCAGCTCCCCAACGAGGTCGTCTTCGCCACTGGCCCCACCCAGGCCAGCGGCAACACCGCCTCCGCGAACGCCACCCGCGCAACCGCCCCCACTCTCGGCTCACCCGGCGTCATCTCCGCCACCGCCAACACCAGCCGCCAGATCCAGCTCGCGGCCAAGATCATCTTCTAACGCCATCCGAAGCCGGCCGTCCGCAAGGCATAATCGAAACCAATGCCTGCGCTCACGCGACCCCGGCTCCGCGCCTGGATCATTCCCACGCTTCTGCTCCTGTTCGTCATCGCAGGTCTTATCCGTTTCCGGCATCCCGAAGGCTCGGACCTCGCGTCCTCCTACCTCGGCTGTCGGGTCCTTGCCGCAGGTCAGCCGGCCCACCTCTTCGTCTATGACCCGGAGGACTTTGCCGCAGTCGGCCCCGACCCTGTCTGGCACGCCATGGCAACCTCCGGCAACTACCACAGCTGGTTCCATCCCTACCTCCAGACGCCCCTGTGGGCCTGGTCCATCGAGCCTCTCTGCACCCGTCTTCAGTTCCCCGCCTTCGCCCACCTCTTCGAGCTGCTCGCCCTCCTTTCCATCGCTGCCATCCTCTATCTCGTCGCACGCTTCTGGGCGACGTACTTCCTGCGACCACTCCCCTTCGCCGCCATCCTCCTCCTGGTGTTCTTCTGCCGCCCCTTCACCTACGCGATGTGGCTGGTACAGACGCACGCCCTCTATCTCGTCCTCGTCGTAGCCGGCCTTATCCTCGCCCCGGCGGAGACTCCTGAGAACGCCCGCCGCAACCGCCCCATCCTCGCCGGCTTGCTGGTCGCGCTCGCCGCCGCAGTTAAGATCACGCCTGCCGCGCTGCTCGTCTACTGGCTCATCGCCCGCCGCTGGCGAGCCGCCATCAGTCTCGCCCTCTGCTCGCTCGCTCTGCTCCTGTTCGCACGCCTCGCCGTCGGCCCGCACCTCTTCGCGGACTGGCTCATCAGCATGCACCGCGTCTCGCGCATCCTGCTCCTCGCAGAGAACAACCAGTCCTTCGCGGCGTGGATCATGGGCCCGCACTACCCGCCCGACGCCGTCTACGACGTCTCCTCGTACCCGCTTCCGGATGCGATCCGCATCGCCTCCACCCTGCTCCTGCTGCTCTTCACCGCAGCCGCCGGCCTGCTCGAACGCGCACGCGCTGTTTCATCCGCAGAGCGCAACGCAAACAGCGCTCTGGGCGCAGCCGCCGCCCTCACCGCCATCACCGTCTTCGCGCCTATCGCCTGGACCCACTACTTCTTCCTGCTCGCCGTGCCCATCATGGTCCTCGTCCAGCAAAGCCGCGCTCTCGGCCGCACCCTCGGTTCGAAAGCTCTCCTGCTGATCGCCGGCATCGCCGCCCTGCTTCTGCTGCCGCCCTTCGCCGCCGACGTCGAAGCCATGGAAGTAGGCGACTACGCCCTCCTCCGCGGCCAGTTCTATGCCGCCCTCCTCTGCCTCCTCGGCATCGCACTAGCCGCATACCTGCGCCACCGCGCATCGCGCACTGCTCTCTCTGCCTTCTAGATCTTCCAAGGATTTGGAAGCCCGCCTTACGCGAAGCCTGGGTGGCCACCGACGAAGCCGACCTTTGCAGGATCCCCACAGCGCAGCACAAAACAACGATGCGTCATCCGAGCGAAGCCGCGCAGCGGCGCAGTCGAAGGACCCCCGCGAACATCGCAGCGCACCCGCTGTCGCAGGCGTTCTACCCCGATCCAAAGCCTCGGCTCCACAAACCCCGAGTACTCCGCCGCACCCTCACCGCCCCGTGACCACCACCGAAACCGCCAGCGTCCGCGGCGGATAACAAGCAGCCCGGTCGCACGCCTGATAATTCAACGTCCCATGCAGCTCATGCGGCCCCTTTGCCACCGTCACCGGCAGCATCACCGTAAACGCCCCCGCATACACATCCAGCTTCTCATTCGGCGCAAAGCTAAACGAGTAACTCTGCCCCGCCGGATACACTGCCGGCCCCATCGTCACGCCCGCATCCGTTCCAATCTCGACCCGCGTAGGAATCAGCAGCTCCGATGCCGGCGTATGCGAATTGATATGAAACCCGTCCACCACCCGAAAATGAAGCTCCACCGACGTCCGCTTTCCCGCCGGAACCTGCTGCTCCTCCGCCGCATACAGCACAAACTGCCGGTCCCGCGCGCGCGGCTGATCCAGCTGACCCAGATCCTGTGTCGCGCAGACCAACGTTCCAGCACCGGCAAAAATGACAGCGACCATCAACCGGCAGATCACTGCGCAATCACCTTCTTGATATTCGCTTCCATCTCATCCTTCCCGCCGCTCTCGCTCGTCACCCCGAACGTCTCGATCGCCACCTTACCTGAGCGGTCCACGTAAAAGTTCTCCGGCAGGTAATCCACCCCGCCGTACGCGTCCTCCACCTTGTCGTCCGCCATCAGCACCGGATAGCTCACGCCGCTGCGGCTCGCCGTCTTGCGAATGGTCTCGTTGCCCGGACTGTCCGTCACCAGCCCCAGCACCACCAGTCCCTGCCCTGCGTACTTCTGGCTGAACTCCGCGATCCACGGCATCTCCAGCTTGCACGGTCCGCACCACGTCGCCCAGAAGTCGATCAGCACCGGCTTTCCTCTAAAGTCCGCCAGCGACACCTTCTTCCCGTCCAGGTCGATCAGCGTAAATCCCGGCGCCGGCTTGCCCTCCAGCTTCGTCGCCGGAGCTTCGGCCCCGCCGCTGCCGCCATGGTCCGGGACCAGCACCGCCTGGCTCGCCCGCATCTCGTCCGCCTTCTGCATCGCCAGCCTGCGCTCGCGCGCATTGTGCACACCCGCCCAGATCAGCAGCGTCAGCGCCACGATCATCAACACCGTCACCAGAGCCGCGCGCCCTCTGTTCCCATTCACCGTCGTCAGTTCTCCCACCCCAAGTCTATCTCCCACATCAACAACGCCACATCCCTCTCATCGGCTCAACGGACGAGCCCCAACCCGCCGCAGTCCCCAGATCAACCAGTCCTTAGCTCTATCCGTTCTTATCCTTCCTCTATCCGTCTTATCCGTGTTGCGCCGTTTAGGTGACGCCACCGCTCTGGTAGCCTTGACTCGTTTGCCGATGCCCGCCCCGCTCTCCAATCCGTCCCATTTCGTCCGCGTGGAGGCAGAGGCGCTGCTCCGGCTCGCTACCCGCATGGACGACGAGATGCGCCCCGCGCTCGACCACGCCCTCGCCCTGCTCGGCTCCCGCGCCTCCGCCGGACAGCGTGTCGCCGTCACCGGCATCGGCAAATCCGGCATCATCGCCCGCAAACTCGCCGCCACCTTCAACTCCACGGGCACCCGCGCCTTCTTCCTCCATCCCGCCGACGCCCTCCATGGCGATCTCGGCGCGCTCGCCCAGGGAGACATCGTCCTCGCCCTCTCCTACTCGGGCGAGTCCGAAGAAATCCTGCGCCTGCTTCCTGCCTTCGGACAACTCGGCTGCACCCTCATCTCCTTGACCGGCTGCCTTCGGTCCACGCTCGCCCACCAGTCCGCCGTCGCCCTCGACACCTCAGTCTCGGAAGAAGCATGTCACCTGAACCTCGCCCCCACCGCCTCCACCGCCGTCATGCTCGCGCTGGGTGACGCCCTGGCCCTCGAGCTCAGCCGCCGCGCCGGCTTTCAGCCTGACCAATTCGCGAAGCTCCACCCCGGCGGACGCCTTGGCCGACGCCTCGCCCGCGTCCGCGAAGTCATGCACGCGGGCGAAGCCCTGCCTCAGGTCTCGCCCACTACCCCCATGCCTCAGGTCATCTATGAGATGTCACGAAAAAAACTCGGCATGACCACCGTCCTCACCCCGGCCACAGGCCGGCCCGGCAGCTTCATCCTCGCCGGTATCGTCTCCGACGGCGACCTCCGCCGCCTGCTCGAGCGCGTCGGCCCCCACGCCCTCGAACGCACCGCCGGCGACATCATGAACCGCACCCCGGTCACCATCGCCCCAACCGCCTTCGCCTCGGAGGCGCTCCTGGTCATGGAAGAACGCAAGATTACCTCGCTGGTCGTCGTCGAACACGACCACGTCCTCGGCGTCGTTCACCTCCACGACCTCTGGCAGCAGGCCCCTGCATGACCTCCGAAATAGGGGGTGCCCCGGAAATGGTGCATCCGGCAGACCCGGGAAGTCCAGACCTAAGCTCAATTTCTTCAATACTTTGCGTACTTAAGTACGGGAGGGGGAGAACCTAGTAGTCGCGCCCGATCAGCGCGTCATATGTCGACCGCACGATCGTGTAGCACTCGCACGACCGGCTCTCCAGACCTTTCCGGTTGACCACCCGGATCCGTCCCCGCGTGTAGTCGATCAGCCCTTCCCGCTGCAGATTGCCCGCGCTCACCGTCACCGTCGACCGCCGCGACCCAAGCATCTGCGCCAGATACTCCTGCGTCAGCTGCAGCGTCTCCGTCTGCATGCGGTCGCACGCCGTCAGCATCCACCGCGCCATCCGCGCCTCCACCGGATGCAGCCGGTTGCACAGCACCGACTGCGACATCTGCATCATCTGCATGTACACAAAGGAGTGGATCAGCTGCGCAAACGCGCCGCCCTTCAGGAACTCGTCCCGCACAATCCCCATCCGCGCCCGCAGCCCGGTTCCAGATCCCTGCATCACGATCGAGTGTGCCCCCTGATCGTGCCCGAGCAGCCCATTCACGCCGGCCAGCCCCTCGCGCCCGATCACCCCCACCTCCACCGATTCGCCGCGTTCCGTCAGCGCGTCCACAGAAATCAGCCCCGAGACCGGAAAGTAAACGTACTCCGCCGGAGCGCTGGGCACCCCGAGTTGCATGCCAAGCGGCAGATCAACCGGAACGAGAGACCGGGAGATAGCCCGATACTGATCCTCCGGCATGCGGGTAAGAATCAGGTTTCTTGGCCTCACGGGTTCCAGGGATGGGGCCTTGTCTTTTTCCAAAACTCTTAGCTCTCTTTAAGGCTGACGCCTTCTAACCTGCTCGTGGCCCGTGAGTTGCCCCATCGGTCCGGTCGTCGGCCCGGAGGAAAGTACTGCAAACATTCCTGACGGTACTGGCATAAACCCGCGCGAGTCTGTCATTTAGCAAACATTCCCCGCGCGAATCCTGGTTTGGCAACTCGACCGAGCCCGCCTTCGATGCGCAAAGTGCTTCAAACGACAATGAACCTGATCGTTCGGGCGCCGGCCACGCCGCATTCGCTTATCCTGAGATCGCAGAAGCCTGCTGCTCCGCAGTACCCTTCCTTGCTGCTCCGCAGTACCCTTTCAGAGAGGCAATCGAACCGCATGCACCGCTGGTCAAAGCTCTTCATCCCGACGCTCCGTGAGGCTCCCGCCGACGCCGAAGTCGCAAGTCACAGGCTGCTCCTGCGCGCCGGCTATGTCCGCCAGCTCGGCGCGGGCATCTACTCCTACCTCTTCCTCGGCCAGCGCAGCATCAACAAGATCGTCGCGATCATCCGCGAGGAGATGGATACCATTGGCCAGGAGTTCCTGCTGCCCACCATCCACCCGCGTGAAGTCTGGGAGGAATCCGGCCGCTGGACGGGCATGGGGGACAACATGTTCCGCCTGAAGGACCGCAAAGGCGCGGAGCTCTGCCTTGGTATGACTCACGAAGAGGTCATGACCTCCATCGCCCGCAACGAGCTTCGCAGCTACAAGCAGCTCCCGCAGATCTGGTACCAGATCCAGACCAAGTTCCGCGACGAACCGCGCCCCAAGTCCGGCCTGCTGCGCGTCCGCCAGTTCCTCATGAAGGACGCCTACTCCTTCGACCTCGACGAGGCCGGCCTCGACACGAGCTACAACGCGCATGACCGCGTCTATCGCCGCATCTTCACCCGCTGCGGCCTCGAGTTCGTCGCCGTCGAAGCCGACTCCGGCGCCATGGGCGGCTCGCAGTCGCAGGAGTTCATGGTCTACACCGAAGCTGGCGAAGACCTCATCGCCAGCTCCGCCTCCGGCTACGCCGCCAACCTCGAAAAAGCCACCAGCCGCCTGGCGCCAATCGTCGACCTCGAAGCCACCGGCGACGGAATGCCCGAGCTCGTCCACACCCCGGGACAGGCCGCCATCGTCGACGTCACCGCTTTCTTTGGCATTCAAGCCTCGCAGGACATCAAGTGCGTCGCCTACATGGGCGAGACCAAAGCTGGCGATCCGCTGCGTCCGGTCGTCGCCTTCCTGCGCGGCGACCACACCGTCAATGAGACCAAGCTCAACGCCATCGCCGGCACCGCCGATCTGCGCCCCATGACACCCGACGAGCTCGAGTTCTACTTCCGCGGACCCGCCGGTTACCTCGGCCCGGTCGGCCTCGAAGACGTCATGACCGGCGGCTCGCTCAACGGCCTGAAATCCGGCAAACCGATCGACAAGCTCAAAGGCGTGCTGCGCACCAGCGAAAGCCAAGGCCTGAAGACCATCGTCGTCATGGACCTCGGCCTTGAAGGCCGCAAGAACCTCGTCGCCGGTGCCAACAAGCTCGACCACCACTTCCGCAACTTAACTCCCGGCCGCGACTTCACCCCCACCGTCACCGCCGACCTCCGTAACATCCTCGAAGGCGAGGCCGACCCCGTCGCCGGCGAGCCGCTGCGCCTCGGCAAAGCGGTTGAGATCGGCCACATCTTCAAACTCGGCTACAAGTACTCGAAGTCGATGGGCGCGACCGTCCTCAACCGCGACGGCAAGGAAGTCACGCCGATCATGGGCTCCTATGGCATCGGCGTCGAGCGCATCCTGACCGCGGCCATCGAAACCTCCGCCGCGAAGATGGGCGGAGACGCCTGCGCGCTCCCGCCAGCCATCGCTCCCTTTGACGTCATCGTCACCATCACGAACGTCAAGGAAACTCCGCTCAGCGAGGCCGGGGGGAAGATCGCCGCCGAACTTGAAGCCGCCGGCTTCGACGTCCTGCTTGATGACCGCGACGAGCGTGCCGGCGTCAAGTTCAAGGACGCCGACCTCACCGGAGTTCCCTTTCGCATCGCTGTCGGCAAGAAGCTCGCCGAGGGTCACGTCGAGCTGCTGGACCGCCTGACCGGCGCCACCGCTGACATTCCCGTGGCGGAAACGGTTTCACATCTGCGCGCGGCTCGCGAGGCCGCTCTCCAACCCCGAAGCTAGAGGCCTCGTTCCGCATGCCCGTCAAAGTCAAGCTCGGCGCTTCCGCCCAACGCACCAGCCTGCTCGGCGGTCTGCTGCGCTTCGTCCTCGTCGTCCTGCTCTTCTGCGTGCTGGTCGGCGGCGCCATCTTCGGCTTTTACTACCTCAAGTACCAGAAAGTAGTTGACGAGCGGCTCGCCGCCGGTCCGCTCTTCGAACCAGTCGCCCAGATCTACGCCGCCCCCCGGGAGATTCGCCTCGGCCAGAAGCTCAGCGTCAACACCATCGCCGCCGATTTGCGCAATGCCGGCTACAACTCCAACCCCGAGCTCGGCACCTTCGACGAGCGGGGCGACTCAATCCTTATTAAGCCCGGCCCGCAGTCGTTCCACAACACCGACGGTGCCACCATCACCACCGACGGCGAGCAGGTCAGCTCGATCACCGCCGAGAATGGCGTCGCGCTGCGCTCCTACGAGCTTGAGCCCGTCCTCATCACCGCCCTGTCGGAGGATAAGAACCGCACTAAACGCCGCCTCGTCACCTTCGACGAGATCCCCCCGCAGCTCGTCAAGGCAGTCATCGCCATCGAAGACCGCCGCTTCTTCGAGCATGGCGGCATCAACTACTTCCGCCTCGCCGAGTGCGCCGAACAGGACTTCATGTCGCACCAGAAGGAGTGCGGCGGCTCGACTCTGACCATGCAGCTCGCCCGCGGCTTCTTTCTCTCGCCCGAAAAGAAATACTCGCGCAAGCTGCGCGAGATCATGATCACCCTGCAGCTCGAATCGCGCTTCACCAAGCAGCAGATCTTCGAGATGTACGCCAACCAGATCAATCTCGGCCAGCGCGGCAGCTTCGCCATCAATGGGTTTGGCGAGGCCGCGCAGGCGTTCTTCGGCAAGGATCTCTCGCGTCTGGATCTGGCACAGTGTGCCATGCTCGCCGGCACCATTCAGCAGCCCAACCGCCTCAATCCATACCGGCATCCCGAGCGCGCCATGGAGCGCCGCAACGTCGTGCTCGACTCCATGGTCGAGACCGGTGCCATCACCACCGATCAGGCGGACCGCGCCAAGGCCGAGCCGCTCCGGCTCGCTCCGCCCAATGTCGATGCCAGTGAAGCGCCTTACTTCGTCGATCTTGTCCACGAGCAGCTCGTGCAGCGTCTCGGCGACGACCTCAGTCATCAGTCCCTCCGCATCTACACCTCGCTTGACCCGCAGCTGCAGCGCGCCGCCGCGGAGGCGGTGGAGGTCGGCATGCGCAACGTCGACGATCTCATCCGCCGCCTGCATGGAAAGAACGCGGGGCCCATCAACTACCCGCAGGCTGCCCTCGTGGCGCTCAATCCCCATACCGGCCAGATCCTCGCGCTGGTCGGCGGACGCAACTACGGCTCCTCCCAGCTCGATCACGCGGTAGCCGAGCGTCCCACGGGATCGATCTTCAAACCCTTCGTCTATGCCACCGCCTTCAACAGCTCGCTCGATGGAAACTCATTCGACGGCAACGGCCCGTTCACTGCGGTGAGCAAGATCGATGACGATCCTCAGGACTTCGGCCTGAACGGCCAGTCCTACGTGCCCGGCAACTTCGAGAAGGGCGAGTATCCCGGCATGGTCACCGCCGCCGACGCGCTGGCACACTCACTCAACATCGCCACCATCGCTCTGGCCCACAAGGTCGGCTACGAGAACGTGGCCGCCCTTGCCCGCTCGGCCGGCATCGTCAACGCGCGCGCCACTCCCTCGGTCGCGATCGGCACGTACAACGCCACACCGATCGACATGGCGGGCGCCTACACCGTCTTCGCCAACGCCGGCATCCGCCTCACGCCGTGGACACTGGCCAGCGTTCGTAATACGTCAGGAGACGTCGTCGCCGACTTCGCTCCCGTAGCCAGCCAGGTACTGGACGCACGCGTCGCCTACCTCACGCAATCACTCCTCGAAGGCGTGGTCGCCCGGGGTACCGCGTCTTCAGTCCGCGCCCACGGTTTCAAAGCTCCCGCGGCCGGAAAAACCGGCACCTCGCACGATGTATGGTTCGCCGGCTACACCTCCAACCTCATCTGTCTGATCTGGATCGGCAACGACGACTACACGGATATCTCCACTGGCCTGGCCCACAGAGTGCAGGGCGCGGACACGGCTGCACCCATCTGGGCGGAGTTCATGAACCGCGCCATCCAGCTCCCGCAATACAGCGACATGCACGATTTCACCAAGCCTGACGGCGTCACCAACGTGAGAATCGATAAGGGAACAAGCCTGCCGGCCGACGAGACCTGTCCTGCGGACTACACGGTCGCATTCCTCGACGGAACCATCCCGGCCGGAACCTGCTCGCGCATGGGAGCGTCACCGTCCTCGGTTCTTGACCAGGTGTTGAACGGCGGCAATGGCGAGCCCGGAGGTATGCCCCAGGATCCAAATGCAACGGCCAATCCGTCGGCACCGCAATCCCCAAAGAAACCCGGCTTCCTCAAACGCCTTTTCGGCGCGGATAACGGCAGCAATCCACCGCCGCGTTCGCCGCAGTAGTTCACCAACAGGGCACGGGCTGGTAAACTCGAGCGAGCGCCGGGATGGCGGAACTGGCAGACGCAGCGGACTCAAAATCCGCCGA
>CAXTVJ010000004.1:84566-147735 GCA_964247715.1 uncultured Acidobacteriaceae bacterium | reverse complement strand
GCCCGTTGAATCCTGGCGGGCTTTTCTGTATGAGGTGAGCTCATTCGCGCTTGTGCAGTGCCGATGCGGTCTCGATTGCCGTGCTGGGAGTGCATTGCGCCGTAACAACGTTCGGAGTGCGTTTCGTGCGTCCGGAGTGAGCCACTCACACTCTCCGTCCTCTGAATGGAGGGGCGCGGTACACTCGCGATGTACCTCGCGGGGACAAGCGAGCCCTCCTTCATGCCGCAGTATATCGACGCCCCTTACCGGACACCCGGCCGCTTCGGCCGCTCCACCGTACTGGCAGGCGCGCTCGTACTGATCGTTCTCTTCGTCAGTCTTCGCGTTGCGCTCTCCGCCTGGATCAACCTGCTGTGGTTCGAGTCGCTCGGCTTCGGAGCGGTCTTCCTCCATACCCTGGCGCTTGAAGCGGCAGACTTTGCTGTGTTCACTCTGCTGACCTTCTTCCTTCTGCTGGGCGCCTTTACGCTCGTGCGGAAGTCCAATGAGACCGATCTGCCGATGGCGCGTGCGCTTGTAATCGGCGACCGGACCATCCACCTCGCCGCCGGTCCGATCCTGCGGATGCTTTCGATCGTGGTGGCCGGCGTGATCGCTCTGCTGACCGGCATGACCATGCTGGCCGAGTGGCCTACTCTCGCTCTGTTCTGGTATGCCCCGCGAGCCTCGGGGGCTGTCCGGAACGCCATCGTCGACCCCATCTTCGGCAAGCCGCTCAACTTCTTCCTGCTTGCGCTGCCGGCGTGGCAGTTGGTCGTGGACTGGCTTCTATTTATCGCCTTCGCCTGTGTTGCGGTTGCGATCCTCTTTCTGCTGCTGACCGCGAGCGCCCGCGCCCTGAACAAGAACGCTGTTCCGGATGCTCCTCCTGTCTTTCGCGGCCTCTCCGCTACCGTGGCCTTTCTTCTCGCTGTGCTGGCCCTCAACGTCTTCCTCAGCCGTTACGACATGCTGCTGAACAACCACACCATCTTCGACGGGGTCACCTATACCGACGCTCACATCCAGATTCCCGGTTTATTGCTGGTCACTGTGGCGTTGCTCCTCGGGGCCGTCCTCGCCGCTCTGAACGCGTGCCGCCGCACGTCAGCCGGCCGGATCGTTCTCGCGGTGGTTCCCGCCGTAGTCTGCTGGGTGCTGGTCTCGCTGGTCGCGTGGTACACGGCGAGTTTTATCGTCAAGCCGAACGAGCTGGTGCGCGAGCAGCCGTTCATCACCCACAACATCACGCTCACCCGGCAGGCATACGCTCTGGACCGCTTCACGCAGCAGGAGTTCCCGGCAGACACCACTGTGGCTTCAGCCGACCCGGCCGGTAATCAGCCCACGCTGCAGAATATCCGGCTGTGGGACTGGCATGCGCTGCAGGATACCCTCCGCCAGGTGCAGGAGATCCGCACGTACTACGACTTCCCGGACATCGACATCGACCGTTACTCGATCAACGGCACCATCCGCGAGGTGATGCTGGCCGTTCGCGAGCTGAATGTGGATAAGCTGCCGGTTTCCAGCCGCAACTGGATCAACGAGCGGCTGATCTACACCCACGGGTACGGCATTACGATGAACCCGGTGAATGAATTTACGTCCGAGGGCCTGCCCGACCTGCTGCTGAGCAATATGCCGGTGCAATCCACGGTGCCGGGCATTCAGGTGACGCGGCCGGAGATCTATTTCGGAGAGCTGACCGATACGGACGTGTATGTGAAGACGCGCCAGCAGGAGTTCGATTACCCGCAGGGCGAAACCAACAATCTGACCACGTACCAGGGCACCGGCGGGATCCCTCTCGGCGGTTTCATGCGCCGGATCGCGATCGCCATCGACCGCGACGATCTGGGCAAGCTGCCTTTCTCGGACGACATCACCCCGGCTTCCCGGCTACTGATGCACCGCGAGATTCGCGACCGCGTCGCCCGTCTGGCGCCTTTTCTGACGTTCGATGCCGACCCATACATCGTGGTGGGCACGGACGGCCGACTCTCCTGGATTCTGGATGCTTACACCACGTCAGACACGTATCCTGAATCGACCCACACTACCGTTGCGGATCAGGAAATTAATTATCTCCGCAACAGTGTGAAGGTGGTGGTCGATGCCTATAACGGCACGACGACGTTCTATGTGTTCGATTCGGCGGATCCGGTTCTCCAGACCTGGCAGCGCATCTTCCCCACGCTGTTTCGGCCATCGTCCGAGATGCCCGCCGACCTTCGCCAGCATGTGCGGTATCCGGAGACTCTGCTCGCGACCCAGGCGCAGATGTACGGGCTGTATCACATGACCAACCCGGAGGTTTTCTTCAACCGGGAAGACCTCTGGACGGTGGCCACGCAGTCCGTCTCGGACGAGAACGGCGAGCAGACGGCGCAGCCGATGAAACCAAACTTTGTGTTGATGAAGCTGCCGGGTGGATCGGCCGAAGAGTTTGTTGAGATCCTTCCGTTTACCCCGGCCAATCGCAACAACCTGATCGGCTGGATTGCCGCCCGTTCCGACGGGGCCAACTACGGGACCGCGGTGGTGTATGACTTTCCGAAGACGCGTCTGGTGGACGGTCCGCAGCAGATTGAAGCGCGCATCGACCAGAACGCACAGCTCTCCGGCCAGCTGACGCTGTGGAACCAGCAGGGATCGCACGTGCTGCGCGGCAGTCTGCTGGTGATCCCGACCGGCCGGGCGCTGCTGTATGCCGAGCCGATCTACCTGCAGGCGCAGCAGTCGCCGATGCCGGAGCTCCGGATCGTGGTTCTCGCGCTGCAGGATCGTCTGGCGTATGGGCCCACGTTCCAAGCCGCGCTCACCAGCTTGTTCGGCAACGAGACCAGCGCCCTTACCTCCACGGAGACAGCTTCCCCGTCAGGGCAGGCCGTTTCCTCCGCGGCGACCGATCCCAAGACCCTGATCGCACAGGCCAGTCAGGCTTTCGCCGATTATCAGCGCCTCACCGCGGCGGGCAAGCTGGCCGAAGCAGGACAGAAGCTTGACGTGCTGAAGCAGACGCTGGACCAGCTCAGCCGGCCTGCGCAGTAGGCAGCCCTGTTCGCGGCTCAGACCAGCGCAGGAAAAACGGTTGCGATTTCATCAACATACGGAGCTATACTTTTCGAAGTTCGGTGTCGGGAAGACGGTGTGACTCCGTCGCTACCCCGTAGCTGTAAGCGCTGAGAGCTGGGCAGGTCCGTACGAAGGCCACTGGGAGGATTTCTCCTGGGAAGGTCGCCTGAGTTCCGTGACGCGCGAGTCAGAAGACCGGCCGAACTGATGTTGTGGGCTGATTCAACTTCGCTGGGAGAGTTGAAGAGCATCTCCGCGCGTCTGCCTGTGCGGCTGCGCGGCGCCGCTGCCTATCTTTCATTCCCGCTCTCGCTCCAGGCTGCTCGCCTGGAGACAGGGGCGTTGCGTGCAGCAGGATCTTCAGCAGGGTGTGCGGCAGGGAAGCACGCGTTCCGTGACGCTGGTGCTGGGCGGCGTGCGCAGCGGCAAGAGCCGCTATGCGCAGCGTCTGACGGAGACGCACGCGCGGGTGACGTTCGTAGCGACGGCGGAGAATCGCGAGGACGACGGCGAGATGCGTGAGCGCATCGCTCGTCACCAACTGGATCGTCCGGCGGGCTGGACGACGGTGGAAGAGCCGCTGGCGCTGGGGCGGGTGCTGCGCTCCTGTGAGCCCGTTTGCGACGCGATCCTGATCGATTGCCTGACGCTGTATGCGGCCAATCTGCTCGAGAAGTTTGCGGTCGATGAGGACCGGTTGCGCGCGGAGGTCGAAGCGCTCTGCGCGGCGCTGACCGAGGTGCAGTGCAGCGTGGTGCTGGTCTCGAATGAGGTGGGCAGCGGGGTGGTGCCGGCGTATGCGGCGGGGCGGCGCTTTCGCGACGTGGCGGGCGAGATCAACCAGCGGGTGGCGGCGGTGGCCGATACCGTGGTGCTGATGGTGGCGGGGCTTCCGCTGGTGCTGAAGGGCAGCGCTACGACGCAGGCAGGTGCCGCGTGAGGGGCTTTCTGGTGGCCGGCACGGCGAGCGGCGTGGGCAAGACGACGGTGGTGCTGGCGGTGACGGCTGCGCTGCGCCGGCGCGGGCTCCGGGTGCAGGTCTTCAAGGGCGGACCGGACTTTCTGGATACGGGACATCACACGCGGATCTCTGGACGCGCGGCGCGGAATGTGGATACGTGGATGCTGCCGGCGGAGGCAAACCGCGCGGTGGTGGCGCAGGCGGCAGCGGATGCGGAGGTGGCGCTCGGCGAAGGAATGATGGGGCTCTTCGACGGTAAGAATGGAACGTCGAACGCGGGCAGCAGCGCAGAGATGGCGACGCTGCTGGGCATGCCGGTGGTGCTGGTGGTGGATGCGGCGAAGAGCGCGCGCAGCGTGGCGGCGGTGGTGTTGGGGTTTGAGCTGTTCGACCCCGAACTGCGGCTGGCGGGTGTGGTGCTGAACCGCGTGGCGAGTGAGCGGCATGCGGCGATGCTGGAGGCGGCGATCGGCGCGCGCTGCCGGACTCCGGTGCTGGGGTGGATGGCGCGCGAGCCGCGGATTGCGATTGCGGAACGGCATCTCGGGCTGCACACGGCGGAAGAGAACGACACTGCGGAGTTGCAGGAGTCGCTGGCCGAGGCGGCGGAGGCGCATCTCGATCTCGATCGGATGCTTGGGCTCGAGTTTGAGCTGCCGGTGTCGGTACGGCCCCCTGCTTCTTTGAGCGCTGGTGAGCGGGTGCGGATCGGCGTGGCGCGGGATCGTGCGTTCTCGTTTTTGTACGAAGACAATCTGGATCTGCTGCGGGCGGCCGGTGCGGAGATTGTGCCGTTCAGCCCGCTGATGGATGCGGCGCTGCCGGACGGCCTGGATGCACTGTATCTCGGGGGCGGCTACCCGGAGCTGTATGCAGAGCGGCTGAGCGCGAATCGCTCGATGCTGGAGGAGGTGCGGGCGTTCGCGGCTTCCGGGCGGCCGGTGTATGCCGAGTGTGGCGGGATGATCTATCTGGGGCGTGCGTTGACAACGCTCGATGACAAAGTGTGGCCGATGGCGGGCGTGCTGCAGGCGACGTTCGCAATGACGGAGAAGCTGGTGAAGTTCGGGTATGTGACGGTGGAGCTGACGCGGGATTGTCTGGTGGGTTCGCACGGGGAGAGAGTACGCGGACACAGCTTCCACTACTCGCGAATGGTGGAGGCGCCGGCATGCGAAACGGCATACGCGGTGAGCTACTCGCTCTCGGGGATGAGCGAAGCGGAAGGGTTTACGACCGGCACTGTGCTGGCGAGCTATGTGCATCTGCACTTTCGCGCGGCGCCGGGAGCGGCTGAACGTCTTGTGCAGGCCGCACGCGCCGCGCGGGTTGTGGAGGTGGTGGCGCGATGAAGCAGATTGTTCTGCTGGTGCTGTTGCTGACGACCGGGCTGCGAGCGGGTCTTGCGTCGCGCACGGTTGTGGACGAGACCGGCGCGGCGGTGACGGTGCCGGATCATGCGCACCGGATCGTGTGTCTGGTGCCGAGCATTACGGACTCGGTGTATTCACTCGGCGCGGGCGGCGACGTGGCCGGGATCAGCGACTACGTGCAGTATCCCGCCGAGGCGAAGACGAAGCCGAGCGTGGGGTCGATCAGCAATCCTTCGCTGGAGGCGATCCTGGCGCTGCATCCGGACCTGGTGCTGGGGATGCCGCATGCGAACGATCAGGCGACGCTCGACCAGCTGCGGCGGCTGGGGATTCCGGTGTTTCTGGTCGACCCGCATGGGGTGGCCGGGATCTTGCATTCCATCGTGAGCCTGGGCGCGGCCACGGGACGCGAGCCGGAGGCAAAGGCGGAGGTGGCGCGGCTGCAGCAGCGGATCGACGCGGTAAGGGCGCGGGTGACGGGCCAGCCGGTGGTGCCGGTATTTCTGGCAGTTTCGTACGACCCGGTGATTACGATCGGCAAGGGCGCGTTTATCACGGAGATCATCGCGCTTGCGGGCGGGCGCTCGATCACGGACGACATTGGACAGGAGTGGCCGCACATCAGCATGGAGACAGTCGTCGAGCGGGCTCCGCAGGCACTGCTGATGATGCGCGGCGGACACGTGACGATCGCCAGCCTGCAAGATCGTCCGGGCTGGAGCGTGCTGCCGGCGGTGCGCGCGAGACGCGTGTATCTGGTCGACAAGCGGGTGGACTTTCCCAGTCCGGTGGCGATCGACGCACTGGAGGATCTGTCCCGACAATTTCATCCTTGAGCTGAGAGCTGTTGTGGCTCAGTTTGCAACTTCAATTTACACAGCAGGGTGTCGGGAAGCGCGGTGCGAATCCGCCACTACCCCGTAACTGTAAGCGCCGAGAACGCCATGCAGGGAAGTGCAACGTCACTGGAGTTTTGCTCCGGGAAGACAGCATGGCGATCGATGACGCGCAAGCCAGGAGACCGGCCCTGCTGCCACCAGTATCCCGAGGGGGAACAGCACGATGTCGTTTGCCTTTTCTTTCCGCATAGCGGATAAGCCCGCGTCGGTGTCCGCATCTACACGATCTTCTCTTCAACGTGCGCGCGCCACGCTACTGGCCGCTGCGCTTGTTCCCGTTGTCGCGTGTTCCCTGGCCGGAGCGCAACAGGGTTCCACCGCGATACGCTCCGGCGCGCTGTATGGGCATGTGCACGATCCGCTGGGAGCGCTGGTTCCGGGCGCACAGGTGACGCTGCTTGCGGATGGGCAGCCGGTGACGACAGTGACCTCGGGCGCTGAGGGCGGATTTCGTTTTGCGCTGACCGCGGCCGGGCGCTACAGCGTGCGGGTGAGTGCGCCGGGCTTTCAGACGACTACGAGCGCGGCGGAGTATGTGAAGGCTCAGACTGGTGTGGAAGTGACGCTGGCGACCGCAACCGGGAGCGACGAGGTGACGGTGACAGCAAGCGGTACGCCGACTCCCGAATCGCAGACGGGCGCGGTGGTGACGGTGCTGGACGACCAGGACTACCGGTTCATGCTGGAGGTGCAGGATCCGCTGCGTCTGGTGCCGGGCCTGCAGGTGACGCAGACGGGCCAGATGGGCGGGACGACCGGACTTTCGATCCGAGGCGGCGCGACCGATGCGAACAAGGTGCTGATCGACGGGATTCCGGCGAACCAGATTGGCGGAGCGGTGGAGTTCGCCAACCTGGCGACCGTGGGCGTGCAGTCGGTGGAGGTGCTGAACGAGCCGGACAGCGTGCTGTACGGCGCGGATGCGATGGCGGGCGTGGTGAACCTGACCACGACGCGCGCGCCGGCCACCGCGCGGCCGTTGTTCACGTATGCGGGCGATGCGGGGAACTTTCAAACCTATCGCAACGATGGGACGGCCAGTACTGTTTTTCGTCAGTTCGATTTGTTCTCGGAGTACGGGCGGGTGCAGACCAGCAACAACCTTCCGAACAGCGAGTTTCACAACGGCACCTACGCGGGGAACTTCGGATGGACGCCGAACGGACAGAATGACGTCCGGTTCATCGTGCGGCATATCGATGTGTCGGGCGGACAGCCGAACGCGATTGCGCTGTACGGGATTCCGGATGATGCGCAGCAGCAGGAACAGGACTTGTATCTCAACGGCGCGTGGAACAACCAGACGACGGCACGCTGGCACAATTTGATCCGTTACGGTTACGTAAGACTGCACGGCGAGTACAACGACTTCGGGGCGACGGGAATCTACGATCCGTCTACTACCTACTATGATGGCGCGCCGGTGACGATTACGGGTGGGAATGGCTACTCCGTCTCGGGGCAGGCGCTGTTCCAGTACAGTAACGTCGCCTCTTCCTATCTGGAACAGAACCGCGACAGCAGCATCTACGCGCAGACGGACTATCGCTGGAGTCCGCACTTCATGGCGCTGGGCGCCTTCCGGTATGAGGCGGAATCGGGAGCCGCGTTCTACCAGGGATCGCCGACCGCCGGGCTCGGGCGCGGCAACTACGACTACTCGCTTGAGTTTTCGGGTGATGTGAAGAACCGGCTTTTCTATACCGCGGGCACGGGGCTCGAGAACAACGGGCTGTATGGATTTGCGGGCACACCGCGTGCGTCGCTGGCGTGGTATCCGTTGCGGCCGACGACGAGCGGGTTGTTTACCGGGACGAAGCTGCATGGAACCTTCGGCAAGGGAATCAAGGAGCCGAGTGTGTACCAGCAGTTGAACTCATTCGCGGGTCTGCTGAGTGCGCCGGGAAATGCCACGATTGCGGGCACTCTGGGCAATGTCGGGCCACTCGGGCCGGAGAACTCGCGCACCTTCGATGGCGGGTTGGATGAGGAGTTGCTGAACGGGCGCGCGCGTGTGGGGGCGACGTACTTTCACGACGAGTTTACGAACGGGGTGGAGTATGTCCCGCAGTCGGAGCTGACCACGCTGGGCCTCGCGGCGGCGAACGATGCGCCAATCACGAACGCGGGCGGCGCGTATATCAACTCGCTGGCCTTTCGCAGCCAGGGCGTGGAGGTGACGGCGGAGGCGAAGCTTGCGCGGGGGCTGTTCGCGCGCGGCGGTTATACGTATACGGATGCCGTGGTGCAGCATTCGTTTTCGAGCGACAACGCCGGACCGAGCCTGAACTCGTCGTCGAATTTCAGCACGATTCCGATCGGGGCTTTCTCGCCGCTGGTGGGCGCACGTCCGTTCCGTGTGGCGCCGAACACGGGCTTCTTCGCGGTGACGTATACGCGGCCGAGGTTCTACGCGTCGTTGACCGGGACGCTGGTGAGCCGGCGGGACGACAGCGACTTCCTGACGGACAGCGATTTCGGGACATCGTTGCTGCTGCCCAACCACAATCTGGACGGGGGTTATCAACGGCTGGAGCTGGGCGGCGGTTACCAGGTGACGCCGCGAATCAACGTGTATACGAACATCCAGAACCTGCTGAGCGAACACTATTTCGAGGCGTTCGGCTTCCCGGCTCTGCCATTCACGTTTCGGTCGGGGATCAAGGTGAACTTCGGGGGCGAGTCGTGGAGCCTTCGGTAAGCCGGGTCGCAGCCAGACCCGTGGCCTCCGTTCCGCGTGGACGGAGGCCGCGGGAGGCGGTTGTCTTCGCGCATGGGCGTGAGCCGGCGCGGGTGCGGGCTGTCGGCTTTACGACGCTGCTGCTGATCCTGCTGCCGACTGCGATCGTGCTTTCAACGTCCGTGGGCGCAGTGCGGGTGCCGGTGCAGGACATTCTGGCCGCGCTGGCGGGACGGCATGCACTGAGCGAGACGCAGCATACGATTCTGGTTGCGATTCGCCTGCCGCGGGTACTGGCGTCGGCGCTGGTGGGGGCTTCGCTGGCGGTTTCCGGGCTGATGTTCCAGGGGCTCTTTCGCAATCCGCTGGCGGACCCGTACATCATCGGGGCTTCGGGGGGCGCGGCCCTGGGCGCGAGTCTTGGCATCGTGTTCTTCTCGCAGATCTCGATCTTCGGCTTCAGCGCGACGGCGCTGCTGGCGTTTGCCGGCGCGGTGCTGACGATGGCCGTCGTGTACGGGCTGGCGCGCTCCCGCGGACGGACCAGCGGCGTGACGCTGCTGCTGGCGGGGTTTGCGGTGGGGACGATGCTGGGGAGTTCGACGTATCTGTTCGAGATCTTCGACCCGAATCCCTCGTTCGGACATCGCGTCGTGATTGCGTGGCTGCATGGCTCGATCAGTACGCCGGAGTGGGGGGAGCTGGGGGTGACCTCGGCGCTGTTCGCGGCGGGAGTGGTGTGCGCGCTGCCGCTGATGCGGCGCTTGAATACGCTGGCGCTGGGCGATGAGGTCGCGCACCAGCTCGGCATGCATGTGGAGCTGACGCGCGTTGGCATCATCCTCATCGCTTCGCTGCTGACCGCGACGGCGGTGGCGCTGGGCGGACTGATCGGCTTTGCCGGGTTGATTGTGCCGCATGCGGTGCGGATGGTAATCGGTCCGGATCATGTGCGGATGTTGCCGCTGACGGCATTGACGGGTGCGGTGTTCCTGATCCTGACGGATACGCTGGCGCGAACCATTTTCGCGCCTTCCGAGGTGCCGGTGGGGATCCTGATGGTGCTGATCGGCTGCCCGTTTTTTCTGTACCTGCTGCGCAATGGCAGGCGGGAGTACGCGCTGTGACGCCGCTGGTGGCGCTTGCGGGCGTGGGATTCGCGTATGCGGAGCGCGTGGTGCTGCGGGAGGTGAGCTTCACGCTGGAGGCAGGCACGGCGACGGCGCTGGCGGGGCCCAATGGCGCCGGCAAGACGACGCTGCTGCGACTTCTGGCGGGAACGTTGAAGGCCAGTTCGGGGACGGTGCACCTCGACGGCGTGGCGGCCGATGCGATGCCGCGACGCGAGCGTGCGCAGCGGATGGCGCTGGTGCCGCAGCGACTCGACGTGCCGTTCGAGTTTACCGTCGAGCAGATTGTAGAGCAGGGACGCGCGCCCTATCTCGGCATGCTGCGCGGGATGACGCGAGCGGACCGCATGGCGGTGGAGCGTGCGATGGAGCTGGCGGACGTAGCTTACTTGCGCGGGCGGATCTTCAACGAGCTCAGCGGAGGCGAACGGCAGCGGGTAAAGATCGCGCTGGGGCTGGCGCAGGAGCCGCGTCTGCTGCTGCTGGATGAGCCGACGCAGAGTCTCGACATCGGACGACAGGCGGAGTTGATGGAACTGCTGGAGAGGTTGCGTGCGGAGGGGATTACGATCTTCGCGTCGATGCACGATCTGCATCTGGTGCCCGGGAACTTTTCGACCGTGCATCTGCTGCATACGGGCGGTGAGCTGCTGAGCGGTTCGCCGGACGAGGTGCTGACGCCGGCGCATCTGGTGCGGGCGTTCGATGTGCGGGCGGAGCGGCATCCGCTGCTGGTGCGGACGCCGGTGTTGGAGGAGGCGGTATGAGCGGACGGATTGAAGCGCTGGCTGGGGAGCTGGCGCGCGGGATCGAGGCGCCGGATGCCGAGTGGGAGGCGCGTGCACGCGCGCATCTGGATACGCTGACCAAGCCGCTGGGGAGTCTGGGGCGGCTGGAGGATCTGGCGGCGCAGCTGGTGGCGATACGGCGGGGTCCACTGCCACTTCCGCCGCGGAAGGCGGTCTACGTATTTGCCGCCGACCACGGCATTGTAGCGGAAGGGGTGAGCGCGTATCCGAGCGCGGTGACGCAGCAGATGGTGCTGAACTTCGTACGCGGGGGCGCGGCAGTGAGTGTGCTGGCACGGCTGCACGGGGTGGAGCTGCAGGTGGTCGACATGGGCGTGGATGCGGAGTTCGAAGCGGGCCTCGGGGTCATCGACTGTAAGGTCGCGCGAGGCTCGGCGAACATGCTGCGCGAACCCGCGATGACGGACGAGCAGCTGGCGCAGGCACTGCGGTGCGGGGCGAAGCTGGCGGAGGGGGCGGCGGAGCGCGGTGTGACGCTGCTGGCAATGGGCGAGATGGGGATTGGGAATACGACATCGGCCAGTGCGATCACGTGCGCGCTGACGGGGTGCGCGGCGCGTGAGGCGACGGGACGCGGCACGGGTCTGGACGACGCGGCGCATGCGCGCAAGGTGGAGGTGGTGGAAGCGGTGCTGCGTCGGCATTTCGCGCCGCAAGATAAGCCGACGCCCATGGAGATCCTGCGCTGTGTGGGTGGGTTTGAGATTGCGGCGATGACGGGGATGATGCTGGGCGCGGCGGCCCGTCGTGTCGCGGTGGTGGCGGATGGTTTTATCGCGACAGCTGCGGTGGCGCTGGCGGCGACGATTGCGCCGGAGCTGCATGGCTATCTGATTGCGGGGCATCGCTCGCAGGAGCCGGGGCATGGGATTCTGCTGGAGCGGCTGGAACTGGAGCCGGTGCTGACCCTGGCGATGCGGCTGGGTGAAGGCAGCGGCGCGGTGCTGGCGATGCCGGTTCTTGAGTCGGCTATCGCACTCTATGCGCAGATGGCTACGTTCGGGCAGGCCGGTGTGAGCGAGGCGGGCGCGTGAGCCGGGGCCGGGTGCGCGGGCCGTTGCTGGACTTCGTGACGGCGCTGCAGTTTCTTACGCGTTTGCCTGTGCGCTTGCCGGAGTATCGGCCGGATGGTCTGGCGCGTGCAGTGGCTTACTTTCCGCTGGTGGGGCTGATGGTGGGCGCGCTTGCGGCCGGCGTGGATCTGCTGCTTCGTCCTCGTCTTTCTCCGCTGGCTGCGGCGGTGGCAACGGTCGCGCTTCTGGTCGTGCTGACGGGATGCCTGCACGAAGACGGGCTGGCGGATGTCGCGGATGCCTTTGGTGGCGGCTGGGGCCGGGAGCAGATTCTCGCGATTCTGAAGGACAGCCGCATCGGCAGCTATGGCGCTGCGGCGCTGGGGCTGACGCTGCTGGCGCGGGTGGCATTGCTGGCGGCACTGCCGCCGCACCGGATCGCGGGAACGCTGGTGGCAGCGCATGTGCTGTGCCGCTGGACGACGCTTCCGCTGAGTCACTTTCTCCCTGCCGCGCGTGCCGGCGACGCTGGGCAGGGCGCACGGATCGCGGGGCTGACGAGCCGGAGTGCGCTGGTGGCGGGTTCGGCGATGATGCTGGCGCTGGTGAGCGTGGCGCTGCGGATGCGGGCTGTGCCTGCGGTTAGCGGTGCGCTGCTGCTGACGTGGCTGGGCGGGCTGTATTTTTCGCGGCGGATCGGCGGCGTGACGGGCGACTGCTTTGGCGCGATCAACCAGCTGACGGAAGTGTGGGTGTATGTGTGCGGAGTGTGGATGATATGAGCACGCTGTTGTTCCTGCGGCATGCCGAAACCGATCTTGCCGGGACGTTCTGCGGGCACGCGAATCCTCCTCTGAATGCGCGCGGATGGGCGCGGGTTGAACAGCTTGCGCGCGAGCTGTCGGAGGAACGCTTCAACGCGGTGTATACGAGCGATCTGCTGCGCGCGCGCTTGATGGCGGAGAGCTTTGCCGCGGAGTCTGACGTTCCATGCCATGCGCGGACCGGGCTGCGTGAATTGTATTTCGGAGCCTGGGAGGGAATGACGTGGGCGCAGATCGAAGTTCACGATCCTGACTTCTCGGCGCGCTGGCTGAAGGAGTTTCCTTATCTGCCCGCGCCCGCGGGGGAGAGCGTTGCGGCCTTCGAGGCGCGCGTTCTGGCCGAGGTAGACGCGCTGGTGGAGAGGCATGCCGGACAGCGCGTCCTGGTGGTGACGCATGCGGGGGTGATGCGTGTGGTGCTGCGGCGCTGGTGCGGGGCGAGCGAGGAAGAGGCATGGAAGCGGACCGAGGAGTATGGCTGCCGGTTTGAGGTGAATGCGGGTGCGGGTCGTTTTGAGGTGGGAAGATGACGCGGACGATTCGTACGGTGGAGCTGGTGGCATGGGGGCTGGATGGGTATGGCTTCCGGCCCGGGCCGCCGGACGACGCGAAGGTGGATGCTGCGGAGCGGGTGGTCGCGGCGCGTGAACAGTACTGTTCTGAAGATGCGTTGTGTGCGGCGGTGACGGAGTTGCTGCGCGAAGAACTGGAGAGGCAGCGTTCGCGGCCCGATCTGCTGGAGGAGATGGATGGGCTGAAGTGGAGTCCTGGCGTGGTGGATCTCGGGCGTCTGCTGGCGTTCCAACGGCGGCTTTCGTTTGGTATCGGGCCAGGCCTGCGCATACCCGCACAGGCAGACTGGTCGGGGCTGCTGACGCTGGCGTTTGCCGCTGCATCGCCGGTCGTATGCACGATGCGGCATGATCCGCAGGCGCGGTTGGTGACGATTCGGTCCGAGAATCCGAATGTGCATCTGCGCGTAACCCGCGATCCGAGTTCGCCGATCGCGGTGCATGGGGGCAGCCCGTTTCTGGAAGTGGCGGAGTATCGCGGGCGCTGGTTTCTGCGCGATGGCTATCACCGGGCGGCGCGGCTGCTGGAGGCCGGTGTCTTGCGCGTGCCGGCGGTGATCGTCCGTGCGCGCAGCCTTGCGGAGCTTGGCGCGGTGGGGTCGCAGTTCTTTGGCGAGGAAGTGTTGTTTGGAGAACGTCCGCCGCGGGTCAGCGATTTTCTCGATCCGGCGCTGACAGTGGACTACGAACGGCCGGCGACGGTGACGACGCTGCGTGTGAGGATGGAGGAGTTTGTGATGAACGAAATTTCGGAACAGGAACCAGAGGAGCAGGCATGAGTATTGCAACCAAACGCGGCGATGGCGGACAGACCGGGCTGGCCGGCGGCATCCGTGTCTCGAAGGCGAATCTGCGGGTGGAGACGTACGGCACGGTGGATGAGCTGAACACGGTGCTGGGCTTTGCGCGCAGCATCTGCAGCGACGCCGAGATTGCCGGGTGGACGGAGACGATTCAGCGGACGCTGTTTCGTCTGGGCTCGGCGCTGGCGACGCCGCCTGAGAGCCGCAAGGCGCCGCCGGTGGTCTCGGAGGAGGACGTGGCATTTGTGACCGCGCTGGTCGACAGGATTGAGGCGATGGACGGAGTGCTGGGTGACTGGTCGCTGCCGGGGGCGCATCGCGAGTCGGCGGCGTACGAGATGGCGCGTACGGTCTGTCGCCGGACGGAGCGCAACGTGGTGCGGTTGATCGAGGACGGCGGCGTCGTGAAGCCGGAGATTCTGGCGTATCTGAACCGGCTGTCGGATGCGATCTGGCTGTTCGGTCGGCTGATCGAGCGCAACGCGGGCGTGAGCGCGAAGTTGCGTGAGGACGACAAGGCAGGGCCGAAATGGTCGCGGGCATGGTGAACGAGTTCTCGGAGGAAGAGCGCGAGACGGTCTATCGTGTGATCGCCGCGCGGCGCGATGTGCGCCGGGGATTTCTGCCGGATGCACTCCCGAACGAGTTGCTGCAGCGTTTGCTGGCTGCGTCGCACTGCGCGCCTTCGGTGGGATTCATGCAGCCTTCCCGTTTCATCGTGGTGCGCGACCGCGCGATGCGGGAGGCGGTGCATGAAGCGTTCGGCGAAGCCAACGGGCGCGCTCTTGAGCGGTACACGGGCGAACGGCGCGAACAGTATGCGGGTTTGAAGCTCGAGGGCATTCTGGAAGCTCCGGTAAATCTCTGCGTGCTGTGCGATGCGGGCAGCGAACGCGGGCATGGGCTGGGCCGGCAGACGATGCCGGAGACGGCCCTTTACTCAACTGTGTGTGCGATCCAGAATCTGTGGCTGGCGGCGCGGGCGGAGGGGGTGGGCGTGGGCTGGGTGAGCATCCTCGATCCGGGGCGGCTGCGCGCGATTCTGGGCGTGCCGGAGCACATCGTGCCGGTGGCGTACCTGTGTATCGGGTACGTCGAGAAGTTTGCGGCGGAGCCGGAACTGGAGCGGGCCGGATGGGAGCGGCGCATGCCGCTGGCGCCGGTGATCTCGTACGACCGCTACGTGGAAGCAGACGGGGAGCGCGGGGCATGAGGGCGCGCGCGCTGATGGTGCTGGGAACGAGCTCGCATGTGGGCAAGTCGCTGCTGACGGCGGCGCTGTGCCGCATCTTCGCGGATGCCGGGGTGCGTGTGGCGCCGTTCAAGTCGCAGAACATGTCGTTGAACTCTGCAGCGACGCCGGAGGGGTTGGAGATCGGGCGCGCGCAGGCGCTGCAGGCCGAGGCCGCGCGGGTGAGCGCGTCGGTGCATATGAATCCGATTCTGCTGAAGCCGGCGGGCAACATGTCGTCGCAGGTGGTGGTGCGCGGGAAGATCTGGGGACTGGTCTCGGCTTCCGACTATCATCTGCGCCGCGTGGACGAGCTGCTGCCGCTGGTGCGGGAGAGCTACGAGACGCTGGCGGCGCAGCATGAGCTGATCGTGCTCGAAGGCGCGGGCTCGCCGGCCGAGATCAACCTGAAGCAGACGGACATCGTGAACATGCGCATGGCGGAGATGGCGGATGCGCCGTGTCTGCTGGTGGGCGATATCGACCGGGGTGGCGTGTTCGCTTCTCTTTTCGGGACAGTACAGTTGCTTGAGCCGCATGAACGGAAGCGGATTGCCGGATTTGTGATCAACAAGTTTCGCGGCGATGTGGAATTACTGGAGCCGGGCATCCGCATGATCGAGGAACGCATGGGCAAGCCGTGCTTTGGCGTGGTGCCGTGGCTGCATGACCTTGCGCTGGAAGAGGAAGACAGCCTCGGAGTACCGGCTCTCCGGGAGCATGGCTGGCTGGCGGGGAACGCGCCGGAGCGGCGGTTGCGCATCGCGGTGCCCGCGCTTCCATCGCTCGCAAACTTCACCGATCTGGATGCGCTGCGGCATGAGCCTTCGGTCGAGGTACGGCTCTGCCGCGCGGCGGAGCAGCTCGCGGACGCGGATGTGGTGCTGCTGCCGGGGAGCAAGCAGACGGTGGAGGATCTGCTGTGGCTGCGGGCGTGCGGCTTTGAGGAGACGATCCGGCATCATGGGGGCCCGATCGTTGGGATCTGCGGAGGTATGCAGATGCTGGGCCGGTGGATCGTGGATGCGGATGGCATGGAGCGGGCCGGTGAGACGGAAGGTCTCGGGTTGCTGCCGTTTACGACGCACATGCGCAAGGCGAAGGTGACGCGGCTGGTGAGCGGGCGGCTGGGTTCGCCGAGGTTGTTCGGACAGGCGGTTTCGACCGACGCGGTGGCCGGCTATGAGATTCATATCGGGGAGACACTGTACGGCGAAGGCGCGCAGGCGTTCTGCACGCTGAGTACCGGAGCGGCTGATGGATGCGTATCGCAGGATGGGCGGATCGTTGGCACCTATCTGCACGGGATTTTCGACGAGGATGATTTTCGGCACACGTTCGTGCGGGCGGCGCGTGCGTTTCGCGGACTGACGCCGCCTGCGCGGATGGAGAGTTGGAAGCGGCGGCGCGAGGCGTCGTTCGATCGTCTGACGCAGGAGGTGAGCCGCGCGCTGGATCTGCCGCGGCTTTTTGCCCTGGCGGGTTTTGCGGATCTCTGTCCCTCACAGATTGAACTGCAGGAGACGAGGCGTTGAGGCGCTCGCTGCTGCTGCCGATGGTGTGGCTCGCGGATCGGGCTGCGGGCGATCCGCAGGCGATGCCGCATCCGGTACGGCTGATCGGTGCTGTGGTGGCGCAGGCGGAGGCGAGGCTGCGGAGGCCTGCCCGGACCGCTGCCTGGAATCTCATGGCAGGTGCGGTGGCCGCGGTGACGATCGTTTCGGGAACTTACGCACTGACGGGGCATGCACTTCGGCGGGCGCAGCGCACGTCGGCGTGGCTGGCGGATGCTCTGGAAGTGGTGCTGGGCTGGACGTGTGTGGCGGCGCGCAATCTGCAGGACGAGGCTGAGAGCGTGCTGGATGCGCTCGAGCGTGGCGATCTGCCCTGTGCGCGGCTGCGGCTCGCACGCATCGTGGGGCGAGATACCGCGGCGCTCGATGAGGCGGAGATCTGCCGGGCGGTGATCGAGACGGTGGCCGAAAGTGCCTCGGACGGGATCATCGCGCCGCTGTTCTATTTGACGGTGGGCGGAGTGCCGCTGGCGCTGGCGTACAAGGCGATCAACACGCTGGACTCAATGATCGGGCATGCGGATGCGCGTTACTTCTGGTTCGGCAAGGCGGCGGCGCGGCTGGACGATGTGGCGAACTTCTTGCCGGCGCGACTGACGGCGGGAGCGCTGGTTGCGGCGGCTGCGCTGGAAAACGGTTCGGACGCGCGTGCCGCGCTGCGGGTGTGGCGACGCGACGGCGGGCTGCACAAGAGTCCAAATGCCGGGCAGCCCGAGAGTGCGATGGCGGGGGCGCTGGGCGCACGTCTGGGTGGACGGAACACGTACGCGGGTGAGGTGATCGAGACGGCGGGGATGGGGCGGGAGTTCCCGCCGGCCTCGCCAGGCCAGGCGCGCAGAGCGCTGCGTCTGGTCTCGCGGATGACACTGCTGGGTGTCGCCGTTCTGGCGATGGCGACGCGGGGTGTGGAGGAGCGGCGGCGTGCCTGACGAGCTTCCTCTGCATGGGGGACAACTGCGGCGGATCGCGGAGCGATATGGGCTGGCGCAGGCCCGGTTGATCGACTTCAGCGCGAACATCAACCCGGGTGGACCTCCGCCGGCGCTGCTGACGGCGCTCCGGGAAGGAGCCGAGGATCCACGCATGCTCTGCGACTATCCCGACCTGGAGTTGCCGGAGTTGCGGACCGCCCTGGCGCGCTATGCGGGCGTCGCCATGGACAACATTACGGTGGGAAGCGGATTTGTGCCTTTGCTGGAGACGGCACTGCGCGTGTCGCGGATCAAGCGCTGTGCGATGCCGGTGCCGTGCTTTGTCGAGTACCGGCGAACGCTGGAGCGGGCGGGTGTGGAGGTCGTCACGTATGCATTGGAGAAAGAGTCTGGGTTTGCCTGCAATCTGGAAGCCCTGAGTACGGTCGGGGAAGACGCGATCCTGCTCGCCAATCCGCAAAACCCTTCCGGCGCGCTGACCACGCGGGGTGACCTGCTGGCGCTGGTTCAGCGCGCGGCGGAACGCAAAGTGACGGTGCTGCTGGATGAGGCGTTCATCGATTATGTGCCGGAGCACTCGCTGGCGGAAGATGTGGAGCGGCTGTCGAATCTGGTTGTGTTTCGCTCGGTGACGAAGTTTTTCGGCGTGCCCGGGCTGCGGGTTGCCTATGCGGTCGCGGGCAACAGAAGATCGCACGTGCTGCAGAAGGCGAGTGCGCCCTGGCCGGTGACTGCGCTGGCCGCGTGTGCCGTTGCGGCGGGTCTGGCGGACATGCAGTTTGCCGTGGACGCGCGAGAACGAAACGCGAGGCGGCGGCTCAAGCTTGCGAGCTCGATGGCGGAGCTTGGCCTGCGAAGTTATGAGGCAGCGGCAAACTTCCTGTTGATCCGGCCGGTGCCGGGCGTCGACATGCGTGCACTGCGCGTGCGTTTGATCGAGGAGCACGGAATCGTGGTGCGGGATTGTGACAACTATGAAGGGCTCTCGCGCGGGCACGTGCGTGTGGCGATTCGGGGTGACGAGGAGAATGACCGGTTAGTGCGGGCGCTGCGTCAGGTTTTCGCAGCGGACGGGCTGCGCGGTCACAATCCGAGGTGACAAGACTGCCGAGCTTCGGGCATTCGGGGCGTTCGACGGTGGTTTGGTGCCGGACAAGGTCGACGGTGACAAAGAGCGAGCGCCTGAAAGCGATGCTGCTGCCAGGCAAGCACCTGCTGTAGCGCGTCTGAGTCCGCCCTCTGCATGGCTGGATCAGGCAGCAGCACGAGGTGACGGTGAGGAGACCCGGCAAATTTTCTGCCGGGTAAGTCCCACCTGTGGACCACTCGCGGGTGGTTCTGGTCGTCCTAGCCTCTGGGACACAAGTTTTGCACTTTGAAAGGTGAGGTTCTTCCAATGCAGAAGTGGACAGGTATGGCATGCGGACTGGCGCTGGCGGCGGCCGCGATCGCTCCGGCGGTACAGGCGCAGGACAAGGGAAAGATCGATGAGCGGCTGGAAGCGTCGGCCACGGTGATTGAGCAGGTTATGGCCGCGCCGGATCGAGCAATTCCTGCGTCGATTCTCTCTCGTGCGCATTGCGTGCTGGTAATTCCGTCGGAGAAGAAGGCGGCGTTCGGTTTGGGTGCGCAGTATGGCCAGGGCGTGGCGACGTGCCGCACGGACCACGGCTGGAGCGCACCGGTGTTCGTGAAGCTCGGTGGCGTGAGCTTCGGCTTTCAGCTCGGCGGGCAGGCGACCGATCTGGTGCTGCTGGGAATGAATGGCAAGAGCGTGCAGGATATGCTGCACAGCAAAGTGAAGCTGGGGGCGAATGCTTCGGCGGCCGCGGGTCCGGTTGGTCGTGACGCGCAGGCTTCGACCGATGTGCTGCTGAATGCGGAGTTCCTCACCTACTCGCGCGCGAAGGGTCTTTTCGCGGGTCTCGATCTGAGTGGCGATGTGTTGGAGGCCAACGATGGCGAGTTGCATACCGAGTATGGGCCGGATGTGAACAACGATGCCGTTCTGCACGGGAAGGTGCCGACACCGCCGAATGGCGAGCACTTCGTCCACACCGTCGCGCGCTATTTCGTGGACGCCCGGCAGCAGTAAGGTATGAGCGCGTGGCCCGAGCAGGTTGCCGGGCCACGCTCAACGCTGACGTCCCGGGCCCGCTACAGGACGTCTTTGACGGCGATGCACAGAGATAAACAGACGTGCTGCTGCATCGCTGCCCTGTTCGCGGCAAAGGGTCTCTCTGCGCGACTCGCCCGGAGTGGCGACGTGCTTCAGCCGATCACGACGTTGTGCATGCGGAGTACGGCCCGTTCCTGTCGATAGATGCTGTGCTTTCCGGTCCTGTTCCAGTGCCCGCGAACGCAGAGCCTTTCGCGCAGAGTGCGGGCCATTCGTTTCATATCGCGAAGAACCGGAATTAGAAACGCCGCCGGAAATCCCGGCTCAGTCCATGGCTTTGAGCGAGTACACGAGGCGACTTCGGTCAACGCGTGTTGACTCTAGCGTTCACGAGAGCGAGGGGAGGCTGCCGTTCGCTGACGCCTCTGGACGGATCGCCTCGTGGCGTGAGCTCCTGCCGATGGGCAATGGGGGACGTGCCTGGAGTGCGCTGATTGCAGGCCACACGATCTACAGGTGTGATTTTGGCAAATAAAGTCAAGGTGCGTTCGCCCCGCGCGCACAGAGTCTCGCGGAGACGTGTACAGTTCGTTCAGGGCATGTGGGAGCTCGCTGTCCGTTGTTCGCCCGCAAATTGCGGCAGGCCAGCTACCCGGGACCGGGTTTTGCATCCAAGGCCACAAGCACAGAGACAGTGCCGATCTCCGCCCGCGCCGGGCATGTCGCGCGACGAGACGGCGGTACGTAACCCACCACAGCCAACCGCGCCCACAAAGGTGGGCCGCCACAGGGCACGAGGCTGGTTCAGATCGCCCTTACGGGGGTAATGATGTCGGCATGGCAGGGTTGGCATGCACTGGCCGCCTGGATGGAACCTGCACCGATGAACTCGCCCACCGGCATTTTCTCGCCGGCCGCGACGCCGGCGCATTCGATCTTCTCGGTGGCGATGCTGGTCTTGTGCATCGCGCTGGGAATTTTCCTGGTCGTTGCCGGATTGCTGCTGCATGCGATCTTGAGGTATCGCTTCCGCCCGGACGCGCCCGACGCTGCGCAGGAGCCACCCCAGATCTACGGAAGCGCGCAGATCGAGGTCTCCTGGACGGTGATCCCGGTCATCATCGTGGTGATGCTGTTTCTGGCGACCGCGCGGGTCATCTTTGCGACGGAACGCGCAGCCAAGCCAAAAAACGCGCTGAACGTGACCGTGATCGGCCACCAGTTCTGGTGGGAGTACGACTATCCGGGGCAGGGGGTGGTCACCGCCAACGAACTGCATATCCCGGTGAGCGATCCGAAGAACCCGACGCCCACGTATCTGACGCTCTCTTCGGCAGACACCGACCACAGCTTCTGGGTACCGCGGCTCGCGGGCAAGCAGGAAGTGATTCCGAACAAGATCAATGAAATGTGGATCGATCCGGAGAAGCCGGGCGTGTTTCTCGGGCAGTGCGCACAATACTGCGGCACCCAGCATGCGAAGATGCTGATCCGCGTCTATGCCCAGACGCCGGACCAGTTCGCGGCGTGGCTGGCAAATCAGAAGCAGGCGTCGGTACAGGCTCCCGCGGTAGCCGAGGGGCAGCGGGTCTTCATGCAGAACGCCTGCATCTCGTGCCATACGATCTCAGGTACAGTGGCGACGGGCCGGTTCGGCCCGGACCTTTCGCATGTAGCGAGCCGCGACACGATCGCATCGGGCATTGTGCCGAACAATGCCGCGAACATGCGCGCGTGGGTGGACAATCCGGCGAACCTTAAGCCCGGCGCGCTGATGCCGGCGATGCACTTGAACGGGCACGATCTGGACGCGGTGACGGCTTATCTGGGAACGCTTAAGTAGTTCAGGCTTCGGGACGCAGATCTTGGATCTTCGCACGAACCACGAACCACGAACCACGAACCACGAGCTACGAGCTACGAGCTACGAACGCACCGGCTCCAACGCCGCCGAGCACGCAACCGCAGCACATCAGCAAGGAGAATCGCATGGCCACCACCCCCGCGCAGCCCGCCGTCGTCGACCAGACCGCGACCGCGCACCCGCGCCGACTTGTGCTCGAGATCCTTCACGACTGGGTGACGACGGTCGATCATAAGAAGATCGGTCTGATGTACATCGGATATGCGCTCATTTTTCTGCTGGTGGCCGGCTGGGAAGCGCTGATGATCCGCATTCAGCTGGCGGTCCCGAACAATCACTTTCTCTCGCCCGAGGTCTACAACCGCTTCTTCACGATGCATGGCACTACGATGGTGTTCTTCGTGGGCATGCCCATTCTTTTCGGCTTCGGCAACTATCTGCTGCCGATCATGATTGGCGCGCGGGACATGGCGTTCCCGCGGCTGAACGCGTTTTCGTTCTGGATCTCCGCCTTCGCCGGCATCCTGCTGTACTACAGCTATGTCGGCGGCATGGGGCTTTACGCGGCGGGCAGCGCGCCGGACGTCGGCTGGTTCGCCTATGCGCCGCTGACGGCGCGCGTATTCTCTCCCGGCCACAGCACGGACTACTGGACGCTGGCGCTGCTGCTGACGGGCGTCGGATCGATCGGCACCGCGATCAACATCATGGCGACCACGGCGTCGATGCGCTGCCCGGGCATGACGCTCTCGCGGATGCCGCTGCTGGTATGGATCTATATCGTGACGGCCTTTCTGGTCTTCGTGGCGCTGGGTCCGCTGACCGCGGCGCAGATCATGCTGCTGTGCGACCGCTATCTGAACGCGCACTTCTTCGATACGCAGGCGGGCGGCTCGGCGGTGCTGTGGATGCATTTCTTCTGGATCTTCGGACACCCTGAGGTCTACATCCTGGTGTTGCCGGCGTTCGGGTTTGCGAACGAGATTATTCCGGTGTTTTCGCGCAAGGCGATCTTCGGCTATCCCGCGATGGTGGCGGCTACCGTCGGGATCGCGTTCATCGGTCTGGGGGTGTGGGCGCACCATATGTTTACCGTGGGCCTGGGCGCGGGTGCCAATGCGTTCTTTACGTTCTCTACGATGGTGATCTCGGTGCCTACGGGGATCAAGATCTTCAACTGGCTGGCGACGCTGTGGGGCGGGAAGATCCACTTCACGGTGTCGATGATGTTCGCGATCGGCTTTCTGTTTCAGTGGCTGATCGCCGGCCTGACGGGCATCATGCTGTCGGTGTCTCCGTTCGACTGGCAGCTTTCGGGATCGTACTTCGTGGTGGCGCACTTCCACTATGTGCTGGTGGGCGGCATTTTGTTCATGATCTTCTCCGCTTTCTACTACTGGTACCCGAAGGTGACGGGGCGGATGCTGAGCGAGAAGCTGGGCAAGTGGCACTTCTTCATCTTCCTGATCGGCTTCCACCTGACGTTTGACTTCATGCATGTGCCCGGCATTCTGGGCATGCCGCGCCGCATTTATACCTATGAGGCGGATCGCGGATGGATGGTCTGGAACCTGATCATCTCGAGCGGGGCCGTCTTCCAGGCGGCTGGGACGCTGATTTTCGTCTATAACCTGGTCTGGTCCTACTTCAACGGGAAGATTGCGGGCCCGGATCCGTGGGACGCATGGACCCTGGAGTGGGCTACCACCTCGCCACCGCCCGTCTATAACTTTGCCGTGATCCCCACGGTTGCCAGTCGCCGTCCGCTGTGGGACCTGAAGCACCCGGACGATCCGGACTCCGATTATGAATAGTCGGGTTCTGAGCAGAGGGAACGCCGTAGACCTCACGCGAGGAGGCGAGAGTCGATGAGCAGTCAGGCAGTCGTCATTCCGCAGGCAACCGATCAGCCGTGGCATCTGCCGTCGAAGGGACTCGTCGGCATGATCTGTCTGATCATCGCCGAGGCGGCCATCTTCATCATCTTCGTGGTGGCGTACATCTACTACACGGGCAAGAACCTGAATGGGCCGGGTCCGCGCGATGTGCTGGACATTCCGATCCTCACCAGCATCTGCCTGCTCTCGAGCTCGGCGACGGTGCACTGGGCGGTTTCCGCGCTGGGTAAGGCTAATTATCGGATGACCTCGCTGTGGCTGGCGGTGACGATTCTGCTGGGCGGCATCTTTCTCGCAGGCACCGCGCATGAGTGGTACCACCTCATCTACGACGACCACTTGACGATCAGCACGAATCTGTTTGGGACTACGTTCTATGCGCTGGTGGGTCTGCATGCCTCCCATGTGATCGTCGGGCTGCTGATGCTCTCGCTGGCGCTGCTGTTCTCGCTCGATGGCTCGATGTCTTCGGCGCATCATGAAAAGCTGGAGATTCTTTCGTTGTACTGGCACTTCGTCGACGCGGTCTGGGTCGTCGTGTTTCTCACGGTCTATATCTTCGGACGCTGACGGGATTTCTATGCAGACGCACGAACTTCATCACGGCGACGGTGAAACGATTCACCTGCCGAAACCCACGGCGGCACCGATGCTGCTGGCAGCGGGGCTGACTCTGATGCTGACAAGTCTGGTGACCAACGAGGCGATCGGCGTGCTGGGCCTGGTGATGAGCTTTGGCGGGGCCTGGGGCTGGTTCCGGGAGGTCTTGCCTGTCGACAACGTCATTCACGTGCCGGTCGAGGCAGTGGAGATCGAGGTGACCACCAGCCGTGTGCGACAGAAGCAGAAGCCGACCGGCGAGATGCACCGCAAAGTGCTGCCTGTGGAGTCGTTCCAGTTCAGCGCAGGGCTGCAGGGTGGCATCGCCGGTGGTCTGGCGATGATCGTACCGGCGACGCTCTACTCGCTCGTCAAATACCACTCGATCTGGTACGCGATGAACCTGCTGGCCGCGGGCGGATTCGTCAGCTGGGCGGGCGCGAGCAATCAGTTTCTGAGCGCGTTCCACTGGCAGGGATTTCTGGCCGCCATCGCGATTCACGGAACGGTGTCGGTTCTGGTGGGGCTGCTCTATGGCGCGCTGCTGCCGATGTACCCGCGTTATCCGATCGTGACCGCCGGCATCGTGACGCCGTTGATCATGACCGGCATTCTGCACTTTGTGGCGGGCGTGGTGAGTCCGATTCTGGATGCGCGCATCGACTGGCTCTGGTTCGTCATTTCACAGATCTTCTTCGGGCTGGTGTGCGGCTTCGTGGTGAACCTGCACACGCGGGTGCGGACGCCGCAGTTTCGTGCGCTCCCGTTTGCGGTCCGCGCCGGCATCCACTCGGACCGGCCGCACGACGGCAAGCCGAACGATCCTTCGGAGCGCGATCGCGAGGAAAGTGCGGCTGATCACAAGGACAAGGTCATATGAGGCCCAGCTTCACTACGCGGTTTGCCGCTGCCTCGCTGTGGGTGTCGTCGTTCGCGCTCGCCGGCTGTCACCACCAGACGAATGTGGAGCTGCCGATCAGGCCGGACGAGGTGTCGAACTTCGACCAGCTCTACAACCAGAACTGCGCGGCCTGCCACGGGCATGACGGACATCATGGCGCGGCGATCTCGCTCGCTAATCCGCTGTATCTGGCCGTGGCCGGGCCGGCAGTGATCGAACATGTGACTCAGGCTGGCGTGAACGGAAGCCTGATGCCGGGGTTCAGCGCGTCTGGCGGAGGCTTTCTGACCGATCAGCAGATCCACATCATCACTGTCGGCATGATCCAGCGGTGGGGCAAAGCCGATGTGCTCGCCGGGGTGACGGCTCCGGCGTACGCTGCGAGTGCGCCGGGCGATGCGCAGCGCGGACAGGCGGCTTTCGAGAGTTTTTGCGTTCGCTGTCATGCCGCGCAGCCGACGACCGGGCCGGATACGTCCGGGCCGAACAATCTTCACGGCGGCTCGCTCGTCGATCCGGCGTATCTGGCGCTGATCTCCGATCAGGGGCTGCGCAGCTACATCATCGCGGGGCAGCCGGAAGAGGGTATGCCCGATTTCCGCCACGACGGCGCACAGCCGATGACCGATCAGCAGATCACCGACACCGTGGCATGGCTTTCCTCGCAGCGCACCCAGACGCCGGGACAGGTCTACACGCAGCACCCGTAAGCGAAAAGGACTTATGAGCGAGATCAACTTCGATCCGAACAAGCTGGACATGAAACACCCGGGCGACACCAGCGATCATCCGCTGACGCCGGAAGAGAAGGCGGCTGCGCACTCACGGCGGACGTTTCTGTTCAAGCTGGCGGTGGGGCTGAATGCGCTGGTGGGTGCGGTGCTGGCGGTGCCGATCGTTGGATATCTGCTGGGGCCGGCGCTGCGCAAATCTTCGACCACGGGCAGCTGGGTGGCGCTGGGCGCGGTGGACAGCTTTCCCCTGAACGACTATCGGCTGACCGACTTCCTCAGTCCGGTGCATCGTCCGGAGGACGGTCAGACGGGGAAGATTCCGTGCTGGGTGCGGCGCGAGGGCGCGCAGGATTTCAAGGTGTTCGCGATCAACTGCGCGCATCTGGGCTGCCCGGTGCGCTGGTTCTCGCAGTCGCGGCTGTTCATGTGTCCGTGCCATGGCGGCGCCTATTACGAGGACGGCTCGCGGGCTTCGGGTCCGCCGGAGCGCGGGCTGTTTGCGTACCGGACCAAGGTCGAGAACAACCAGCTTTATATTCATTCCGGCGATATGCCCACTCTGGCGACTGAGGCGAAGTGCACGGGCAAGCCGCTGGTCCAGCTTGAGCCGGCTGGCGAGGGAACGAGCCAGAGCTTGAGCCGGAATGGCGGGAGGTCCTCGTCATGGCAAGCCTGAAGCAACGCGCTACGGTAGAGGGGATTCGGCTTTACGGCTGGGTGGAGAAGCGGCTCGGGTTAATCCAGCCGGCGATCGCGGCGGCCGAACATCCCACGCCCGCGAACAATGCGAGCTGGTGGTATGTCTTCGGGTCGGCGGCGACGGTGCTGCTGGGCATGCAGATCTTGACCGGCGTGCTGCTCGCGCTCATCTACGATCCGTCCGCGAATGGCGCATGGGCGAGTCTGCAGCTCTTGAACCACGACATCCGGCTGGGCTGGTTTGTGCGCGCGCTGCACGGCTGGGGCTCGGACTTCATGATCGCCATCGTGCTGATGCATATGGCGCAGGTTTTCCTGTGGGGCGCGTACAAGTTTCCGCGGGAGCTGACGTGGATTGTCGGTGTCGGGCTGCTGCTGCTGACGCTGGGCATGGCCTTTACCGGGCAGGTGCTGCGCTTCGACCAGGATGCGTACTGGGGTCTTGGCATCGGAGCTTCCATCGCGAGCCGCGTGCCGATCATCGGCGCGCCTCTGGTTCATCTCGTGCTGGGCGGTCCGATCATCGGGGCGGCGACGCTGTCGCGCTTCTTTACCCTGCACGTGTTCGTCATCCCGGCGCTGCTGATGGGCGGCGTGGGGGTGCATGTCTGGATGGTGCTGCTGCATGGGGTGAGCGACTGGCCGATGCCGGGTAGGATCGTGCTGAAGAGCACGTATGAGCGCGAATACCACGAACTGACGGCGAAGACAGGGATCCCGTTCGTGCCGGATGCGGCCTGGAAGGATGCGGTGTTCGCGGCGGCGGTCCTGTTTGCGTTGATGGCGTGCGCCTGGTGGTTTGGACCGATCGGGCCGGGCGGTATGCCGGACCCGACGATCATCCAGACCGCGCCCAAACCGGACTATCCGTTCCTCTGGATCTACTCGGTGCTGGCGTTTTTGCCGACGTGGATCGAGACGCCGGTGATGCTGATCGCGCCGGTGATCGGGATCGCGGTGATGCTGCTGCTGCCGGTGTTCGCAAGCGAAGGCGAACGGCACTGGGCGCGGCGGCCGATGGCGGTGCTGATGGTGTCGGTGATCGCGGTGACGCTGGGCGTGTTCACGCATCTGGGAACCTACACGCCCTGGAGCCCGGTGATGGATGCGTGGACGGCGGATGCGGTGCCGCCGCAGTATCTGAGGAATCTGACGCCGCTCGAGACCCAGGGCGCGGTAGTGCTGCAGAACAAGCAGTGCCGCAACTGCCATGCGCTCTCGGGTGAAGGGGGCGAGCGCGGACCTTCGCTCGATGCGGTTGCGACGCGGTTGACGGAAGACCAGCTCTTCCGCCAGGTGCTGCAGGGCGGCGGCAACATGCCGGCATACGGTAATTCACTGAATCCAGCGCAGACCAAGGCGCTGGTCAGCTTTCTGACGACGCTGCGCGGAGGCGAAGCGCCGGCGACCAACGCCTCGCGTTCGCTGGCGAACAATCCCGACGTTCAGAACATCAAGACGATCAACGGTGCTCCGACGCAACATCTGTCGGGGCATACGAGCGGCGAGGGGCAGTAACGATGGACGCGGCGGCGCAGCATGTCTTTCGCGACTGGACGCTGCCGATCCCGCTGACTGTTTGTATTCTGCTGACCGCAGCGGTCTATGTGCGCGGCTGGTTGCTCATTCGGAGAACGCGGCCGGAGCAGTTCACCATCACGCGGCTGGGATCGTTTCTAAGCGGGCTGGCGGTGTTATGGATCAGCATCGGCTCACCCATGGACGGGTTCGCCGATGCTCTGCTTTCGGCGCATATGGTGGAGCATCTGCTGCTCATGTCGGTGGTCCCGCCGCTGGTGCTGCTGGGGCTGCCGGCGGTGCCTCTTCTGCGCGGTCTGCCCGGGCCGCTGACCCGCGCGATCGCGGGTCCTCTGCTGCGGATGCCGTGGCTGCGGCGCTTCGGGCACTGGCTGGTCACGCCGCTTCCGGCGTGGCTGCTCATGAACGCCGCATTTCTGGGGTGGCACATTCCGGGCGCTTACGACTTTGCGCTTGATCACGAAAACTGGCACGCGGTGGAACATCTCTGCTTCCTGGGAACGTCGCTGCTGTTCTGGTTTGTGATCATCCGGCCGTGGCCGGCGGAGTCGCGCGACCGTTCGTGGACGGTGATCGGATTTCTGATCTCGGCGGACCTGGTCAACACGATCCTGTCGGCGTCGCTGGCCTTTGCGGGCAGACCGGTGTACGCGTATTACGTCAACAACCCGAACCCGTTCGGAGTCTCACTGGTCGATGACCAGGTGACGGGCGCGGTGATCATGTGGGTGGCTGGATCGACCATCTTCCTGGTGCCGGCGATGGGTCTGGCTTACAGGCTGATCAGCGGGTCGAACACGAAGCGCATCCCGCAGACTGCGTCCTTCTGAGTACTAAGCCTCGAGGTGCACGAGCTTCGCCTGCCTCTGCGCCTTGATGACCAACTCGGCGGCGAGCAGGCACTGGGTCTGGTCCTGCGCGGTGTGGGTGCGGTGGGCGACGTCCGAGACGAACTGCGGGCCGAACGGCAGCGGGACGTGGCTGCAGTCCATGTAGACCTGCTCCTTTCCGTTTACGAGGAAGAGGTTGTTGCCCTGTTTGCTGACCGCGACGTTCGTGTATTTGCGGACTTCGATGTATCCCTGTGTCCCGAGGATGAAGAGGCGTCCGTCGCCCCAGGTGCCGAGCGCGTCGGGGGTGAACCAGTCCAGGCGCACGTAGCCGAGGCCGCGGTTGCCTCGCAGCACCATGTCGCCGAAGTCTTGGAAGCGGGGGTGTTCAGGGTGGGCTACGTTGGCGATCTGCGACTCGACGACCTCTGCTTCAGTCGACCCGGTATAGAAGAGGAACTGATCAACCTGGTGTGAGCCGATGTCGGTGAGAATGCCGCCGTACTGGTCGGGATTCCAGAACCAGTCTGGGCGTCCGCCAGAGCCGCCCGCCAGGCCTCCGGCACCCTGCACGATCTGGTGCGGGGCGATGTTGATGGTCTGGAGGACGCGTCCGATGGCTCCCTGGTGGACGAGCTCGCCGGCCTTGATGGCGGCCGGCACTTCGAGCCGCTCGGAGTACATGATGGCGTAGATGCGGGCGGTCTGGGCGATGGTCTGGCGGACTTCGGCGAGCTGCTCGAGCGTGGTGATGCCGGGCTTGTCGCTGAGGTAATCCTTGCCGGCACGCATCACGCGCACGCCGAGGGCGGCGCGTTCGCTGGCGATCTTCGAGCTGAGGACGAGCTGGAGGGACGGGTCGTGAACGATGGCGTCTTCGGAGGCGACGATCTTGACGTCGGGTAAGCGTTTGCGGAACTGCGCAAGCTTGTCGGGCTCGCTGCCGTAGGCCGCGACGAGGATGCCGCCGCCGCGCTGAATCGCGCCGACCATGCCGTAGATGTGGTCGTGGCTCATGCCGCAGACGGCGAAGCGGATCGTCTCCGCTGGCTTCGTGACGTCCCGCGGGACGATCGTCTGGAAGCGGAGGGGCTTGCCTTCTGGAGCAAGGCCGAAGGCGGGCATCGCGGAGGCGGCCACGCCTGCCGCACTGAGGTTGCGCAGGAAAGCGCGTCGATTCAGAGTTTCGTTCGCCATGGCACTCCCACGCTGACCGTTACTGCTCAGGTCAGCTCGTCGGCCAGTATAACGGGGTGCGAGCGGCGCTTCTACTCCGGCGCTTCGACGCGTCCGCCGGCCTTGAGCCGATAGACTTTGCCGCGATAGTAGAAGCGTTCGCCACCGTAGCTGGCGAGCCACAGGATGGATCCGAGCAGGTCGCGCAGAGGATAGATGAAGGTGACGGCGAGCCAGTCGGGATCGCCCAGCGCGCGCAGAATGGCGGCGGCTTGGATCCAGCGATTGAGGATCGTGAGGGCGAGCCAGAGGCTGCCGCCGAGCGCGTGGTGCGAGGCGATGCCCCAGACGAGACCGAGCAGGCCGAAGGGCATGGCGAAGGTGAGGCCGGAGCCGAGGTGTCCCCAGGGTCGGGAGCGACGCGTGCTCTGCATCCAGCGGAGCTGATTGCGAAAGGAGAGCCAGAACGGAGTGTCCTGCACCATGAGGCGGATGACGTGCGAGGCCATTTTGACGCCGAAGCCCTGCCTGGCGAGGCGGTTGCCGAGCTCGAAATCATCGGCATAGAACTGGCCGAGCAGGTTATAGCCGCCGACCGCCTGAAAGCTTTGTTTGCGCGTGACCATGGTGGCGCCGAGCGCAAACTTTGTTCCTTCGAGCATGTCCGCGACGAGCACGCCGGAGGTCATCTCGACCGACTTGCCGACCGCGTCAAGTTTGGCCGGAAAGCTGGCATGGTGGTCGCCGTACGGGGTGCCGATGTACAGGCAGGAGGCGATGCCAAGCTGCGGGTCTTTGAGGTTCTGGATGAGGCGCAGCAGGTAGTGTCTGTCGACACGGACGTCGGCGTCGGAGGTGATGAGGAGATCGTTCTTCGCCTCGGCATCCATACGCGCGAGCGAGAAGACCTTCGCATTGTGGAACTTCGGCATGGGCTCGCCGCTGGTGACGTACTTAGCCTGGACGTGCGGGTAGCGGCTGCCGACGCGGCGGGCGAGCTGGAGGCCTTCGTCGGCCTCGTGGCGGGCGCAGAAGATGAGCTCCCATTCTGCGGGGTACTGCTGCTCAAAAAAGGTTTCGAGGTTCCGCTCCATGCCGGGCTCGGTGCCGTGCAGCGGCTTGAGCAGGGAGACGGGCGGGGTGAAGTCGGCGGGAACACGCGATTCGCGACGTTTGCGCAGGGCGAAACGCGCCGCGGCCACGACCACCATGCCGCAATAGAGGGAGGATGTGACGGAGCCGACGATCGCCACCCACCACAGGATGCTGAGTACTGCGTGCATTGGTGCGAAAGGACCTCTCCGTCGAGTTTACCGGAGGGTTTCAGCCCATGCTGACGTTACTCGCGCGACGCAGCCGGTTTGCGCTTCAGCTTGAGCGTGGTCTTGACTGCGGGAACAATGGTGGGGCGCTTGACGGGGACAAGGCCCAGCCCGGGATTCTGCTGCTGCTGCATGCGGGTGAGCATCTCTTCGCGGACGTAGTCGACGAAACCCTGCATCTGCCGGTTCATCTCTTCCATGCGCTCGCGCATCTGCAGCACAATCGCGATCCCGGCGATGTTCACGCCGAGGTCGCGGGCGAGGTTGAGGATGAACTCGAGGCGCTCGAGATCCTCGTCGGTATAGAGGCGGGTGTTGCCCTCGGAGCGGCTGGGGCGCAGCAGGCCCTCGCGCTCGTAGAGGCGCAGCGTCTGCGGGTGGATGTCATACATGTCGGCGACGACCGAGATCATGTAGCCACCGCGGGATTTGCGTCGGGTCGCCATTTCAGCTTGTCCTTTCTCAGCATAGCTCTTGAGGTCGAATCCGTGCAGACACAATCTCCCGCGACCCGCATCTGATCCGGCATGAGCCAGAAAACCGCGAACGTCACCCTTCCTCTCCTTGCGACCACGCTTGCCGCTGTGGCCGCGTATGCTCTGCTGCCGCGCGGGAAGCGCTACCACCCCGGGCAGGTAGCGGTGATCACGGGCGGATCGCGCGGGCTGGGGCTGGCGCTGGCGCGGGAGTTCGGGCGCGCGGGGATGAAGCTGGTGCTGACGGCGCGCAGTGAGGATGAACTCGAGATGGCGCGCGACGGCCTGCTGCGCGAGCGCATCGTCGAGAACGAGGATGACATTTTGCTGGTCGCCGCAGATCTTACGGAGCAGGCGCAGGCTGCCGGGGTGATCGACGCGGCCGTACGGGCATTCGGGCGGCTCGATCTGCTGGTCAACAATGCCGGCATCATCGAGGTCGGCCCGATTGAGAATCAGCCGCAGGCGGCGTTCGAGCGCGCCATGCAGACCAACTTCTTCGCCGCGCTGTATACCATCCAGGCCGCGCTTCCGCACCTGCTGATGCACAACGATGAAGCGCAGCGCGGGATCGTGAACATCTCGTCGATCGGTGGCAAGATCCCGGTGCCACACCTGCTGCCGTATGTGGCGGCCAAGTTCGCGCTGACCGGCTTCTCCGAGGGCCTGCACATTGAGCTGCGGCATCAGGGCGTGCGCGTGACGACCGTCTGTCCGGGGCTGATGCGTACCGGCGGCGAGGAGCATGCGCACTTTCGCGGACAGCAGGAGAAAGAGGCGGCGTGGTTCAAGGCTTCGGCCAAAACGCCGGGCATTGCGGCGAGCGTGGACTCGTCTGCCCGGAAGATCTACAACGCCGCCCAGGCCGGACGCGCGGAGATCACGATCACGCCACAGGCCTGGCTCGCCGCGCGCATCGCAGGGCTCGCTCCGGAGACGAGCCAGTTCTTCGCTTCGCTGGCGAATCAGTACATCCTGCCCGCGCCTGCGGCGATGCCGGATGAAGATCCGGCGCTCGGGGTCTCTTAGTCGGAAGACAACGACAAAGGCAACAACGCCTAACGCCGGGTGGGCGCCACCTGGTGGGATATTGGACGGCTCCGCCTGAGGAGCTAATGTGCGCCTGCGGGGGCTTTGCCGGGTTTTACCTTTTTGAGCAGCCAGACGCAGGCGACGCAGAAGAAGCAAAGCAGCGAGAGCCAGCGGAAGACATCGATGAACGCCCAGAGCAGCGCCTGCTGGCCGAGCTGCTGGTAGAGCAGCGCGGGCGCCGCTCCGCCATTGTGAGCGCCCCCTGTGTTGTGCACGCCGAGGGTGGAGGTGAGCGCGCCCTGAGTCTGGCGGAGCGACTCTTGGAACTGCTGGCCGGAGGTCTGCACGTAGTTGGTGATCTCGTTCTGGTGCGAGGCGCTGCGGCGTGTGAGCAGTGTCTGTGCGACCGAGATGCCGATGGAGCCGCCGACATTCCGCATGAGGTTGAACAGTCCGCTCGCATTGCCGATCTGGTCGTTGCTCAGGGTGCCGTAAGAGGCGGTCGAGATTGGCACGAAGACAAAACTGAGCGCAAATCCGGTCAGCATGATCGGCAGCAGCAGCGTCGTGGGCGAGATGTCCAGCGTGACATTACCGAAGTAGAGGGTCGTGAACCCGAAGGTCAGGAATCCAAAGGTAAGCAGGAGGCGCGGATCGACCTTGTTGGACAGGAAGCCGATGATGGGCATGCCGCAGATGGAGCCGATGCCGCGCGGCGCGACCACCAGGCCAGCGGTGAAGGCGGTGTAGCCGAGCAGCTCCTGATAGAACAGCGGGAGCACGGTGACGGTGGAGTAGATGCCGATGCCGAAGAGAAAGATGAGCAGGGTGCCGACGGCGAAGTTGCGGTCTTTCAGCACCTTCAAGTTGACCAGCGGATCCTTCTTGAACCACGAACGGTAGACGAAGTAGACGAACGCAATCAAGAGCGCGGCGACCGCCCAGCGGATCCATACCGCGCCGAACCAGTCGTCCTCCTGCCCCTTGTCGAGCACGACCTGGAGGCATCCTGTCCAGACGACCAGCGCGCCGAAGCCGATACCGTCGAAGGGTTTCGCCTTGGCATCGCGGATATAGCTGGGGTCGTGGACGAAGCGGTTGATCATGAAGAGCGCGAGCAGGCCGACTGGGATGTTGATGTAGAAGGCGTAGCGCCACGAATATGTGTCGGTCAACCAGCCCCCCAGTGTGGGTCCGAGGACGGGGGCAACGACGACGCCGAAGGCAAAGACAGCCATCGCCGCGCCGCGCTTTGCCGGAGGGAAGGATTCCAGCAGGATGGCCTGTGAGAGCGGTTGCAGCGCGCCGCCGCCGGCTCCCTGCACTACGCGCGCAAGCAGCATGAGTCCAAGGGTGGGGGCCGCTCCGCAGAAAAACGAGGAGACCGTGAAGATGCCGACGCAGGTCATCAGAAAGCGTTTGCGGCCGAACTTCAGCGAGCACCAGTTCGAGGCGGGCAGGACGATGGCATTCGAGACGAGATAACTGGTCAGCACCCAGGTCGCTTCGTCGTTCGACGCGGAGAGCGAACCGGCGATGTAAGGCAGAGCGACCGCGGCAATGGAGGTGTCCAGCACCTCCATAAAGGTGGCGAGCATGACGGCCGCGGCGATAAGCCATGGATTCTCACCCTGCGCAGCTTCTTGCGGGGCCTCGGAGGCACCCTCCTGCGCAGGTGTTGGACGCGCGGCTTCGCCGTGTACGTCGTGCGCCTGTGCGGCACTCGCCATTAGAACCCCTCCCCACTACGCATTTGCGCGAGCGACAGACTCTCTGATGTTGCGTAAGGCGTCCTGGTTTCGGAACGGCTCGTCTGCAGCGGTGAACGCTCAGCGGATGCCGGGGGACGGCGAGCGAGTACCGCAATGCTATTGTTACAGGAGAATGAATTTGTATGTTCTTCGCCATGCGAGCGCTGGAGTGCGCCGGCCGAATCCCAGGCTGGATGTCATGCGGCCGCTCGATAAAGAAGGCAAGCAGCACTGTTTTGCGCTGGCTTATGTTCTGAATGCGTTGAAGGTTTCCTTCGACGAAGTCATTTCAAGTCCGCTGAAGCGTTCGCTGCAGACGGCGCAGCTGGTAGCGACCGAGACCGGGTACGAGCGCAAGGTGCTGCTCTCCGATGCGTTGGCGCCGGAGGCAAAGTTCGAGCAGTTTCGTCTCCTGCTGGAGCAGCATCAGGCGGTGGAGAATCTGCTGGTTGTTGGCCACAGCCCGACCATTCAGGAGTTTCTCGGGTGTGTGTTGCTGGGACGCGAGGCGAACGACGCCAGGGTGCAGATTCGGCTGCGCAAGGGTTCGATCGCGCGGGTTTCGCTGGGCCGCGGCCCGGCGGTGCTTCAGAACGTGCTGGACCCCCGCACGGTGCGGGCGCTCTCCCGCACGGCTCAGGCGACGTCGACGAAGAGCTCGCGGCGGAAGACCTCGCGGAAGTAGGCTGCTTCCTTCTTGACCGCCCATGCCTCGAGCGACGCGCCTCCGCGCCCCGGCTGGATGTCAAGAATGACGCGCTTCGGATAGCAGGCGATCTTGAGCCCGACGACGGCTGACGCACGGTCCTGGTTGAGAGCGACGGCGAGCCGCAGCAGGATGATGGCGCGCTTGACCCGTTCATGTTCCTCGATGGCGATCGCCTTCATGGGGCGGTCGTCAGGGTCGGGGCGGCTCTTGCCCAGGTAGCGGGCGGTGGCGGCGACGATGAGGCGCTGCTCCGGGCTGAAGCCGAAGATCTCGGAGTTCGAGATGATGTACCAGGTATGGCGGTGGTGGCCCTGGTGATTCATATATTTGCCGACCTCGTGCATCATGGCGGCGGAGGCGAGCCAGGTCCGATACTCGGGCGGGAGCCCGTGCACCTTCTGGAGCGCGTCGAAGAGCTGCAGGGCGTGGTCGCGGACGGGCTCAGCCTTCTTCTGGTCGATGGCGTAGCGCTTGCACACTTCGAGAACGCCGCGCGTGCGTTCCGACTCGATCTTCTGATGGACCTCGGCGCGCAGGTCGACCTCGCCGAGCATCTGGGCGAGAATGCCATCGCGCAGGCCGAGGTTGGAGTAGCGAAAGCCGGGCAGGTGGAAGCGCTCGAGCAGCGACGCGTACACCTCGGCCCCGCCGATGATGATGTCCGAGCGCTTGGGGCCGATGCCGGGAACGGCCTCGCGTTCGGCGTTGGTCATCTTAACCAGCCGGTCGGCGAGCTTGCGGACGGCCGTGGTCTCGGCCTCCTGCGGCTTGACGCGGACGAATGAGCGCGGAAGGGTTTTGCGGGTGGGCAGTTTCGCGGGGTTGACGGTATCGGCGATCTGCCCGGCCTCGGCCAGTGCGGCGGCGGTGCCGGAGGTGGCGATGACCAGCGGCACGCGCATCTCCCTGCCGAACTTGCGCTCGGCGCGGTCGATTTCGCGGGTAATGTACTGCTTCAGACGGGCGATGTCTTCCTTCAGTGGCGGGTCGTGCTGTAGAAATTCCTGCTGCAGACGCACCGCGCCGAGCGGAAGCGAGACCATCTGCTGAATGATCCCGTTGGCGGAGAGCGTGATCTCGCAGGAGCCGCCGCCCAGGTCAATCAACAGGCATCGTCCCCTGGCGCCCTGCTCATGGGTGACGATGCCGAGATGGATGAGACGGCCTTCCTCGAGGCCGGAGATGACTTCGACGTTCCAGCCCGTGGCGGATTTCACCCACTCCGTGAAGGCGGAGGCGTTGCGCGCGTCGCGCATGGCGGAGGTGGCGACGACGCGCACTTTATCGCAGACATGCGTCTGGACGGCCTTGTGAAAGCGCTTGAGTGCCTTGATGGTGTTGGCCATCGACTCGGGCGAGATCTCACCTGTCTGGAAGACGGGCTCGCCGAGGCGAACCAGCTCGCGGTCTTCGTGCAGGTTCTTGAGCGTGTGCTGGGAGACCGAGGCGATCTTCAGCCGGCAGGAGTTCGATCCGATATCGATGGCGGCGAAGGTGGGCATGGACGCTAAGGACACGATACAGGGAAGAGGTTGGAAGCGAAGGCGGAAGAGAACAGAAGATTCTGCGGCGCGGTTGGATATGCTGGTAGCGTGGCAGCCCCGGCGTCGGCAACGATCAACAACCCGCACAGCAAGTCGCAGAACAAGTCGCAGAGCAAACCGCACTTTTCCATCCTTGCGACCTCGTTTGCGGGCGGTCCGCGGCCCCGCAACGCCGCGCTGGTTCTCTTTGGGCTCTGGTTCTTCATCTTCTTCTGTTCGCTCTTCGCGCCGCCGGTGCTGGACGACGCGGACGGCACCCATGCGCAGGTGGCGCGCGCCATGGCGACGACGGGCGACCTGGTGACGCTGAAGGTGGACGGCGTGCGCTACCTCGAAAAAGCGCCCTTGCCTTATTGGCTGACCGCCGCGAGCTTCCGCGTCTTCGGCTTCAACACCTTCGCGGCGCATCTGCCGGAGGCGCTGGCGGTGCTGGGGTTGATGCTGCTGGGACATCGCTGGGCCAACCAGGCGTTCGGTTCGCGGACGGGCTTCTACACCGGGCTGGGCGTGCTGACCTCGGTGGGCGTCTTTCTCTTTACGCGCATCTTGATCCCGGAGGCGCTGCTGTCACTGTTCCTGGGTGCCGCGCTCTTCGGCTTTTTGAAGTCTCTGGGACCGATTGCGGTCGCGGGCCCCTCGCGGGCGACGGGCGCTCTCGAGGGCGCGACGGAACGGCCGGCGGAGATCTGGAATGCCGGGCCGCTCTTTTACCCGTGCGTGATGTGGGTGTCGCTGGCGCTGGCGGTGCTGAGCAAGGGGCTGGTCGCGCTGGTCTTCTTCTTCGCAACGGCGGGGCTCTATCTGCTGCTCACGGAAGACTGGCGGAAGTGGCGGCTGCTGCGGCCATTCTCGGGGCTGCTGCTGTTTCTGGCGATCGCGGCTCCATGGCATGTACTGGCAGGGCTGCGGAATACGGGCGCGGCGGATGGGCACGGCTTCTGGTGGTTCTACTTCTGGAACGAGCATGTGCTGCGCTTCCTTGGAAGGCGCGTCCCGCGGGACTACAACAGAATGCCGGGTTGGCTGTACTGGGCGGCACATCTGGTGTGGCTGTTTCCCTGGGCGCTCTTTCTGCCGCTCGGGGTGAGTGCGCTTTGGCGACGCTTTCGGCACCAGACGTTTACCTTGACTCGCAATTCCAACCTTCTGCCGCCGCTTCCCTGGCAGATCGGCTTCGCGCTCTTGCTGCTCACGGTCATCCTTGCGGGGGCCGGCTGGACCACCGCGCTTGCCGTGTGCGGGGTTGCGTCCTGCGTGCTCCTCGTGGGCACGCACCGCCGCATGACCGGCTTCAAGCTCTCCCCATTCGAGCGCATCGACCCTCAGCAGAAAAGCATTTTGCTTTTATCGATCTTCTCCGCCGTGGTGCTTCTTTTTTTCTCGCTCTCAACCAATCAGGAGTACTACACGTTCCCGGCCTATATGCCGCTGCTGCTGCTGATCGGCGCGACCATTACGCGGGCGGAGCAGACCTATCCCACCGACGCCGCCGCCCGGCGCCGGGTCACCTTCGCGCATGCGGCGTTGATGTCGATCGGCGCGGCCGGCGCCGTGACGCTGCTTTACGAGCTGTGGGCCTCGCGCAAGCTGCCGTATGTGGCCGATCTCGGCGAGCTGCTGGCGCATCGAGGCGTGGGCGGCTACACCCTCTCCATGTCGCACCTGTTCGACCTGACGGCAGTGGCGTTCGCCGGTCTGCGGCTGCCGGCCTTTGTGGCGGCGTGCGTGCTGCTGGCCGGCCCGGCGCTGGCTTGGATGCTGCGCGCTCAGCGCAGGCATCTGGCGGCGACGACCACCGTCGCGCTGACCTCCGGGATCTTCCTCATGGCCGCTCATCTGGCCTTCCTGCGATTCGCGCCTATGCTTTCGAGTGCAGGCTTCGCCACGCAGATCCGGCAGCTTGAGGCCAGTGAGCGTATCGGGCCGGAGACTCAGGTGCTGCTCTATGGCGATCAGGCCTTCGGCTCGTCGATCCCGTTTTATCTCGGACGGCAGGCAGGGCTGGTGGACGGACGATCGACTTCGATGCTCTTCGGTTCAACCTTCGCCGATGCTCCGCCTGTCTTTGAGAGCGGCGACGAGCTTGCACGAACATGGGGCACAGGCCAGCGCAAACTACTGTTTGTGCCGATGGAGCAGCGCGAGACGGTGGACCGGCTGCTCGCCGGACGGGCGCAGGTGATGCTGGGAGAGATGAGTGGCAAGGCGCTGATCACGGATCGGGGGCTCGATCGTTGAAGCGGGAAGGGAAGAGATCGGTCGCGCTGCTGGTGCTGGTGTGGCTGGTATTGCAGTTCGGCGGGCTGTTTCGGCCGGGGCTGCTGGACGATGTGGACTCGGTGTATCTCGAGATCGCGCGCGAGATGCTGCACCGCCACGACTACGTGACGCCCTACATCGACGGCATCCGCTTCTTCGACAAGCCGCCGCTGATGTACTGGATGGCGGCCGGCTCGATGCGCGTCTTTGGTGAGCACGACTGGGCGGGCCGGCTCCCGCTTGCGCTCATGGTGCTGGCATTGTTGCTGGCGACTTATACGCTGGGCCGGCGGTTCTTCGGAGAGCGCGGCGGCTTCTACGCAGCGCTGGCGCTCGGGACCGCGGTCGGACCGTATCTGTACACGCGATTTTTCATCCCGGACATCATGATTGCGCTGTGGATGACGCTGGGCGTGCACCTGTTTCTGGTGGCGCTTGGCCGCGCGGCGCGGAGTGAGCGGACGGCCTGGGCCTCGGCCGGTTTCGGCGCGGTACTGGGGCTGAATCTGCTGACCAAAGGGCTGATCGGGCTGGTCTTCCCGCTGGGCTTCTGCTTCGTGTACCTGCTGCTCACACGGCAGGGGGGATTGCTGCGCCGGGCGCAGGTCTGGGTGGGCGCGCTTCTCTTCATCCTGGTCGCGCTGCCGTGGCATGTGCTGGCGGCGCTGCGCAACCCGGCGATCGCGATGCCCGCGGGTCTGGGCTTGCCGGCACGTGCGGGATGGGCATGGTTCTATCTCTACAACGAGCATGTCGCGCGGTTTCTGGGCAGGCGGATTCCGTTCGACTACGGGAACACGCCGGTGTGGCTGTTCTGGGTGTACGCAGCGGTCTGGATGATGCCGTGGGCAGTGTTTCTGCCTGCGGCGTTCGGGATGGTGCGGCGGCAGCTGGGGCATCACTTCGCCGTGACCATGCGCGAACGCGAGGCGGCGCTGGCTTGCTTCGTCTGGGCGGGCGTGGTGCTGGTCTTCTTCTCCATCTCGCACCGGCAGGAGTACTACTCGCTGCCCGCCATGCCCGCGCTGGCGCTGCTCGCGGGCGGCGTGCTGGCGCGCGCGGAATCGAACGAGGCAGCCGAGGCGCGGCACTCGGTCGTGCGCTGGACGACGTGGCTGCTGCTTCCGCTCACCCTTTTGGTGGCTGCTATCTGCGCGTACTTCGCGGCGACGGCGCCGCATCCGGCCGCCGGTGCCGATCTGGCGGCGGTCTTGAACTCGGATGCGGCGAACTACAATCTGTCGCTGGGCCATCTCTTCGATCTGACTGGAGCGGCCATGGGGTTCTTTCGCGGTCCACTGTGGGCAGTGGCGGCGGGGATGCTGGTGCTGGGGCCGGCGAGCTGGATGCAGCGGCGCAGAGGGCAACCGTACGGCGCGAATCTGACCCTTGCAGGTGGCATGATCGTCATTCTGCTGGCCGCGCATGAAGGCCTGGTGCGGTTCAACCCGATTCTCGGCTCAAGAGGGCTCGCCGAAGCGATTCTGCAGCAACAGCAGGCACGTCCGGAGGTCCGGGACCGCCTTATGATCGACGGGGAGCTGACCGCAGGATCGACGCTGTTGTTCTACACGCGGCAGCCGGTGAGCCTGGTGAACGGGCGCGTGAACGGAACGTGGTTCGGCAGCTTCTGGCCGGACGCGCCGCACGTCTTCGAAACGGACGCGAGCCTGCGTGCACTCTGGGCGGCCCCGCAGCGAATCTTCCTGCTGACGTATGATCCGGCGAAGCGCGAGGCGCAGCTTGCCGGGGCGATTGTTCTGGCGAGCGCCGGTGGGAAAACCGTGCTCATCAATCACCAGTGACTTCCCCGTCCACCGACTGATATTTGTCTCGCGGCAACACCGGCGGCCTTCTGTGGTTCTAAGCCGAGGTGAGGGATGCGATGCTGACCGAATCGAAGCGGTGGCGGCACTTTGCGGCGATGGTGCTGATCGGGGATGGCGTGATGGCGCTGGTGCGTCCGCGGCGGGATGCGGAGGCATGGGCGAAAGGTCCTGAGCCATGGCGAACGCTGATGCGGTACCTCGCGGAGCGGCCTGCGCTCGCCCGAACGATCGGCGCGGCGCAGATTGTGGGTGCGGTCGCGTGGGCGCTGCATGAGGAGAGGAAAGGCTAGCGATACCGGGCGCGTGTCACTTTTCCCGGGCGCGTGTCACTGCTCGCGCGCGCGTTCGATGGCGCGGACAACGGCCCGTGCCTTGTTGCCGCACTCCTCGTATTCGAGCTCGGGGACGGAGTCGGCCACGATGCCCGCGCCGGCCTGGATGTAGCCCTCGTCGCCGTCCATGTAGAGTGTGCGGATGGCGATGCAGCTGTCTAGATTGCCTGAGAAGTCGGCATAGAAGATGCTTCCGCCGTAGACGCCGCGGCGCACCGGTTCGAGCTCTTCGATGATCTCCATGGCGCGAATCTTGGGCGCACCCGAGAGCGTGCCAGCGGGAAAGCAGGCGCGGAAGGCGTCGATGGCGTCGAACTCGGGTTGAAGCTTGCCCTCGATCGCCGAGACCAGGTGCATCACGTGGCTGTAGCGCTCGACGAACATCAGGTCTTTGACCCGCACCGAGCCGAACTCGCTGACGCGGCCTACGTCGTTGCGTCCGAGATCGACGAGCATGATGTGTTCGGCTACTTCTTTTTCGTCGGCGCGCAGTTCGGCCTCGAGCCGGCGGTCTTCGACCTCGTCGGCCGAGCGGCGGCGGGTGCCGGCGATCGGACGATACTCGACGGTGCGGTTGTGGACGCGCACCAGCAGTTCGGGGGACGAGCCGACGATGTGCCGTGCGGGCTGCTTTGTTTTCCTGAACTCAGTTTCGCCGAAGCGCAGGAAAAACATGTAAGGCGAGGGGTTCACGATGCGCAGCGAGCGATAGATCTCAAAGGCCGGGACGCCCGGGGTGCAGGCAAAGCGCTGCGAAAGCACGCACTGGAAGACGTCGCCGGAGGTGATGTACTCCTTGATCTGGAGAACAGACTTGAGGAACGCCGCTTTCGAGAAGTTCGATTTCACCTTGAGCTTGCCTTTGGGGCGTTTTGCCGCGAGCGCCGACCTGGGCAGGGCGGAGGCCAGCCGCTTTTCGAGCTTGTGGAGACGGCGTTCGCATTCGTCGTAGCCGATGCCGCGGGTGATGTCGGCGGTGGCGATGAGCAGGATCTCCTTCTTCACGTGGTCGAAGGCGACGACCTGGTCGAAGAACATCAGGCAGGCGTCGGGAACCCCGAGTTCGTCCTTCGCCAGTTCGGGCAGGCGCTCGATCAACCGGACGACATCGTAGGAGAAGAAGCCGACGGCGCCGGCGGTGAAGGGCGGCAGCCCTGGAATGCGGGCGGGGCTGTGGCCGGCGAGAGCCTGCTTCAGCTCGGAGAAGATGTCGCCTTCGAAGACACGGCGCTTTCGGCCCTCAAGCACGTCAATCTTTTTTCCGCGCGCGACCATCTTCTTGTACGGCGCGATGCCCATAAAGGTGAAACGGCCTACGTGCTCGCCGCCTTCAACGCTCTCGAGCAGGAAGGCTTCAGGAGCTTCGCCGGCGAGGCGGAGGAAGGCGGAGACAGGGGTCTCGAGGTCGGCGGTAATGGTGCGGAAGACGGGCACCAGGGTGTGTTCGCGGGCCAGTTTGCGGAAGTGCGCACGACTGGGGGTGCTTGGATGGCTTGGCTTCATGCGGGTCGCAGGCTCTGGTCTTGCCGGGGGGAGCGACGCAAAATGACGCCGGCTCCCACCGCTATGGTACGCGTTCGCGTCTTATCTCAGGGAGTTCGCCGCCCGGGCCGGAGAGGTGACCGGGCTTTGACCCGAAAGGCGTACCCTGGCGGGTTGCCGCGGGTTGCAAGGCGGGCCTATACTCCGCTGCGGCTCGGAACCACGGACCGGCCTGGTTCGAGTTTGTTCGCGGCATTTCACGCGCCCCTCACGACGGCGTTGACGAGAGGAGCCACGCTTTGGCCGGAGAATCGCTGATACCAGCACGGGAACAGAAGAGGAAACAGGACATGGCAGTAACGACAACGGACCTCACGCTCGACGAAGAGCTTGCCTTCGAGCACGAGAAGAATCCCTGGGAGGCCCAGGCGGCACGGTTCGACCTCGCGGCGAAGAAGCTGAAGCTGAACGACGGACTGTGGAAGGTCCTGCGCTATCCAACGCGGGAGATCATTGTGCATATTCCCGTCCAGATGGACGACGGCAGGATTGAGGTCTTCACCGGGTATCGCGTGCAGCATTCCATGGCGCGCGGGCCGGCTAAGGGCGGGATCCGCTACGCGCCCGACGTCTCACTGGATGAAGTGCGCGCGCTGGCCAGCTGGATGACATGGAAGTGCGCAGTGGTGAATATCCCGTTCGGTGGGGCCAAGGGCGGAGTCATCTGCGATCCGAAGCACATGAGCCAGGGCGAGCTGGAGCGGATGACGCGTCGCTATACGGCCGAGCTGATCGAGTTCATCGGGCCGGAGAAGGACGTGCCTGCGCCCGACATGAACACCAACGAGCAGACGATGGCGTGGATCATGGATACCTATTCCATGCACATGCGGCAGACGGTGACGAGCGTGGTGACGGGCAAGCCCGTGAATATCGGCGGCTCGCGCGGGCGTAAAGAAGCCACTGGACGCGGCATCGCGGTGTGCTGCGACGAGGCGTTGAAGCACCTGGGGATGACGGTCGAGGGCTGCCGCGTCCTTGTGCAGGGCTTCGGCAATGTGGGCTCGAACGCGGCGATGATCCTTTACGGCAAGGGCTACACCATCATCGGCATGGCGGAGTACGACGGCGGCCTCTTTAACGAGGACGGCATCGACATTCCGGCGCTGCTCGAGCATCGCGCCAAGGCGGGGACGATCGTCGGTTTTGCCAAGGCCCAGGCCTGCGACAAGGACGAGCTGCTGACGCGCGAGTGCGAGATCCTGATCCCGGCCGCGACCGAAAACGTGATCACCAGCCGCAACGCGGAGAAGCTGCGCTGCCGCATCCTGTGCGAGGGCGCGAACGGCCCGACGACGACCGTGGCGGACGAGATCCTCGAGCGCAAAGGCATCTTTGTGGTGCCGGATATTCTGGCGAACGCCGGCGGCGTGACCGCCAGCTACTTCGAATGGGTGCAGGACCGCATGGGCTATTTCTGGACCGAGCTCGAAGTGAACCAGCGTCTGGAGACGATCATGAGCCAGTCCTTCCTGGACGTGGTCGGGTACGGCGAGTCGCATGAGGTGAACAACCGCATCGCGGCCTACATGCTGGCGATCGACCGGGTTGCGTATACCACCAAGCAGCGCGGCATGTACGCCTAGTCCTTGTTGTAGAAGATGCGAAAGGCCCGGACCTTCCACGAGGTCCGGGCCTTCTCGGTTTTGACCCTTCAGGGCTGGACCGTGACCTGAACCGTGGTGGAGGCAGCGCCCGGGGTGGCCATGGTGTCAGCAACAGCCGTCGCGGTCACCGTAAACCTATAAGCGCTGGGAAAGGTGCCGAGATCCGTGCAGGCGCCGCCGCAGCCGTTCAGGGTGCTGAGCCCGGCGAGCGTCGCCAGCATCAACAGCAGGAGCATGGGTCCGCGTTTCCAGCGTCTGCGTCCGGGCAGCAGCAGAAGCAGGCCGGCAAGCATCGGCCCGCCCCATCCCAGCGCTTCGCGGGCTGCCCGGGCACGAGCCGGGAGCCGCGTGGCCGAATGGGTGCAGGACGGCCCTGTCTCTGCCGATGCCGTGGCCGGCAGCCCGTAGGAGCGGCTGTTGGTCCCGCACGCGTGCGGCGCGGTGGTCTCGTAGGCGAACGGCACCGAGCCGGAGCCGGAGATGGTCGTCTGGCCAAACGCGCACTGCGACTCGTACGGCAGGTTGGAGCAGCTCAGGGTTACCGTGGGCGGGCCGCCAATGTTGGTGACCGTGACCAGCAGAGCGGCCAAGTCGCCGGCCTCCACCGAAACCGGGTTGGGTGTCACGGTGATGCTGAAGGTGGGGGTATCGACCACCTGGTCGAGCACGGCGGAGGTGCTGGGGCTGAGCGTGTAGGTGGGGCCGCTGACGCCGGTGTACGCAGCGGTGATCGGGTGGGTGCCGATCGCGAGCGTGGAGGTGGTGAAGGTCGCCATGCCGCTCGCGTTGAGCGTGCCCGTGCCGATCAGGGTTCCGGCGTCGAGAAAGTTGACTGTACCCGTCGGAAGGAAGAGCGGAACGCCGGGGGGGCTGACCGGGCCGCTCACCGTTGCCGTGAACGTCACGGACTGGCCGGGGAAGGAGGGATTATCGCTTGATTGCAATGTGGTGCCGGTTGCGTAGGGCGGCAGCGTGATGACCTGGTTGACGACGGATGAGGCGGAAGCATTGAAGTCGAGCGTAGCGGCGTAGCCGGCGGTGATGGGATGCGTGCCGATTGCAAGCGTGCTGGTAGTGAAGATGGCGATGCCGGAGGCGTTCAGGGTGCCGGTGCCGATGGCGGTGCCGGCATCGAAGAAGGTCACGCTGCCGGCGGCGGGAACGATATTACCCTGCACGGTGGCCGTGAAGGTGACAGGCGTGCCGGCCACAGCGGGGTTGTTCGACGTCATAAGAAGTGTGGTGGTCGGATCGGGCAGCACGGTCAGCGGCGTCATGATGGACGTGGACCCGGCGAAGGTGGTGTTTCCGGCGTAGACGAGGTAAATGGGCTGCGTGCCCGCCTGAAATTGCGCGGGCGCGGTGTTGCAGGAGGAGTCCGCGGTGACGCCGTCCAGCAGGGCATTACAGATCAACTCGGACCCGTAATAGAGAGAGACCTTCCCGGTAACAGAAGCCGTCGAGGAGGGATCCTGCGGAAGCACCTCATACCCGCCGTCTACATTCTGTCCGTAGTACATGACGATCTGCGGGTACTGGGTCGTGGTCTGTGACGGGGGACTCGCACAGGGATAGTTCGACAGAGGCGGGTCCACGCAGGTGTAGAGTTCCGCCTTCGTCGGGATCAGCGCGGCGGCAGCAGCGGCTCTCTGCCCGTAGAGGATCGCGACGCCTGCAGGGCTGTCGACCGCAACGTCCAGGAGGCCGTCGCTGTTGTAATCGGCCACCGCCCATGTGGTATGGCCCCCGCCGGCGGGGTAGGTTCCCTGCAGCGTGTACGATCCGGACTTGCTTCCCAGCAGGATCGAGACGCCCGCGCTCGAGCCGAGCAGCAGGTCGGGGATGCCGTCCGCGTTGAGGTCGGCGACGGTGAGAATCTGGCCGGTTGCGCCCAGCGTGTTGGCCCAGCGGGCGAGCGGCGTGGAGGCGAAGGTGCCGTCGCCGTCGCCATGGAAGGCCTCGACGTTGCCGGTGGTGTCCGTGATGACCAGGTCGAGAATGCCGTCGCCGTCCATGTCGTGCAGCAGCAGCGACGAGACGCCGTTGTCGAAGGTAGAGCGCACCGGCGGCTGGAAGGTGCCGTCGCCGTTGCCGAGGTAAACCAGCGCGGACTGGCCAGTCTGTCCGTTGAGGATGAAGTCGGTGTTGCCGTCGTTGTTCAGGTCGCCGACGGTCATGGGGCCGGCTCCGTCGGCGAGCGGGTAGGAGAAGCTGTTCACGACCGAGAAATTTGCCGGCGGCCCGAGACTCCCGGCAGCGTTTGGACTGTTCTGAAGAAGGTAGACCGACGCGTTCGCGCTGTCTTCCACCAGAAGCTGCGGCAAGGCCCCGGTCTTGAGAGGAACGGCTTGAAGAAAGGCGAGATCCGGCGCAAGCGGGGCCGACATCGCTTCGGGGGGCAGGCCGGTGAAATCGAGTTGATCGTAGAAGCTGCCGGCCTTGCCGGCTCCGTTCCAGACGTCCAGCTCAGAGGCATCGGGGGCGTCATTGCCGGTTGAGACTGCCGCCGCCAGATCCGGATGGCCGTCTCCATCGAAGTCCGCCAGCAGCACACGCAGATGGTTGAAATCGTTGTTCCAGCCGAACAGGTAGCTGTAGGGGCCCGTTACATCCCCCGCGGGAGTGAAGTGACCCGCGCCATCGTTCAGCAGCGAGGTCGCCACCCAGCCGTTCGCGGCTCCTCCGGTGACATAGAACAGATCGGCGCGGCCAAGACCCTGGAGATCGCCGGAGAGAATCTGATCCGGTTGCGGAGACGGGGTGATCACGGGCGCAGCGAAGCTCTGCGCATGCGCGGACGCGGTCACGCCCATCCCCAGGCACAAGGCGCCGAGGAACGAAATGCTTTTAAAGACTGCGGAGAATCCGGGCCGCACTGGAGTCATCGTCGGGAACGAGCTTTCTGGGAGTACGGGAACTTTACCATGTCCGGATAACGGCTTTTGTCCTCCAGCGCGCGGCGTCGATCCAATATGGCAGAATAGCCCTGTCTGGAGCCTGTCCGCCGCGTCCCGCGCGAGGGCGGGCATAAGGCCTATGAACCTGCCGAACTCCATCACGTTGAGCCGGATCGCGAGCGTTCCGCTGCTCATCTGGCTGCTCAGCCCGCACTCGCCGCTGCAGGGCAACAACGGCGAGCAGGAGCTGCTGGCCTCAGGAGTGTTCATCCTGGCCAGTATCACCGACGGGCTCGACGGCTATCTGGCACGTAAGCGCAATCAGATCACCACCATCGGCATGCTGCTGGACCCGCTCGCCGACAAGCTGATGATTACCGCCGCCTACATCATCCTGGTCGCGTACACGCCCAGGATCGTGCCGCCGTGGATCGCGGTGCTGATTATCGGGCGGGAGTTTCTGGTCTCCGGCTTACGTTCGATCGCCGCGTCCGAGGGGTTCACCATCGACGCGAGCGAGATCGGCAAGCTGAAGACGGTGATTCAGATCGTCTCCGTCGTTGCCGCGATTCTGGCGCACCGCTGGGATGACTGGCTGTTTTTCCCGGGATATCACGGCGGGTACATTCTGGCGGTGCGACCGATTGCGTATGCCGCGATCTACTGGATGTTGACGGTGTCGGTGATCTCGGCGGCGGATTATTTCGTGGGGTTCTGGAAGAAGATCGACCATGCCAGCGAGCGGGCGCGCACGAAGCGCAGGCCGACGCTGCTGAGCCGGAAGAAGCCGAAGAGTGCGCCGGTGGAGACGCCTTCACGGATCAGCTAGAGAGGACCGCACGTGCGCGCTGACGCCGGGCGGCCGGCACCTCGTTCGGTTTTGAGATCGCCTGGCGATCAAAGACAACTACTGCCCCAGAATCGCCACGTTTCCCAGTTGCTGACTGGCGGCGATTCTGGCCTGCCACTCCGCTGGCCCGGTTTTGTGCACGCTGGTGCCCTGCGCGTCCACCGCCACCGTCACCGGCATGTCCACCACGTCGAACTCGTAGATCGCCTCCATGCCGAGATCCTCGAATGCCAGCACGCGCGCGTGCTTGATGGCCTTCGAAACCAGATAAGCGGCTCCGCCGACCGCCATCAGATAGACCGCGTGATAGTCGCGGATCGCGTCGATCGCCTGTTCGCCGCGCTCCGCCTTGCCGATCATCCCGAGCAGGCCGGTGTCGGCGAGCATCTGGCGGGTGAACTTGTCCATGCGGGTAGCGGTGGTGGGGCCGGCCGGACCGACTGCCTCGTCGCGCACGGCGTCTACCGGGCCGACGTAGTAGATGAAGCGGTTGGTGAAGTCGACGGGAAGCTGCTCGCCGCGATTCAGCATGTCGGTCATGCGCTTGTGCGCGGCGTCGCGGCCGGTGAGCAGCTTGCCGGTCAGCAGGAGGACTTCTCCGGGCTTGAAGGTTTCGACCTCGGCGCGGGTAACGGTATCGAGGTGGACATGGCGGGCGGTGTGGACGTCGTAGACGAGCCTGGGCCACTTCTCGAGCGGCGGCGGGTCGAGATAGACCGGACCCTTGCCGCTCAGGACGAAGTGGGCGTGGCGGGTGGCGGCGCAGTTGGGGATCATGGCCACCGGCAGGTTGGCGGCGTGGGTCGGCCAGTCGAGGATCTTCACGTCGAGCACGGTGGTCAGTCCGCCGAGGCCTTGCGCGCCGATGCCGAGCGCGTTGACCCGGTCGTAGAGGTCGATGCGGAGCTGCTCGAGGTTGGTTTTGGGGCCGCGCTGCTTGAGCTCCTGCATGTCGATGGGGTCCATCAGGGACTGCTTGGCGAGCAGCATGGCCTTTTCGGCGGTGCCGCCGATGCCGATGCCGAGCATGCCGGGCGGACACCAGCCGGCGCCCATGGTGGGGACGGTCTTGACCACCCAGTCGGCGACCGAGTCCGACGGGTTGAGCATGACGAACTTGGACTTGGCCTCGGAGCCTCCGCCCTTGGCGGCTACGGTGACGTCGACGGTGTCGCCGGGGATGAGCGAGACCTCGACCACGCAGGGGGTGTTGTCGACGGTGTTTTTGCGCGAGAAGGCAGGATCGCGCAGAATGGAGCCGCGCAGCTTGTTGTCCGGATCGAGCCAGGCCTGGCGGACGCCTTCGTCGCAGATCTGTTGAAGAGAGAGCGAAGGCGCATTGCCGAAGTCGTCGACGAGGCGGACGTCGAGGCCGATCTTGAGGAAGATGGTGACGATGCCGGTATCCTGGCAGATGGGGCGGTGGCCCTCGGCGCACATGCGCGAGTTGATCAGAATCTGGGCCATGGCGTCGCGGGCGGCGGAGGACTGTTCGAGCTCATACGCGCGGGCCAGGTTCGCGATGTAGTCCTCGGGATGGTAGAAGCTGATGTACTGCAGCGCAGCCCGAATGCTCTCGATCAGGTCGGCTTGGAGAATTTTGATCATGGTGCCTGAATTGTAGGACGTTGGTCCGTACTCCGCGGGAGCGGCGGGGCGTCTGGCCGAAACCCGTACGGCGGGACGCGCATTTTTTCTGAAAGTAGACAGGTGCCGACGGATCGAGCCACTGGCAGAAAGCTTGAAACACGCCTATACCGCGAAAGTTGCATCCAATTAGTTACTGTGCCTCGAATCAGGGGCGGAACGGGCCTATGTACGACGTGACCACTACGATACCCCAGAGTAACGAACAGCCCTGGCAGGCTCTGCTGGACTCCGCGGGTGAAGGGATTTGGGGTGTGGACCTCAACGGGCGCTGCACCTTCGTGAACCGGGCAGCGCTGAGATTGCTCGGCTACGCGGCTTCGGAGCTGGTCGGCGCGAACATGCATGATAAGGTACACCACCACTATCGCGACGGCCGCGATTACCCGGCCGATCAATGTTGTGTTTACAACGTCTTCTGGAACAATCGTTCCTTCTCCAATGAGCCGGATCACGTCTTCCGCAAGGACGGCAGCCTGCTGGACGTGGAAATGTCCGCCCAGCCGATTCTTGTGGAAGGCGAACTGCGCGGTGCCGTCGTGACCTTCCGCGACATGACCCAGGCGCGTCGCTCGGAAGAGGCGTTGCGCCGCAGCGAAAAGCTGGCGGCGGTCGGTCAGCTGGCCAGCTCGATTGCACATGAGATCAACAATCCGCTCGAGTCCGTGATCAACCTGCTGTACCTGGTCCGCACGGCTCACTCGGTGGAGGACATGCGCACCTACGCCACTCTCGCCGAGCAGGAGATCGCGCGGATCTCCGATATCACCCTCCAGACGCTCCGCTTTCACCGCTCCCAGACGTCGCTCGCTCCGGTCGATCTGCAGGAGACGATTCCCGCCGTGCTGCGCCTGTATGCGACCCGGCTCAGCAGCCGCAAAGTCGAGGTCAAGCTGCGCCTTCGCAAGACGCCCAAGCCCATGCTGCTTGAGGGCGATCTGCGCCAGGTGCTCAACAATCTGGTGCGCAATGCCTACGACGCCATGCCCCGCGGAGGACGCCTGCATGTGCGTCTCCGTCCCGCAAGGTGCCCCATCACCTGGCGTGACGGCGTGCGCATCTCGGTGGCGGATACCGGCACCGGTTTCCTGCCGCACATCCGCAAACATCTTTTTGAGCCATTTCACACCAGCAAAGAAGTGACCGGCACGGGACTCGGCCTGTGGATCTCCAAGGGCATCGTCGATAAGCACGGCGGGCGCATGGTGATGAAGAGCCGCTGGGAAGAGCATTCGCCGGAACGTCACGGAACCATGTTTTCCATGTGGCTTCCGTTATACGGTCCCAGCCAGGCGGCGCAGGCGTGACATGCCTCGCCGCCTGCCTGCCTGAGAGCAGTGCGGGCGCCGGGTGCAGGCACCCGGTCAGCTTCTTCGATTCAGTACGTTCGAGTTCGCCTGATCGATGCTGGTCATGAGAATGGAGTGAATGTTGACGTGGGCCGGTCGGCTCGCCGCCCATACGATCGCCTCCGCGACGTCCTCCGGCTGGAGCGGCGTGATGTTCTGGTACACCTTCGCGGCGCGATCCCTGTCGCCACGGAAGCGCACTTCGGAGAACTCGGTTTCGACCATGCCGGGGTCGATTGTGGTGACGCGGACGGGAGTGCCCATCAGGTCGAGCTTCAATCCTTCGCTGATCACCCGTTCCGCGGCTTTGCTCGCGCAATAGACCGCTCCGTTCGCGTAGGTCTGGTGACCGGCGGTTGAGCCGAGTGAGATGACGTGGCCGCATCCGCGCCGCACCATTCCGGGCACTACGGCGCGCGTGATATAGAGCAGGCCCTTCACATTCGTGTCAAGCATCTCCTCCCAGTTCTGCGGATCATCCTCGTACAGTTTGCTCAACCCGCGGCTCAGGCCGGCGTTGTTGATGAGCAAATCGACGGCGCGCCACTGCTCCGGCAGATCGGCAAACGTCCTTTCGACGGACTCACGATCGCGAATGTCGAGACGGAAGGTATAGACGTCCTCCGCGCCGTCCGTCAGCAGTTCCCGGGCGATCTGGGTCAGCTTCTCCTGCCGGCGTGCGCACAGCAACAGGCGTGCGCCCGTGCGGGCGAGAAGGCGAGCGGTCGCGTGGCCGATGCCGGAACTGGCGCCGGTGATGAAGACGGTTTTACCGCGTAAAGTGTCCATGGAATTGTTGTATCGGATGCGGCTGGCACGGCGAACGTTCTTCTGCCTTGTATCTCACGTCCCCACAGAAAGGAAAACGGACGCCACGAGGGCGTCCGTTGCCTGCAGGCATTCTCTTGCAGGCCTACTGGTTGGAGCCGCCACTCTGGCCGGGACCTGAGGTCCCGGTGATCCCGATGGCTGAGCCGGAGACGACGAGGTTGACGCGGCGATTCTGCGCACGGCCGTCCGCGGTCGAGTTGTCGGCCACCGGGTCGGCCTTGCCGTATCCCTGCGCTGAGATATTCGCCTGCTGCACACCCTGCGAGACCAGGAAGGTCATCACCGCATTGGCACGATTTTCCGAAAGGGTCTGGTTCAGCTGATCCGAGCCGACAGAGTCGGTGTATCCCTCGACTTGGACCTTCAGGCCAGGGTACGCGAGCAGGATGCCCGAGACCTTGGCGAGCGAGATCTTGGTGTCCGGCTTCAACGTGAATTTACCCGTATCGAAGAGGACGTCGGAGAGGTTGACGATCAGGCCTCGCGCGGTCTCGCTGGTCGCGAGCACGCTGTTCAACTGGTCGCGCAGCTTCTCGCGCACGGAGTTGGCGTCGGCAACCTGCTGGTTTGCCTGTGCGGCCTGCGCTCGGGCGGCTGCCGCTTCGGCGAGAGCCTGCCGGCGCTCGGCGTCGGCGGCGGCCTTTGCGGCCTGGGCCTGGGCGGTCTCAGCCTGAGCCTCCTGAGCCTGTTGTTGCGCACTGGCGGCCTGGGCTTGAGCGTTGACGGCCGCGGTCTCGGCGTTGCGCTGCCGTTCCGCAGCCTTCTTGCGCAGGGTGTCCACGCGAGCGTCTTCTGCGCGCTCCACCGCCTCCCGCGCGTACGTGATCTCCAGCTTCTCGTCACGGTGCTTGTTGTCGTCCATGTCGGCCGCATTCTTCAGGTCGGTCGAGGCATCCGCGTAGATCTGGGGAGAATACTGCTGAGCTCCGGAAGCCTGAGCGATGCGGACGGCATTATAGGCCTCATACAGCTCGAGCGGCGAGTGCTCGTTGCGCGTGATGGGGTTCATCACGGTGTGCGAGCCGTCCGTCTCCGCCGCGTACAGGCCGCGCGGCAGCAGAGTCGCGTGCGCCGTTACCTTTTCGAGAACGCCGCTGGTGTCCGAGAGAGGAACATTCTTGAGGACGATCACGTCCGAAGGCTCGGTGACCGAGAAGTAAGGCTCAGCCGTGACAATGAGGCCAAAGCTCTGGAGCGAGGTAGTCACGCGAATGTTGTTCTTGGTGCCGGCAGGAAGGATCTCGCCCAGATTGTTTGCTCGTCCATCGGGCGAGATCGCCCAGAGAACGTAGGTGAGGTATTCGGGACCGAATCCATTCGCAGGCGTCAGGCCCTTGAACTCGGCGTCGATGGTGATGCCCCCGCGCTCGCTCTTGACGGTCGCCTTGCCTGCGCCGTTCGGGAGCAGGTTGGTGCCCACGAAGTTGAGATCCGAAGAGCCGCTGCGATGCAGGTAATTGATGCAGTCGATATCGCGGCGAACGACATTGACTTTGTAGAAAAAGATGTCGCCATTCTGGGAGACTACGGCTCCGTTGGGAGCGGGAACGCTGGTCGGATTCGGTTCCTGCGCGCTGGCCGAGCCCGCCAGAGCGAGACCCGAAACCAGCGAAAGCTGAAGAGCGGTGCGAGGCAGAGATGAGAAGGTCTTGCGGAGACTGCTGAGCTGCATCTGAAGTTCTCCTTGCGTGCTTGCCGGGCGAGTCGCTCCAGACAGGTTCAGGAGGGGACGGACGACCGGACGTGACTTCGTGCCACTAGGAGGGATGCCCTGGGTGTGACGAAAGGTTTTCGCCCGCTTGCAGATGGTTTGAGAAAAAGGTGGCAGATTCCAAGCCACTTAGACGCACCGAGGCGATCAGGAGAGACGCGCGCCGCCTCACTTCCATGACTTCCGCGAGAAAAGCCCCGGCTCGGACGAGCCGAGCCGGACTGGCGGGGGGAGCAGAATCCTCAGGCGTGGTGCGCGTGTGCACCGCTGGTGCGGTGGACAAAGTGGTACGGAGGCCATGGACCCGAGAGTTGCATACGGCAATCCTTCAGCTCCAGCGTGGCCGACGAGTACTTATTCTGATACCGCTCCACGGTCTTGTGATCGATCAAATGAGCGATATCGAGCAGCATCTTGCCCGAATCCATGCGCTTGCAGGTGATCTCTTCGGCGATCGGCAGAAACATGCGGTGCATCTGCAAGGAAAGCGCGCGCGCCTTGGACTGGCGTTCGCGCTGTCGGCTGGCGCTCTCACGCAGGCTGGTGAGGTATTGTTGCCCGACCGTCATATCCCGCGCCGAATTGCCGGGACAGGTGTCGTCCACAACCACTTTCAGGTGCATCTCCGCCTTGCCGCGCAGGCGCTCGACGTTCGCAAGGAAGTGACGCTGATTGGAACGAACGGAACGCCGCAGCGCATCGTCATCCGCGAACGTGGTGCCAAACCGAAAGGGCAGCACGGTCGAGAGCTTGAAGCAGTCGGCGATCACCCGCGCGTGGTCTTTCGCGGCCTGCTGGTCGAAGCGCTCGGCGTCGGTGGACTGGTGTTCGGAGACGATGACGGCAAGGTCTCCAGCGGGGAAGAGAAAGGTCTGATTGCCGAAAAGGCCGGTGACTCCGGCGAGCGGTGTGGGTCGGCGGTGACGGGCAAGTTCAGGAAACGAAAGACGTTCGGCGATGCAGTACGCGTACCAGGACATAATAATTTTTCGCTCCAGTGCGCGCCGACGGGCGTTTTGTCCCCCCATCTGGCGGTGGTGCGGCACGTCTCACAAGCGGAAAGGCCTCACAAGCCACCGGAACCTCTCGGCCAAACCGACTGTTCCAGTGCGAGTCGGATAGTATGCCCATCGCAAGACGATTGGCAATAACTTCCTTGCGGGGGTCTGCAACGCTGGAGTGGAGTTCGCAAAGCACGCCGAATCTGCAACTTGGGTTTATTGCCCCTTCTCGGGAGAGCCGGGAAGATTCTGCCCGGGGGCAGCCGGCGCGCCACTCAGAATCGCAAGGACCGGGTTTGGCAGCGACTGGTCCGCATTCTTCAGCAGCAGCGAAACCTGCCACATCTCGGCAGGTGTGTAGATGTGCTGGAAGGAGGGCATCCCGGTCAGGCGAATCCCGTTCTTCACCTTCCAATAGGTCTCGCCGGGCTCATCGTCGGACACGCCGACTACGTTGCCGCGGGCGTGCTTCTTCCAGAGTTGCGGCGCTGCCGGATACTCGTTTGCACCGAGGGCGCTGTTGTGACCCGGGGTGCCGTGACAGTAGGCGCAGGAGGTCATATAAACCTTCGCTCCTGACTCGTAGACGTCCTCGCTGATACCGAACGGCGGCTGCTCGACCTCGCGTTCGATGCGGGCGTTCAGCGGCTGGTGAACGATCGCGGCTTCCATCGGAAAAGCGGGATCGGCGACCGCAACCGGCGGGTGGCCGAAGCGGAGGTAAGCCCAGCCGCCCGCGAACAGGGCCAACATGGTAAAGACAATTCCCAGCAGGAAGGCGCCAAAACCGCCCCCCGTGCGTCGATCTGAAGAGTACCCCGCGCGCGAACCGACTGCCATAGCCTCTTTCCTTTCGTATGCACGGCAACAAGGTCGTGCCTGGTGCGCTTTGATCTCAATCCGCGGCGCTGCTCACACGCGAGAAGCGTCCTGCAGATGTTCTAATGGAGAGATGCGGCGGAGCCGCTCGTCCCCGAGTGCCTCCACCCTACCAGACGCCCCCAACCGGGCAGGAGTCGATACGTTGATTCGCACTGATCTAAGCCGGCGCGGAACCCCCGCCGGTGCCTCTGTCTCGCCGGAGTCCGTACAGAGCTCCCGGACCCGTCACCGCCTCTGCAGCATGGCCGCTCCCGCACTGATGACGCTGTGCGTCTGTGCGCTTGCGCATCCTGCCGCCGCGCAGACCACCCGCCGTCGCGAAAACACGGCCACGCGGCGCGCACGCGTCATCCGCCAGATCGACGAAACGTACGGACATCGCTATGAAACAGCCGGCGGCGGCGGCTATCTGCGCTTTCGTACCGGGCCGGATCTGCGGCAGTCGAACGAGGTCAACTTCTGGGCGTCGACGCTCTACGCGCTCAACCCGCGCGTGGGCATCCAGGGTGAGGTGCGCGGAAACTACGGCAGCGCGAAGATCGGCAACATCACGCCGTCCGGCAACACGCTGAACTTCAATCCGAAGGTCTCGGAGTATTCCTTCATGGCCGGCCCGGCATATCGCTTCTACGGCAAGGAAAAGTTTTCGGTGAGCGGATTCGCCGAAGGCGGCCTCGGACTGGGCAAGTTCGCAGGAGATTCCAAAGGACTGAGCGCGGCTGACATCGGCGTCTGGACGGGAGACTACGCTGCGTCATTCGCAGTCGGCGCGAACCTCGACTACAACCTCTATCCCAATCTCGCCGTCCGCATCACTCCGAACTATCTGGGCACCACCTATGGCGGCACGCTCCAGAACAGCAAAGGCATCAATGTCGGCGTCGTCTACCGTTATGGCCACACGAAATAGCCGCCCCGGACGAGCCTGCCAGGCAGCTACATACGGCTAAAGGTGGATGGTCCAGCCGAGCTCCGTCAGTTTCTCTTCGATGTCGATCAAAGCGGATTCGAGCGCACTGCGCCGATGCGGGCTCGAGGTCCGCTCGGACAGGATGCGTTCACGCTGCATCTCAAGCGCCTGGCGTCTGCGGCGTTGCTCCGCATCTTCAGTGACGTTAGTGAACTTACCCACCGCGACCTTCGCTGCGGGCGACGGGACTGGCTGTGGCCCGTTCGCGTGTTCCGTCGTGTTCCAGTCCTGCTCAGCCTGTTGCGATTCCACGGATTTGCTCTCCCACCCTCGCGACATACCTTATGGTAGCCCCTCCCGTTGTCGCCGGAAGAAAGTTTTCACTCATGCTGCAAACAGCATGCGTCGTCGCCTCTCAGGCGGCTGGCCGAGTCCCTATAATCGGAAGGTGTCTCAGGGGTGCGTGCCAAGTTGATCGTAGAAGTCAAAGGGCTGCGGAAGGTCTACTCCGGCAAGCAGACGGTAACGGCCGTAGACGGCATCGATCTCGAGGTGCCGGAGGGCGCGCTCTTCGGCCTTCTGGGTCCGAACGGTGCGGGCAAGACCACCACCATCAGCATCTGCACCACGCGCGCGCTGCCGACGGCCGGCGAAGTGCGTATCGCCGGCGTAGATGTCGTCCGGCATCCGGCGATCGCGCGCCGCGGTATCGGGGTCGTGCCTCAGTACAACACGCTCGACCGCGCCTGCACGGTGGCGGAAAACATCCAGTTCCACTGCGTCTACTTCGGCTTCTCGCATGGTGAGGCCCGCACCCGCACCACACAGCTGCTGGAGCAGTTCCGGCTCTCGGACCGCGCCAAGGCTTATCCTTCGCAGCTCTCCGGAGGGCTGGCTCAACGCGTGCAGATCGCGCGCGCGATCGCCCACCGGCCCAAGGTGCTGTTTCTCGATGAGCCGTCCGCCGGCCTCGATCCGCAGTCCCGCATTGCCATGTGGGAGGCCGTGCGCGAGCTGCGCAACGAAGGCATCACCGTCGTCCTCACCACGCACTACATGGAAGAGGCGGACGAACTCTGCGAGCGCGTCGCCATCATCGACAACGGCAAAATTCTGGTTGAAGACACTCCCGCCGCGCTCAAGAACTCGGTCGGCGCGGAGAAGGTCTTCGAACTCCATCTGCGCGACCAGGCCGGCAAAGCTCCGCTGTCAACCCATCTGAAGGGCATCGCCGGCGTCACCGCGGTGGAGCCCCTCGCGGACGGCGTGCGCGTCTTCGTGCGCGGCGCAGCCGGCGGACTTGCCGAGATCATCGCCGCCGCCGACCCTTACGGTCTGCGCGATATGAGCGTGAGTGAAACCAGCCTTGAGACCGTCTTTATCAAGCTCACCGGCCGCGACCTGCGCGAGTAGCCCCGCTTCGGCACTGAACCGGACCAACGAGGAATCAGCATGGCCACGACTGCGATCCAAACCGCTCCCGCCTCCGATCCAGTACTTGCTCCCGCCCGGCGCAACGACCTGACACTCTACCTGCGCGCCTTCGGCGGACTCTTTCTGCGCGATCTGTATGTGCTCCGGCGCGAACTGTTTCCGTTCGCCGTGCGTGTCGCCATGCAGCCGCTGCTCTTTCTGTTCGTTTTCACCTACGTCTTCCCCCACATGAGCGGCGGCATGGCCGGCAACCCCATGGCGCATGGTGGCGGCGCGGGCGTCAGCTTCTCGACCGTGCTGCTGCCCGGGCTGATGGCCGTCGCCATCATGTTCTCGGGGATCGCCGCCGTTGCGCTGCCGCTCTCGCAGGAGTTCGGCATCACCCGCGAGATCGACGACCGTGTCATGTGTCCGCTGCCGGTGCCGTTCGTGGCCGCGGAGAAAATTTGCTTTTCCGCCATGCAGAGCATGATCGCGGCTGTGATCGTCTATCCGCTCGCCATCTGGATCCCCGCGACCCCGGCCCAGGCGCACATCACCAGCTGGCCATTTCTTATCCTCATCCTTATTCTCGCGAGCCTGGTTTCGGGCGCGCTGGGCCTCACCATCGGCACCGCCGTCAAGCCGCAGCAGATCGGGCTCATCTTCGGCGTTGTGGTGGTGCCGATCACGTTCCTTGGCTGCGTGTATTACCCATGGGCCGCGCTCAAGCCCATTCCCTGGCTGCAGTATGGCGTGCTGTTCAACCCGATCGTCTACATGAGCGAAGGCCTGCGCGCGGCGGTGACGCCGTCGCTTGGCCATATGAACGAGGTCGCTATCGTCGGCATGCTGTGCTTCTTTCTGCTAGTGCTCGGCGGCATCGGCATGCGCGGCTTTCTGCGGCGCGTCATCAGCTAGGCTCCCCGTCGAACGCCCCACCCTTATTGTCCTTCCGCAGCGCGGAGAAGCAATCTGCTGTTAAGTTCGGCGCATCCGCTAGAAGCTGAACTTGCTCGTCAGCTGCAGGATTCGATTGGCGGCCTGATTGGCTGTGAACACATTGTTCAGCGAAATGGACCTGCCGAAGAGTGGCGACTCCAGCACCCCGACCGGCGGCCCCGGATTGTTGATGTTGGTCAGGTTGTCTGCCTCAATCCCAAAGCTGAGCAGCCACGGACGCTCCACGTGCTTTGCTCCCGCGACAACGGGCGCAGCCGCAGGGCGCGGACCTACCCCGAAATCCCGGTGCAGCGTCAGTTGAAGCCCGAGGTAACCCGGTCCGGTGCCATGGTTGTGCGGGAGGATGGTCTGCCCGGTGGTCGGTGCGAGATCGAAGTTGCCGAAGCGGGTGCGCACGACTGAAGCGCGGGTGAGGTCGGTAGCGAAGGCGGGGCGATCGTTGAACGCGGTATCGCCGTTTACGTCCTGCCCGATGGTGATATCGAACGGGCGGCCGGAGTTGACGGCGAGGTACGCGGTCGAGGTAAAGCCCCATGGCAGCCGGGCGTTGCCGCCCAGATAAAGGCTCTCGCCGGAGACCGTGGCCAGCCGTCCGTAATCGGCGCGGACATTGTACTGGTTGGACGGGAAGCTGGTGGCGCCAGCCGAATCGCCGCGCGCGCGATTCAGCGTGAGCAGAGAATACGCAGAGATACGGCCCACGTTCACGTTCGCGTTCACGGTAAAACTGTCGAGCGTCATGCTGCCTTCGGAGCTGAACTGGTACAGGTCCTGCGAACCGCCGTACGGGCGTGTGCCGCTCCCAGGCACGTCCGGAGTGTAGGTGCCGGGGAGCGGAGCATTCACGTTCAGCGAGAGATACTGGCGCGGTTCCAAGCTGTGGGAGTACGTGACCCCCACATACGCGATGCGGCCAAAGGCGTGGTCGGCCACCAGGCTTTCGTCGATCTCGTACGCGGCATGCAGGTTGGGCGCTACCCGATAAATCGTCGGTTGCTGCGCCGCCGCGCCCAGTTGCGCGGCTGTCGGCGGGGCTGCGGCGCTGAAGAACTGCGGATCCTCGACGTAGTAGCTCTGTTGCGAGATCCCGTTCTGGCGCACCGCCGTCAGCAGGTTCGCGGCATCGAAGCGGGTGTAGAAGATGCCAAAGCCGCCACGCAGCGTGAGCAGAGGAGCCTTGCCCGCGCCCCGGCCGACGGCCCACGCAAACCCGAGCCGCGGAGCCCAGTCGGCGTGGTCGGGGATCGCGGTCTGCGACTCAAAGCGCAGACCGTAGTTGAGCGTAAGGCTCTTCGTCGCCTTCCACTCGTCCTCGGCGAAGAGTGCCAGATCGCCGGTGAGGACGGAGGCGCCGGCCTTGCCGGTGGTGAGGTTGAACTGCGTCGCACCCGCGCCGGAGCTGGCGTGTGCGGCCTGGTACGCGGCCAGATTCGCGAACAGGTACTGCCCGTTGTAGTTCGCGTCCGAGAAGCTCGCCTCGCGCGCCACCCGGTAACACCCGCCCAGCCGCAGAAAATGCGCTCCGCGATCGAGCGAAACCATCTGCTGGAACTCAAAGCGGTCCTGGTGGTCGTTGAGCTGCTGCGTGGGTGCGCCGCCGCCATCGAACGAACCCTCCACGATCACGGTCGGCGCCGTGCTCACCGGGGTCTGGTTGAGGCGCGTGCGCAGGTACTGGAAGCGTGTCTCCGCGACCAGCTTCGGGCTGAAGATGGAGGTCTCGCTCAGCTGCAGCGTCTGCGCCGTCGCCGTGCTGTTGTAGCCTTCAGACGGCAGCACCAGCAGGCCCACGCCGGCATTCGTCTGTACGGTCTGGTTCCATTCGTAACGCGCAATCAGCGTATGCGCCGGGGTAATCTCTCGATCGAGACGCAGGGCACCGTCGCGCACCGTCTGCGGTGCCGGAACCGCCTGCGACAGCGCCGCCAGAGAAGCAGGATCGATCGCATTCACCACCGCATTGTTCTGAAAGTCGTATGAAAACCCGGAAAGCGATGCGGTTGTCTTGCGTCCGAGCGGCCCGCTCAGATCGCCGTCGAGCTGCAGCGCGTACCACGGCGGCTCGTAGCCGGTGTACGGGTTCTCCGCGTCCAGCGGCTGGTCGGTACCCGAGGCCGACAGGTCGCCGTGCAGCGTCTGGCTCCCGGGCCTGGTGAAGATCTCCACCCGGGTCACGCCCCAGGTGTCGTACATAGCCGCATAGGGGTTGCGGTTGATGCGGATCTGGCGGATCTGGTTCTTCGGCGGGATCCGTCCGCCGGAGAAGCCGTCCACCAGAATGTCGGGCATATGGAGGCCGTCGGCGCCCGCCAGCGCGAGCAGCTGCTTCTGAAACGTCGCGTCGTCGCTTGAAAAGGTGTCCAGCTCTGCACCCTCGAAGCTGAGCGCATTGCCGTTCTCTCCACCACCAGGGTTTCCGTGGCCGGCTTCGGAGGGCACTGTGATCTCCTCCGCGGCGGTGGCAATCACAAGCGTGAAATCGAGCTCCAGCCGTTCGCCCCGGCGCAGATAGGCCGCATCCCGTTCCGCCACGCGGAAGCCCGGCGCGTCGACGGTGATGTGCCAGGTGCCGGGCAAGAGCTGCAGGCGAAAGCGCCCATCTTCGCCCGTCGCAGCTTCGGCAGTTCCGTCCTTGAGACTTCCGCTTTCGTTGTTTCCGTATGCGCTGGAAGCCTGCACCACCGCGTGCGGCACGCGCGCTCCGGAGGGGTCGACGACCGTTCCCTCGACCTTTACGGTCGAGGTGCGGGCGGTATTCTGCGCATGCGCGTACAGCAGGCTCGCACAGCCTAGAAACGCTGCCGTGTGACCCTTGCGAAAAGCTCCCATAGGCCCGTTACTCTGCGAAAAGATCACGCCTGATGAACCGCCAGACCCGAAGGACTGGCGACCCGGAGAGAAAAAGACTCAAATACTTCTGTGCTGTTTTCGGGAGTATACCGCAGGCGAGCCCGGCGTCCAGACCTTTTATGCCGGGTGGGCGACCAGCAGCTTCGAGCGCAGCGAGTCGGCGATCAGCTTGCCGTGAAAGCGCCCGTTCTCGATGAAAATTTCATTCGTCCGCTCTCCCGCGACGATCACCCCGGCCAGATATATGCCCGCCACGTTCGACTCGAGCGAACTGGGATCGCACACCGGGCAGCGGTCGTTCCCCTGGTCCAGTCTCACGCCGAGGCGCTCGAGGAAGCCGAAGTCCGGATGGTAGCCGGTCAGCGCGAAGACGAAGTCATTCGCAATCGTCACCTCACCGTCAGGCGTATTCAGCGAGACGGTATCCTCCGTAATGCCCGTCACCGTGGAACCCATAAAGGCGCGAACTTCGCCGTTCTTGATGCGGTTCTCGATATCCGGCTTGATCCAGTACTTGATGTGCCGGTGCAGCTCTTCGCCACGATGCACCAGCGTCACCTCGGCCCCATGCCTCCACAGATCGAGCGCGGCAATCGCCGCCGAGTTCTTGCCGCCGATCACCAGCACCTTCATCCCGAAGAAGGGATGCGGCTCATGGTAATAATGCGCGACCTTGGGCAGATCTTCCCCGGGAATGCTCAGGTAGTTTGGCAGGTCGTAGTAGCCGGTGGCGATGATCAGCTTGCGCGCCCGCAGCGGCATCTGACGCCCGAAACGGTCGGTGGTCCGCACGGTGAACTCGCCATCCTCCCCGTCGACGCCGTCCACCGTGTGGTACTGCAGCACGTTCAGCCTGTAATGCTCGGAGACCTTGCGGTAGTACTCCAGCGCCTCGTTCCGGTTCGGCTTCTGATTGGGACTCGAAAAGGGCATTGAGCCGATCTCCAGCAGCTCCGGCGTGGTGAAGAACGTCATGTTCGACGGGTAGTGGAAGAGGGAGTTGCACAGGCAGCCCTTGTCGACGACCACGACCGTGAATCCGGCATTTTGCGCATCGATCGCGCAGGCCAGACCGGTGGGTCCGGCACCGATCACCAGCACATCGTAGAGAGAATCGCTCATCGGCTCCTTTTCATCGTCTCCTTAAGGATGCTCTCGACAGGCGAACCGGTGCAGCGCCGCTGTGGGCAGACGAAAACGCGCCGGCTGCCGCGAAGGCAGACCGGCGCGCCAGGAGATCG
>CAXTVJ010000004.1:59837-84466 GCA_964247715.1 uncultured Acidobacteriaceae bacterium | reverse complement strand
CAGGTTAGGTGTTCGTCGGATCGCTGTCCGGGCTTACGAGCTTGTGGGCGATGGCGAAGAGCGCAAGTTCGAGCCGCGTCGAAACGCCAGTCTTATCGAAAATGTTCGACAGGTGGCGCTTGACGGTCTCCTCCGAGATCCCGAATTGCCGCGCAATATCCTTGTTCGAGCAGCCCTCGACGATGCACTGGACGACTTCCAGCTCGCGCGGCGTGAGACCGTAGGTCTTGCGCTCCGGCACCTGCGCGGCCTTTTGCATCAGTTCGTGCAGCGCCTTCAACAGGTTCACCACCCGCTCGCCGCCAATCCAGTAGTCGCCTGAGAGCACGGCGCGCAGCGACTGCGCCAGATCGCCCGCGACCGAATCCTTCAGCACGATGCCGCGTGCGCCGATCTGCAGCGCCTCAATCACCTGCTGGGTGGAGATGGTGCTGGTCAGCAGGATGATCTTGACTCGCGGCGAACGCGACATGATCGCGCGCATCGCTTCAAGACCCGGCAAACGCGGCATCTGCAGATCGAGCAGCAGAATGTCGGGCTCGAGCTCCAGCGTCTGGGTGATGGCATCGTCGCCATCCTCAGCCTCGCCTACGACCTCGAAGCCGGGCTCGCTCATCAGCATGTTCTTGACGCCGAAACGCACGACCGGGTGGTCGTCGGCGACCACGATGCGAATGCTTCCGGGCAGCGGCGGCGGGGCGGGTGGCCTGGGGTTCGTCTTCATCTTGGAATCCATCCTGGAATCCGTTTTGGAATCAATGTCCACAGTCGATCCTATCGGCTTGACGGGCCCGCAAAACCGGCCTCTCGGTGTTTCTGCTGCTATCGAGTCTCCAGACTACGCCTCAGTTGTGCGGCAGCGGCCATAAAACGCCGCAGGGGTGCATCGTCGTTCAACGGCGGCAGCCCGTGCTCTTCCATTGCCGCAGCCAGTCGGGCGAGTTCCAGCGCGCCCACCATGCCGCATCCGCCCTTGATGGCATGCGCCAGCTTGCGCCACGCGGCATCGTCCCCGGCGGCCAGCGCCGTGCGCATCTTCTCCAGCCGCTGTTCTGCATCGTCGAGACACATGGCATACAGACCGGCCATCTGGACGGGCGGCATGGCCGCGGCGAACTTCGCGTACACGTCCCGGTCAAGCGCGGGAAGCTCATCCTGCGCCTCCCTTGTCTGCGGCCTGTCCGGCCCGTCGTCCGGCGCTCCCGCCAGAGCGTCCCGCAGTGCCTCGGCGGAGAAGGGTTTCAGCAGGAAGCCGTCGTAGCCGGAAAGCGCTGCAGCCAACGGAGCGCTGCCGCTCATCGCCAGCAGAACCACTTCCGGGCCGCAGAGTGCGCGCAGACCTTCGGCAAGCGCCGGCCCGCAGGTACCCGGCATCTGCAGGTCGCAAAGGATTGCGTACGCTGTGTCCGTGTCCGAAGCGGACGGGAGATGCGCCAGGGCCGCGTCGCCGGATGGAAAGCCCTCCGCGGCAAAGCCCGCCTCGGCGGCGATCAGCGCCAGCAACTCGCGCGTGAGGTCGTCGTCGTCGACGAGCAGCAGCTTCGGGTTCTTTCTGGCTTCAATCCGCTGAGTCATGCGCGTTTCCGGTCTTGCCTGCCCGACCCGACGCTATCAGCAAGGCACCCCGCCGGGGAAGTGCGTGGCGCGGCACACTTCATCGCGATAGAGTAGCCAGCATGGACGATGGTCCGGCCGTGAGTGCGATGGGAACCGGCATCCCTGCCGATCGCCCGATCCGGCGCTCGGCTGGGCCATGGACGCGGGAGCAATGTCGATGAGAGCGATCGGGGTGGCGCTGCTGCTGGCGGCGATCGGATCCGAACCCCGCAGTTCGGTCGGCACCTCTGCGTCGGCATTTCAGATCCTGCGTCCCGTCACGATCGGCGAAGTCTCCGGAGCCGATGAGCCCGATGCCTGCGCGGTGCTGGATGCGGACGTCTTCGCGCGCGCCAGTCCCACCCTCTCCGATCTTCGCCTCTTCAGCGCCGGACGTGAACTTCCGTATGCGCTGACCCTCTCGCGTACTGCGTCGACCACCGATCCGGCACGCATCGAGAATCTGAGGTTGCGAGGAAACCAGCAACTCGGTTTCGACGTAGTCATGCCCGCGCGTCCGTATTCTTCGCTCGATCTCGACGTGTCCGTGCGCGACTTCGTGGCCACAGCACGCGTGCAGGGACTGCAGCGGGCGGGCGATCTCCACCCGATCTATCTGGGAACTTTTTCGCTTTTCGACCTGAGCACGCGCGGCCTTGGCCGGTATCTTGCCATGCCGCTGCCGGAATCGACCTTTCCGCTGCTGCGCGTCGATCTCGCGTTCGCCGCCGCGCCGGGTGCCCGCGCGCCGAAGATGACGCGCGACCTGACCGTCTCCGCGCAGGTTCCGCCCACGCGCGAGGCGCAGACCCTCTACACCCCTGTCGCCCAGCTCACGTCCTTCACCGCGCGCGGCAATCAACTGATCGCAAGCATGACGCTGCCCGCGCATGTGCCGCTGGAGCGAGTCGCCTTCGCGCTGAACCCACAGGACACAACCAATTTCAGCCGCGCGGTGACGATCACCGCCACGCCGCTCAGCACGGACGGAGACCAGACCGGTGCGCCCGAAGTCGTGACAGGCCGGATCGAACGCGTGCAGATGACCCTTGACGAGCAGGGCATCAACGAGCGCAGGCTCGCGGTTCCGTTCGCGCTGGGAGCAAACGCCCGAACATCCGCTGCGGTTGAGATCGCGCTGGACAGCGCCCCTGCAAACCCGGGACAGCCGCCGCTTGTACCTGCCTCGGTGACGCTCGAGATGCGGCAGAGAAAGATCTGTTTCGCCGCGCCCGATCATGGCCAGCCGGTCATCCTCGCTTACGCAGGCGAACCCTCCGGCCCAGTCTCGAACGACTTCGCCCGCACCTTCGATCCCTCGCAGCCGGTGCGGGCTGCGGAGCTTGGGCCGGAGCAGCGCAACGCCGCATGGCACCCGCTGTCACGCCACGTCCGAGCCCGTCCATGGCGCTCGCCGCAGTTCCTGCTGGCAGCTCTGCTGGCTGCCCTCTCGACGGTCGGAGCAACCGCTTTGCACTTTACCCGCAAAGCGGCGCGCCGGCGGTAGCTCTTCCGGGCAGCGCGTCAGCGCATCGCCGTATCGACTTCCTTGTAGAAGTCCGGCGATTTCAGGATCTCGCGCGGCTTGGAGCCATCCGCCGGTCCCACCAGCCCATCCCGCTCCATCATGTCGATCAGGTGGGCGGCGCGTCCATACCCGATCCGGAGACGGCGCTGCAACAGGGAGGTGGACGCCTTGCCGAACTCGAAGATCAGACGGACTGCATCGTCGAAGAGCTCGTCGTTGTCCTCTTCCGCGTCGCCGCCGAAGCCGTCCTCACCCTTTTCTTTCTCGTCCTTCGGCCCTTCGAGGAAGCCCTGCACATACTCGGCCTGGCCCTGCGCCTTCCAGAACTCGGTCACCGCGGCGATCTCCTTCTCGGTCACGAAAGGCGCGTGCACGCGCTGCAGGCGGCTGGTTCCCGGCGGCAGATACAGCATGTCGCCACGCCCCAGCAGGCTTTCCGCTCCATTGCTGTCGATGATGGTGCGCGAGTCCACCTTGGTCGCCAGCCGGAAGCTCATCCGCGTCGGTACGTTCGCCTTGATGAGCCCGGTGATCACGTCCACCGACGGCCGCTGCGTCGCCAGAATCAGGTGGATGCCGACCGCACGCGCCATCTGCGCCAGGCGCGTGATCGATTCTTCCACGTTGGCGCGATCGAGCATCATCAGGTCGGCCAGCTCGTCGATGATGATGATGATGTATGGCAGCGGCTCCTGATTGACATCCTCGAACAGGTACTCGCTGCCGTTATCGAACAGCTTGTTGAACTGATCGATGTTGCGGACATGATTCGCGGCCAGCAGCTTCAACCGGCGCTCCATCTCGCGGACCGCGTTGCGCAGCGCGTTCGCCGCGAGCTTGGCCTCGGTGATGATCGGCGTGAACAGGTGCGGAATGCCTTCGTACATGCCCAGTTCCACCCGTTTCGGGTCGACCAGGATCATGCGCACCTGCTCGGGCGTCGCCTTGAACAGCACGCTCATGATCATCGCGTTGATGGCGACCGACTTACCCGAGCCGGTCGATCCGGCGATCAGTACGTGCGGCATGCCGGCGAGATCCGCCGTGACGATGCGCCCGTTGATGTCCTTGCCCAGCGCGATCGCGAGCCGCGACTTCGACTGCGCGAAGCTCTCGCACTCGACGACATCCCGCAGCCAGATGGTCTCGCGGTCGGCGTTCGGCACCTGTATGCCGACCGTGGACTTACCGGGCATGCGCTCGATCAGAATCGACTCGGCCGCCATCGCCAGACACAGATCGTCGGCCAAACCTGTCACCCGCGCGTACTTCACGCCCGCGTCCGGCCGAAATTCAAAGGTCGTCACCACCGGGCCCGGGTTGATCTGCACCACCTGCCCGTCCACGCCGAATTCCGCGCACTTCTCGACCAGAATGCGGGCCTCTTCGCGCAGCGCATCCTCACGCACGATGGCCTGCTCCTCCGAGCGATAAAGCAGCGAGGATGACGGCAGCTTATAGCCGCGCACGCTCTTGGCGGTGATCGCCACGGCTTTCACGTCCGAGTCGGCACGCTTGCCGAACGAGATCGCCCCGGGAACGTTGCTGGCAACCGGCTCGGGTATTGGTGCCGGCGCGACAGCCCGCAGCGGCTCGGGCGCGGGTCTCGCCGCGATGGTGCGGGCGGTCTCCGCTGCAGGCTGTTTCGAAAGAAACGAGAACGGCTCGTCGTCCTCTTCGGCTCGTCGCGTGTGCCGCAGCGGAAGCATGGGCTCGGGGTTCAGGTCCTCGGCTTCTTCATAAGGAACGGGTGCCGCGGCTGCGGCCAGCGCCTGCGCGTACGGGGCTGCGGCGGCGCTTGCGACTGCCAGCGGCGTGACCGGAGGCGCATCCACGTCTACCCGCGGCATCGCCTGCCACACCGATCCCGCCGGCGGCTCACTCTCCGGCTCGACCATCTCCAGCGGTGACATCCGGCGGCGGCCCAGCCAGCCGAAGAGTCCGCCCAGCAGGGTATTACCCATGCGGGCAGCCCGTCTGGCCTCCCGTTCCGCTCGCTCCTGCTCGCGCCGGGTCGCGGCCTGTGCCGCCTGCTCCATACGCAGCCGCTTTGCGCCGAAGACCTCGCCCGTCTCCTCGTCGCGCAGCTCAGGATCGAGTTTGCGGCGTTCCCGCCAGGCCGCCCAGCGCGCCCCGGTGGCACCCAGAAAGCCAAACCGCGCAGACGCCCACTCGCGTGCGGTGCTGAACGAGAACGTCGTTGCAAGATAGAGCGAAAGCGCGACCATCAACACCAGCACCACGCACGCGCCCGGCAGATTGAGCAGCGTGACCATGGCGTCGCCGACCAGCAACCCGCTGAGGCCGGCCAGCGGAAGCGCGCCGCGCCAGAGAAGATGCGTCGGGATCAGCGCGACCGCGGCCGGCGCAAACACTACCCAGAGGCCCAGCCCGATCAGCTTCGCCCATGGCGAACCCGCCGCGCGCGAGCGCAGCCAGCAGATGCCCACGCGTCCCAGCAGCACAGGAAGAAAGAAGGCCGCAACCCCGAGGATCTGCAGCAGCGCATCCGAAACCCACGCGCCGGCCAACCCGGCCCAGTTGTGCGCGGGACGGGCGATCCCCGCGAGCGCCACGCCCTGCCCGCCGGCGGTGTTGAAGGAAGGATCCGCCGGAGTGTAACTGATGAGCGCAAGCAGCAGCAGACCAGCGCCCGCGAACAACAGCAGACCGAAAATCTCGTTGAGACGGCGATGGGAGGTTGGGCTCGCGTGCGCGCGCAGTGAGTTCATCGGGGTCCTCGCGGGCCGCAGCCGGCGCGTTTCAGTCCAACCCGCCCTGCCCGGCCAACCTTCATTCGACCACAGCCAGCGGGTGGATCGTCCAGCGCATCAACCGGCGGGAATCAGGATGCAAACCCTCGCCGGGGGTGGGCATCTATTGACACAGCAAGCCGCACGAACTTCGTGTGGTCTCGTGGGTTCCGGCAGGGGCGCGGAGTTTTCGCGATTTCTCCCGCTTGCCGCCGGCGAAGGAGAATCGCGTATAGCCGGCGGACCCTGCTCCGGAACTCACTGCTGCACTTTCTCGCCGGGCTCAGGCCCCTAACCCAACAAGCACGAGGACACCCACAATGTCGACCGATGCGAACAAGAACGAAGAGCTGGTCAAGACTCTCAAGAGCGTCATCAATGTCCTGCAGGACGGTCAGAAGGGCTTCGCCGATCTCGGCGAGCACCTCAAGGACGACACTCTGAAGCGCTACTTCCTGGCGGAATCGCTCAAACGCGCCAACTTTCGCGCCGAACTCGAGAACGAGCTCCACCGCCATGGGATCAAGGACATTCATGAAGAAGGAACCACCGCCGGCGCGATCCATCGCACCTGGGGCGACATTAAGGGCAAGGTTCTCGGCTCCGCCGACCACGAGCTGCTGGCCACCGCCGAGCAGGGCGAAGATACCGCCAAGAAGACCTATAAAGAGGCACTCGAGAAGGATCTGCCGCTGCCCGTCCGCCAGCTGCTCTCGGAGCAAAACGCCCACATTATGACGGCACACGACTACGTGAAATCGCATCGCGACGCGCTCGCGAGCAAGTAGTTCGAACGTCCAAGCATCAGAACGCAGCGAACATCAAGGCGGCTCGGAGTCTCTCCGGCCGCCTCTTTTTCATTCGGTTTGGACCTGTGCCGTCATCCAGTCTGCCCGAGTGTCGCCATGAGAAAGAGCCAACGCTGCCGAAGGTACATTGGTCGTATGGTCGGTCGCTCCCTCTTCGCGGCGCTGTTCGTGATCGCCGGTGTTCTTCACTTCGTGCTGACGCCCGCGTACGTCGGCATTATGCCCGCCTGTCTGCCTGCGCCAGTGCTGCTGGTGCGGGTCAGCGGGGTGTGCGAGATCCTTGGCGGCCTCGGGCTGCTGTGGCCGCCGGCTCGACGCGCCGCCGCCTGGGGACTGGTCGCGCTGTTGGTCTGCGTGATGCCCGCCAATCTCAACATGGCGCTCCATGCGGAGCAGTGGCCGAAGATCCCGGTCTGGGCGCTCTGGGCACGCGTACCGCTGCAGCTTCTGCTGATCGGGTGGGCGTGGCTGTATACCCGTCTGCTCTAGAACCCGCGCGTGTGCAGGTAGAACACAACCAGGCTCGCCACCAGACAGTAGATCCCGAACAGATACCACCGGCCTGACTCCAGCCAGCTCGAAAGCCACTTCAGCGCGGCGAGTCCAGCTAGAAACGACAGCACCATCCCCGCCAGGCTCGCCACGAGTGCTCCATGCAGGTCGATCGGCGTTCCCGCCGCGGTCGCCTCGTGCGAGGCCTTCAGCAGACGCAGCGCTTCGCGGCCCACCACCGCCGGCGTCAGCACCACGGCCAGTGCGAACGAAAACGTCTCAGCAGTCTCGCGTCCGACGCCCGCCAGCATGCCTGCCGAAATCGTCGAACCCGACCGCGAAAACCCGCGGAAGGGGAGTGCCAGCCCCTGTACCGCGCCGATCATGCCTGACTGCGGCAGCGTCAGCTCGTCATCGTGCCCCGGCCGCTCATACTGTCCGGTAAGGCTGCGCCGCCGCGCCAGGCCGGCGAAGAGAATCAGCAAGCCCACGCAGAACAGCGCACCGGCAACCAGATCCAGCCGTCCAAACAGCTCTTCGATCTCCGCTTTGGGCGTGTTCGGAAACATCGCATGCGCCAGCACCTTCTGCAGCGGGTAACCGACCGCGCCGGTCAAAATCGTCGCAAACACGATGCGCGCCGCGGCCGCCGAAAAGGCTTCGCCCGAGCGGAAATACGCGTCCATCCAGCGCCGCCAGAAGTAGACGATCACCGCAAACATCGTGCCCGTGTGCAGCATCACCAGCACCAGCGTCATCTGCGGCGAGGTCGGGTCGAGCCCCATCAGCTTCTCCGCCACGACCACATGGGCGGAGCTCGAAACCGGCAGGAGTTCAGCAAGTCCCTGCACGATGGCGAGGATCAAAACCTTGAAGAGCGACATGGCCACGATTTTACCCTGCCCGGATTTCGATCGGACGAACTCGGCCTCGTCTGCGCAGTGCCTGCTGATCGCGCGATTAGAATGAGAAGGATGGCTTTCGATGACACCCTGCAGCAGAGCAGCACCCGAGCCGCGGAGGACGCGGCGCAGCCCGCGCGCTACATGCCCGCCGAGATCGAGCCCAAATGGCAGGCCCGCTGGGACGCCGACCCGTCCCTCTATGCCGCCGGCGCGCACGACGCCGGCAAGCCGAAGTTCTACTGCCTCGAGATGCTGCCGTATCCCAGCGGCCAGCTGCACATTGGCCACGTCCGCAACTACGCCATCGGCGACGCGCTCGCGCGCTTCATGTGGATGCGCGGCTACAACGTCCTGCACCCCATGGGCTGGGACGCCTTCGGGCTGCCTGCCGAAAATGCCGCGCTGAAGAACAACGTTCCTCCGCGCGAGTGGACGCTTTCGAACATCGCGTCCATGAAGAAGCAGTTTCAACGGCTCGGCATGGGCTTCGACTGGACGACCGAGGTCACCACCTGCCTGCCCGACTACTACCGCTGGAACCAGTGGTTCTTCCTCAAGATGTTCGAGGCCGGCCTCGCCTACCGCAAGAAGAGCAAGGTCAACTGGTGCCCGCAGTGCGCGACCGTCCTCGCCAACGAACAGGTAGTCGGCGGCTGCTGCTGGCGTCACGAAGACACGCTCGTCGAACAGCGCGACCTCACCCAGTGGTTCCTGCGCATCACGAAGTATGCCGATGAGCTGCTCGACGGCCTCGACACGCTCGAAGGCTGGCCTGACAAAGTCCGCACCATGCAGCGCAACTGGATCGGCCGCAGCGAAGGCGCGTTCGTCGACTTTGCCGTAGCCCGGGAAGCCGAAGCCCGGCAAGTCGAGCCGGCCCAGCAGGGAACTGAAGCCGCAAAGATCAGCGTCTTCACCACCCGTATCGACACCATCTTCGGCGCGACCTCCCTCCAGGTCGCGCCCGAGCACGCCGTGGCCAGAATGTTCGCCGCAGAGGATCCAGCGCTCGCGAGCCAGATCGACGAGATGATCTCGCAGCAGAAGGCCGCGCGCGAGTCCGGCGATCTGGGCGCGATCGAGAAGCACGGCGTCGCTACCGGCCGCTTCGCCCTCAATCCATTCAATGGCGAGCGCCTGCCCATCTGGGTCGCCAACTACATCCTCGCCGACTATGGCACGGGCGCGATCATGAGCGTGCCCGGCCATGACGAGCGCGACTTCGAATTCGCCACCAAATATGGCCTGGCCATCAAGCGCGTGGTGGCGCCGGTAGACGAGTCTGAACCGGAGCTGCCGTTCCTCGCCGAAGACGACGCCGTCATCCTCGATTCCGGCGAGTGGACCGGCACCTCCTGCCTTAGCGCCCAGGAGAAGATGGCCGCCTTCGCGAAGGAGCGCGGCTTCGGATCACCGACCGTTACGTATCGATTGAAAGACTGGGGCGTCAGTCGCCAGCGCTACTGGGGCACGCCCATCCCCATGGTCTACTGCGACGAATGTGGCGGCAGCGACCACCCCATTCCGTTGCCCGAGAGCGCGCTTCCCGTGCTTCTGCCGGAGACGATCGAGATCACGCAGGAGGGTGGCTCACCGCTGGGCAAAGTGCCGTCGTTCGTGAATACGCGGTGCCCGCAGTGCGGCGGTCCAGCGCGCCGCGAGACCGATACGATGGACACCTTCGTCGACTCCAGCTGGTACTTCTACCGCTACACGGATGCGAAAAACAGTACGGCTCCGTTCAGCTCCGAAAAGGCCAACTACTGGTTTCCCATCGACCAGTACATCGGCGGCGTCGAGCACGCCATCCTGCACCTCATCTACTCGCGCTTCTGGACCCGCGTCATGCGCGACCTCGGCCTGATCGCCAACAGCGAGCCCGCCGCGCGGCTCTTCACCCAGGGCATGGTCATCAAGGATGGCGCGAAGATGTCGAAGTCGCGCGGCAACGTGGTGAGCCCCGATGAGATGATCGAGCGCTATGGCGCCGACGCCACCCGCATGTACGCGCTCTTCGCCGCTCCTCCCGACCGCGATCTCGAGTGGCAGGAAGAGGGTGTCGCCGGCATCAGCCGCTTCCTCTCCAAAGTCTTCCGCCTGATTGCCAAGTACGCGGACCGCCCGAAGCCGGTCACCACCGAGAGGAACCCGGCTGACGAAGCGCTCCTGCGCAAGCTGCACCAGACCATTGCCAAGATCACCCTCGACTTCAGCGGGCGCTGGCACTTCAACACCTGCATCAGCTCCATCATGATCCTCGTGAACGAGATCACCGCGCGCGAGTCCGCCATCGACGCCGGCGAAGTGTCCGCCGTTACCGTCGCGGCGCTCATGCGCAGCCTCGTCCAGATGCTCGCGCCCTTCGCGCCGTTCTTCGCCGCCGAGATGTGGGAGCGCCTCGGCGAGACGGGCGTGATCTTCCGCACGCCCTGGCCCGAGGCCGACGCCGAACTCGCGCGCGAGAGCGAGATCGAAATCCCCGTCCAGGCGAACGGCAAACTCGTCACGGTGATCAAGGTGGCCGCGGAGAGCGATGAGGAGACCGTGAAAGCCGCCGCCCTCGCCGAGGAAAAGGTGCAGGCCCGCCTGGCAGGAAAGACCGTCGCCAGAGTGATCGTCATCCCGCGCAAGCTCGTCAACCTCGTGGTGCAATAGTGACCGGCGCCCCGGGTGCGACTGGCAGTGCGGCCAGTGCAACCCACACCGTTCGCGGAACGCAGTCGTTTGTCGGTGTGCTCTCCGCTGCGCGCAGGCGACCCTCACTCACCGCGATCGAGATCGCCTGGCGCTGGTCGCTGGGCATCCCCGTTCTGCTGCTGAGTTACGTCAAGCTGGTCGCAGCTCTTGAAAAGGTGACGGACGGCACCCTTGATCCCGGCCGCCTCGGCCTCGATCCCGTGCTGTTGAACGACCCCGTAGGGGCGCTCAGCGCTGATCCCACCGGCGCGGCGGGCAAGTTCGCCAACGCCGTTGCACTCGTCTGGCCGGCCGTCGCCCACGTCGCCGTCTGGCTGGTGCCGCTCGCGCTGCTCGCCTGGGTAGTGCAGTCGGCAGTCGGGCGTACTCTGCTGCTGACCCGCGTCGATCCCGCGCTGCAGGCCAGGCCCGTCACGCTGGCCGTGCTCCACTCCGTGCGCATTGTGTGTCTGGGCGCAGTCTACCTGGCGTGGTTTCTGCTCGCGCGCTGGGGCACCCGCAGCTTCATCACCATACCCATCGCCCGGCACGCGGAGCCTGACCTCGTTCCTTACTGCGGGCTGATCATTGTCGTCTCACTTGCGCTGTTTACCGGGTGGGCTGCCGTCAACTGGATCGTCAATGTCGCGCCGCTGCTCGCGATGCGTGACCGGCTCGGCCCGGTCGCCAGTCTTCGCGCGGTGCTTCGCCTGGGCTCCGTACGCGGCAGGCTGGTGGAGATCAATCTGGTCCTCGGCATCGTGAAGATCACGCTGCTGGTACTCGCGATGGTCTTCTCCGCCTGCCCGCTGCCGTTCGAATCGGTTGCAACGGCCGCCTTCCTGCGCGAGTGGTGGGCAGGCGTGATTCTCCTCTACCTCGTCGCTTCGGATTTCTTCCACGTCGCCCGTCTGATGGGGTATCTCGAACTTCTCCGCGCAGATACCCCCGCATAGATTTTTCCCGCTGCGGGCGTTCGGCTTCGCATCTTAACTGACAATCCCTTCTCGAACGGAGCCATTTGATGCCCTTTGCCTTGTATGCCGTTGGTTATCTGATCGTCCTCGGCGGTGTGATCTATATCGCCCATCTCATGCATATTCCGCAGACCTGGATCGGAGCCATTGTGCTCGTGATGCTTGGCATCGGGGTCGTCACCATCTCGCAGCAGATGCGCGGTAAAGGCTGAGCGAACCGGTTCAAGCCACCGTCACCAGACCGGGCAGTTAGACTGTCAGGGTGGACACTTCAACGGTCGTCATTCTCGACTTCGGCTCGCAATACACGCAACTGATCGCGCGGCGCATTCGCGAGTTCGACGTCTTTTCTGTCGTCCTGCCGTGCACCGTACCGCTCGATGACATCAAGGCGCTCTCGCCCAAAGGTCTCATCCTTTCCGGCGGTCCGTGCTCCGTCTACGACGCGGATGCACCTGCTGCTGACCCTCTCCTGCTTGAGCTCGGCGTCCCGATCCTGGGCATCTGTTACGGGCTTCAGTTCATCACGCACCATCTCGGCGGCACGGTGGAGAGCGCCCCCAATCGCGAGTATGGCCACGCACAAGTGACCATCACCCGGCAGACGCCGCTCTTCGCCGGCCTTCCCGGCGAGATGGACGTCTGGATGTCCCACGGCGACGAGGCGGTCAAACTCGCCCCCGGCTTCGAACTGGTGGCCGAAACCGAGAACGCCATTGCCGGCATCGCCAATGAAGCGAAGCGGATGTACGCCGTCCAGTTCCACCCCGAGGTCGCTCACACCCGCCTTGGTATGGAGCTGCTGAAGAACTTCGTCCTCGGCATCTGCGGCGCGGTCCCCGATTGGACCCCCGAACACTTCATCCAAACCACCATCGAGCGGGTCAAGGCGCAGGTCGGCGAGACCGGCCACGCCCTCTGCGGACTCTCGGGCGGCGTCGACTCGTCGGTCGCGGCGGTGCTCGTCGCCCGCGCCATCGGCGAGCGGCTCACCTGCATCTTCGTCAACAACGGCGTGCTGCGCAAAGACGAGTTTGCCAAGGTACAGAAGACCATGCGCGAGCAACTCGGCTTGAACGTGGTCGCGGTCGACAGCAGCGAACGCTTTCTCGCCAGACTTGCCGGTGTCACCGACCCCGAGCGGAAGCGCAAAGTCATCGGCGGCGAGTTCATCGCCGTCTTCGACGATGAAGCGCGCAAGATCTTCGAAGCCGAGAAATCCTCGGGCGAGGAGATCGCCTGGCTCGTCCAGGGCACGCTGTATCCAGACGTCATCGAGAGCTCCAGCGTCAAAGGCCCGTCGCAAACCATCAAGAGCCACCACAACGTCGGCGGTCTGCCTGCGGATATGAAGCTCAAGCTCATCGAGCCGCTGCGCGACCTCTTCAAAGACGAAGTCCGCCGCATCGGCCGTGATCTCGGCATGCCGGACGAGATCATCGACCGCCAGCCGTTCCCCGGCCCGGGACTCGCCGTCCGCATCCTCGGCGAGGTTACGCCCGAGCGCGTCGCCATTCTGCAGGAAGCCGACGAGATCGTCGTCGCCGAGATCAAATCCGCCGGCCTCTACAAGCAGCTCTGGCAGAGCTTCGCCGTGCTGCTTCCGGTCAAATCCGTGGGCGTCATGGGCGACCAGCGCACCTACGCGTACACCTGCGCCATCCGCGCCGTGAACTCGGAAGACGGCATGACTGCCGACTGGGCGCCGCTTCCGTACGAAGTCCTGCGCCGCATCTCCAGCCGGATCGTCAGCGAGGTTCGCGGCATCAACCGCGTGGTCTACGACATCACGTCCAAGCCACCGGGAACCATCGAATGGGAGTAATGCTGCTTAGCGGCTGCGCAGCTTTCGAAACGCCGAAACCGCCACCAGGCCGGCCAGCCAAAGCGCTCCCACGCACAGTGCGGTCACGATCAGCGCCGTCACCAGCAGCGCTCCGCCCTTGACGAACGCCTCCGCGACCACCTTCAGAATGGCCTGAATCAGCGCGATCAGGATGCGGATGATGACCAGAGAGAGGTCTCCGTGTACTTCGCAGAAGAGACGTGAGGGCGATCTTCGTTTTCGGAAAGAATACGCCGCAACCGGAGTTGCGGCGTACGTCAGTCTGCGTCGATCTTACCGTGGCGTCGTCGGAAACATCCATCCGCCGGGCGCATGCCGCTGAGGACTAACCCAGCTCCTCCATGCTGTTGGCCCCATATTTCAAAGACCACGGGCTTGCCGCCTTCAGCGCTTCGTTTACGTTTGAGATGTTCTCGACGCCGGTGGTTTCGAGCCAGTGCTTGAACGCCTCCGGACCCTGCTTTGCAAAGACCGGCACGCCTTCTGCCCACGTCGCACGCCCGCACAGAACGCCGTTGAATTTGGTGCCCGACTCCGCCGCCAGCGCGAGCGTCTCGATGAAGACCGGGTTGGTAACGCCGGCGGAAAGATAAATGAACGGCTTGTGCGTCATCGCCTCGGCATCGCGGAAATGCTGCAGCGCCTCGGCCCGCGTGTACGCCATCTCGCCGCCGTACGTCTTCGACCCCTCGACGTAGCTCATCTCCACCGGCACCTCGACCTTCAGTACGTCGACGTTGTAGCGCGCCTTGCCGAACTCAGCCATGGAGCCCGAAACGATCGTCGGCTTCTTCTTCGCGTAGGCGAGCGACTTTTCGTCGCCGCCCTGCGCGTCATAGCCGACAAACTCGAGGAAGAACGGAAGATCGTGTGCCACGCACTCATCGCCAATCCGCTCGATAAAGGCATGCTTGCGGTCGTTGATTCCAGTCTTTTCATCCGGCGTGTAGTAGAGCAGCACCTTGATGCAGTCGGCACCGGCTTCCTTCAGCCGCCGAACACTCCACTCCTCCAGCAGATCCGGCAGACGGCCGGGCGTCGCCGCGTCATATCCGGTCTTCTCATAGGCAAGCAGCAGCCCGGCCGAGTTGCGGTTTTTCAGCGCCTCGAGACCGTACTCCGGATCCAGCAGAATGGCGGAGGCGTGGCGCGTCAGCACGTCCGTGACCAGCACCTTGAAGTTGCCCAGGTCGCTCGGTTCGATCACGCCGCCACGCTCCCTGGCCAGTGACTTCTGCAGCGATCCGCGTTGATCCATGGCCGCGGCCGCGATAACACCGTCCGCATTCGAGACGGCCTTCAATCCTGCAAGTTTTCCGGGGGTGATCTTCATGGGGTGCGATGGGTCTCCTCGGGTGGTATGACGCTCGGGAGCGTGTCGAGGGTCATTCTACAGAGACGAAAGCAAAGGCGCGCGAAACCCGCGGCCATCACTCCGCCGCGGCATGGAGCCATGAGCCTGCCGTCCCGCGATCTCGCGCGACGGATTCAGCATCCGGAGAATTGCTCCTTTGTAGACGCCCGCCGGTTCGGTGAGGCGCAAAGCCATGGCCTGCCGTCAAAAGAAGAGCCCCGCCTCGATCCGGATCGTTTTTCCGGTCCTCCGACCTTTGTCCGCCAGCGACAATAGGAACAGCTCGATCTGCGGCGGGGCGGGCTTTCGCCGCAAACCGGCCGTGCCGGTGCTTTTATACAAGTTTTATGGCCTGATCGGCTAGGCTGCATACAGTTGAGGGAACTTCCGAGGAGCGGGCGTTTGCCAGTGAGCGCTAGACAGAAGGGTGGAACCGCCGCAAGCACGGCGATTCAGGACGCGGGCAGATCGAAGCCCAGGCTGACAGCACGTAACGCAGCCGTTCTGCTGCTGGCCGGTGCGGGCTGCCTTGCCGGATGCAAGGCAAAGCAGGGCAATCCGGCGGCGGAAACACCGCAGAACCTGCCCATCGTCCACCAGAACCCGGACGAGGTGCACGTCGAAAACGCGGGTCGCTTCCCGCTGACCTGCGCGTCGCAGAAGCAGGTGGTCAGCAGGCTGGAGGTTACCGGTTCGGTCAGCCCGGACGTCTCGCGCGAGCTGCCCGTGCTTTCGCTCGCCAACGGTCGCGTCGTCGCGCTCTACGTCGGTCTCGGCGATATGGTGCACAAGGGGCAGCCGGTGATGGAGGTGCAGAGCCCCGACGTCGCCAACGCCTTTTCCACCTACATCCAGGCGGTCTCGAACGAGCATCTCGCCAGGGTGACGCTCGACCGCGACAACCTCCTCTACGGCAAGGGTGCGATCGCGAAGAGCCAGGTCGAAGCCGCGCAGAACGGCGAAGACATCGCCGTCGCCGCGCTGAATGCGAGCGAGCAGCAGCTGAAGATCTACGGGGTCGACAAGAATCATCCCAGCGATACGGTCAAGGTCTACTCGCCCGCCAGCGGCGTCGTCGTATCCCAGAATGTGACCGCCTCAGCCGCCGCCGGCATCACCTACGCCGGCAATACTGGATCGCTCACCATCGCCGATCTCTCCCATATCTGGGTCATCGTCGACGTCTACGAAAACGATCTGGCCCAGGTCCACATGGGCCAGCACGTCGACATCCACATGAGCGCCTACCCGGGCCAGACCTTCGACGGCACCATCTCGGACATCGGCGCGACCCTCGACGCAAGCATTCGCACCGCCAAGGTGCGCATTGTGGTCAAAAATCCGAACAACGAGCTGCGCATCGGCATGTTCGCGGCCGGCACCATCTTCGGCTCGTCGCCGCAGTCCCACCCGGCCGTGCCCGCCGCTGCCGTGCTCCATCTGCACGACACCACCTACGTCTTCGTGCCGAGCGGGGAGCCGGGGGTCTTCCGGCGCGTGAATGTCAAGGCCGGCCCGACGCTTCCGGGCAACGTCGTCGAGATCGACGGCGGCCTGGCCGCCGGCCAGCAGGTCGTCGCCAGCGCGCTCGATCTGCAAAACACGGCGGATAACGAATGATCGGGAAGTTTGTAGATTTTGCGCTGCGCAACAGCCTCATCATCCTCGTGATGGCGGTCCTGTTGTTTGCCTGGGGCGGGGTGTCGTTTCACAACCTGCCGGTTGAAGCGTATCCCGACGTTGCCAACAACTACGTCGAGGTGATTACGCAATGGCCGGGCCGCGCCGCCGAAGAGGTGGAGCAGCAGGTAACCGTGCCCATGGAGATTGCCATGGGGGGCATCCCCCACATGTCGCATCTCCGTTCGTTCTCGCTCGCCGGCCTCTCGGACGTGAAGATGATCTTCGACGACCAGAGCATCGACGACTGGAATCGCGAGAAGGTGCTGGAGCGCTTGTCCCAGGTGCAGCTGCCGCAGGGTCTGCAGCCGCAGATCGGCACCGACTGGAGTCCGGTCGGCCAGATCTACTGGTACACCCTCAGGAGCACCAATCCCGAATACGACTCGATGGCCTTGAAGAGCATCGAGGACTGGGTGCTGCCGAAGAACTTCCGCAGCGTTCCGGGCGTAGTCGACGTCTCCAGCTTCGGCGGCCAGACGCGCGAGTATCAGGTCATCCTCGACCCCGAGAAGCTGATCCAGTACCAGCTCTCCGTCGGTCAGGTGAAGCAGCAGATCACCGCCAACAACGTCAACGCCGGCGGCAGCTTCATCGAGCAGGGCGCCCAGCAGATCAACGTGCAGGAGATTGGCCTGTACGACGATACGCAGGACATCGCCAATACCGTCCTCAAGACGCAGAACGGCACCGCCCTCAAGGTGAGCGATGTCGCCACCGTCGTTCAGGGACCCAAGATCCGCCTCGGCCAGATCGGCAAGACCATCCGTTCGGTCGACGGCAAGCGCCTCGACGATAACGACGACGTGGTCGAAGGCGTGCTTCTGCTGCAGAAAGGCGCGAACTCGGACGAGACGCTCGTGGGTATCCACGCCAAGGTAAAGGAGCTGAACGAACATGTGCTCCCGAAGGGCGTCACCATCGTGCCGTTCCTTGATCGCAGCGACCTGCTCGAGCTGACGACGCACACGGTGCTGCACAACCTGACCGAGGGCATCATCCTCGTCGTCATCATCCTTTTTCTCTTCCTCGGCAACCTGCGCGGCGCGCTCATCGTCGCGCTCACCATCCCGTTCTCGCTGCTGTTCGCCTCTATCTGCCTCGACCTCAAAGGCATCCCGGCGAATCTGCTTTCGCTCGGCGCACTCGACTTCGGCATGGTCGTCGACGGCGCGGTCGTCATGGTCGAGAACATCGTCCGCCATCTCAGCCACCGCAAAGATCCGAACAAATCCGTCCTCGAGCAGATCCGCGAATCTGCCCAGGAAGTCCAGCGGCCCGTCTTCTACGCCATCGCCATCATCATCACGGCGTACCTCCCCATCTTCACCCTTCAGTCGGTCGAGGGCCGGCTCTTCAAGCCGATGGCATGGACGGTCGCCTTCGCGCTGCTGGGCGCGCTGCTCTTCTCCATCATCCTCGCGCCGGTGCTCTCGAGTCTCCTGTTTCGCGGTGGTACGTCGGAGTGGGAAAATCCCCTTCTGCGCTGGCTCACCGGGCACTACCGCGGCGCGGCGACCTGGGCCATTGACCACCGGGCCGTGCCGCTCAGCGTCTTCGCCGGCATGCTCTGCCTGGGCGCGTTCCTCATGTTCTCGGGCGCCATCGGCTCGGAGTTTCTCCCGCACCTCGATGAAGGGGCCATCTGGGTGCGCGGCTCGCTCGCCCCCAGCACCGGACCTACCGAAAGTCTTGCCATCGCCAATCGTACCCGCGGCATTCTCAGCGAGTTCCCCGAGGTGAAGCAGGTCGTCAGCCAGATCGGACGGCCCGACGACGGAACCGATTCCACCGGCTTCTTCAATACAGAGTATTTCGTCGACCTCAAACCCAAGGAACAGTGGCGCGGCGACTTCCACAAGAACAAAGACGAGCTGATCGCCGCCATGAACCGCGAGCTCGACAAGATGCCGGGTGTCGTCTGGAACTTCTCACAGCCCATCTCCGATAACGTCGAAGAGGCGGTCAGCGGCGTCAAGGGCGAGCTCGCCGTCAAGCTCTACGGCACCGATCTGCGCACGCTTGAAGCCAAGGCAGACCAGATCGTCACCGTCATGAGCGGGATCAAGGGCGTCGAGGATCTCGGACTCTTCCGCATCATCGGCCAGCCTAACCTCAACTATGTCGTCGATCGCGACGCCGCCGCGCGCTTCGGCATCAACGTCGCCGACATCCAGGACGCCATCCAGAGCGCCGTCGGCGGCACCGCCGTCACCCAGGTACTCCAGGGCGAGGCCGTCTACGACACCACCGTCCGCTACAGCCCTCTCTATCGCCAGACCCCGGAAGCGATCGGCGACATCCGTCTGCTCTCTCCGTCCGGCGAGCGCGTCTCGCTCGCCCAAGTCACCAGACAGCAGACGGTGGACGGCGCCGAAGAGATCTACCGCGAAGAAGGTTCGCGCTACGTTGCCATCAAGTACAGCGTGCGCGACCGCGATCTCGGCAGCACCGTCGAAGAGGCGATTCGCAAGGTCAACGCGCAGGTGCAGCTGCCATCCGGCTACAAGCTGGACTGGGCCGGCGAGTACGAGAGCCAGAAGCGCAGCTCGCGCCGGCTCATGCTCATCCTGCCCGTTACCGTCTTCATGATCTTTATCATCCTTTACTCGATGTTCCACTCCTTCAAGTGGGCCTTCCTGATTCTCGCGACCGTTACCATGGCGCCGGTCGGCGGCCTGCTCGCCCTCTTCGTCACGGGCACCCACTTCAGCGTGTCGTCCGGCGTTGGCTTCCTCGCGCTGTTCGGCGTCTCGGTGCAGACCGGCATCATCATGCTCGAGTACATCAACCAGATGCGTTCCAACGGGCACTCGGTCAAGGACGCCGCCGTTGAAGGCGCGGTGCTGCGCCTGCGCCCCATCATGATGACCATGCTGGTGGCGACCCTCGGTCTGCTGCCGGCGGCCACCTCGCACGGCATCGGCTCGGACTCGCAGCGTCCGTTCGCCATCGTCATCGTCGGTGGCCTGGTGGTCGCGCTGGTCATGAGCGTCTTCATGCTGCCCACGCTGTACGTCTGGATCGCGCGGCCGACCGACGTGCTCCCCGAGCCGGACAGGGAGTTTGAGAGCTAATGGTCTTGCTGATGACGCACGCTGCACAGAAACGAAGCATACGCTGGATCGCGATCGCGCTGCTGGCCGCCTCCTCGACACCGCTGCTGGCGCAGGCCGGTGGCGGCGGAGCCGGCGGTGCGGGGGCAGGTGCCGGGGCCAGCGGCCCGGGTGCGGGCGCGGCGGCAGCCGGTCAGGCCGCAGGCGCGCACGGAACCGGCGCCCAGCAGGGACAGAACGCCGCCCAGAACGGCCTGACGCCGGAGCAGTACGCCGCCGGTGCCAGCCGCATCGTCGACCCGCGCAAGCCACCCACCTCCAGGCCCGGCGCCATCACCCTCCAGCAGGCCGTCGACGTGGCGAAGGCGAAGAACCCGACCCTGCTTGCCGCCGAGCAGACGCTCAACAGCGTCCGTGCCCAGGAGGTCCAGGCCGCCGTGCGTGCCAATCCCTACTTCACCCTCTACGGCACCAACGTCACGCTGCCGGCGGCGGGCGCGTCGAACCCGTATGCCTACAGTGCCCAGGTCTCGCGGCTCTTCGAGCGCGGCAACAAGCGTCACTGGCGCATCGAAGACGCCCAGGCCACCACCGCGCAGACCGGCGCCCAGAACGAAGACCAGATCCGCCAGACGCTGCTGCAGGTGAAGACCGCCTTCACCCACATGCTCATCGCCAAGCAGGCCGCGCAGCTCTCCGCCGCCAGCCTCAAGGACTATCGCCATGAGGTCGAGATCGCCAACGACCGCTATCAGGCCGGCGATCTGGGCAAACTCGACTTTGAGCGGCTCGACCTTCAACTCGGCGACTTCGAAAGCGACGAGGCCAATGACATCATCAGCCTCGAACAGGCCAGCGCGCAGCTGCAAACCCTCCTCGGTGCCAATGTCCCCAGCCCGGAATTCGACATCACCGGCGAGGTCGTGCCGCCCACCGTCACGCAGACAGAGGACGCGCTCACGCAGACCGCCCTCCAGAACCGTCCCGACTACCGCGCCGCCCAGCTCGGCATCCGTGCCGCCGAGGCCAATTACCGCCTCACCCTCGCCAACGGCACCACCGACCCCACACTCGAAGGCGAGTACGACCGCAGCGGCACCTACAACTCGGCCGGCTTTTCCGTCAACATTCCGTTGCGCCTCTTCGACCGCAATCAGGGCAACAAGGAAACCGCCCGCTTCCAGGCCGACGCCACCCGCTTTACCGCCATCGCCGCGAAGAACCAGGTCGTCAGCGACGTCGCCCAGGCCTGGATCGGCTATACCCAGTCCAAACGCCTCTCCGACCGCTTCACCGAGCATTACCTCGATGAATCCACTGACGTGTTGAGCATCGCGCAGTTCGCCTTCGAGCACGGCGGCATCGCGCTCATCGACTACCTCGACGCCCTGCGTGACGCCCGCAGCACGGTCAGCGACGCCCTCAACGCCTACTCCAGCACCTGGCTCGCGATCCATCAACTCAGCGCCAGCATCGGCAACGAAGTGACCCCGTAGAGCCTCTATCCTGCCGGACGGGCCCACCTTGGGCGTGGGGCGGTCACTCCGTGGCGGGGGATCGCTCCGCGTGCGCCTTGCGAAATCGCTAGAGCGCCGTCTTCAACGTCTCCTGCTGCAGCGTCAGCAACTCTCGTATCCCCGACTCGGCGAGATCCAGCATCGCCGTCAGCTCCGCCCGGCTGTACGACTCTTTTTCCGCCGTCGCCTGCGTCTCCACCAGCCCGCCCGATGCCAGCATCACCACGTTCATGTCCACCGTCGCGCGCGAGTCCTCTTCGTAGCAGAGATCGAGCAGCGTCTCCCCATCGACGATCCCCACCGAGGTCGCCGCAATCATCTGCTTCAGCGGATTCTGCTTCAGCGTGCCTGCCTGCGTCAGCTTGCCCAGCGCGATCGCCAGGGCCACCGACGCGCCCGTGATCGCCGCCGTCCGCGTTCCGCCGTCCGCCTGGATCACATCGCAGTCGAGGATGATCGTCCGCTCGCCCAGCGCCCGCATATCCACCACCGCCCGCAGCGAACGCCCGATCAGCCGCTGGATCTCGTGGGTGCGTCCGCCGACCTTCCCGCGTTCCGCCTCGCGCGCAGACCGCGTCAGCGTCGCCCGCGGAAGCATTCCGTACTCCGCCGTCACCCAGCCCCGCCCGGAGTTACGCATCCACCCGGGCACCCCGGTCTCCACCGTCGCATTGCACAGCACCCGTGTATTGCCCGTCTCCATCAGCACCGAGCCCTCCGCGGTCGAAACATAACCGGGTGTCATGCGGACAGAACGAAGAGACGAGGCGGTACGCTGATCGGGTCGGAACAAGGGCATCTCCGGATTATAGGCGCGCCTTCCTCACGGTCTGCCCTCACCCAAAGCCTTCCGGCGCGGACACGCTCGAACTCGCTGACGCGTTCCATTGTGAAAATTCTTCCCACTTTGGGTCCCAGTGGTTTAGTTTGGCGACTTAAGAACGTTCCCAGCAGCATCTTCGCTTTAGATTCGGCTTGGACGAGTTTCAGATCGGAACTGCACGCGTTTCCAACAGGAGAAGCAGCCGCAATCAGATACGGTCGATCGGCAGAGGGGGAACCTTGAGCGCAACAGGATATCGGTTTCCGGAGGGGTCTGCGTCGGCAGCCGCAACGGGCTCGTTTCGCGGCGACTCCGCGCACAGCCCGAGCAGGCCTCTCGCTCACCTTCACGCGGACGGTACCCTCCGTCCCGCCGAAGGCATCATCCCGCGCGACTCGGACCTGATGCCCGGGCCGGGGATCTCGGGACGGAACGCGGTGCCGGAAGACAATCCGCGGCTTTGTCTGCTGGTAGTGGATGACGATCGGGCCATTTGCGCGGCGTGCGCCGAGATCGCGCGCAAGATCGGCTTCGAGGTCTTCGAAGCTCACAACGTCGCCGCCGCCCAGGCAGTCGCGGAGCGCGCCAAAGTCGACCTCATGCTGCTCGACCTGAAGCTTCCCGAGACCGCCGGCGGCTTCGGAACCAACGGAGGCCTGATCCTGCTCGAAGCGGTCAAACGAATCGACCCGCGGGTGGCCGTCATCGTCATGACCGCCTTCGCCACCGTTGCCAGCGCGGTCCAGGCCATGCGCATGGGCGCCGAGGACTACCTCACCAAGCCCTTCGACTTCGACGAACTGGTCCGCGTGCTCGAGCGCACCGCCGGGCGCCTGCAGGTCGATACCGACAGCCGCCGGACCCGCGAGCGCCTTCGCTCTCAGCGCGGAGCCGGTCCCATCGTCGGCAAGTCGCCCGAGATGGAGAAGCTCTACCGCATCCTTTCCAAAGTCACGCACTCCAATCACCCCGTCCTCATCCTCGGCGAGACCGGCACCGGTAAGGAACTCGTGGCGCGTTCCATCCACTTCAACGGCCCCCAGGCCGCTCGCCCGTTCGTGCCCGTCGACTGCGGTTCCACGTCGCCTGCGCTGCTCGAAGCCGGGCTCTTCGGCTACGCCAAAGGCGCGCTTCCGGCTGAAGCACGCGGAGGCCATCCCGGCCCCAGGGAAGGTCTGCTCGCCTCCGCCGCCGGCGGCACCGTCTTCCTCGACGAGATCGCCGAACTGCCGCTGGACCTGCAGGCCAGGCTTCTGCGCGCCCTCCAGGAGAAGACCGTCCTGCCGCTCGGCGCCACCGAGCCTGTCCCCATCTCCGGCCGCATCCTCGCCACCTCCAGCCGCAATCTCTTGGCCCTGGTCGAGCAGGGCAAGTTCCGCCGCGATCTCTACTTCCGCCTCAACGTCGTCAACCTGCGCATTCCGCCCCTGCGTGAGCGCAAGGAGGACATCGGCCTGCTCGTCGACTTTTTCTTCGAGCGCATCGAGCGCGAGACCGGCAAGCAGTACCGCCTCGCCGACGAAGCCCTGCGCACGCTCTGGCTGTACGACTGGCCCGGCAACGTCCGCGAGCTCGAAAGCGTCATCGAACGCGCCTGCGCCATGAGCTCCGGATCGGTCCTCCACATCCCCGACCTGCCATCGCAGCTGCAGGGTCTGCGCCGTGCGCCCGTCCCGGCACGCACCGCCGAGACGTCTTCCCCGGAGACCCCGGCCGGTGCGCCCATCGTCTCCATCGCGGAGCTCGAAAAGCAGGCCATCTTGAACACCATTCGGCAGCTCGAAGGAGACAAGCTGAAGGCAGCCAGACTTCTCGGCATCGGGAAGACCACCCTCTATCGCAAACTAAAGGAGTATGGCATCGGCGAGGGGCCGGACTAGACGCATACGGATCCATGGGACGACCCTGTCGCAGCACGGTCATAGGCGCTGTACATCGAGAAGGAAGCAGGCCATGAGAAAAAGAGTGTTATTGATCGCCGCCCTGGATGGGGCGGAAAACTGTGCGCGTGTGCTCGAAGAACAGATCGACGCGGCTGTCGAACTGGTTGAAAATCGCGTCTCCGCGCTGGAGGCGGTCCGGAACGGCAGCTACGCCCTCATCATGATCGACGAACACCTCGTCGAAGGCGACGCCGCCTGGGCCGACCGCATCTGGGCCGGCGCGGGGGTCGCCGTGCCGCTGCAGATCAATCTGGCCCTCTCCGGCTGCGCACGGCTGGTGCGGGAGGCAAAGGCCGCCTTGACGCGCCGGATCTCCGAACAGGAGATCGCTCGGCGCGCTGCCATGCTCGACATCCAGAAGGATCTGAGCGCCACCGTCACCGGACTGCTGCTCGAAAGCGAACTGGCTTTGCGTGTCGATGCCGTCCCCCCGGAGCTCGAACCCAGACTGCGTCACATGGTCCAGCTCGCCGCCGATCTCAGGGAACGGCTGCGCCTCTCCCAGGAACCCGTCGCATTCAACAGAACCTAGGCTGCGTGATCGTCGGCGGAATTCGCCTCCAAAGCCGGTATCGCATCCGATCCTTCCACTGCGTGCGACGGTACCGCCGCACGCAGTGAGTCGCTGCGGAACTCATGTCTGCGATCCGCATACGCCAGCCAGCTCCGCTCCG
>CAXTVJ010000004.1:58660-59737 GCA_964247715.1 uncultured Acidobacteriaceae bacterium | reverse complement strand
GCCCGGGTGAGCAGGCCGAAGTACAGAACCGGCATCTCCGATTCGAACAGCAGCCCGATATGTTCACTCTGCGCGTGGCCTTCGATGCGGTGATCGCTGGATGACAGATCGAAGCTGTCGAGGTTCAGTTTGAAGTGGGCTTTTTCGTCCGCGGGAACCCGGCCGTGTGCGACCTGCACTTCCAGATACAGGAAAATGCTGCCCGCCGCGAGCAGGACAGCAAGAGCGTGATCAAGCCATCGAGTGCAAAGGCGAGTGCCCGCCGCCAGAACGGAGCCAGTTCGATGCCGTCGAGCGTCTGCTGCCAGTGCGTCTCATGCGCCGAAAAGCTCGCATGCCTGAGGAGTGTAAAGCCGGTTTGCTATGCTGGCTTTGGTTTTCTCATCGGCAACACAAAGGGGTAAGCATGGCGGAAGACATGGAAGCGGCAAAACCGGCGGTAAGAATCACGGTGCGGCCCAATGGACCGTTTCGCGTAGAAGGTCCCATCGAACTCGTCGACGTGGATGGCAACGCCTGGGATCTGACCGGCAAGCCCGCCATCGGGCTCTGCCGCTGCGGCCTCAGCAGCAAGCGGCCGTTCTGCGACGGCACCCACGGACGCGAGAACTGGAAGTGCGATGCGTCGCCCATCCCGAAAGAGCCCGTCGCGCAAGGCTGAAGAGACCGTCGGTCCGGCTCTGAAGAAACTCTCGGCAACCAACCTGTTTTCAGAGGAGAGAACGACGTGATGTGCTCGTTTCGTGCGGTTGCCCTGTGTGTAGTGAGTGCGTGGGCGCTCGGAAGCGCAGCCTGCGCGCAGGAGGTTGAGTATGTCCGCACCGAGGCCATGATCCCGGTGCGCGACGGGGCAAAGCTGCACGCGGTCATCCTCCGCCCGAAAGGCTCTGAGACCAGTGGTCAGCCGCTTCCGTTCCTGATGGAGCGCACTCCCTATGGCGTCAGCTACTACACCTCGCCGGCTATCAATGCAGGCAAGCCAGAGCTGGCGAAGAGCGGCTACATCTTCGTCTTCGAGGACATCCGCGGGCGCTATGGCTCCGAAGGCACCTTCGTCATGAACCGGCCGCTCGTCCC
>CAXTVJ010000004.1:0-58560 GCA_964247715.1 uncultured Acidobacteriaceae bacterium | reverse complement strand
ACCTACGGCTTCGACTACGTGCAGCAGCTCGAGGCGCAGAAGACCGACGTACGCGCCGAATCGAAGGAAGACACGTACAACTTCTTCCTGCGTAACGTGAACTTCGCCGGAGCCGCGAAGCAAGCCGGCATGGAAAACCTTCCGACCGCGAAGATCTTCCTCACCCAGCCCAGCTACACGAAGTTCTGGCAGGCCATGGCGGTCGAGCGCGACCTCGATCACGTCGACATGCCCACGCTCGAGGTAGGCGGCTGGTGGGACCAGGAGGATATGTGGGGCACCCAGGCCGAGTACGCCGCGCTTCACCCGCATGACACGAAGCACGAAGTCTTCATGGTCCTCGGCCCCTGGAACCATGGCGGCTGGTCCCGCGGACCGGGCTCCTCGCTCGGCGGCGACTTCGGCAAAGTCGACTTCGGCCAGCCCACCGGCTTGGAGTACCGCACCCAGATCGAAGCGCCGTTCTTCGAGTACTACCTCAAAGGCAAGCCCGGGTTCGACCTCAAGGGCGTAGCCAGCTTCCGCACCGGCGTCAACCAGTGGGAGCGCTACGCCGAATGGCCGCCGAAGTCCAGCTTCACCGGGAGCACTCTGCGTCTGCTGCCTGAGGGTCGAGTCGCTCTGTGCGGCGGACCGATAACGTGCAAAGACGTGAGAAAGGACGCGGTCGTCTCGACCTACACCGCCGACCCAGCCGACCCCATCCCGTACCGTCACCGCCCCATCCAGTCCACCTACGGCGAAGGCTCCAAGTGGCGGACGTGGCTGGTGGAGGACCAAAGATTTCTCGACGACCGCAAGGACATCGCCCGCTTCGCCGGCCCCGCGCTCGACCACGACGTCACCGTCACCGGCGACGTCACCGCCGACCTCTTCGCCTCCACCTCCGGCACCGACAGCGACTGGGTCGTCAAGCTCATCGACGTCGCTCCCGACGGCCAGCAACTCATGATCGTGGACGAGATCTTCCGCGGCCGCTATCGCACCAGCTTCGAGCATCCCGAAGCCATTCCCGCCAACAAGGTCGAGGAGTACAGGTACTCGCTCCACGGCGCCGACCACACCTTCCTGAAGGGCCACAAGATCATGGTCACGGTCCAGTCCAGCTGGTTCCCGCTCTACGACCGCAACCCCCAGACCTTCGTCCCCAACATCATGGACGCCCCCGTCAGCGCCTATCAGAAGGCAACCATCAAGATCTACGGCGGCAGCCGCCTCGAATTCGAGACCCCGGTCCAGTGAGCGACGCAACACCCAGTCAGAAGCCCGCGCCCACCATCAAGACCATCAGCTCGCGCGAGGTCTACCGCAACCCCTGGACGTGGGTCCGCGAGGACGTCATCGAGCGCTCCAACGGCCAGCGCGGCCTCTACGGCGTCGTCGAAAAAGATCCTGCCTGCATCATCATCCCGCTCGAACGCACCCACGAGGGCGACTTCCTCACCCTCATCCGGCAGTTCCGCTACACCGTCTCCGGCACCTTTTTCGAGTTCCCCCAGGGCGGCTGGGAGCAGCCCGACATCATCCCCGAAGAGCTCGCCCGCGCCGAGCTCCGCGAAGAAACCGGCCTCACCGCCGCCCGCCTCACCAAACTCGGCCAGCTCTGGATCGCCTACGGCGTCATGCGCCAGGAGCACCACGTCTATCTCGCCGAGGATCTCACCCCCGGCGAAACCGATCCCGACCCCGAAGAACACGACTTGGAAGTCCACCGCGTTCCCGTGGCTGACTTCGAGGCAATGCTCCTCGACGGCCGCGTCATGGATAACTGCTCCGCAGCCGCCTGGGGTCTTTACCGCGTCTGGCAGGACCGGAATCCTGGTCCCGCCGTCTGATCGCTCCTGATCCTGCCCTCTGAGTGCTCCCTGTCACAGAACTTTCACCCACAAAGCTGCAACAACAAGCCGCAACACGGTAACGCCGCGCGCCTGCCCGGCATCGGAGCCCTCATCGACAGGTGCGCCCGATGTCCCCCTGCTCGCTGCGCGAGCGATGCGGGCCGACAGCAACGACGCAAGACCCGAAACGAACGGCAGACGAGCAACGAGGTGCAGTGTGGCAGAGGAAATGGCAGCAGAAGGACGCGGACTGGGACTCACCGGAACCGCGGCAGACGGCACGAAGCCGCTCGCAACCGGAGCGACATCCAACGGAGCGATGCAGTCGCACGGACACGATCACGAGATCGGCAACGGCGGCGAGCTGCACCAGATGGCCGGCGGCACGCATCCGCAGATGACGAATCAGAAGGGCCAGGTCGTCTCCGACGACGAGAACTCGCTGAAAGCGAACGAACGCGGGCCGGTGCTGCTCGAAGACTGGCAGCTGCAGGAGAAAACCCAGCACTTCGACCATGAGCGCATCCCCGAGCGCATCGTCCACGCCCGCGGCTACGGCGCGCATGGCGTCTTTGAGCTGACCGAATCGCTGCAGGGCGTCTCGAAGGCCGGCGTCCTCCAGCGCGTGGGCGAGAAGGTTCCCGTCTTCGTCCGCTTCTCCACCGTGGGCGGCAATATGGGCTCGAGCGACCTTGCCCGCGATGTGCGTGGCTTCGCTGTCAAAATGTATACGCCCGAGGGGAACTGGGACATCGTCGGCAACAATATCCCCGTGTTTTTCATCCAGGACGCGATCAAGTTCACCGACCTCATCCACGCCGTCAAGCAGGAGCCCGACCGCGGCTTCCCGCAGGCACAGACCGCCCACGACACCTTCTGGGACTTCGTCTCGCTCATGCCCGAATCCACCCACATGCTCATGTGGATCATGTCCGACCGCTCCATCCCGCGATCCTTCCGCATGATGGAAGGATTCGGCGTCCACACCTTCCGCCTCGTCAACGAGGAGGGCAAGTCCACCTACGTGAAGTTTCACTGGAAGCCCGTGCTCGGCATGGCCTCCGTCATCTGGGATGAAGCCGTCAAGATCAACGGTGCCGACCCCGACTTCCATCGGCGCGACCTCTGGAACGCCATCGACGAGGGCAACTTTCCGGAGTGGCATCTCGGCGTGCAGCTCTTCGACGAAGAATTTGCCAACAAGTTCGACTTCGACGTCCTCGACGCCACCAAGATCATCCCGGAAGAGCTTCTGCCCATCAGGATCATCGGCAAAATGACCCTCAACCGTAATGTGGACAACTACTTCGCGGAGACCGAGCAGGTTGCCTTCCAGACCACCAACGTCGTCCCCGGCATCGACTTCACCAACGACCCGCTGCTGCAGGGCCGCAATAACTCCTACATCGACACCCAGATCACCCGTCTCGGCGGCCCCAACTACGCCCAGATCCCCGTCAACGCCCCGCGCTGCCCGGTCATGAACATGCAGCGCGACGGCTGGCACACCCACATTCCGCAGAAGGGTCGCGTCTCCTACAGCCCCAGCTCACTCGAGGCCGACTCCCCCCGGCAGGATCCGCATGCCGGCTTCACCAGTTTCCGCGCGCACGAGAGCGGCGACAAGATGAAGATCCGCGCCGAGTCCTTCGGGGATCACTTCTCCCAGGCCCTGCAGTTCTTCAACTCGCAGTCCGAACCCGAGCAGAACCACATCATCTCGGCCTTCATCTTCGAGCTAAGCAAGGTTGAAACCAAAGCCGTTCGCGAGCGCATGGTCGGACAGCTCGCCAATGTCTCATCCACCATTGCGGCCCGGGTCGCAGACGGCCTCGGCATGATGGGTGAAATCCGCAAGATCCCGGCCAGCGTGCCGGTTCGCACCGACCTCCAGCCCTCCGACAAGCTCAGCATCGTCAAGACCATGAAGCCCGGTCTCAAGACCAGGCTGGTCGGCGTGCTCGTGGCCGACGGAACCGACACCGCCGCGGTGCTGGCGCTCGAAACCGCGGTCACGAAAGCGGGTGGTCAGGTCAAGATCATCGCGCCCAGGGTCGGCGGAGCCGCCGGTGCCGACGGCAAGATGCTCGAGGCTGACTTCCAGCTCGCGGGCGGTCCGTCCGTGCTCTTCGACGCGGTCTACGTGGCGTTGTCCGAGAGCGGCGCACAGATGCTCTCGACCGAAGCCGCCGCCGTCGCCTGGGTGCACGACGCGTTCGCTCACCTCAAGGTGATCGGCGCAACCGCCGGATCGCAGGTTCTGCTCAACGCCGCCGGGGTCGTCCCGGATAAGGGCGTCCTGATCGGTGGCGCGCCCGAAGCCTACATCGTCGCAGCCTCCACGGGCCGCGTCTACGACCGCGAACCCAGCGTCCGCACCATCCACTAAAATGACGCAAAACACAGCAAAACGGCTGGACCGGAGCAATCCGATCCAGCCGTTTCAGCTTGTGCCCGCCGGGTTGCTGCCTGGCTTACGAGTTCGAATCGTCGAACCCGCCCGATTCGTCGCTCCCCATGTCCCCCGAGCTGTCATCCGTACCGTAATCGGCGGTGTCATCCGCAGCCGTATCCAGATTGTCGTTCTGATCGCCCGCATCGCCGGAGAAATCGCGTTGATTGTTGTCATCGCGCCGGTCTTCGATGTCGCGCGAAACCCCATCCTGTCCCGGTCGGTCGCCGTCGTAGTAGTTGTTGACCACCTCTTCGCGCGGCTGTCCGCCACCCAACCCGCCGCCGAAGCCCCCCATGCCAAAGCCCCCGCCGCCGCCGTACCCGGCATGTTCGCCAAAGCCGTGCATCAGCGACTCAATCCCCTCAAACGCGAGCGCGCCTGCCGCTACACCGCCGGCGGTCTGGATCGCGGATCGCAGGAACCCGCCGCCACTCGTCGGCGGAGCTACGCCAAATCCCGGCTGATACACCGGTTGCCCATACTGCGGCTGCCCGTGTTGCGGCGGTGGCGGCGCATACTGCGGCTGCGCCGGGCTGTAGCCCTGCACCGGCTGGTACCCCTGCGAGGGAGCAGGGGGCGGTGCCTGACGCGGCTCGTCATCCCGATCCGTTCCCAGCAAACTGCCCAGGAAGCTGGTGTGCTTCACCGGCTGCTGTTGCGCCTGCTGCTGTGCCTGCGCCAGCTGTTGTTTCGCTTCATCCAGCTGCTTCTTCGCCTGGTCCAGCGCATACTGCTGCACCAGCACAGTCTGCGCCAGAATGTACAGCGCATCCGGGTTGCGCCCGAGCGACTGCGTCAGGTACTGCTCGGCCTCCGGATCCTTATCCTGCAGCACGGTCTGGTTCACCCGGTCGGTCAAGCCTTGAAGCATCTGCTGTTCTTGCGGTGTCATAAGTAATCTTCCTCGGAGCGAAATTCTATCCTCTAGGACGTACGCACCCTGTCAACAGGTGGTCCGTTACGCGCGGGGCGGTCGTTCGTGACGTTCACACGCGCCGCCCAGCCTGCCCGCTCGTCGGCACAAATATCAGCGGCGACCGAAGGGAGCAATCACCCGCAGCGCATGAAAGTCACGAAGCCCGCGCAGCGCGCACGAAGAAGGGGCTGCACCAGTAACAGTGCAGCCACCTCCCGCTTGAGGTCCAGACCTGAGTGCAATCGATTGAAGACTTTAGGACCTGAAGTACGGGAGGGGGTCTACGCCTTCGGCTGCTCCCAGACGCCCGTATCCGCCGAGCGGAAGAGCGCGTCGAGGACCGCCATATTCCGCACCGCGTCCTCGACCGAAACCGGCATCGCCGTTCCATCCAGCACCGCGCGCGCAAAGGCATCGCCCTGCAGCGTGTACTGGTCCACTACCGGAAATTCCTCCGTCAAAATCCCTGCCCCGAACACGTCGCCGCCACTGTCAACGAAGATTCGCGTCGGCCGGTCCGGAGGCGCGTTGAACGGGATCTCGATCTCGATCCGCGCCTTCGTGCCAAACGCCTGCACTCGCTGGTTCGGCACCATCTGGGTGGAGCAGGAGAAGACCGCTTGTCCGCCGGGGAAGTCCAGCAGGAAAGAAGTGAAGCGGTCGACGTGGGTCTGCGGGTCGCGATCGATCAGCGCCAGCACACGGCTCGGTTCAGCCGCAAAAAGCTGCCGCGCCGCGAAGATCAGATAGCAGCCGATGTCCATCAGCGCGCCGCCGCCATGTTCAGTCTTATTGCGGATGTTCTGCGGATCATCGTTGAAGTAGGAGAACGTTCCAGTCACCAGCCGCAACGGTCCGAAGCGTCCGTCCCGAATCAGCTCTTCCGCACGCAGCCACTGCGGATGCAGCTTCACCATGAACGCCTCGCCGATCCGAACACCATGTTCCTGCTGGGCCGCGAGCAGCGTGCGCGCTTCTTCCGCGTTCATGGCGATCGGCTTCTCGCACAGAACGTGCTTGCCCGCAGCCGCGGCCTTCAACGTCCACGGCACATGCAGATCGTTCGGCAGCGGATTGTAGATGGCGTCGATGGAGGGATCGGCCAGCAGCTCCTCATACGAGCCGTAAGCCCTCGAAATGCCGAGTTCGTCCGCCGCCTGCTGCGCCTGCGCGAGGTCGCGTGAGGAGATCGCCGCGATCTCGGCGAACTGACACTGCTGCATCGCAGGAAGAACCTTCTTGAGGCCGATCTTCGCGGTGGAGAGAACGCCGAAACGGAGCCTGGTCATGGCTGTCCTAGTAGATGCGAAGGGGAAGCGGGAGGCAACAACGTCCTGACGCCGGAGGAGCGCCCCTGTGTGGGTCATGAGCCGCTTCACGGCACGATGCTGGTTGATGGCATGAAGCACCCAGCGAGGAAGCGACTTAGACTTGGGTGAATGACAGATGCCATCGACATCCGCGGCAGACCGGGCGTGCGCTTCCCCCCGGGCCCGACCATGCTGGGCCGGATCCTCTCCGGCAAATCCTTCCGCCAGAGTCCAGTCGACTTCATCCGCGACAACGCCGTCCAGTACGGCGACTTCGTGCACTATCGCGCCCTTGAGGGCAGCGTCTACCAGTTCAATCATCCCGCGCTGATCCAGGAGATCATCGTCGACCACGAACGCCATAACCGCCGCGTCCGCACCATGCAGCGGGCGCGTTCGGTGCTGGGCGACGGCCTGCTCACCAGCGAGGAGCCCCTGCACATGCGGCAGCGGCGCATGGCCGCTCCGGCGTTTCACCGCCAGCGCATCGCGGCCTATGGCGACGTGATCTCCGGCTACGCGGCGCGCATGGCAGGCAGCTGGCAGCCGGGCGAGATGAACGTCCACCCGCAGATGCTGATGCTGGCGCTGCAGATCGTCGGCAAGTGCCTCTTCGATATCGACAAGGATGAAGACGCGCAGCGTATCGCGGCCGCGGTCGGCGCGTTTTTGGTCAAGCCGCCCCCGGGCTGGATCCCCGCCGCGCTGCTCGAGCGTCTGCAGAAGCTGCCGATCGAACCCGTCCGCAGGGTGCGTCGGGGGCTCGACGACCTCGACGCGTACATCTTCGGCATGATCGCGAACCGGCGTGCAGCGCCCGGTGACCGCGGCGATCTGCTCTCCATGCTGCTGGCGGCGAATGACGAAGAGGCCACCGACGTCGACCGCACCATGAGCGATAAGCAGGTGCGCGACGAGTGCCTGACGGTGCTGCTGGCCGGGCACGAGACCACCGCCAACGCTCTCAGCTTCACGCTGTGGTTTCTAAGCCGCCACCCCGACGCGCAGGAAAAGCTGCACCTCGAAGCGGTGCGGGTGCTGGGTGCGCGACCGCCAGAGGCAAGGGACTATCCGGAGCTGCGCTATGCCTGGATGGTCTTCGCCGAAGCGATGCGCCTGCTGCCGACGGTCTGGGTGCTTGGCCGAAGCTGCGGCTCCGAGCCGTACGACTTCCACGGCTACCGCATTGAACCCGGCGCGGCGCTGATTGCTCCGCAGATCGTAGCGCACCGCGACCCGCGCTTCTGGGACGATCCCGAGAGCTTTACGCCGGAGCGCTTTGCCGAGGACGGCAGAGCGGGACGTCCGAAGTTCTCCTATTTTCCCTTCGGCGGCGGCTCACGCCAGTGCATCGGTGAGAGCCTGGCGTGGATGGAAGGAGTCTTCGTGATTGCGACCATTTTCAGAGACTGGCGCGTACGGCCGGTGCCCGGCGCACCTGCCGAACTGCCGATCCTGCCGGGAGTCAATCTGCGGCCCCGGGCGGGCGTGAGGCTCTTGCTGGAACGGCGTTAGTGGATGATCAGGACGCCCGGACGCCTGATCATCCGGGTCAGCAGCCGCTAGCGCGACTTCGACTGGACCGGGCTGACCGTTGCACTGGCAGGCGGCGCACCGCGCTTGTTGATCAACCGGGTGCGTGCTTTGTACTGGATGGACGGCCAGTGTTGCTCGGGCACCCAGCGTCCTTTTTCGAGGCGTGCGCCTACCTGCTGACCGCACAGTTCGCAGGCGTAGGTGAGCCAGTGAGCGCGGCTGTCGCCGGTCTGGAGCGCTGCAATGGTCTTTTCACCCAGGCGTCCTTCACAGGCTTTAACGGGTTGCGGCATGAATCTCCTCCGAATCGAAATGGCTTGGCGACAGGCAAACCGGAAAGTCTCGCCAATGTCGTCCAATTTTCTAGGTTAGAGTGCTCATCGCGGATCACTTGTCCCATGGCGTACGATCAGCACGAGTGTTTGGTGAGATGAAAATTCACAGGGTATAACTTGGAGGTGGAACGGGGAACGCACGCATGAGGGCCACCTACAAGAATACCTTGCTGCAGGCATTTGACGAGCAGACGCTGAGTCGTCTGCGGTTGAAATCCGTGTCGTTCGAGGTCGGGCACGAAATTGAGTTTCCCGGGCAGCCGATTGATCACCTTTTCTTTCTCGAGGAAGGCATGGCTTCGCTGACCACAACGTTTCTCGACGGCTCCCAGGTCGAGGCCGGCATGTTCGGCTACGAATCGGTCATCGGGGTCTCCGGCCTGATGGGGACAAGACAGAGCCTCAACCGCGTCTATACGCAGATCGAGGGCTGGGGCTACCAGTGCACGCTCGAGGCCGGTAGACTCGAGTTTGCACGCTGCGGCCTTTTTCAGCGACTCGCGCTGCGCTATGTGCAGGCGCAGCTGGTGCAGGCGATCCAGTCGGCCGGATGCAACGCTCGCCATCAGGTTGAGCAGAGGCTGGCACGCTGGCTGCTGATCTGCGCGGACCGGGTACACCGCGACAAGTTCCGCATGTCGCAGGAGTTTCTCTCGGAGATGATCGGCAGCACCCGCCCCACGCTCACCGGCGTCGCCGGGCAACTGCGGTCCGAGGGTCTGATCGAGTACTCCCGCGGAGAGATCACGATTTGCGACCGGGTCGGGCTCAAGCGGCGCTCCTGCGAGTGCTACGACGTTATCAAACGGCATCTGGACGACCTGGATGCGTTCGACACGAGCAATATGGGGTGAAGCAGCGGAAAGTCGGCCGTGAACCAGGCGGGCGACTCTTTGTGCAGTATGGAGGTTTCGCCGTGAAGATCCCTAGTGAATTGTCTTGCTGCGACGGCTCATAAAGTCCATCAGAAGATAGTTGCCGAGGGTTTCGGGCGTGGTGAAGTAGGCCTTGCCGCGGCACATTGCCGAAACCTGCTGGACGAACTGCACCAGTTGGAAGTCACTCGCCAGCATGAAGGTGTTGATCATGATGTTCGAGCGCTTGCAGCGGCTCACCTCTTCGAGCGTCTCCGAGATGACGAGCGGATCGAGGCCGAAGGCATTCTTGTAGATGCGGCCGTCGGGAAGCGTCAGCGCCGAGGGCTTGCCGTCGGTGATCATGACGATCTGCCGCATGTCCTTGTTGCTTGCCTTCAGGATCCGCTGCGCGACCCGCAGGCCTTCTCGCGTGTTCGTGTAGTGCGGGCCGACCTTGACGCGGGGAAGCTGGCCTACCGGGATGTGTTCGGCCGAGTCGTGGAAGAGCACCAGATCGATGGTGTCGCCGGGATAGTTGGTGCGGATCAGGTGAGCGAGCGCCATCGCGACGCGCTTGGCCGGGGTAAAGCGGTCCTCCCCATAGAGAATCATCGAGTGTGAGCAGTCGAGCAGCACGACCGTCGCGCAGGAGGATTGGTAATCGGCCTGCTGTACCTGCAGGTCGGAGTACTCGAGATTCAACTTGCCATTGTGGCGGTTGAAGTCGGTCCCTTCGCGCGCAAAGACGTTCGAAAGCGTGGCGGTGATATCGAGATTCAGCGAATCGCCGAACTCGTACTGCTTGGAAGACCCATTCGTCTCAACGCCGGCAGCCTCATGACGCGTGTCGTGGCGACCGAGCGAAGACTTGCCGAGCGGACCGAGCAGGTCGCGCAGGGCCTTATAGCCGAGGAAGTCCATGCCTTTGTCGGTGACTTCGAAGCGCGCGGACTCACCGTCGCCGTCTTCGCCCTGACCCTGCGTGGGCTCCTCGGCGTTGATCAGGTTCTGTTCCTGCATCTTCTGGATGATCTGGTCGATCAGCTCTTCGACCTGCTCCTCGTCCAGCGATTCGTACTTCTCCTGGGTCTCTTCGTCGAAGAGCTCGCCCGAATCGAGCGCCTGGCGTATGACGTCGCGCAGGTTCTCCATCGTTTGCTCACCGTCCATGGACGGAAAACGCGAGAACGGATCCTGAAAACCGGAGTCGAGCAGAAAATCGGAGAGCGCCTGGAGCAGATCTTCGAGGTCGACCGACGAGCTGAGGTCGCCGTTGAACTTGGTGTAGCGTGTGCGCTTCATGGGATGCCCCCCGTCTCCATTATCTCAGGTCGCGCCAGACTGACGGCTCAACGGGCGAAGACGGATGCAGCGCGATGAAAGGCGCGGCTGGTCAAGCGGGATGCTAGAAGTGGAAGACCAAGCCTGTCCCGATGGTGAACAGCGTGGGTTTCGTGCCATCGCTCGAAGTGAAGGCGTGACCTCCGCCCACTTCGACGATGCGCCAGCTGAAGAACGGCGCGAGCGGGGTGTCGATGCCGCCGATGACCTCAGCGGCCGCGTAGTGGGCGGTTGTACCCGAAGCGGCAGTGCTGGCTTTGCTGTCGGTTCCGACGTAGCCGACAGCTCCTTCGATCCATGGCTTGAGGTGGAAGAAAGGCGGCTTGACAGCGAGGCGCAGCCCGCCAAGGCCGGTGCTGACGCCGTTGTTGCCGGTGTGCGCGGAGCCGCGGGCATCAAGGCCAAGCTGGATGCCGGGCAGGCGCAAGAAGTTGAGCGTGACGCCGCCGCCACCGGCGAAGGAGGAGATGGTCCCGGACGTCTCCGGGCCGATGCAGGGTGTGACGATGACTGGGCAGCTGATGTTGCTGTGGCCTGTGGGAACGTCCGCAGTGCGAGCATAGCCGGCGGTGCCGTATATCTCCACCAGTTGCGCGTGCAGAAGGGGAGTGGTGAAGAGCGCGAAGGAGGCGAACAGCAGACGGCGCATAGGTCGACTGTAGCTGGGGATTCGCAGCGAAACAAGTGCGACTTGTGGCCCGCAACGTGGCGCTTCTATCTTCTCAGCCGTGCGCGAAGTGGATCGAAGGGATGACGAGACTAGCTGGCGGGCATGCCCCTCTGCGGGCCGAAACTGGCGAGCGTCGTTCGCAGATACTTGTGCGGGTTCACCGGTGCATTGTGGATGCGGACCTCATAGTGCACATGGTTGCCGGTCGTCCGGCCCGAGTGCCCGATGTACCCGATCACCTCGCCGCGGGTGACGGACTGGCCAGCCGTCACGGCGAAGCCGCTCATATGGCCGTAGAGCGTCTCTACCCCATGGCCGTGGTCGATCGAGACCATGCGTCCGTAGCCGTTGACCATGCCGGCGGAGGTGACGACCCCGTCGGCGGTAGCGTGAATCGGCGTGCCCAGCGGGCCGGAGATGTCGAGTCCCGGATGGAACTCGCCTTCACCGGAGGCGCCGGGATCGAACGGGTTCTCACGTTCTCCGAAAGAAGAGGTGATGGGGCCGGTGACGGGCCAGAGCGTCGGCGTGTTGGCTTCGGCCAGGTCGAGCGGGCTGCCCGAGTCGGCGAGATCGTGGCCGGGCATCAGCGGATTGCGGATGCGGCCCAGGTCTGGAGACGCATCGAAAAGGCGCGCGGCGTCGCCATCCATGGCCGTCGAGCGCAGGGCATAGAAGGCGTCGAGCGACTTATAGTAGGCGGCGTTATTGAGGGTTGCGGGCGAGGCGTCCTTCAGCGGAGCGGAGCCCGCGGCGGCGACTACGGAGGGTGCGCTCGGGTGCGCGTGCGGACGGCCCATGTGCAGCGAAGACTCCAACCCGCTGAGATGGCCGGCGGTGAGGCCATAAAGCGCCGAAACCTCTGTGGCAAGCGAACCCAGCGAAGCCGCCTGGACGTCTTTCTGCCGTGCCTGCGTCTCGAGCGTCGCGTAATCCTTCTGCAGCGACTGGTGATCCTGCCGAAGCTGGTTGAAGCGCTCCGTTTTTACCAGCATGCGGGTGTACGAGCCGGCCAGACCGGTGATGGTAAACAAGCCGATCGCGGCCGCGGCGACAAAAACGTATGCATAGTGCAGCGGAACCGGCACTTTGCGCACGGTGCCGTCTGCGTCACGCGAGACGAAAAGTATGTAAAAGCGCTTCGAGTTCAAAGTCTGTTCCGCCTGGCGTTCTAGGATTACTGCACTCATGCATGGGCTCCCTGCGGGTGGTGAACACGCACGCGGAAGAGACGGGCGGGCTCGATGCTGTGTCTCGGTTGCGGCCCGAATGCGTTCCGCTAACTCTCATTCGTGAATGCAGATTCCGCCAGGCAACCTTCGTAGGGTAACAAGATGCCCGCATTGCGGCAAGGCAAAGCTCTGCACCCAATGGGGGTATTCTCAGGGTGTGATGGGTGAGCTGGAGCTGATCGAACGGATTCGAGCCGGCGGAAAGACACGCAATCCAGCGGTGCGGGTCGGGATCGGCGACGACTGCGCGGTGCTGCGGGTGCTTGCGGGCCAGGAGCTCGTCGTGACCACGGATCTGTGTCTGGAAGGACGGCACTTTCGCTGCGACTGGCACTCTCCGGCGTCAGCCGGGCACCGCTGTCTCGCGCGCGGGCTGTCGGATGTATCGGCCATGGGTGCGAAACCTGTAGCGGCTTTCTTGTCGGTGGCTCTGCCGCGCGGCTTCGATGAAACGTGGTTTGCAGGATTCTTGCAGGGCTTTCAGGCCCTCGCCGAAGGCTTCGGCGTCGAGCTTGCCGGCGGCGATACCGGTGAGTCGCCCGGCGGGCAGGTGCTGGCGGATGTGATCGTCGTCGGCACCGCCGCCCGCGGGAAGGCGATCCGGCGCAGCGGCGCGCGGGTGGGCGATTCTATCTACTGCACCGGCACTCTGGGCGGGTCGGCGGCGGAGTTGGCGCGGCTGGCGGCGGGCGAGCCTTGCCCACCGTCAGGAGTGTCCAGCCCGCAGTGCTTTCCCGAGCCGCGCGTCGCCGTCGGTCTGGCGCTCGCAAAGCGCGGCTGGGCGACCGCCGGCATGGACCTCAGCGACGGGCTTTCAACCGATCTGCGGCATCTCTGCGCGGCCAGCGGCGTGCGCGGCGAGATCGACCTCGCACGTCTGCCGGTTGCACCAGGCGCGACGATCGAACAGGCTCTGCACGGTGGCGAGGATTACGAGCTGCTGTTCACAGCGATGGCCGGAGTGAAAGTGCCGGTATCGCTGGCGGACGTGCCCGTGAGGCGCATCGGGACGGTGGTCGCGGGGACCGGCGTCGGCATCGCCGGCGGCGGGGAGCTGGCACCCGAAGGCTTTGAACATCTGCGATGAAACGGCAGGACGGGAGACGCGAGTGAAGGATGCAACGAGGGCAGTGCGGTCGGGGCTGACGCGGGCGGTGGAGAGTGCGCCCATCCATGCGGGACCGGTTTTTGTGTCGACGTTCCACACGCCGGGTGCGGGCGTCAGCGCGGAGTACAGCTACGGGCGTTCGCACCAGCCGACATGGACGGCGCTTGAACGCGCGCTCGGCGAGCTGGAGGTGGATGACGGCCACGCGCCCGCCGAGGCCCGTGTCTTCGGGTCGGGGCTGGCGGCGGTGGCGGCGGCGCTGTGGGCGGCGGTCGAGCCGGGCGAAACCGTGGTGGTACAGCAGGGAACCTACTTCGGCACCTGGGAGCTGCTGGCGCGCATCTTCGAACCGGTCGGAGTGACGGTGCGGACGCTGCCCGTGAGTGAACTGACCGATGCGGACCGGTTGCGCGGGGCGAAGCTGGTCTGGGTCGAAACACCCGGCAATCCAGGGCTCGAGATCGCCGATGTACGCGCCGTCGTGCAGGCGGCCCATGCCATCGGGGCGCGGGTGGCGGTCGACAATACGACCGCAACGCCGCTGGGACAGCGGCCGCTCGAGCTGGGCGCTGATCTCTCTGTCTGCTCGGATTCGAAGGCGATGGGCGGGCACAGCGATCTGCTGCTGGGTCATGTCGCGGTGCGGGACCGCGCGTTGCTGGAGAGGATCGACCGGCAGCGAAATCTGGTGGGCGCGATCGCCGGACCGATGGAGTCCTGGCTGCTCCTGCGCTCGCTGGCGACACTGCCGATGAGGCTGGAGCGCATGGCCGCGAACGCCCTGGCGATCGCCGAGTTTCTGTGCGGGCGCCGGGAGATTACGGACGTGCTGTATCCCGGCCTGCAAACGCACCCAGGACATGCGACCGCGGCAGGCCAGATGCAGCACTTCGGGCCCATCGTGTCGTTCACGCTCCCCCGCCAGGACGCGGCGGAGCGCTTTCTCGTTGCGGCAAAGCTGGTCACGGACACGACCAGCTTCGGCGGCATCACCACCACCGCCGAGCGGCGTGCGCGCTGGGGCGGGGATGCGGTCGCGCCGGGCTTCCTCCGCCTGAGCGCCGGCTGCGAGGATCCGTCGGACCTGCTCGCGGATCTGGCCCAGGCGTTGGAGGCGAGCCGCTGATGGAGTTCGCCCGCAGCTGGTCGGCGGAGTTGCTGACTGCGCCGCCGTTGATCGCGCCGGCCAGGCAGTACCTCTGGCCCATGCGCCTCGAAGGTGAGGAAGAAGCGCTCGAACGCGGGGCACTCCGCGTCATGGTGCGTCCAGCCGACGGTGCGGCGTATCTGCTGACCTGTGCGCTGGGGTTCTCGGATGCTTCGCTGCCGCGCGGAGTGCACGCGTGTCCCGCGCCGGACTCGATTTGCGTTGTGGCAGGTGGCTACGCCTATGTGGCCGACACCCGCGCGCCGGAGCAAGTCACCCTGCTGGGGATGAAGCCGGTCGTCCAGATCGTCGAGGCGGTCGAGGTCGGGCTGCTGTTATTTTTCGGATTTACGTCGGTGCTGGCCTGGCGTGTCGACGGGCTTGCATGGGAGACACGCAGGCTCTCCTGGGAGGGAATCACGCTGTCCGGGATCGAAGGCAGCGAGCTGCGCGGGCTCGGGTGGGATCTGATGCGCGATATGGAGGTGCCGTTCGCCGTGGATCTCATGACGGGCGAGCATACGGGCGGCGGGTGGCGGAACCGTTAGATCCTGCAAACTCCACCTCAGCTGCCTGAAGGTGGAGCACCTGCATCTGAGGCGTCTTCGGGTACCGCATAAAAAGAGACGGTGGTCTCGCCTTGCTTGTAGAGGCGGGTTCGCTGCAGCTTTCGATACCGGTCGGCGGGGTGAAAGCCTTTGGTGGCATGTTCTGCCAGCACAAGGGCGTTCGGCGCAAGCAGATCGCCCTGACCGAGAGCGTTGAGTGTCGCGGTGTACTCCTCTTCGGCGTCATAGGGCGGATCGACGAAGACAAGATCGAAGGCGGGCGGCTTCTTCGTCAAGCTGCGGAAGAGCGCAGCCGTTCCGCGGTCTTCGAGCGTGAAGTCGCCCTGAATGTTCAGCTGCCTCAGGTTGTTCCGAAGCGCCTTCAGTGCGGGCGGTCCATTCTCGGCGAACCAGACGTGGGCCGCGCCGCGGGAGATCGCTTCGATCCCCACCGCGCCCGTGCCGCTGTACAGATCGGCGAAGCGCGATCCCGTGACCCGTGGTCCGAGGATGTTGAACAGCGTCTCACGCAGCCGGTCGCTGGTGGGACGGGTCGCGGTTCCGGCGGGAGCAGTGAGCAGCCTTGACCGCAAGGTTCCGGCGATAACGCGCATAACGCGATGGTAGCGTCCTCTTCGCAACCTTGCTCGCCCCGCCGAGGCACTCTGCTTCCGACGCATACAATCGAACGTATGGGTGGATGGACGTTCGCGCTGGGCAGAGTCTTCGGGGTGGAGATCCGGCTGCACACGTTCTTTTTGATTCTGCTGCTGCCGTCCGCTTTGTGGGCTTCGGCCGAGGGACGTCCCGTCCTGCGCGGGTGTCTTTTGTGGGGTCTGCTGCTGGCGGCGGTGTTGTTAAGGGAGCTGGTGCGCGCGATAGCGGCGGCGTGCCTCGGGCTCGATCTGCGACGCGTGATCCTGCTGCCGACCGGAGGCCTCCAGATCTACGGCTCCGCCGACACCGAAGGGCGGGCAAACGCGCCCGCCGCCCGCCGCACCATGGCGCTGGCCGGTCCCACCGCCAGTCTGGTGCTCGCGTTGATGCTGGCCGGGCTGATCCTGACCGCCGCCCCGGAGGTGAGGCTAGCCGCCCAGCCCTGGATCTCGCCGGCGCACTTGGTGCGCGCCCTGGTATGGATCCCGCTTTTGCTCGGCGTCTTGAACCTTCTGCCTGCATGGCCGCTCGACGGCGTAGGTCTGGTACCCGGCGTACCGGTGCAGGGAGCGTCAGCTGCCGGGCCTTTGCGGGGTCTCGGGTTTCGGAGCTCAGGCTTCCGCAGTCTGGGATTCGGCGTGGGCGTCGCGCTTGTGGTCGGCGGGCTGCTCTCGACCAACTGGTGGATTGTGATGTTCGGGGTCTTCCTTCTGCTCGGCACGCAGGCGGAGCGCCAGGGTCTGCTGCCGGCGGCGGACACCCACGGCACTCGCGTCGGCGAGGTGATGTTGACGGACTACTCGATGCTCCCCGCGAGCGCGACTCTCGAAGACGCGTTGATGCAGGCGCGTCACAGCCTGCAGGATGTTTTTCCCGTGGTGCGCGGCGGAACCATGGTGGGCGCGGTGGGCCGGCAGCATATCGTCGAGGCCCTGGCGAGCGGGGGCAACGGCTATATCCAGGGCATCATGGCGCGCAGCTTTCATACCGCGACGGCGCAGGACTCCCTGCTCGAAACGCTCAATCGCGCCATGAGCCAGAGTGGCAACCAGACGGGAGCCCAAACCGGAACCCCGACCGGCGGACAGAAGGGTGAATCGCTGGAACTGGTGCCCGTCGTCGAGGGCGACCTCATCGTCGGCATTCTCACCCCGCAGCATCTGCAGCGCTCGCTCGGTCTGCTTCCGCGACGCCTCAGTCCGGCCGGGGATGGAAGCGAACGGTGAGCCGAGGCACGACCCAGACGGGTATCGGGACGCTCCGCACGGTGCTGGCCGCGGCGGCCGGAGTGCTGGTGCTGGTCTTGATCGCCTTCAACGCCTTGGCCCATCTGCGGGTGCAGAACTTCCTCGCCGGGCTGACCGGCGCGGAGAGGCGTCTCGGCATCGATGTCCAGCAGGAGTCGAACGGATTCACCTTTTCGAAGAGTTCGAAAGGCCGGACCATCTACACCATTCACGCCTCGAAAGAGGTGCAGCGCAAAGACGGGCGCATCGCCCTGCATGACGTCGGCATCACGCTCTTCGGGCCGACGGGGCAGCCGGCCGACCGCATTCACGGAGCGGACTTCGAATACGACCAGAAGGCGCAGGTGATGACCGCCACCGGGGAGGTCTTCCTCGATCTGCAGCCGCCTGCTTCCGCGCGGCCCGTCGGGAAGCCGGAGGACCTCGAGGCGCGGGTCATCCACGTGAAGACCATCGGGCTGGTCTTCCGGCAGAGGGATCAGATCGCTTCTTCCGATGGTGCGGTGGCGTTTCGGACGGGCGGCTACGCCGGCAGCTCGGAGGGCGCAACCTACGACGCAGAGGCCGGCGATGTGGTGCTTGAGTCGGCGGTACGGATCAGCGGCCTGCGCGCGGAGCGGCCCGTCCTCCTGACCGCCGCGCGCGCAGAACTGAAGCGGGCCGCCAGCACGATCGATTTGACCGAGGCCAAGTACACCTCCGCGGGCGAAAGCGGCAGCGAGAGCGTCGCCGCGCGGCGTGCGCTGGTGCATATCAAACCGGACGGGACGCCCGAGCAAATTGACGGAGACGGCGGTGTGCTGGTGGCCAGCGCGCAGCATGGCGAGCTGCGGTCGCGCGCGATGGAGGTGAAGCTCGGTCCGGCGGGTCAGGCGCGCGACGCACACTTTCTGGAGGACGTTCGATTTACGAATGAGAATGGTTCCAGGCGCGACTCCGGCCAGGCGGACGATCTGCGGATCGGCTTCGATGATGCTGGACGTGCGCGGCACAGCATTTTTTCCGCTGCTGCCGGCAAGGGTGTCCATCTGGCGGAACAGACCCCGGCCAGCCTTCACCAGCTTGATGGCGGCAGGGTCGAGCTCGACCTGTCTGGCGGCGGCAGGGAGCCGTCGGTGATCCGGAATGCGGTGGCGTATGGCCCCGCCGGCGCACGGCTCCGGCTGACCGACGACGGTCCGCAGGGAAGACGCTCGACCGACCTGACGGCGGACAGGCTGAACGGGCGATTCGCGCCGGGTACGGTCACCACCGAGCTGGCAGGACTGGATGGTACCGGTCACACCCGTCTCGACCGGCTCGCCCAAGATCCGACAGGCACCATGCTGGCCCGCGACCAGAGTACCGGCGAGACCGTCCGCCTGGATTTCATGCCGGGGACCCGCGCAGGCGACGCGAAGAGCAACCGCTCCATACTGACCCGCGCCGAGCAGCGAGGGGATGTCGAAAGCGTCCATGAAACCGCCGCGAAGGCGGGCTCGAACGAAGCGCCGGAGGTGGAGCGTGCTCGCGCCGACGACGCGGTTTTCGAGGCGCAGGCGAACCTTGTACATCTCACCGGCGCCGTGCAGCTGCAGGATGCCTCGAGCGCGCTCTTCGCCGATCGCGTAGACCTGAATCGCGACACCGGCGATGCGGCGGCGAATGGGTCGGTCCGGGTCACGTATCCGGCGCCTTCTGCTCCGGAATCAAACCGAGCCCAGAGCCCGCAGGACCCGGTGCATGTGACCGCCATGCGTGCGGTGGCGCATAAGAGCAGCGGGCTGGCGGAATTTTTTGGGGCTGCCGGAGTGCGGGCGCGGATGTGGCAGGGAGGTTCGCAGGTGGAGGCGCCGGTGCTGGACTTCTATCGAAGTAAAAACAACGACAAGCGTCTAGTCGCGCACGGGGAGCCCGGCTCAGACGCGGCTTTTGTGCACACCGTGCTCGTGCAGGAGCAGCAGCCGGCGAAGAGTCCAGCCCGATCCGATACAGGGCACAGCGGCAGTGACCGCCCGATCCGTGTGGTCAGTCGCGAGCTGGTGTATACCGACAGCGCACGCACCGCGGTCTTCACGGGCTCGGTCCGGGCCGTGAGCGGCGACGGAACCATCGCCGCGAAGGAAGCGACCGTCTGGCTTGTGCAGCCGGGCGCTGAATCGGTAAAGCAGGGTGCGGCGAAGACCGCCGAGACGGGGCAGGGATTCCCTGCGGGCCGGGTGGATCACATGGTCGCCACCGGCGATGTCGTGCTCACGCAGCCCGGCCGCGTCGGAACCGGTGCGAAGCTCGTCTATACCGCAGGGGATGCGCTCTTCGTGCTTACGGGAACAAAGTCGGCTCCGCCGCGGGTGGAAGACGCGCAGCAGGGAACCAGTACCGGCGCGGTGCTGCAGTTCCACGGCGACGATCGCGCGGTGCAGGTGCTGGGTGCGGAGCCGGGCGCGACACCGGGGCGGGTGCGCACCGAAACCCATACAAGACGGTAACGGGCCGGATCGCTGAGGCAGGATCGGCCAGGGCAGATCATCGGAGACAGGCAGTCGATCGCCGTACAGACTGGGCCGGACAGATCAGGGGAACGAGGCAGGCACGATGCGGGTGTTGCGAACCGAAGAGCTGGGCAAATCATACGGAGAGCGCGAAGTCGTACGCGGCGTTTCGCTCGAGATCGCGCAGGGCGAAGTCGTGGGCCTGCTCGGTCCTAACGGCGCGGGCAAGACCACCAGCTTCTACATGATCGTCGGCCTGGTGCGGCCGGACGCCGGACGCGTGCTCGCAGACGATGTCGACATCACCCGCCTGCCGATGTATCTGCGCGCGCGCAAGCACGGCATCAGCTATCTGCCGCAGGAGCCCAGCGTCTTTCGCAAGCTCTCCGTCGAACAGAACTTCATGGCGGTGCTGGAGGCGCAGGACCTCTCGTCCGCGCTCCGGCGGACCCGCACCGAGCGGCTGCTGGAGCAGCTCAACCTGGGCCACGTCCGTCGCACCAAGGGCTACGCGCTCAGTGGAGGCGAGCGCCGCCGCGTCGAGATCGGGCGCTGTCTGGCCATCGAGCCCGCCTTCATTCTCCTGGACGAGCCGTTCTCCGGCATCGATCCCATCGCCGTGCTCGATCTGCAGCAGATCATCTTTCAGCTCAAAGCCTCGAACATCGGCGTGCTGATCACGGATCACAATGTACGCGAGACCCTCAGCGTCACTGACCGCGCATACATCATCAACGAAGGCAGGATCTTCCGCGCCGGCACCCCGGGCGAGCTGGGCCGCGATGAAGAGGTGAAGCGCGTGTATCTGGGTGAGAAATTTTCCATGGATTAGGAAGCTTCTTCGGGGCTGCAGGTCCGAATTGGGAGAGGCCCGAAATGGCTCTTCTCGAGACAAGATGCGGCCTCGCCCGCGCTCCTGCACGCGGACCTCCACTCCGTGTAGACTGAGTCCCAATTGAGTGAACTTCAGCGTCTCTGCGGATCGTCCTGAGGCCCGAAGCTGCACTCCCTCCCTGTCGGACGGCCCGAAGGAATGAAACAGGATAGCGAAGAAAACGAGGGTTCCGCTTGCTGCTTCAACCCAAACTCAATCTGAAGGTCTCCCAGCGCCAGGTGCTCACGCCCGGGCTGGTGCAGATGGTCAGCGTGCTCGCGCTGAACAAGCTTGAGTTGAAGGACATGATCAACAGCGAGATGGTGGAAAACCCCGTTCTCGAGGAGCTGGAAGAGTCGGGTGAATCGTTTGAGGAGCGTACCGCGCGCGAAGGAGATCGCGAGCGCGCACTCGAAGAGGTGCCTGCCGCCGAAGCCAGCCGCGAGGAGAAAGATCCCTTCGACGCGATCGACTTCGGGTCGTATTTCCAGGACTATCTCGACCCGGGATTCAAAACAGCCTCGAACTTCGAGGAGTATGACAAGCCCTCGTTCGAGCACTTTCTCTCCTCGCCCACCACGCTCGCCGATCATCTGCTGTGGCAACTCGGCTCGCTGCGCCTCGGGGGGGACGTGCGCGCCGCAGCAGAGCTGATCATCGGCAACCTGGACGCGAACGGCTACCTTGCCGCAAGTGACGAAGAACTGGCTCAGGCGCTTGTGGTCGCAAACGAGCCCGTGCCGCTGCGCGAGCCCATTCCCTTCGAACGCGCCTGGAAGAGCCGCTCCCCCCTGCACTGGACGCTTGCCGGCGAGCCCGGCCCGGGACACGCAGCCGGCACGCTGACTGAGATTGTCGCGCACGCGGCGCATGCGGGTGAAGACACCCCTGTCACGCGCGAAGGCAGCGGGCACTCCGAGCCTGCGACCGAACGCGCGGAACGGGCGCTGCAGGCGGTTATCTGCGCACGCGAGACCATTCAGCAGCTCGATCCGGTCGGGGTCGGCGCGCGCGATCTCCGTGAGTGCCTGCTGCTGCAGATCGCGGCGCAGCGGCGCGAGGCCAGAATCGCGCTCGGTCGACGACGCGCCCACGGCATCGACGAGGACGCCTCCAGTCTTGTTGTCTTCGGAACCGCCAGCCACATCGTGACGCACTGCCTCACGCTGCTGCAGAAGAAGGACATGCGCGAGCTGACGAAGAGCTGCGCTAAATCCGCCGAAGACGTCCAGGCAGCGGTCGAGTACATCCGCACGCTCGATCCGAGGCCGGGCCAGCGCTATAACAGCAGCGAGACCCGGCTGATCGAGCCTGACGTCGCCTTCGTCAAGCGCGACGGCGAGTACGTCGTCCTCATGAACGAGGACGATCTGCCCACGCTGCGGCTGAACGGAAGCTATCGCCGCATGCTGACGAAGAAAGGCACCGACAAGGACGTTCGGGAGTACGTGAAGGAGCGCTATAAGAGCGCCATCCAGCTCCTTCGCAACATCGAGCAGCGCAAGAACACCATCGTACGGGTCTGCGACTCCATCGTGCGCCGGCAGCAGGAGTTTCTCGAACGCGGCGAGAGCGCGTTGAAGCCGATGATGATCAAGGAGGTCGCCGAGGAGATCGGCGTGCATCCCTCGACCGTCAGCCGCGCCGTGGCGAACAAGTACGTCCACACCGCGCAGGGCGTGTATGAGCTGCGCTTTTTCTTTTCGGAGGGCGTCAATGGCCCCGAGGGAGGCGATCTGCCGCTGGTGCTGCTGAAGCGCAAAGTCAAGAAGCTGATCGAGGATGAAGACCCCCGCAAGCCACTGACCGACGATCATCTGGCCGCGGAGCTGAAAGCCCAGGGCATCAACGTCACCCGGCGCACGGTCGCCAAGTACCGTGAGGATCTGCAGATTCCCTCAACCCACCAGAGACGCGTGCGCTGATGAAGGAGTAAGGTAACGGCAACTCGTTTGTTGGAGGTGTACCTGCATGAACGAAGCCGCAACCGGATTTACGATCGACTACACGGCGCGCTGGACCCATATCGGGGATAAACACAAAGCACTCGCAGACCACGAGCTGAAACGAATCGACCGCATGCTGGGCGGCGCCGTTTCGGCTCATGTCATTTTGACTGAGGACAAGTACCGGAAGATCGCCGAAGTGACGCTGAAGACGGCGTCCGAGACGCTGGTCGCAACCTGCGAACACGCCGACATGCTGACCGCCCTGCGAGACGCGCTGGGCAAGATCGAGCAGCAGGCGATCAAGCACAAGGAGCGCAAGCTGACCGTCGAGCGGCATGCCAAGCCGGCCTCGTCGGCCCCGCTGATTGAGGTCCAGTCGTCGGCTGCCGCCGCGAGCTGAGACGAGGGTGAACGTTGACCGTTTTCCGTGGGGGGTGACGGAGAACGGTCGACGGTTCACAGACAATGTCTCGGCCGATGCTACGATTTCGGCATGGCGGAGAAGAGCGGGCGCAAAAGTGGGGCGGGGCGTAAAGGGGCCGCGAAGCTTGCAGACAAAGCGATCGGCAGCACCGTAAAGAAAGCCTCGCGCAAGCGGACAGGCGCGGACACCGCGGGCGGCGAACTGGTCATTCTGACCGGCATGAGCGGCGCGGGCAAGGCCTCGGCACTGAAGGCGCTCGAAGATCTGGGCTATTACTCGGTCGATAATCTGCCGCTCGATCTGATTCCGCCGTTCGCGGATCTGGTCAGCCAGTCGGCGGAGAACCGGCGCGCGGCGCTCGTGATCGATGTCCGCGAGGGCATTCGGCTGGACCGGTTTCCGGCGATCCTCAAAAAGGTTCGCAAGGTGCTCGCTACGCGGGTTCTGTATCTCGAGGCCAGCGAAGAAGCACTCATCCGCCGCTTTTCCGAGACCCGCCGTCCGCATCCGCTGGGGCGCGAAGAGACCGTCATCGAGTCGATCCGCGCCGAGCGGAAGCGGCTCGATCCGATTCGTAATGTCGCCGATATCGTTCTCGATACGACCAGATTCAACGTGCATGAGCTGCGCGCTCACATCAACGCGCAGTTCGAAGAACAGGCCGACGCCGGGCACAACCTCACCATCGGCTCCATGAGCTTCGGGTTCAAGAACGGCGTGCCATCGGACGCGGACCTGGTTTTCGACGTGCGCTTCCTGCCCAACCCGCACTTCGTGCCGGAGTTCCGCGAATTGACGGGGAAGAACGCCAAAGTCGCGGAATACGTGCAGAGCTTACCGCAGACCGAAGAGTTCCTGGCGAAGACAACCGACCTGCTGGAGTTCCTGCTGCCGCACTACATCCAGGAGGGCAAGAGCTACCTCACCGTCGCCTTCGGGTGCACCGGCGGCCAGCACCGCAGCGTCTTCATCGCGGAAGAGATGAAGCGCCGTCTCGAGAAGTCGGGATACCGCGTGCGAACGACGCACCGGGACATGCCGCGCTGATACAGAACGCCCTGCGCCGGGCGGGCGGCACTCCGTGCGGTATTGGACGGCGTCACCGTTTCGAGTCGCTAGAATGATCTCGTGATGGATCACAACAACGATGTGGCGGTGGCGAGGTGAAGCGTGTGCTTCGGCTGCTTGCGTATCTGCGGCCGTATCTCCCGGCTTCGCTGTTGTCGGTGATGTTGATGGCGATGGTCGGGCTTATGGCGGCATTTCGCGTGCTGCTGGTCAAGCCCATCTTCGATAACGTGCTGCGGCCGGACGCGAATGCCGGCGATCTGCTGAAGCTCGACTTGAAATGGCTGCACCGCACGGTCGACCTGCACTTTCTGGTGCCGCATCGCTTTCACAATGCGTGGACCGTGGTGGCGTATGCGCTCATCGCTTCGGCGTTGCTGAAGTCGGTGTGCGACTACCTCGGGACGTATCTGGTGAACTACGCGGGCTTCGGCATGATCACCGACCTGCGCAACGACTTGTACGACGCGGTGCTACGGCGGTCCATGTCGTTCTTCCAGAAGCACGCCACAGGCACCCTGCTCTCAACGCTGATCAACGACGTGGAGAAGGTGCAGACGGCGATGTCGACCGTGCTGGGCGATGCGCTGCAGCAGGTCTTCACCTTCCTGTTCATGGTGGGCGTGGTGGTCATCTACGGGGGAAAGCTGGCGTGGGTGCTGCTGCTCTTCGTACCGGTGGTCATCTCGTCGGCGCGGCGCATCGGGAGAAGAGTGCGGCAGACGACACGGCGCGGGCAGGACAAGCTGGCCGAGATCCAGAACATCCTGCACGAGACCATTACCGGCAACGGCATCGTAAAGGCCTTCGGCATGGAGCTGTGGGAGGCCAACCGGTTTCGTCAGGCCGCAAAGCGTCTGCTGCGCGCCAACCTGAAGTCTGTCGGCGTCCAGGCCATCAGCTCGCCCCTGATGGACGCGCTGGGCAGCGCAGGCATCGCGCTGCTGCTCCTCCTCGGACGCGACATGATCCTCGACCGCAGGATGACGGCGGGATCGTTCATCACCTTTCTCATCGCCACGTTTACGCTCTACGATCCGGTGCGCAAGTTCGCGCTCTTCTACAACTCATTCCAGCAGGCGCTGGGCGCGAGCGACGAGATCTTTCGCTTCATGGACGCGCAGGACGACGTCCGCGAAAAGAAGCGGGCGGTCCCGCTTGCCGGCTTTTCCGAGTCGATCGCCTTTCAGAACGTCCGGTTCGGCTATACCGATGACGGTCGCCATCACGAGGTGCTGAAAGGTGTCTCCCTCGAGGTGCGGCGCGGCGAGGTGATCGCGCTGGTGGGGCCGAGCGGCGCGGGCAAGAGCTCGCTGGTGAACTTGATCCCGCGCTTCTTCGATGTGAATGACGGTGCCATCCTCATCGACGGGCACGATCTGCGCGATGTCACGCTCGCGTCCCTGCGGACACAGATCGGTAAGGTGACGCAGGAGACCGTGCTGTTCAACGACACGGTGCGCAACAACATTGCCTACGGGCGACCGGACGTGCCGTTCGAGCGCGTGGAGCAGGCGGCGCGCATGGCGCTTGCACATGATTTCATCCTGCGCATGCCGAACGGCTACGAAACTGTAATCGGCGAGAAGGGCGTGCGGCTGAGTGGCGGCGAACGGCAACGACTGGCCATCGCGCGGGCGATCCTCAAGAACGCGCCGATCCTGATTCTCGACGAAGCCACCAGCGCGCTCGATACGGAGAGCGAGGCCTATGTGCAGGCGGCGCTCGGAAATCTGATGGATGGGCGTACGTCTCTGGTGATCGCGCATCGTCTGTCGACGGTAAGGCGCGCGACGCGGATTGTGGTGCTCGAGGCCGGATGCATCGTCGAGGTGGGCACGCACGAAGAGCTGCTGGCCAACTCCGGCATGTACCGGCGTCTGCACGATCTGCAGTTTCGGGATCAGCCTGCGGGAGCTGCGATGCTCGAAGGGGTTTCAGCAGGGGAGGCAGTTGAGTGACGACAGTGTTCTCGATGACAGGCTTTGCGAGCCTCACGGGGGTGATGGCGGGCAGCCGCACGCTGACGTTGACGGTGAAGTCGGTAAACCACCGTCATCTGGATCTGCAGCTGCGCTTGCCGATTGGCCTGGATGCGCTCGAACCGGGGCTGCGGAAGGCTGTCAAGGCGGCGGTCCGTCGCGGACATGTGGAGCTGACCTGCATGCTCGAGAAGGAGACGCAGGGCTACACAGTCGACTGCAACGACGACCTCGTGGCCGCGCATGTCGAAGCCTATCGCCGCGCTGCCGAGCGCTTCGGCGTGTCGGCGGACCCTGACCTGAACGGCATCCTGCGGATGCCTGGCGTGCTGTCGAACGCGACCATGCGTCTGGATCCGGCGGAGGTCGAAGCACCCGTGCAGAGCGCCGCAGAAGAACTGCTGGAGCGCTTCAACCGCTCGCGCGCGAGCGAAGGCGCGACGCTGGCGGGAGAGCTGCGCGCCGGGATGGAACGAGTGGGCGTGCTGACCGCCGAGGCCAGGGAACTGCGCGTGGGCGTGGCGCAGGCGGAGTTCGCGAAGCTGAAGGTGCGGCTTCGGGCGCTGCTCGACGACGAGGGTGTGAGTGAGGAGCGCCTGGTTGCCGAGGCAGCGCTGCTGGCCGCGCGCAGCGATGTGGAGGAAGAGCTGGTTCGGCTCAAGACTCATGTGGAGCGCTTCTGCGACCTCCTGGCCGCGGGCGGCGAACTCGGGCGGCAGCTCGACTTCCTGCTGCAGGAGATGAACCGCGAGGCGAACACGCTGCTGTCGAAGACAGGCGCGAACTCCGGCGAACACGGCCTGCGGTTGACCGATGTGGGGCTCGCCATCAAGGTTGAGCTCGAGCGCGCGCGGGAGCAGGTGCAGAACCTGGAATGACGGAGATCAAGGTGCGGAAAATCGAGATCGTCTGGCGGATACTTCCGTGCTACTTGTTGCCTTATCTGCGGCGGGTACAATCAGGCGACACCTATGGCTGGCATTTTGTTCATCATTTCCGCGCCTTCGGGCTCGGGGAAGTCAACGCTGGTGAGTCGTCTGCGCTCACTGGTCGAAGGGCTTGACTTCTCGATCTCCTATACGACACGCGCGTCGCGGGGCAGCGAGACCGACGGGCGGGAATACCACTTCACCACGCGCGCGACCTTCGAGCGCATGCGCGACGACGGTGACTTTCTGGAGTGGGCGGAGGTCTTCGGCAACTACTACGGTACCGCGCTGAGCACGCTCGACAACGCGCGTGCGGCGGGCAAAGACCTGCTGCTCGACATCGACGTGCAGGGCGCGCTGCAGGTGATGAAGAAGCTGCCCCGGGCTGTATCGATTTTTATCCTGCCGCCGAGTCCGGAGATTCTCGAGCGAAGGCTGCGGCACCGAAGCGTAGCCGAGCATGTCGCGGATGAAGAGGTCATTGCGAGGCGCCTCAAGGAGGCGCAGACCGAGCTCGACTGCCTGAAGGAATATCGGTACGCGATCGTAAACGACCAGCTGGACGAGGCGGTCGACGAGATGCGGGCGATAGTGCTGCGCGAGCGGGGCGATCCGGAAGGCGATCGCGCACTGGCCGAGAGCTGCTGTACCGATCGGCCGAGTGAACGTCTGCTGCATGCGCTCAAGAGCTTCCATCGGGAAACCGTGTAACGTCGTCGAACGACGGCAGGATTTCTTTTCGCACGCGCCTCCGGGATGGAGTACAGTTCAGCTATCCACACAAGTACTACCTGGGAGTTCAACGCTGCAGGGGAAGTCTCCGCCCGGGGATACGTGCGGGTTCTGCAAGGGGGACATCATGGTGAAGGACGCAAACGCTTTGTTGAACAAGTACAGCCTGGTAAAAGGTGCGGCGCGGCGGGCGCGGCAGCTGCAGTCGGGAGCGCCGCCGCTGATGGCATCGAAGTCGATGAAGGCATGTCGCGTGGCGCAGGATGAGATCCGCAGCGGCTTTGTGACATTCGTGCTGCCGGAGAAGATCGTCGCGCCGACGGCTGAGCATCCGCTGGAAGCGCTCTAGCCTGTGAACCTCAGCTTACCGCGCGCGCGGTAAGCTGAGATATGGTGGACGCGAAGCGGCAGGCGACGGATCCCGTGCGGGCGTATGTGGAATATTTCCGCGACTTGGGGGTGCATGACTTCTACCGCTCCGGTGAGCCGTTCGCTGAGACGTTCACGCAGATCGATCTTGAATCTCCGGCAGTTGCTGAGGTCGCAGCGGAGACGCAGGCTGCGATGGTCTCTGTTGTGCCAGCGGTTGCGGCTGGGGCGATGCCGGAGAGCTGGCCTGCATCGCAGGAGAGTGTGGGCAAGCTGATCTCGCTGACGGAGCGGATGCCGGAGAACGCGGCGCGTGTGCCTGCGGCGAATCGGCCTGCGTTGCTGCAGGTGATCCAGACTGACATCGGGGACTGTACGCGGTGTCCGCTGGCGTACGGAGGACGGCATACGATCGTCTTCGCGGATGGGGATCCGGATGCACGGCTGATGTTCGTGGGCGAAGGACCGGGCGCGGACGAAGATGCGCAGGGACTGCCGTTTGTGGGCAAGTCGGGACAGCTGCTGAACAACATGATCACGGCGATGGGACTGACGCGCGAGTCGGTGTATATCGCGAACATCGTCAAGTGCAGACCGCCCGCGAACAGGGCTCCCGAGCCGGTGGAGGCGAACACCTGCACGCAGTTTCTGGCTCGGCAGATGGATGTGATCAAGCCGGAGTACGTCGTGGCGCTGGGAGCGACCGCGGCGATGTATCTGCTGGGGGTGAAGCAGCCGCTGCTGTCGCTGCGCGGACGCTGGCATGAGGTGCGCGGAGCGAAGGCGCTGGTGACGTATCATCCGGCGTTTCTGCTGCGCGATCCGCGCCAGAAAGCGGAAGCATGGAAGGATCTGCAGATGGTGATGACAGCGATGGGCTTGAAGCGGTAGCGTCTCCGCTGCATGCATCGTACGATCATGCGTGTCTTTCGGCTGGTTCTTCTTGTTTTGTCCTCCTGCTCTGCGATGACGCTTTCGGCACAGGCTCCGGCGACGAGCGTGCAGCTCTCCGCCGGCGAAGCCTGCCGGACGCTGAAGGGGATGCGGATTCCCGCGTCGTCCGTCGGCCTGCCGACGACCGGTGCGCGCGTGCGTTCGGCGAAGCCGGCGCACGAGGGCAATGTCGAGTTCTGCAAGGTGCTGGGCGAGGTAAATTCCGTCGATCCGCAGGCACAGCCGATCCGCTTTGAGGTGAACCTGCCGACGAACTGGAACGGGAAGGCGGTGCAGTTCGGGGGCGGTGGGTTCGATGGCTGGCTGGGGGCGACGGACGGGCTGGACAAGACGCTGGTGAGCGAGGCGAGCGCACCGGACGCGATTGCGCGCGGGTTCGTCACGTTCGGGGGCGACAGCGGACATCACAAGCGGTACTTTCTGCTGCCGGACGAGCTGAATGCGGTGAACGCTTCGTTCGCGCTGAACGACGAGGAGCGGCGCAACTTCGCACACGATGGCATCAAGAAGACGCACGATGCGGCCGTGGCGATCGTGGAGAGGCGCTATGGACGGCGACCGTCAAGGATGTTCTTCCTGGGTGGCTCCACCGGCGGACGCGAGGCGTACTTTGCGGTGCAGCGGTGGCCGCTGGACTACGACGGAGTCATGGGTGCGTACGCGGGCTGGGATCAGACGGAGCTGGACCTGCAATTCATCCGGGTTTCGGAGGCGATGTACGCGAAGGGTGGCTTTCTGGGGAAAGCACAGACGAAGCTGCTGGCACGGTCGGTGATGAAGCAGTGCGACAAGCTGGATGGCGTTGAGGACGGGATGATCGCCAACGTGAGTGCGTGTCACTTCGATCCGGCGACGCTGCTGTGTCCGGCAGCGGGCAAGGGGTGTCTAAGCCAGCAGCAGCTGCACACGGTGGAGACGTTCGCGACCGAGCAGAAGACGGCGCATCCGCTGTGGAACGGGGTGCAGACGATGCCTGGCTACAACGTGCTGTCGGGGACGGATCTGACCGGCTCGATGGGGCTGCTGCACCATGCGGAACATCCGCCGAAGATCATCCTGAACTCGTTCTACTACGTGGTTGCGGATCAGGTGCTGCGCTTCTTCGTCACGAAGGATCGGCACTTCGATACGCTGAGCTTCGATCCGACTACCGGTGGAAAGTACGCGGACGAGTTGCTGCCGCAGTCGAAGGCTTCGGATGCAAGCGATAGCGACCTGAGTGCGTACGCGGCGCATGGAGGGAAGTTTCTGATCCTGCATGGAACGGCGGATGCGACGATTCCGACAAACTCGTCCGTGCTGTATTACCACATGCTGCAGCAGACGATGGGACAGGATGCAGTGAACGGCTTCGTGCGCTTTTACCTCATTCCGGGTTACGGGCATGGACACGGGGCGTTCGATGCGCGGTTCGATGCGCTGGGGGTGCTGGACCGGTGGCTGGATTCGGGGAACGCGCCGGAACACCTCAGCGTGACGGATCACAACAGGGCAACGATGGGACGGACTCGTCCGCTGTGTGTGTATCCTGCGTGGCCGAAGTACAAGGGCTCGGGGGATGTGAATGCGGCGGACAGCTTTACGTGCGTTGTGGAGTGATTGCCGGAAAACGCAAGTTCCCGCTGCGCGCGGGCGGTCACTTCGTGAGTTATCTATGCTTCGCGTGGGCTCCCGGTGGTCGGCACGATGACTTGTCGCGAATTACGAGAAAGCTAGATAGAGGCTGCTCGTTCGCGGTATTTCTTGGCTTCGGCTTCGTGGTGCTGGCGGTCGGCGATGACGGCGGAGAGGGTGAGAGTTTCGCGGAGCTGGACGCGGTAGTTGCCGGAGCGCTCGTTTTCGGGGTAGTCCTGGAGGAGGGTGGTGAGGGTCTCCTCGGCTACGGCGCAGTCGGCAGCTGCTCCTTTGAGGTTTCCGTTGAGCGAGCGGGTCTCGCAGCGGGTGATGTAGGCGATGGCGACGCCGGGGGTGTGGGGGTTGTCGTGGGTGGTCTCGTTGACGAGATCGACGGCCTGGTCGGCGAGGACGCCGGCCTCGGGGAGGTTGGGATCCTTCTTGCCTTCGGCTGTGAGGAGGAGCACGACGTCGTTGCAGGCGGTGACGCGGGCCTCGAGGTCGTAGCTGGGGGTGGGGAAGTGGGAGGCCATATCGAGGGCCTTGCGGCAGGCGGGGAGGGCGTCGGGGGAGCGCTGGGCGGAGAGGACCTGGCAGTTGGTTTGGAGGGGCTTGAATTGCTTGTCGACGAGGAGGTCGGTGTCGGGGGGGAGCTCGGAGAGCGAAAAGTTGACGGAGGTGGTGATGATGGCGGGGGCGGGCTTGTTTCCGACGAGGATGGGGCGGTAGGTCGCCTGGTGGTAGGCGTCGATGGCTGCCTGGCGGAGGGCGATAGGGCCTCCAAGGGCTTGGACATCCGTGACGTGGCCGGTGGCATCGACGTCGATCTGGAGCTGGACGGAGCCCTGGATGCGGGCGTTGCGGGCTTCCTGCGGGTAGACGATGGCGGGGACGGAGAGGGGTTCGTCCTGAATGGGGGCGCGCGCAGGGGCTGCGGTTTGGGCTTGCAGGGAAGCGGCGAGCAGGGCGAGGGTGAGGATCATTGAGGTGAGGACTCCGTGGGACAGGATACGCTGTTGAGTTTTCGGTTGCATGACGGACCCCTCCCCCCCTCTCCTAACCAGATGGTTAACTTTTGCGGATTTACGGTGGTTTTCGCGGATTGCGCTGCTAAAGTCGTGCAAGGAAAGGGCTTAGTAACGCATGCAAAGAGCCTCTGACGGCTGGTCAGAGGCTCTTCTGCTGCTGTTTCCAGTATAGAGGATGGGTGGGGGTAACTACGCCAAGTATTTTTCGGGTGTAAGTGGCTTGGTTTGTTGGAGATGTGGGTTGCTGGAGAGCGTTGGGGGTTGACAAGATTTCACGGCGAAGCCGTCCGAGACCCCACGAAGTGGCGCCCGCCCCGGCGTCAGGGCGAAGTTGCTGTTGCTGCTCAGGGCATTTTGACGTGCGCGACGGTGTAGGGGTGTTGCAAGCCGCACTGGACGACGACTTCTTTCTTTGCACGGTCAGGCGTGACACGTACTTGCTTTTCGTCGCAGTCGTCGGTGTCGCCCATGTGGATGCTGTAGATCGTCTTCTGCAGGAATGGAAGATAGCGCGGCCTTTGCAGGATGGTTACGCCCTCCCAATACAGACCAGCCCAACCTCCTTTGTCCTGGCGGAGGGTGAGATTGTCGCCGAGTGCTGTTTCCGTAATCCCCAGTTCGTAGTCCGGGGTGAGCCACCAGGTTCTGCCGTATCCGAAAAGCACGAGCATCAGGAGGATCGCCGATCCACTTCGTTGCGTTCCTCGAATGCCTGAGCTTGCTGCGCTCCGAAACGCTAATACAGCCAGGCAGCAGCACGAGCAAAAGGCAGCTGCCAATACGAGCATCTGTGCGGCAGGCCAGACGAGGGACCACGCACCCAGAGTCGTAAGAACGTGAACGAAGACACAAAGCAGATACGTAACGAGGAGCGCTCGCCGGATCTCCAGGCTGAGGTCAGGCCACACTCTGCCTAGAAAACCTGCGAGAGCAGGTCCGATGAAGCCGATGCTCAGCCAAATGAGAAGATGCTCAACCAAAGTAGCGACCTGTGACTTGTGGTTAGTCGGATTGATTCTAAATATGAAGAGCAACGGCAAGTGCGCCCCTGACGCCGGGCGGGCGGCACTTCGTGCGGTCAGGAGCTTCGCGTGGGCCTCCCGCTGGTCGGCGTTAGGGTTAAGGGGTGGCTCTCTATTGCGATGTGGCGTTGCCGGTGCCGTTGGATCGGCTGTTCACCTACGCGGTGAACGGCGCGGATCCACCTTCGGTGGGGGCGCGGGTGCTGGTGCCGTTCTCGGGGCAGCGGCTGATGGGCGTCGTGATGCGGGTGCATGACGATGTGCCGCCCGAAGGGGTGGAGATCAAGCCGGTGCAGACGGTGATGGATGCCGGGGCGCTGCTCGACAAGACGCAGATGGAACTGGCGAGCTGGATTGCGGGTTACTACTGCGCGCCTTTGGGGGAGGTGATTCGGGGCATGCTGCCGCTGGCGGCGGAGGTGAAGCGGCAGTTTGTCTACAGGATTGGCGAGGGTGGGCGGCGGGTGCTGTATGAGGGGGCGGCGAAGGGGTCTTCGCGGCGGTCGCGGCTGACGCCGGAGGAGCAGAACCGGGAGTATGCGGTGCTGAACTATCTGGAGAGTGGCGAGGCGGCGAAGGCGGGGGCGCTGCGGTCGGCTACGGGGGCCGGGCGCGGGCTGCTGGAAGGGATGGTGAAGAAGAAATGGCTGGTGCGGGAGGCTTTGGCGGAGGGGCGGGATGCTCGGCGGCTGGTGAACGTGGCGGTGCTGGTTTCGGCTGAGAGTGTGGACCGGAATCAAGATCCTGCTGCGGTCGGCTCCGCCGATGCCCACCCATCGCTTCGCGTTGAGTGGGGCACCCAGAGTGTTGCTGGGACGGGGAGGAGGCTGCCGAAGTTGAATGAGAATCAGGTGGCGGCGCTGGCGGAGTTGGAGGGTGCGGGCGGGCGGCTGGATCTGCGGGACTGGCGGGCACGGCTGGTGCGGCGCGGGGTGCCGGAGTCTACCGTGGCGACGCTGGTGAAGCGGGGATTGGTGGGGATCGAAGAGGTTGCGGAGGAGTTTCTGTATGGCGGGGCGGGGGCTTCGGCGGGGAAGAAGTTGGCGCATGAGCATGCGTTGAATGAGGAGCAGATGGAGGCGGCGGCGGCGGTGTCGGCGGCGATCGCGAAGGGTGGGTTTCGGGCGCTGCTGCTGTATGGGGTGACGGGGTCGGGGAAGACGGCGGTGTATGTGGCGGCGATGCGGCGGGCGCTCGATGCGGGGAAGAGTGCGCTGCTGCTGGTGCCGGAGATCGGGCTGACGCCGGCGATGGCGGGGCAGATGGTGGCGGCGTTTGGGCGGGAGGTGGCGCTGCTGCACTCGGGGCTGACGCCGGAGGAACGGGCGGAGCAGTGGCACCGGATTCGGCGGGGGGAGGCTCGGGTGGTGGTGGGGACGCGGTCGGCGGTGTTTGCGCCGATGCAGGGGCTGGGGCTGGTGATTGTGGATGAGGAGCATGACGGGAGCTACAAGCAGGAGGAGACGCCGAGGTATCACGGGCGGGATGTGGCGGTGTACCGGGCGAAGCTGGAGGGGGCGGTGGTGGTGCTGGGGTCGGCGACGCCGTCGCTGGAGAGCTGGGCGAATGCGGAGCGGGGGCGGTACGAGCTGGTGACGATGACGGCGCGGGTGGAGGGACGGCCGCTGCCGCCGGTGGAACTGATCGATATGCGGCGGGAGTTTGCGGAGGTGCAGAAGGAGGAGATTTTCTCTCGGCGGTTGATTGAAGAAGTGCATGCCACCTTAGCGCGTGGGGAGCAGGCTTTGCTGCTGCTGAATCGGCGGGGGTACTCGTATGTGGTGATGTGCCGGAGCTGCGGGGAACGGGTGGAGTGTGAGAATTGCGCGATTGCGATGACGTTTCATAAGGCAGGGAGCAGGGAGGAGGGAGTGGGGAGTAGGAAGAGCGACGGCGTTGCTGAGGCTGGGACGCGATTGGAGTGCCATTACTGTGGGGCTCGAAGGGTGGTGCCGAAGAGCTGTCCGAAGTGTGGGAGTGAGCACCTTTATTTTTTGGGGGTGGGGTCGCAGCAGGGGGAGGAGAAGCTGGAGGAGCTGTTTCCGGAGGCGCGGATCGGGCGGATGGATCGGGACACGGTGCGCGGGCGGTGGGATATGGAACGGATGCTGGCACGGCTGCATGCGGGCGAGATCAACCTGCTGGTGGGGACGCAGATGATGGCGAAGGGGCACGATCTGCATGGGGTGACGCTGGTGGGGGTGGTGGGGTGCGACCATGCGCTGGGGCTGCCGGACTTTCGGGCGGCGGAGCGGGTGTTTGCGCTGTTGACGCAGGTTTCGGGGCGGGCGGGGCGTGGGGAACGGCCGGGGAAGGTGCTGGTGCAGACGTATTATCCGGACCATTATGCGGTGACGTTTGCGGCAAAGCACGACTACACGGGGTTTGTGGCGAAGGAGATGCAGTTTCGGCGGGCGATGCACTATCCGCCGTTTGGGGTGCTGACGAATATCGTGGCGCAGAGTGAAGACATGGGCGAGGCGGCGGGGTGGGCGGCGGCGGTGGGGCGGTGGTTTCAGAGGGAGAAGCCGGTGGGCGTGAAGGTGCTGGGGCCGGCGGCGGCTCCGCTGGCGAAGCTGCGAAGGATCTATCGGTTTCATCTGGTGGTGAAGGCGGAGCGGCGCGGGGAGATGAGCGCGGCGCTGCGGGGGATGCTGCGGTTTGTGGAGGAACAGGGGATTCCGCGGCGGGGGCTGGTGGTGGATGTGGATGCGGTGTCGCTGATGTAGTCACTTCGTGACCACAGAGCGCAGCAGGCGAGCCTCTGGCCCCACGAAGTGGTGCCCGCCCGGCGTGACGGCGTTGTTGCTCTTGGATTGAGGTATTAGAAGAAGGGCAACTTCGCCGGGCGCGGGCGGAGGTCACTTCGTGACTGTTGTACGTGTCACGCATTGCTCCCGTTGCTCGCAGAGGATTTTTGCGGGGGACGGCTAGTAGCGGTGAGGGAGTTTGTGGAGGATATCGAGCAGGCTGAAGCCCTGGAACGGACGGTAGGTTCCGGAGAGAAGCAAGAGCGCCAGGCAGGCGGGCGCGAGGGCGTAATGCCAGGGTTTGGCGGGGGTGGTGTCGGCTACCTTGGGGTGGCGCATGCCGGGAGTCATGAGGATGAAACCCCAGAGGATCCAGCCGATCCAGCAGTAGATGCCCAGGAGAAAGAGCGCGGCGATGGTGAAGCGGGAGGCGACGCGGTGCGCGCGCGGTGAGAACGCGTAGACGATGTGGCCGCCGTCAAGCTGGCCGGCGGGGATGAGATTGAGGGCGGTGATGAGCAGGCCCATCCAGCTGGCGACGAGGACGGGGTGAGGGATGAGCAGGCGGAGCGGGTGCGGGGTGGGCTGGAGGTGGGTGAGGAGAGTTTGCAGGCCGGCGATGAGGAGCGGCGCCTGGACGCGCTGGAGGACGGGCTGCTCGGCGTAGGTGGAGAGGTGGAGGCCGAGGGTGACGGTGACGATGGCGACGGCGAAGCCGGCGAGCGGGCCCATGGCTCCGATGACGAGGAGGGCGGAACGGGTGCGGACTCTGGACTGGAGGCGGATGACGGCGCCGAAGCTGCCGGAGAGCGAGGGGGCGGGCAGGAGGTAGGGCAGGGTGGCGCGGACTTTGAAGGCGCGGCAGGCGAAGTAGTGGCCGAACTCATGCGCGAGGAGGATGGCGATGAGGGTGAGGGAGAAGGGCAGGCCGGAGGAGAACTGGTGGAGGTGGGTGAACATCCAGTCGAAGGGGAGGACGTCGGCGTCGGAGGTGAGGGGAGCGTGGCCGCGCTGGAAGTTGTACATGTAGCGCATGCCGACGGAGGTGGTGGAGAAGATGGTGATGCAGAAGAGCAGGAGGGGCAGCGCCAGTTTGGGGCGGGGGGTTGGCGGCGTGAGCGCCTGAGGCGTACGGGGTGTATCCGGGAGGGAGTCCGGATGCGGGACCGGAGAGGAGTCCGGCTTCGGGTCCGGGATGGGGTCCGAGACGAGGGTCGGGCTGGTCATGAGGAAGTCTCGGGACCGGAACATGAGAGGAGCGGCGGGTTGGCGGCGGAGTCGGGTTTAGTCGAGTGCCTGCAGATCTTTTCCGGGCTTGAAGCGGATTGCTTTTCCGGGGGCGATGGTGACTTCGGCGCCGGTGCGGGGGTTTCGTCCGATACCGGTTTTGCGGGGCTTGACGGTGAAGACTCCGAATCCGCGGAGTTCGATGCGATCGCCCTCGGCGAGCGACTGCTTCATGGATTCGAAGATGGCGTCGACGGCCGCTTCGGCTTTGGTGCGGACGAGTCCGGTGCGTTCAGCGACCCGCTGGATGAGATCCTGTTTGATCAAGCGCCTGCCCTCGTGCGTTCTGGGTTTGCCCTGCTCTCCTTCCGGCAGTGAGTCTGCCCTGGGTCCGAGCGTGGGGAGCGTCCGGATAAGCCGATGGTAGAAACCGGCGGAAGGTCTGTCAATCGACTTTGGGGCTAACCTGTTGTGTTCCCTCGGTTAGGATGAGGGCACGCAGCGTTTCAGATGCCGGACGCAGGCGAGATGCTGTGGCGCAGAACTATTTGGGGAGAACCGGGGAATGTCGATCAAGAGCGATCGCTGGATTCGCGAGCAGGCGAGGGAGCATGGGATGATTGCGCCGTTCAGCGAGAAGCAGGTGAAGGACGGGTGCATCTCGTACGGGCTGTCGTCGTATGGATACGATCTGCGCGTGTCGGATGAGTTCAAGATCTTTACGAATGTGAACAGCGCGATCATCGATCCGAAGAATTTCGATGAGCGTTCGTTTGTGTCGGTGACGGCGGAGAGCGTGATTGTGCCGCCGAACTCGTTTGCGCTGGCGCGGTCGGTGGAGTATTTCAAGATTCCGCGGGATGTGCTGACGATCTGCGTGGGCAAGAGCACGTATGCGCGGTGCGGGATCATTGTGAACGTGACGCCGTTCGAGCCGGAGTGGGAAGGGTATGTGACGCTCGAGATCTCGAATACGACGCCGCTGCCGGCGCGGATTTACGCGAACGAGGGTTTGTGCCAGATTTTGTTTTTCCAGTCGGATGAGAGCTGTGAGGTGAGCTACGCGGACCGGAAGGGCAAGTACCAGAACCAGCAGGGCATCGTGTTGCCGAAGCTCTGAGGGGCTTTCTGAGCTTTGAAGGTGGCTCTGCCGCTGTGCGCACCGATGGATCCCGGAGATTTGCGCGAGGGGAGCGATGGAAGAGGAGCAGGGGAACGGCGAGGCCGTGCCGCGGATCGGGCTGGTGGCGACGGACGAGGTGCGCATCGCGGGCATTCGCGACGTGCTTTCGCGAGGGTGCGCGGAGGACGGCGGCTCGGCCGGGAGCTATGAGGTGGTGGTGCTGGCGCGGCCAGGAACGCTGGAGACGGCCGGGCCCGATCTGGTGTTGATCGATGCGGCGGCGACGGAGCATTTGTTTGAGCTGCTGGAGACGTTTCGGCGGATGCGTCCGCGGATCCGGCTGATGGTGATCGCGGACGCGAGCGACGCGGAGTTTGTGGAGCGGGCGATCGAGGCGGGGGCGCGCGGGGTGCTGCACCATGCGGCGACGGAACGCGAGCTGCGGATGGCGGTGGAGGTGGTACTGGACGGCTCAGTGTGGGCTCCGCGGCGAGTGCTGTCGCGTCTGCTGGACCGGGCGCACGGGGCTGTGCCCGCGGCGCCGGTGGAGCTGACCGGGCGCGAGCGGGATGTGGTGCGGCTGCTGGTGCTGGGGCTTTCGAACCGGGAGATGGGAGCGCAGCTGGGGGTGGAGGCGGCGACGGTGAAGGCGCATCTCGGGCGGCTGATGCGCAAGGCCGGCGTGCGTAACCGGACGGCGCTGGGGGTGCATGCGGTGGCGGCGCGGTGGGATGAGAGTGCAGGGAGCAGGGATGAGGGGATTAAGGAGTAGGGATCAGGAAGCAGGGGATAGAAAACGAGGGTGGAGCGATGGGCGGTTGAGGTGCTTTTGGGGCTGTGCAGGGCTATAGACCTTCGTACCGTTGCGTAGCGGGGTGGGCGGGTCGAGAGTGTGTTGTAGCAACATGACCTGGGAGAGGGGCTGCAACAGTGCTCTGCGGATTCGAACCGTGAAGCGAGTTTGCAGTCCCCATTTGTTTTGTCTGGGTGTTGCGGTGTGCCGGCTTGGGTTGGCGAGCCGAGGATTGCGGGGCCGCCGCCTCCGAACGCTGCTTTGCGTCCGCCGATAAACCACAGCCGAGTGCAACTCCTCGTGCGCGTTTTCCATCCATCTTCCTGGTGTAAAAGGGTCTCGGGACTGAGAGCGAGTGCCCTGTACGACGGAGGATTTACCGATGAAGAAGTTTGTTTCGATGGCGTCTGCCCTGGTGCTGGCGGCTGCAGCGGCCCGGTGTTCGTACGCGGCGTCTGATAAAGCGAAGCTCGACGATCGTCTGAGCGATGCGCGCGCAGTGATCGACGAGATCATGGCGACGCCGGATAAGGGCATTCCGCAGGGCATTCTGGCGGGCGCGTCGTGCGTGGTGGTGATCCCCAAGTATAAGAAGGGCGCGTTCCTGGTGGGCGCTCAGTACGGACAGGGTGTGGCGACGTGCCGGACGGGACATGGCTGGAGCGCGCCGGTGTTCGTGCAGCTGACGGGCGGAAGCTTCGGCTGGCAGATCGGCGGCCAGTCGACCGACCTGGTGCTGGTGGCGATGAACAGAAACGGCCTCGAGGAGATGCTGCACAACAAGTTCAAGCTGGGCGCGGATGCGGCGGCTTCGGCGGGTCCGGTGGGGCGGAATGCGCAGGCGGGCACGGACTGGAAGCTGAACGCGGAGTTCCTGACGTATTCGCGGTCGAAGGGTCTGTTTGCGGGTCTGGATCTGGACGGCACGGTGCTTTCGCAGAATGAGGATGACACGCGGACGGAGTATGGCGCGAATATCTCCTTCAATGATGTGCTGCATGGCGGGGTTCCGACGCCTCCGGATGCGCGTCCGTTTGTGCATACCGTGGCGAAGTACTTTGTGATCTCGAAGGAAAATCAGTAGCTCTCCCCTGAACGGGGCGGAAGGGCGACCCTCTGCGGGGTCGCCCTTTTGCTTTAGCGGGGCAGGACGGGGCGGCGCGATAAACTGAGTGCTTGGAGCCTTCGCTCAGGGAACGTGCGGAATACGCGCTGGTATGGGGGCTGGTGCGCGGTCTGGGCATGCTGCCGCGCGCAGTTGCGCGGGGGCTGGGAGCCGGGCTTGGGGCGGTGGCGTACCGGCTGGTGCCGCGGCTGCGGCGGGTGGGGCTGAGGAATCTGGAGCTGGCGTATCCGGAGTGGGCGCCGGCGCGGCGGGAAGAGACGCTGTGGCTGGTGTATCGCAATCTGGGGCTGCTGCTGGCGGAGTTCTGCCTGATGTCGGGCTACACGGCTGAGCAGGCGAGCGGGTGGATCGAGTACGACGGGCTGGAGCGGTATCTGGCGGCGCGGGCGCGGGGAAAGGGCGTGCTGGTGCTGACCGGGCATCTGGGGGCGTGGGAGCTTTCGAGCTTTTACCACTCGCTGGTGGGGTATCCGATGGGGCTGCTGATCCGACGGCTGGACAATCCTCTGGTGGACCGGCTGGTGAACGAGATTCGCTGCCTGCATGGGAACCGGGTGATTCATAAAGACGACTTTGCGCGGGGGCTGATCGCGGCGATGCGGGCGGGGCAGACGGTCGGGATCCTGATGGATACGAACATGACGCCGCCGCAGGGGGTGTTTGTCCCGTTTTTCGGGGTGGAGGCGTGTACGGCGGCGGGGATGGCGCGGGTGGCGCTGAAGACGGATGCGGCGGTGCTTCCGGGATTTCTGCTGTGGGACGAGGCGCGGAGGAAGTACGTGCTGTGGTTCGGCGAGGAGATTGCGCTGACGCGGACGGGCGATGCGGAGGCGGATATGCTGGCCAACACGGCGAGGTTTACGGCGGCGATCGAGGCGGCGGTGCGGCGGCATCCGGAGCAGTGGCTGTGGATGCACCGGCGCTGGAAGACGCGACCGCCGGGAGAGGAGAGGATCTACCGATGAGTGCGAGCAAGTGGGAGATTGCGGAGCTGCTTGGGGTTTCCTGGCGGGGTGACGATGCGGAGTATGCCCGCGTGAGCCGGATAGAGGAGTCGGGACCGGAGTCGGTGGTGTTCGCCGCGGAGGAGAAGGCGCTGGCGGCGGCAGTTGGATCGCGTGCCGGACTGATTTTGTCGCGCGAGGAGCATGAGGACGAGCGTGTGCTGGCGGTGCAGGATGCGCGGCTTGCGTTTGCTCAGGTGTATGCGCGGTTCTTCGATGAACGGGGCGGGGCGGGCGTTCATGCGAGCGCGCAGGTGGCGGCTTCGGCGCGGGTGGGCGAGGGATGTGAGCTTGGGGCGATGGCGTTTGTGGGGGACGGCGTGGTGCTGGGCGAGGGGTGCGTGATCGGGCCGCGAGTGACGATTCTGGCGGGAACGACGCTGGGAGCGCGGGTGAGGGTGCAGGCGGGGACGGTGCTGGGTTCGGATGGGTTTGGGTTTGCGCGGGGGCCGGCGGGGTATGTGGGGTTTCCGCAGCTGGGGACGCTGGTGGTGGAGGACGACGTGGAGATAGGCGCGAATTGCACGATCGATCGCGGGGCCCTGGGGGAAACGCGCATCGGACGAGGCACGAAGATGGATAATCTGGTGCATATCGGACACAACTGCACGATTGGCGAGGATGTGGTGATGGCGGCGCAGGTGGGGATTGCGGGGTCGACGACGGTCGGCGACGGCGCGGTGGTGGGGGGACAGGTGGGACTGGCGGATCATGTGACGATCGGGCCGGGGGTGATTCTGGGGGCGCAGTGCGGGGTGCCTACGGGGAAACGGATTGAGGGGCCGGGAGAGGTGTTCTGGGGGACGCCGGCTCGGCCGATCAGGGAGTACTTGAAGGAGTTGGCGAAGTTGCGGAGAAGATGAAATGCAACGGCGCCCTGACGCCGGGCGGGCGCCACTTCGCGGGGTAATGGACGCTTCGCGTGTTTACGGCAGGATGATGGAGATTGCGATGGCGATTGTGGTGGTTGGCGGGCATACGCGGAATATCGGGAAGACGAGTGTGGTGGCGGGGCTGATCGCCGGGCTGCCGGAGATGCACTGGACTGCGTTCAAGATTACGCAGTTCGGGCATAACGTCTGCTCGGCGAACGGGGAGCCGTGCGATTGCCAGACGGCGGACCATACGATTGCAATCTCGGAGGAGCGGGAACGGGCGAGCGGGACGGACTCTTCGCGGTATCTGGCGGCGGGGGCGCTGCGGTCGCTTTGGGTGCGGACGCGGCAGGGCCAGCTGGCGGAGGCGATGCCGCGGGTGCGGCGGGAGATTGGCGGGGCGGAGAATGCGATTGTGGAGTCGAACAGCATTCTGACGTTTTTACGGCCGGACGTGTTTGTAAGTGTGCTGGACCCGGAGACGAGCGACTTTAAGGAGTCGGCGAAGGCGTATCTGGACCGGGCGGATGCGGTGGTGCTGGTGGGGGATGGGGTGGAGCATCCGGCGTGGGATGGGGTTTCGCCGCGGTTGATCGCACGGGCGCGGAGGTTCTTTGGGACGCCAACGGCGCCCTGCAGCGCGGAGCTGGTGGCGTTTGTGCGGGAGCGGATGAAGGCCGGGCAGAGGGAAGAGAAGGCGACGCTCTAGATAGAGGCTACCGGGAGGTGGAGGAGGTCGGCGACGAGGGCGACTTCCTTCTGGATGAAGGGTTCGGCATAGCGGACGCCGGCGAGCAGGCCGTAGTGGCGGGCGGAGGCGAAGGTGCGCTCACGGATCTCTTCTTCGGGGACGAAGAGGCCGGTGCCTTCGGGCTGCGCGCCGTACTGGGAGCGATAGGCGAGGAGGGATTGCAGGCGGGTTTCGATGTGCGGGGTGATGTCGACGACGAAGGTGGGGCGGACGTCGGCGTAGAGGGAGGCGTAGAGGATCTTGTAGGGGCGGTGGGGGGCGAGCGGCTCGCCGCCGGGGCCGGAGAGGTCGAGCTTGCGAAGGCCGGCGGCGAAGCAGGCTTCGTAGCCGAGGGTGGCGGAGGTGTAGTGGTCGGGGTGGCGGCCCTGCCAGTAGGGGAGGATGACGACACGGGGGCGCAGGCGGCGGAGGACGGCGGCGAGCTTGAGGCGGTTTTCGAGGGAGTTCTGGAGGCTGCCGTCGGGGAGATCGAGGGCTTCGCGGTGGGAGACGCCGAGGATGCGGGCGGCTTCGGATGCCTCGGCTTCTCGTTCGGCTGCTGTTCCTCTGGTGCCCGACTCACCTCGCGTAAGGTCGACGATGCCGGTAGAGGCACCCAGAGCCTTTTGAGCCAGCAGGGTGCCTCCACAGGTTTGCTCTACATCGTCACGGTGCGCCGCGATGGCGAGAATATCGACGGGCATCAGTCGGCGGTGTCGTTGGTGGCGTCCATGTAGGCGACATCGAGGGCGGTGCCCTGGACGGTGATGTTCTGGTTGTCGATTTCGGTGAGGTTGGTGGTGTTGAAGGCGTGCACCTGTCCGCCGTAGGCGGTGTAGACCTTGTGCAGACCCTGAACCCAGCACAGGCCGGTGGCGGAGCCGTAGTAGACGAGGTTGTTGTTCTGGTTGGGGTAGGGGACGGTGGGCGACGCGGTGGTGAGCGCGGGCACGATGGCGGCGGTGGCGGTGGCGGTGTTGTAGGCGGTGAGGCAGTTGTAGTTGAGGCCGTTTTTGGCGCGTTCGCCTACGGAGCAGTTCTGGGCGGCGATCCAGAGGGTGTTGTCGTCGGCGAGGAGCAGTTTGGAGTGGTTGCCGTCGGCGATGGAGATGGGGGTGCCCGGGGTGAGGGTGTTGAGGGGCATGACGGTGAGGAAGCCGGCGAAGAGGCCGTCGGGCTGCTGCTGCTGTCCGGCGAGGTAGAGGTTGACGCCATCGGTGAGGCCGGTGGTGACGCCGCCGGGAATGGAGATGGTGTTGGTGACGACGGCCGGGTAGGGGACGGCGGTGGGGATGTTGTTGAGGTAGAGAACGCTTTCGGGGATGAAGCTGATGCCGGCTCCGCCGTTCTGTCCGCCGCCGCACTCGACACCGCAGTTGAGGACGTAGACGCTGGTGCCGTCGGGGGAAAAGACGGCACCGACGGGGCGGTCGAAGTTACCGGGGACGGGGACGACGCAGTAGACGGGGAGGATCTCGGGCTCGCAGTCGACTGCGCCCGGGGGGTTGGTGGAGTTGGGGTTGAGTTTGAGAATGCGGTAGAGAGTGTTGGAGTTGCGCACCATGGCGAGGGCAACGGTGTCGCCGGTGTTGACCGCGACCTGGTAGACGTTGGGCAGGTTGAGCGCGTAGGTGATGCCGGAGGTGGCGTCCCCGACGATGAGCTGGCCGGCCTCTTCGGAGGCGGCGTAGGTGCGGAGGAAGTCGGGGGCGAGGGCGAAGGAGTTGGCCGGACTGTTGATGGTGCTGGCGCCGCTGGTGGCGGCTTCGGTGCCGTAGTTGATGGGGGTGATGGTGTAGGGCGAAGCGTTGGAATAGACGAAGCCGCGCAGCTCATCGGGGAAGTTGAGGATGGTGGTGGGGTTGTTGCCGGAGTAGCCGGTGATGCTGAAGCTGGTATTGGCGTTATAGACGCTGCTGCGGATGTCGCGGAGGGCGTCGAGGATCTCGAGCGCCCCCTGGGCGCCGGTGTCGAAGCTCACCATCACGCGATTGGAGAGTTTGCTGGGCGGGATGGGGCGTCCGGCGAAGTTGTACTGGGGGAACCTATAGACGGGCGTCGTGCATCCGCTGAAGCCGAGCGCGACGGCTGCGCTGAAGAGAAGCAGGAGAAGACCGCGCCCGGGGCGAGAGACAGCACGCCTGGCGAGAGATGCGGAGAGACTGCGAATGTTCAACGGGACGGGCTCCAAACCAGCGTGCGGCGGCACAAAATGCGCGGCTTACGGGGTACGTAAAGTATACCAAAGCGGCGTCTGAGTGAGACGGGCGAAGGGGGCTTTGGTGAGTGCGCGGGAGACGTTGTCCGTTGTGCGTTGACCGTTGGCCGTGGAGCCTGAGACAGAACGGTGAACCGTGAACGGTCTGCGACGCCTGCGCGGGTGTGACTTAGGATGGAAGAATGTCGCATGTCGATGAGGTTCTGCCCGTGGAGACAGCTGCCGGGGAACGTTTGCCTGGGTTATTCGCGGGTGGGCCGGTGCTGTGCGACGGGGCGATGGGCTCCATGCTGTACGGGCGGGGGATCTACATCAACCGCTGCTACGACGAGCTGAACGTGACACAGCCGGAGCTGGTGCGCGAGGTACATCGGGAGTATCTGCAGGCAGGCGCGGAGGTGCTGGAGACGAACACGTTCGGCGCGAACGCGGTGCGTCTGGCGCGGTTCGGGCTGGAGGCGCGGGCGCGCGAGCTGAACGGGGCGGGGGTGAAGCTGGCGCGCGAGTGCGTGGCGCAGATGCGGGAGAAGCAGGCGAGCGAAGCGTATGTGGCCGGGGCGATCGGGCCGCTGGGAGTGCGGATTGTCGCGGAGCAGGACGCTGCAGCCGACGGTACCGGCGTAAGCGAGGCGCGGGCGTATGCGGCCTTTGCGGAACAGGTGCGGGCGCTGGCGGAGGGTGGGCCGGGGGCGGGCGCGGATCTGTTGATTCTCGAGACTGTGATGGCGATGAACGAGGCGGAGCTGGCGCTGCGGGCGGCGCGCGCGGAGGCTCCGTGGCTGCCGGTGATTGCGATGGTGACGGTGAACGAGGCGGGAGACTGTCTGGACGGGACGAGCCCGGAGGACGCGGCGCGAAGGCTGGAGGGCTGGGGCGCGGCGGCGGTCGGGTGCAACTGCAGTGAAGGTCCGGGGATTGTGCTGGCGACGATCGAACGGATGCGCGCGGTGACGAAGCTGCCGCTGGCGGCGATGCCGAATGCGGGGACGCCGCGGGTGGTGGATGGCCGACATCTGTATCTGACTTCACCGGAGTATCTGGCGAGCTTTGCGCGCCGTTTTGTGCAGGCGGGGGCGCGGTTTGTGGGCGGGTGCTGCGGGACGACGCCGCAGCACATTCGTGCCGTGCGCGGGGCGCTGCGGGCGCTGGAGGCGCAGGCGGCGGGGGTGGCTGCCGTGGAGGCGGGGACTGAAGCGGGCGCGGTGGAGGCGCCGAAGCGGGAGACGCGGCTGGAGCCGGTGGCGCTGGCGGAGCGGTCGAAGATCGGGGCGATGATTGCGGCCGGGGAGTTCTGCACGCTGGTGGAGATTGTGCCGCCGAAGGGGTTCGACTGCACGCGGGAGCTGGAGGGCGCGGAGGAGCTGTACCGGCTGGGAGTGGACGCGATCAATGTGCCGGACAGCCCGCGGGCGAGCGCGCGGATGAGCGCGATGAGCCTGTGCGTGCAGATCCAGCAGCGGGTGGGGATCGAGACGGTGCTGCACTATACGTGCCGGGACCGCAATCTGCTGAGCATCCAGAGCGATCTGCTGGGGGCAGCGTCGATCGGGCTGAAGAACATTCTGTGTCTTACGGGCGATCCGCCGAAGATGGGAAATTACCCGGAGGCGACCGCAGTGTTCGACGTGGACGCGATCGGGCTGACGAAGATCGTGCGGGATTTGAATTTCGGGCTGGATATCGGGGGCGGCCCGATTGGCGGGTCGGCGGGATTCACCGTGGGAGTGGCGGCAAACCCGGGGGTGGCGGATCTTGACAACGAGGTGCGGCGATTCGCGGCGAAGGTGGAGGCGGGCGGCGAGTACGGGATCACGCAGCCGGTCTTCGATCTGCGGCTTCTGGAGGAGTTCCTGCGGCGGATCGAGGGGTTCCGGGTGCCGATGATCGCGGGGATCTGGCCGCTGACGAGCGTGAAGAACGCGGAGTTTATGAAGAACGATTTGAAGGTGCGGGTGCCGGACGAGATTCTGGCGCGGATGGGCGCGGCGGCTACGCCCGAGGCGGCGCGCGCGGAGGGGATCGCGATTGCGCGGGAGATGCTGGATGAGGTGAAGGGCAGCGTGCAGGGGGTGCAGGTGAGCGCACCGTTCGGGAAGTATAAGGCGGCGGCGCAGGTGCTGGGGTTTGCGCGGACTTAGGTCATGTGGTGCAGGTAGAAGGAGGGGAGAGGCAGATGGCGAGTTTCGAAGACAAGCTGACGTCGCTGGAGGCGGTGGTGGAGCGTCTGGAGCGGGGGGAGTTGTCGCTGGATGATTCGGTGCGTCTGTTCGAGGAGGGCGTGACGCTGTCGCAGGCGTGCAAGCTGGAGCTGGAGCGGGCGGAGGGGCGGATCCAGGTGCTGGTGGAGGGGCCGGGCGGCAGCGTGCAGGTGGCGGAGATGGAGTTTGAGGAAGAGCTGGATGAGGAGAAGTAGCAGGACTAGAGCAGCGAGCGGGGAGCGTGGAGCAGGGAGCAGGGAGACGGCAGAAAAACGGGGCGCGCTCGATGAGCTCGCCCCGTTCCCTGTGCCGGGGAGGGTTTTAGAAGCGGGCACCCTGCTGGAGGGTGTATTCGACGGTGAGGGGATAGGCGACGGGCCTGCCGTCGATGGTGCCGGGCCGGTAGCGGAACTGGCTGACGGCGGCGAGGACGTGATTGTCGACCAGCTTGTCTTCGGCGGAGCGGACGAGCTTGAGATTGGTGGGCCTGCCGGACGGATCGACCGTCATCGCGATGACGAGGGTGGTATCGCCGGTGAGGAGTTTGTAGGGGGCTCCATCCAGTACGGGGTTGGCCGCGGTGAGGCGAACGGGCGTGGTGACCCCGGTGGAGACGCGGATGGTGCGGACCGTGGTGTCGGCCGAGGCAGCGGCGGCCAACGCAAGGGGCTGGAGGAGGGCGGACTGCAATACGGGCGTAGAGCGTGGCTGGGCAGGCGCGGTGGACTTGGCTGCAAGAGCAGCGACAGGGGCGAGCGCGAGGATGGCCGCAATAGTACGCATCATGATTGAACTCCAAGGGTAAAGGTACCCGTCACCAGCATGAAGGAGCGTGGGTACCATTGTCAAACAAAATTCGTAAGTGGATTGTTTGCTTTGGCCCGCGCGCAGTTTTCTTGAGGTCTGGACATTTGACCTTGCGTTCGTGAGGTTTTGGAATCGGCGTGACGGAAGGCGGCGGACTTGCACGCGGGCAGGCGCGGGCAGACGCGCGCGCCGGACGACGGACTACAGGCGCCAGAGTTCTGTGGTGAGGATGCCGAGGAGGAAGGAGCGGGCTTCGAGGCGGCGGAATCCGGCGGCGGCGAGGGCCCGGGGGTGGTCGGGGAGACGGGTGACGCGGAGGCCGGTGAGGACGCGGAAGGCGAAATAGAGGGCGCGGATCAGGAGGGCGGCGGGCCGGCGGAGCGGGCCGGCGGGGACGCGGAACTCGGAGACGAGCCAGAGTGTTTCGGGGGCGGCGCTGCGGGCGAGACGGGCGGCGAGGGCGTCGAGCTCGGGCTGGGTGAGGCAGTCGAGGAAGAAGTGGGTGACGATGAGATCGGGGACATTGTGCGGGGTGAAGTTGCGGGCGTCGGCGTGAAGGGTCCGGAGACGGGCGGCGTGAGCGGCGGAGCGCCGGCGGAGCAGGGCGAGCATGGCGGCGCTGGTGTCGACGGCGGTAGCCGCGAGGTGCGTATTGGCGTTCAGCAGACGCGCGGTGAAGCGTCCGTCGCCGTCGCCGAGGATGAGGGCGGTGCGGGTGTGGGCGAGCGCGCCGCGGCTGAGGAAGTGGAAGCGGGTGCGCTCGAGGAGCGGGCCGAGGGTGAGGTATTCGAGCCAGCGGTAGAGCGGGGCGATGCGGTCGAAGCCGGCCGCCTGTCTGGCTTTGCGCGGGACTCCCTGTCTGGCTTTGCGCGGGACTAGTGGAGCCATGGGAGACCGAGGATGGGGGTGAGCAGGGCGAGATCGGCGAGGGCGCGGAGAGTGGTGCGGTCGAGGTGGCTGCGGCGGGCGTGGATGGCGAGCAGGAGCAGAGTGCTGAGGGCGACGGGCAGCATGAGCGGGGCGTTTGCGTGCGGGAGTGCGGTGCACAGGGCGGCGGCTGCGGCGAGCAGCATGGCGCAGCGCGCGACCGCCTGGACGGAGGCTTCGGTGATGCGGTGGGCGGGCGTGCTGCGCTCCCAGGCGGCGATGAAGAGGCAGTTGAGGGTGCAAAGGGCGGCAAAGGTGATGGCGGGCAGCCACAGATGAGGCAGGATTTGGGGCGCTCGGACGCTTGCGGGAAGGAAGACGGCGGCGGCGAAGAATGGGCCGACGACGAACTCCTTGGGCAGGGGGCGTCTTGCTTCTGCGGCGAGCGAATGAATGATGAGGAACCAGGCGATGAGGAGGATGCCGAGGATGAGGAACCGGGTGAGCTCGGCGGGGGCGAGTGCCTGGGGCAGCAAGGCGGCCAGCGCGAGGCAGACGAGGGCGATGGCGATGCGGAAGGCGGTGCGGTGCGTGTGATGAAAGAGGTGACGGGCTTCCAGGCCGACGAGACTTGTGCGGAAGGCGAGGACACGGGCGTCGAGGAGGCGGTCGGCGGCGTAGAGGACCCAGACGGCGAGGAACATGCAGAAGAGTTCGGCGGGGCGGAGCAGGACGTGGAAGGTGCGGGCGATCCACCAGGTCCAGAGGGTGGCTACGGCGGGGGCGTCGAGGGAGAGGAGATGCCAGAGGTGGAGGAGCCGTGCCGCCGCGGATCGTGCGCGATGAGCCTCTGTTTGCGGGGCGGGTGTCGAAACCATCTGGCTTTCGGATGCTGCGGCGCCTGCAGGTCGAGCAGGCGCGGTGAAGAGCGTTCCGTGAGTTGGAGGTGGACCGCAACGGCAAGTTGGCCCGGACGCGAAACTCGTGCTGTCCTCGAAAGGCGATCCACTCGCGGGTATCGGACGGCCTCGCGGTGTTCTTGCTGGTTACGATTGCTTCGTTTGCATTGCTGGAGGCGTTGTGCAGTCGCGCTCCGCTTTGGCACCGGCTGTCCAGTGCTCCGGGTCGATGTCCTGGAAGATGCCGTCGCGCTGCTCGATCGCCGCGAGACGTCCGGTCTGATGATCGTCCAGGGCGCCGTTCTGTTCGTATGCCTGCCAGAAGGATTTGAGCTCGAGGAACTGATCGTTGTGGGTCACGAAGCGCATTTCGGCGTAGTCGCGGGCGGCGCCGGTGGTGATGAGGAACTGCCAGTCGGAGGATTCGAGGAGGAGAAGCTCGCGGCAGAGTTGTTGGACGAGGCGGGTGGCGAGTTGGGAGTCTCGCCATTTGCCTGCGGTGCAGACGTCACGGGTGTAGAGCTCGGCGGGGTAGATGTGGGTCCAAGTCCAGGAGGTTTCGGGATTCATCCAGACCTGGTTGGAGCCCTCGGCTCCCCAGGAGCCTTCGGGCAGGGCGAGGAAGCCGGCGCGGGGGTAGCGCTCGAGGTAGTTGGAGCAGGAGGTGAGCTGGACGCTGGTGGGCTGCTCGTGGAGGATGCGGGCGACGGCTTCCAGCCAGAGCGGACCCTCGAACCACCAGTGGCCGAAGAGTTCGGCGTCGAAGGGGGCGCAGAGGATGGGCGGGACGGACTCGGGGAGACTGTCGTCTTTGCGGGCGTCCAGCAGGGCCTCGTGAACGAGGTGGACGAAGTGGGAGGCGTGTCCCTGGACGCGGGCGGCGGCTTCGTGGGGGAAGTAGGGCTCTTTGTCGGCCATGTCGACGCGGGGTCCGGTGACGCGCCAGTAGCGATGGCCGCCGGGCCAGCGTTTTTTGTGGAAGTCGACGTAGTTGCCGTCGCCGGGGTAGCCGTGTTCGCCGGACCAGACCTGGATGCCGGTGCGGGGGTCGCGGGGGAAGATGGTGGTGGCGCAGCGCTTGTCGTGCCCGCCGGCGAGGTAGGGGCCGTCAACATAGAAAGGCTGGTAAAGCCAGCGCCGGCTGTGAGCGGTAGGGGTTTGCTGTGACGCGGGGGCGGCGGGGATGCCACTCATCCCTGCGTAAGGTGACCGGGCGGGCTGGGCTTCTTCGACGAGGTGGGTGTCGACGAAGAAGTAGTCGAGGCTGGATTCGCTGAGGGCCTGCTCTACGCCGATGCGGTCGAAGCCTGCGGGGGTGGGGGTGCCGTCGGCGTTGGGGACGGGGTATTGCCAGAAGCCGGCGGGGCGGTAGCCGCACTCGGGGACCCAGATGCCGCGGGGGTGCTCGCCGATGTGGCGGATGTGGGTCTGGACGGCGGTGCGCACCTGCGCGCGGACGCTTTCGTCGGTGCCGAGCAGCGGCATGTAGCCGTGGGTGGCACCGCAGGTGATGATTTCGATGAGGCCTTTCCTGTGAAAGTATTTGAAGCCCTCGATGATGCTTCCGCCGAGGAACTGGAACTGCTCGAGAGCTTCGGTAAAGAAGCGCTGCCAGAAGCGGGCGGTCTCGGCGTAGTGGGCCTCGCCGGATTGGGTAAAGAAAGCCTCGTCTTCGCGGGCGGCGACGATCTTGCGAGTGACGTAGTGGGGGAACTCGTGGAGGAAGACGGGGTGGGCGAGCTGCTCCATGAGGACGGGCGAGAGATTGAGGTTGCAGTGGAGGCCGATGCCGTCGCGGTCGAGTCGCCCGAGGACGCGCAGGAGCGGGAGGTAGGTTTCGGCGGCGGCCTCGTGGAGCCACTCCATGCCGTGGGGCCAGGTGCCGTGATTGACGACGTAGGGAAGATGCGCGTGCAGAGTGAACGTCAGGAAACCGGCCGGTTTGGGCGGCATGGAGCTCTGCACAGCGAATACCTCGGAAGATGGATGCGGAACTGGCGCAGTCGGGGCACACGCCGCTCCGAGGCAGAGTGTACATGAGCGGGCGGTACGTTTCCGCTGGAGGGCAGCGCTGCAGCGACCCGGAGAGACGAAAGCACAGGAACGACGGAGGGCACAGAGGATCCCAGCGGGTGAGTCGGGAAGCGGGAACGCGTCTCTTTTCAGCGGGCGTTCCTGAGTCCATACAGCAACCCGGCTGTACGGGGCCGCATCTTCATTAGTGCAAGGCCGCGGGACGGTTTTTTCTGGGTATCGACCACAGCCCGGGCAAGGGGTTACCCGGGCAGGATGCCGGAGTTCCGACGAATCTAGATTTGCTCAAACAGGAGAGTGCAATGGCTGACAACGATAACGGAAGCGGCGGATTGGGATGGTTTCTCGCTGGCCTCGGCCTTGGAGCGCTGATCGGCGTGCTGTATGCGCCGAAGTCCGGTGCGGAGACACGTGAGGACATTGCGCAGGGCGCGCTGGATGCCAAGGAAAAGGCGGCCGCGTACGCGCAGCAGGGTCTGGACAAGGCCAACACGTATGTCGAGCAGGGCAAGCAGGTCGCGGGCGACTATGTGGATCGCGGCAAGGAGTATTACGAGAAGGGCCGTTCGCAGTGGACGGAGTATGTTGAGAAGGGCAAGAGCCTCGTAGCGGATCAGCAGGACAAGGTGCAGTCCGCGATCAACGCCGGCAAAGAAGCGTACACGAGCAAGGTCGAGGAGACTGTCAACTCGTAGCTTTGGGTTGTTGCTTACGCCCGCTCCGGGCTTTTTGAGGGCGGAATCGGTTGGGTTGCGTCGTTCGCTTCCTCCGGCTCCGCCCTTTCCTCATGCCTGAGCGTGATTGGGCGACGGGATCCCTTTATCCGGATGCCGACGTCCTTCGAGGGACGTTCCTGAATACGACAAGCCTTCCCTGCACGCAGCGGGAGACTTTTGGAGAAGATATGCCGCTGATGTCTCTGGCTCACCCCCTTGCCGCCACCCACTCGCTGGCTGTTGCGCTGCAGACTCCGGGTACCGCCGTTGCCGGAAATTTGTTCTGGATCGAGGTTTTTACCGGGATCATTGCCTTCTCGTTTCTGGCGATCGCCGGGGTGGTCCTGTTCCTGGGTCTGGAGGCGCTGAAGGCGGTGCATGCCATCCAGGCAGAGGTGACGGAGTTGCGCGGGAAGGCTCAGCCGTTCATTACCGAGACACACGCGTTTGTGACGGGAATGACGCCGAAGATCAACGCGGTGGTGGATGACCTGCAGCCCAAGATCAAGAACATCTCGAGCAAGATCGACGAGATTGTGACCGATGCGACGCCGAAGGTGAAGGAGTTGACGGTCAAGATCAATGACATCACCAGCCATGTGGAACGGATTGCGGGGATCGCGCGGGAAAAGGTGGAGGAGCTTGGGCCTACCGTTTCCTCCGCGAACCAGACGGTGAAGGATGCGAACGAGACGGTGCAGGATGCGAACCGCAAGGTGCGGTCGCAGGTGAGCCGTGTGAACGGAATGGTCTCCGCTACGCTGGACTCGGCGACGCGCCTCGGGGTTGCGATCGAGCATGGCATCACGCGACCGGGACGCGAGGTGGCGGGGATCGTCTCCGGGCTGAAAACGGGCTTTGAGACGTTGATCAGCGGCGCCAGAGCGTTTGGGTCTGGCTCGGGGGGGCGCTCGGCGAGGCCGGTACCGAAGAACGATGTGGTGAACCGGCCGGGTGGACCGGCGCGACCCGCGGTGGTACCTTACCGGTCGCTTGCGGAGCAGAAGCCGCCTGAGATCAAGGCTGATCCGAACGATCTGTCTTCACTCTAATGATTTTGGAAGTGTGGGGAACGGCCGTGCTTTTGCACGGCGTTTCTTGCGTAAAGAAGAACCCGCAACGGCAACGTCGCGCTGACGCCCGGCGGATGCCGCTTCGCGGGGTGTTCGCTCCGCGTGGCGAATTAGCAGATCCAGCCGCCGCCGACTACGTCGTCTCCGTCGTAAAAGACGGTGGACTGGCCGGGCGTGATGGCGCGCTGCGGCTCGTCGAAGAGGGCGTGTGCTGTTTCTGGTGAGTCGCCGGGGAAGAGCATGGCCCATTGTGGCTCGTGGCGGTGACGGACCTTGGCCTTGACGCGGAGGGGCTCGCGAGGCTGGTCGATGGCGATCCAGTTGGTGCGTTCTACGTGGAGTTCGCGCGAGAGAAGCTCTTCGTCGCTGCCTACGGTGACGCGGTGGGTTTCGGGGGCGATTTCGAGGACGTAGAGCGGGTTTGGGCTGGTTAGGCCGAGACCCTTGCGCTGACCTACGGTGAAGTTGTGGATGCCGTTGTGGCGACCGACGACTTTGCCGGATGAGGTGACGAGTTCGCCGGCGGATTCAGGGAGCGGCTCGCCCTGCTCGTCGAGATAGGCGCGGAGGAAGGACTGGTAATCGCCTCCGGGAATGAAGCAGATCTCCTGGGAGTCGGGCTTGCGGGCGACTTCGAGGCCAGCGTCGGCTGCCATGTCGCGAACCGCCGGCTTCTGCATCTCGCCGAGCGGGAAGAGGGTGTGGGCGAGCTGGTCCTGGGTGAGGCCGAAGAGGAAGTAGGTCTGGTCCTTGGTGTGATCGGCTGGGCGCGAGAGGATCCAGCGTCCGGAGGCCTGGTCGAAACGGTTGCGGGCGTAATGGCCGGTGGCGATGCGCGACGCGCCGATCTGGCGCGCGGTGAGCAGGAGCTGGTCGAACTTGAGGTGGTTGTTGCAGAGGGTGCAGGGAATGGGCGTGCGTCCGGCGAGGTACTCGCTGACGAAGGGGCGGACGACGTCGGCCTCGAAGCGGTCCTGCTGGTTGACCAGGTAGTAGGGGATGTTCAGGCGCTCGGCGACGCGGCGCGCGTCATAGACGTCGTCGATGGAGCAGCAGCGGCCCTGGACGGCTTCGGGCATGCCTTCGTGGCCGGCGAGGCGACGCTGGTTCCAAAGCTGGAGGGTGAGACCTACGATTTCGTAACCCTGCGACTTGAGGAGCGCGGCGACGGCCGAGGAGTCGACGCCGCCGGACATGGCTACGGCGATGGTCTCGGGTGTTGCTGTTGCCGGATTTTCGGCTGAAAACGCCATGTCTCCATTGTCGCAGGGAATTTTGGGGTGGGGTGGGGGGGTACCCCCCCTGTTTGCTAAAGTCCTGTATTCATGGGGGTTAGTTCTAAAGTTCTGCAAGGAAAGGACTTAGATGGCCGTGCTGACTTACGGCGTGCAACTCACGTTGAATGAGTGACTTAGCCTAAAGCTACTCTGGGATTTGCGGGCTCGTTGAGGAGGCCGGGGGATTTCAGGCCCTTGCGGTAGTTCTCCAGCACTTCGGCGAGGAAGTTCAAGCTGCCGTCGAGCATGAGGTCGGTGGGGCCCGCGATGTGGGGGGTGACGACGATCAGGGGCTCTTCGAGGAGGGGATTGCCGGCGCTGATGGGCTCGTCTTTGACGACGTCGAGACCGGCGGCGTAGAGGTGTCCGCTGCGAATGGCCGCCAGCAAGGCTGGTTCGTCGACGAGGGTGCCGCGGGCTACGTTGACCAGGATGGATTGCTGCTTCATGGAGGCGAGCATTTTTGCGTCGAAGAGGTTTTCGTTCTCGTTGGTGGCGGGGAGCGCGAGGATGACGTAGTCCGCGTCGGCGAGGGCCTCCTGCAACTGGTGTTCGCCGTATGGCTTGACACCGGTGGGGGCGTGCTCGGGGAATTTGTCGACTCCGGTGAGGGTCATGCCGAAGCCGCGGAGGCGTTCGACCAGAAGGGCGCCGATGCCGCCGAGTCCGACGATGCAGGCGGTCTTGCCGAAGAGGGCTTTGTTGCCCTCGGGCTTTTCCGGCCGGTTCTGCGCGGGGGCGCGGGTGAAGGCGAGCTCCTCGTTGAGGCGGCGGGAGGCGGCGAGCATGAGGAGGACGGCGTGCTCAGCGACCGACTCGCCATTGCCGGTTTTGCCGGTGGGGGCGGAGGCGACCCAGATGCCGGCGCGGGTGGCCGCGTCCACGTCGACGCCGTCGTAGCCGGCGGAGGCCATCTGCAGGAGGCCGAGCTTTGGCTGGGCTTCGAAGACGTCCTGTTGCACGGGGCCGGTGGCGAGGAGGATGTCGAGTTCAGCGGCTTTGTCTTGGTCTTTGTCTTTGGGCGGCCACTCGTAGAAGGTGTCGTTGAAGTACTTCGCTTGGAGCTGCTTCACCATTTCGAGCGAAAAGGAGTGCTTCATGCCGAGATAACCGATGTTCATTTGTGCCCTCACGCCGGAAGTTGAAAAAACGATCCAAGTAACACTTTGTAGAGTGTGACGTTTCACTTGGGATGTGGTCTTCGCGATGCGGTACCCATCAGCTGTTCTATCAGGGTGCATCTTCAATGGCGTGAACTTGAAAGCCGACGGTTGATGAAGCGAAAAACCGGCGCCTCATCCAGAATGCGACATTCACCAATCCGATGAGCGCCGGCACCTCAATCAGCGGCCCGACAACCCCCACGAAAGCCTCTCCGGAGTTTAAGCCGAAGACCGCGACCGCGACGGCGATCGCAAGCTCGAAGTTGTTCCCGGCAGCGGTAAACGAGAGCGTCGCCGACTGTGCGTAGTTCGCGCCCAGCTTCTTGCTCATCCAGAAGCTGACCAGGAACATGATAAGGAAGTAGATCACGAGCGGGATTGCAATCTTCACCACATCGAGGGGCAGACGGACGATCAGGTCGCCCTTGAGGGAGAACATGACCAGGATGGTGAAGAGCAGCGCGATCAGGGTGAGCGGGCTGATCCGCGGAATGAAACGGGTCCGATACCATTCCTCGGACTTCAGTCGAATCAGCACCAAGCGGGTGATGAACCCCACGGCGAACGGAACTCCCAGATAGATTCCGACGCTCCTGGCGATCTGACTGATTCCGATCTGAACGACGCTGCCTTCAAGTCCAAACCACTTCGGCAGGACGGTTAGGAACGCCCAGGCGTACAGACTATAGAAGAGCACCTGGAAGACACTGTTGATCGCAACGAGCCCTGCAACGTAGTCCGTGTCCCCTTCCGCCAGTTCATTCCAGACCAGCACCATTGCAATGCAGCGGGCGATGCCGATCAGGATCAGGCCACGCATATACGCAGGTTCATTGCGCAAAAACACAATCGCGAGAAGGAACATCAGCACGGGCCCGATGAGCCAGTTCTGGACCAGAGAAAGCCCGAGGACGTGCTTATTGCGAAAGACATCTCCCAGCTTCTCGTAGCGGACCTTCGCCAGGGGCGGGAACATCATGATGATGAGGCCTATGGCGATAGGGATGTTGGTCGTTCCGCTCTGAAAGCGATTGACGAAGCCGGCTGAGGAAGGCACGAAGTGGCCGATTGCGACGCCGATTGCCATCGCGAGAAAGATCCAGAGCGTCAGGAATCTATCCAGGAACGACAGCTTCTTGCGAGCAGCCGGCGAACAGTTCCGACCTTGAGTACAGGGAGCGGTAGACATCAGCAGGCCTCGCAGGAGGCTTTGTCGACAGGTGCAGGGAGCGGAGCTCCATCGAGGAGGGGGTATTTTGACGGAGAGCAGCAGACCCTGGTCAATAGAGCCGAGTCTTTCTGCATAGCCTTGTCTTTTTTAAGCCAGCCCATCGTCTGCTTCAGAATTTGCGCTGCCCCATCGTGCGGAGGCACCACGATGCGATAGTGCATCCACTTTCCCTCACGGCGGGCGGAAACGATGCCCGCGCTTCGAAGGTAGGCCAGATGCCGTGAAATCTTCGGCTGAGGCCCGCCAAGAATCTGCACGAAGTAGCACACGCAGACCTCTTGATCGCCCATGAGATTCAGGAGGCGGAGTCGCGTCCTGTCCCCCAGCGCCTGGAAGAACCGCTCGATGTCGAAGGTTTGTTTCGCCATGAGTTTTATATACGCCTTGACGGATGCGATAGCAAGACATACATTCACCTCAGCAGATGTGAGGAGGCAGTATGTCAGGACAGATCGTGGATTCAGTAAGATCGAAATACGGTGCCGTAGCGGAGAGCACTCTCTCCAACCATCATGCGGGTGTCCAGGCCGTCGCAGAGGCCTTCGGGTATTCGGCGGAGGAGCTTACGTCCATTCCCGCAGATGCCAACATGGGTCTGTCGTGCGGTAACCCGACTGCCACGGCACATCTTCGTGCCGGTGAGGTGGTCGTCGATCTTGGGTCAGGTGGCGGACTCGATGTGTTTCTGGCGTCGAAGATGGTCGGACCGACCGGACGTGCGATCGGCATCGACATGACGCCCTCGATGATCGAGCGCGCGAGGGCCGGCGCGGTCCGTGGTGGCTACACGAACGTTGACTTCTATCTGGCGATGATCGACAGGATTCCACTGCCAGATGCGTCGGTCGATTGCGTCATCTCGAACTGCGTTCTGAATCTCGCACCCGACAAGCCCGCTGTGTTCCGGGAGATCGCGCGCATTCTGAAGCCCGGGGGGCGGCTCGCGGTCAGTGACATCGCTCTCAAACACGAGTTGCCGGAAGACATCGCGAAGAGCATGGCTGCGTACGTCGGTTGCATTGCTGGCGCGATCAAGATTGAGCACTACCGGGACGGGCTGCTGGCTGCCGGTTTCGAGCATGTGGAGATCGTGGACAGCGGTTCTGACCTCAATGCCTACGCCAAGGTCGAGAACCAGGCCGGGTGCTGCTCGCCTGCGACGGGGGACACCGGAGCGTGCTGCACACCGGCGACCTCTGCCGAGTCCTCGGTGCATGACGACCTGACGGACTTGCTGTCCAGGTACGACGTGAATGCCGCCGCAGCCAGCGTCAAGGTCTACGCGATCAAGCCCGGCCCATCAGCCCACAAGAGCTGCTGTGGTCCGAGCTGCTGCTCATAACCGTAGCGAAGGAGAGCCGATGTTCAAAGTGATCTTCGCGTGCGTCCACAACGCTGGACGTTCTCAGATGGCCGCAGCGTTCTTCTCTACCTCAACGCCAGCCGCAACTACCATGCGGGCGAGGGTGCGGTCGGCGTACTGCTCGGCGGCGTCGCGGGTGGGGGCGGCTTTCTGCATGACCAGCGGGGCGGAGCCCATGATGAGGAGGAGCTCGCTGGCGGTGCGAAGGACTTCGACGGGTTCGGATTTGTACTCGCCGGCGAGCCATGCGGGGTCGTTCTTGATGTTCTCGATGCCGAGGTAGCGCATGATGCGGTTGCGGCCGGCGATCTGGGTGGGGAGGCAGGCGAAGGGGGCGAGGGCCCGGGCGAAGCCGGGGTGGGTTTCTCCCCAGACGAAAGACTGCATGCAGCCCATGGAGGTGCCGAGGATGAGGCGGAGGTGGTCGATGTGGAGGCCGTCGAGGAGCATGGCGTGCTGGGAGCGGACCATGT
>CAXTVJ010000003.1:152467-161089 GCA_964247715.1 uncultured Acidobacteriaceae bacterium | reverse complement strand
ACGCCGGAGGGGGAGATGTCGCGGGTGAGCCAGGCGAAGGTGGCGGGGGCGAACTCGGGGGCGAGCGTGCCGGGATGGTCGATGTCGGCGATGTAGGCGGAGGTGTATTCGGCGGGGTGGACGAGGTCTGGGGTGGCGGCGAGCAGGAGGGCGGTTTCGTACTCGCTGGCGTGGAAGCCGAAGGCTCGTTCCCGGGGGGAGATTTCGGGGGATCTGACTCCGCCGGAGCCGCTGAGGACGAAGGTGCGGAGATGGAACTCGGCGCGGAGATCGCGGGCCATCACGTCGCAGAGCGCGGTGTTGCCGCCGTGGGTGTTGTAAAGGCAGAGGCGGTGGAAGCCGGAGGCGTGGACGCTGGCACCGAGGTCGCGCAGGACGGCCATGAAGGTGGACGCCGACATCGACATGGTGCCGGGGAACCCGAGGTGTTCGTTGGATTTGCCGTAGCAGACGGGTGGGAGCGCGTAGGCGGGGGCTGCTTCGGGCAGGAGGGCGAGGGCGTGGCCGAGCAGCAGATTGTTGATGAGGGTGTCGGTGGCGAGCGGGAGGTGGTGGCCGTGCTGCTCGATAGCGGCGGTGGGGAGAATCAGCAGCGTGCGTGCTTTGTCGAGGGACTCGACTTGCTTCCAGGTGAGATTGGCGAGTTGGCGGTGCGGCGGGATCCAGGTTTGCATGGCTTTCTTTCCGGAACAACAGCAGCAGCAAAGGCGCCCTTACGCCGGGCGGGCGCCACTTCGTAGGGTCAGGAGCTTCGCGTCATCCTCCCGTTGGTCGGTACCAGATTCAGCTGCGACCAACGGAAGCACCGCGCGACGCGTGTCAAGGTCACGAAGTGACCGCGGTGAACGGCTCAGGTTGCGGTGAAGGTTGCCATCTTGCCGGGATTCAGGAGACCTTGTGGGTCGTATTTCTGTTTCGTGAGGAGTTGACGATTGTCTTCGCGGTAGCGGCCGCCGCCTTCGACATTGTTGGAGTGAGGATTGGCTACCGAGACGCCGATCCCTCGGCAGAAGGCGATCATCTCGTTGAGGGCTTCGGGGGTGGTAAACCGGATGAGCGGGATAGAGCCGGGGACGACGACGCCATCGTCCCGTTTCATGTGTTCGAGATGCAGGAGGAAGGCGTCGCCGTAGCGCTGTTTGAGTTGAGCGAACTGCGTGCGGGCGTCGGTGGGCGAGAACCCGCACTGGAGGTAGGTGAAGGTGGGATCGCGCTTCATGTACCAGAGAGTGGTGTGGTTCCAAGTGTAGTCGCTGAGGAGAGGCTGGGTGCGTGGGCCGGTGTAGGGGCCGGCGAAGGTGACGTCGCCGCCGGACTCAGTTGCGGCCTGGTTGAAAGCGTCGAGCTGTGCGGTGGCAATCAGGACGAAGACAAGGGCTTTGCCTTCGCGGGTGACGGTGGCGATGGGGGTGAAGGCGGCGGAGATGGGCCACTCGAAGGTGGTGACGAGGCGTTTGGTCCAGGCATCGCTGGTGGCGATTGTGTCGGCGAAGGTGAAGGCCTGGTCGAAGGTCGAGAAGGCGATGGCGGTCTGGGTCCAGTCGATGGCGGGGGTGAGGGCGAGCCAGATGCGGGTGATGATGCCGTTGGTGCCCCAGGCGTGGAGGACGTCGTGGACGGCTTCGCTTTCGTGGAGGAGGACGCGGGGTGTGGGCTCCATGGTGACGACTTCGAGGGCGCGGACGGTGGCGAAGTCGCGCAGGCCGCCATGGGCGACGGAGCCGATGCCGCCGGAGCCTCCGCCGAGGAAGCCGCCGACGGAGGCTTTGGCGAGGGTGGAAGGGAAGCAGCGGAGCTCCCAGCCTTGCGCGCGGGCTGCGGTTTCCAAGGCGCCGAGACGCAGGCCGGGGCCGGTGATGGCGACGCCTTTGGGAGTGATCTCGTGGAGGGCGTCCATGAGGGCGAGGTCGAGGACGATGCCGCCGTGGAGCGGGACGGCCTGGCCGTAGTTGCCGGTGCCGGCTCCGCGGGCGGTGACGGGGATGCGGCGGGAGTGGCAGCAGGCGAGGATGCGGACGATCTCGGCGGTGGAGACGGGCTGGACGACGGCTTCGGCGGTCTTCGAGTCGAGCAGGGCTTTGAGGATGGGGGAGTACCAGTAGAAGTCGCGGGAGAGGCGCTGGACGACGGCGGCCTGGGTGAGGACGCGGGTGGTCGCGGCAGGAAGGCCGGGTGCTTCGTCGAGACAGGCAGTGAGGGCTTCAAGGTCTTCTGGCGTCATGGGAGATCCTGAGAACTACCCTGACTTCGTGAGGGTGGGGCACCCGGATTGGTGGGGGTTTGTGTGGAGGGTCTGGCGCTCCAGGTTGCGAAGGTGCGGAGCATGTTGGGGTGGGTGAAAAGGGTGGTGTAGGCCTCGTCGCGGAGGATGGGGCCGGTAAGTTGGGTGGGCCTGTCGGCGCGGCGGTTGAGCTCTTCGGCGGGGATGTGGATCTGGTTGCAGTGGCGTGCGGCGTCGATGATGGTAACGGCGTAGACGACGCGGTCGAGCGCGGCCCAGAGGGCGTTGGCCATGCACATGGGGCAGGGCTCGCAGGTGGTGTAGAGGGTGTAGCCCCGGAGTGAGGGCGTGGCCAGCCGGCGGCAGGCTTTGCGGACGGCGCGGAGCTCGGCATGACTGGACGGATCGTTCTGTTTGCGGACGGCGTTGACGCAGCGCAGCAGCGGCTCGCGGGTAGCGGTGCGGACGATGAGCGCACCGAACGGGACAGGTGAGGCGGTGGTGAGGGTGCGCGCGGTGAAGCGGATGAGCGCGCGCATGTGCGCAAGGTCCTCAGCGATGGGCTGTGAGGATGCGGCTGAGTTGCTTGCCATAGCGCACGTTACCACGCGGGGCAGCAAAGCTGCGCCGGGTTTTGGATGCGCGCAGGCGGGGCGTGACGTCAGGATGGCAGGGTAGGAGCGGAACGCGAGGAGAGGTGGGCGGGGGCACGGAAAGAGACGTTAATCCGCTTTAATCAACGAGTTGTCTGGAGTTGGGACTTGCTCTTTGCGACGCGGAGAACCTAGAGTGTTGGGGGACTGCTCCGGCCCGCGGGTTCGGCGCAAACGCTCGACAAAACATACACAGGTGGTTGCGGATGAAATTCTGTGAGGCTGGTTTCGGGGGAAGTTTCGGAACGGTTCGGGCGCGATTTGCGCGGGTGTGCGGCAAGGGGCGGACGCGGCGGGTGGCGGTGGTGGCGGCCGCGCTGCTGGCTGCGGGCGGGATGGTGATGCAGGCGCAGCAGACGGGTTATCCGAAGCCGGTGGCGCTGGCGCCCGATGCGGACCGCGCCGAGCGGGTAGCAAAGCTGGTGAGCCAGATGACGCTCGAGGAGAAGGTGGGGCAGATGCAGAATCATGCTCCGGCGATCGAGCGGCTGGGGATTCCGGAGTACGACTACTGGAACGAAGGTCTGCACGGGAGTGCGCGGTCGGGCTATTCGACGATGTTTCCGCAGGCGATCGGGATGGCGGCGACGTGGGATACGGCGCTGATCCACCGGATTGCGGAGGCGATCTCCGTAGAGGCGCGGGCGAAGCACTCGGAGGCGATCCGCGAGGGCAATCACAGCATTTACTACGGGCTGACGGTGTGGTCGCCGAACATCAATATCTTCCGCGATCCGCGGTGGGGACGCGGGCAGGAGACGTATGGGGAAGATCCGTTCCTGACCTCCCGGCTGGGCGTGGCGTTCGTGGGCGGACTGCAGGGGCAGGATACGACGTATGTGCGGGTGGTCTCGACGCCGAAGCACTTCGCGGTGCACTCGGGGCCAGAGTCTACGCGGCATACCGCGGATGTCGATCCTTCGCCCTACGATCTTGCGGACACGTATACGCCTGCGTTTCGGGCGACGGTGATGGAAGGTCATGCGCAGAGCGTGATGTGCGCGTACAACTCGGTCGACGGACAGCCGGCGTGCGTGAATACGCATCTGCTGCAGGATCTGCTGCGGAAGGACTGGCATTTCAACGGGTTCGTCACGTCGGATTGCATGGCGATCACCGACATCGCGGTTGGCCACAAATACGCGCCGGATATGGAGCATGCGTCGGTGGACGCGGTGCGCGCGGGCACCGACACGAGCTGCGGGCCGGAGTATGCGGTGCTGACCAAAGCCGTGAAGGATGGCTTGCTTCAGGAGAGCGAGCTGGACGCGGCGGTGCGACGGCTGTTCATGGCGCGGTTCCGGCTGGGTATGTTCGATCCTGCGGCGCAGGTAGCGTACGAACAGATTCCATACAGCGAGGTAGACTCGGCGGCGCATGCGCAGCTGGCGCTCGAGACCGCGCGCAAGGCCATGGTGCTGTTGAAGAATGATGGCGTGCTTCCGTTGAGGGGCGAGTTGAAGCGGGTTGCGGTGATCGGTCCGAACGCCGAGTCGCTGGCGGCGCTGGAAGGCAATTACAACGCGGTGCCGCTGCACCCGGTGACGCCACTCGATGGGCTGCGAACGGCGCTTGCCGGGAAGGCCGAGGTGACGTACGCGCAGGGTTCGGGGTACGCGGCGGGGCTGCCGGTGCCGGTGCCGGAAACGGTGCTGCGGGCGGACGGAAAGGCAGGGCTGAAGGCGGAGTATTTCGCCGGCAGGTTCGCGGGCTCGCCGGTGATGACGCGGCAGGACAGGCAGATCGACTTCGATTGGAACGGGGCGAGTCCTTCAGGCATTGAAGTTCCCGGGCAGGCGCAGGGCGGGGTGCCGGCGAAGGCATTCAGCGTGCGCTGGACAGGGCAGATCGTGCCGCCCGCTCCGGGCGACTATCAGTTCACGCTGACGCTGGCGCACTGCTATCCGTGCGGTGACGCGGAGGCGGCCTCGATCTCTCTGGACGGAAAGCAGATCGGCGCGTCGGACCTGCCGGCCGGCGAGTTCCGCAAGGCCGAGGGGCCGGTGTACACGGTGCACTTCGCGGATACGAAGCCGCACGCGTTCAAGGTGGAGTATCGGCATGAGGCGCCGCTGTTTGGCGCAGGCGTAACGCTCGAGTGGGTTCCGCCGGCGCAGGCACTGCTGGATGAAGCGGTGCGCGAGGCGTCGAAGGCGGATTTAGTGGTGGCGTACGTCGGCCTTTCGCCAAATCTTGAAGGCGAGGAGATGGACGTGAAGGTACCGGGCTTCGCGGGCGGCGACCGCACCGATATCCGGCTGCCGGAGCTCCAGGAGAATCTGCTGGAGGCGGTGGCGAAGACGGGCAAGCCGATGGTGGTGGTGCTGTTGAACGGCAGTGCGCTGGCAGTGAACTTCGCCCAGGAGCATGCGGGTGCGGTGCTGGAGGCATGGTATCCGGGGCAGGCGGGCGGAACGGCAATTGCGGAGACGCTGGTGGGGCAGAACAACCCCGGCGGGCGTCTGCCGCTTACGTTCTATGCGAACAACGAGCAGCTGCCGGCATTTGCGGATTACTCGATGAAGGGACGGACGTACCGTTATTTCAAGGGCCAGCCGCTGTATCGGTTCGGCGATGGATTGAGCTACACGACGTTCGCTTATTCGGGGGTGAAGCTTTCGTCGGCTGCGTTGCAGGCGGGCGAACCACTGACGGTGATGGCGCATGTGGCGAACACAGGAAAGCGCGACGGAGACGAGGTGACGGAGGTGTATCTTACGCCGCCCGCTTCGAATACGGCTCCGGTGCGCGAACTGGTTGGGTTTACGCGGACGCATCTGTCGTCGGGCGAGGCAAAGGATGTGGCGATCACGATCAATCCGCGGCAGTTGAGTCTGGTGAATTCGCAGGGCAACCGGGCGATTCTGCCAGGCCAGTACAGGCTGTTTGTGGGCGGGCATCAGCCGCAGAGCGGAGATGCGGGGCTGGGGTTCTCGATCATGGGAACAAAAGTCCTGCCGGAGTAAGGCCGGTATACTGCTGCGAGAGCGAATACAGGTTTGTTCAGCCGTGCCCGCGTTCCCGGCGCGAGACGCTGGGCGCCGTTCTGCGGCTTGACGGACGACTATCTATGAACGAGATCACGTCTGAAGTGGAGCCGGCGCGGAAGCGTACGAGCTTGAAGGATCTGGCCGGGTACCTCGGTCTGTCGCAGACGACGGTGTCGTTTGTGCTGAACGATGCGCCGCTGGCAAAGAATCTTTCGGAGCAGACCCGGCGCCGGGTAGTGGAGGCGGCGCGCAAATTCAACTACCGGCCGAGTTACTTCGCGCTGAACCTGAATAAGAGTGGAAGCGACTCCGTGGGCGTGCTGGTGCCGGAGCACTCGGAAGGTTACTTTACGGTCGTAATGGGCGGCGTGGAGCGATATCTGCTGGAGAAGCGGTTCGTCTACTTTACGGCCTGCCACTACTGGAAGCCGAAGCTGATCGAGGAGTACACGCGACTGCTGATCAACCGCGGAGCCGAAGGCCTGCTGCTGCTGAACACGAACGCGGACGTGGAGACGACGCTGCCGGTGGTGGCGGTGTCGGCGCACAAGGAAAAGCCGGGCGTGACGAACGTGGTGATCGACCACACGGCGGCCGCGAAGCTGGCCGTGCGGCATCTGGTGGAGCTGGGGCATCGCAGGATCGCATTTATGAAGGGACACCGGTTTGTGATCGACACACAGTACCGCTGGGACGCGATGATGGCGGTGGCGCGGGAGCTTGGAGTGGCACCGGCGGAGGAGTTGACGGAAGAGATGCGGTCGTCCAGCTGGTCACCGGAGGTGGGATACGAGCCGACGAAGCGGCTTCTGGAGCGCACCCGCGACTTCACGGCGCTGGTGTGCTTCAACGATACGGCGGCGATCGGGGCGATGCGCGCGCTTCACGAGGCCGGGCTGCGGGTTCCGGAGAACGTTTCGGTGATCGGGTTCGACAACATTGTGAGCGCGGAGTTTCAGGTGCCGAGTCTAACGACAATCGAGCAGCCGCTGGCGCGGATGGGCCGGATGGCGGCGCAGATTCTGCTGGACCGGATCGCGCATCCGGAGAAGGTGTACAAGCCGACGATTCTGGTGAAGCCGCGGCTGATCGTCCGTGAGAGCACGGGACGTGCGCGGGTGATCGAGGGCAGTGACGCTTCGATCGAATGAATAGCCGTGTTGATTTCGTTTGTGTAAGATACCGGCACATACCGCGGTGTGAATGCCGAGAAGTTCCTTCGCGGCATGGTGTGCGAAGAGGACACTTTCCGAATGCGGGAAGTGAACATAACAAGGCCTGCGGTGCGGGTCCTCCCATGCGTACAGAGATCTGCCGACGATTCGGCATACTTTCTGTCCCCGTGACGAACGTTTGCGGAAGGTCTGATGCGGATGCCGAAATCTCAGGAAGTGTTTGATCCCGCGGTATTTCTTGCGAAATCCGGACTGGGGCGGCGCGTGGTGCGCTTCAAGACGGGGGAGACGTTCTTCGTTCAGGGCGATGCCGCGGACTGTGTGTTTTATCTGCAGACCGGACGTGCGAAGCTGACGGTGGTTTCGCAGCGCGGCAAAGAGGCGACGATTACGCTGCTCGCGGAAGGCGAGTTCGTCGGGGAAGAGTCGCTGGCGGGCGCGGTGGGTCTGCGGATGGCGACGGCGACGGCCATCGGCGCATGCTCCGCGCTGAAGATCGAACGCGCAGAGATGATGCGGGTGATTCACGAGGAGCATGCGTTTTCGGATGTGTTTTTGAAGTTTCTTCTGGTGCGCAGCATGCGCATTCAGGCGGACCTTGTGGATCAGTTGTTCAACTCCAGCGAGAAGCGTCTGGCGCGGACGCTGCTGCTGATGGCGGAGTTCGGCCAGAAGAACGAGCCGGAGTCGCTCATCCCGAAGATTACGCAGGAGACACTCGCGGAGATGATCGGCACCACACGGTCACGGGTCAGTTTTTTCATGAACCGATTCCGCAAGCTGGGATTCATCGAGTACAACGGACGGATCCGGGTACATAAATCGCTGTTGAATGTGGTTCTGCACGACTGAGTCGGAACACGCGGACGATTTGGAACACCTCAACGTCTGTGAGCAGTTGAATACAGAACAGCACGGCTCCGGGTGAGAGCGTGAGGGTGCCATACGTGTTCAAGGAGAGAATCGATGCCTGCGCTGCGACCCAATCTTTTGCTGGTGGAGGATGATCCGAGCCTGCGCATGCTGCTCTCGACCATTCTGACGAAATCTGGTTATCGGGTGCGCGCCTCCGAGGATGGCTTCTCCGCACTGAAAAGGATTCGAGATGAGACGCCGGAGATTGTGCTCTCGGACCTGTTGATGCCCGGGATGTCGGGATTCGAGTTCCTGTCGGTTGTGCGGCGCAGATTTCCTGAAATCAGAGTGGTGGCGATGAGCAGCGCCTACTCGGGAGTTGACATTCCAAAGGGCGTCGCGGCAGATGCGTTTTACGAGAAAGCCACGGACCTTCCCGCGCTGCTGGCGATGATCGTCGCGATCCGGCAGGAGACCAGCGAAAACCGGAAACAAGCGGAGACGGCGGCTCCCTTGTGGATTGCCCGGGAACAGGAGAACTCCCGCGGAGAGCGGTGCGTGCAGCTCTCCTGCACGGATTGCCTGCGGACGTTTTCGCAAGCCATCGCGGAGAGCGTGAGCGTGATCTGTGAGGCGTGCTGCCCGTACTGCGCCATGACCAGCCGCTACGCTCTGGTGCAGCCGACCGAGTTGGACCATCGAGCTTGAACACGGGCGCACTCGACGGT
>CAXTVJ010000003.1:99448-152367 GCA_964247715.1 uncultured Acidobacteriaceae bacterium | reverse complement strand
GCACGCCGCTCGATTCAGTGCAAGGTGAGCCGGACGATCTGCAGCTTGTCCGAGACGGTAATCGGGATCGACTGCGCGGCGGCGATTGCGCCGGTTGAGACGGTGCCGGTGTCGGTCCACTGGATGGAGTCGGCCGAGGCCACTGCCTGATTCAGGGTGAGTGTCACGGTCTGGGTGGGAACGGCGAGCGCGACCTGTTTGATGAAATCGTAGCTCTGGGCTTCGATCCACAGCGCGAGCAGGTAAGTTCCATCCCGCTTTTGAAAGAGCAGATGATGCACACTGGAGTTGCCGCCGGTCAGCGTGTAGGCGAGCGGCGAGGGTGTGAACGCGGGGCCGGGATCGCTGAGCAGATTGAGCAGTGAAGCGATGGCGCCGAAGGCGGGTTTTGGAGCTCCGCTGGTGTCGAGCAGACCCCAGTGGTAGTTGTAGGGGTCTTGTCCGGGCTCGAGATCGTCGGCGAGCTCGTACAGATAGGTCCGGGCTGCTCCGGCGAGGGCATACTCGAGCAGCGCGCGCGGAGCGTAGATTGCCTGCGCGGCGAGCGAGACGCCGAAGGAGCCGGAGAACGGGCCGGGCTGGGCGAAGTAACCGGTTTCCGTCACCCAGAGGGACTTGCCCGGAGTGATGGGCTGAACCATGTTCATCAGCATGGTGGGATTGGCGACGACGCTGCCGGGATTCCATCCGCCGAAATAACCATGCAGGTTACCGGCGTCGGCGACGGCGCTGAGATCCGAGAGCTGCGGGGCGCTGGTGGGCCAGGAGAGCGATGGGCCGAGAACGGTGACGTCCTTGTTGGACGCGGAGCTGTGGATGGCGCCAAAGAGATCGGCTTGCTGGGCCGAGATGACCGCAGGCCAGTTGAGTACTCCGGCGTTGTCGTACTCGTTGGCGGGTTCGACGGCTTCGAGGTCGCCCACGAGCGGCGGGAATGCCTCAACCTGCGTGAGCGGCTGCGCGGCGTAGGCGACGTAATCCGTTTTGATCCCGAGCGCGCCGAGCTGTTGGTGCACCAAGTAGTAGGGGCTCGCCGGATTGAAGCCCTGCCAGCACATCGCGTCACGCAGATGGCGGACGCCGAGCTGCTGCAGGCTGCGGATCATCAGCGGCGTCCTGTTCGTGTAGATGGAGCCGTAGTAGTTGAAGTGGACATTGATGCCGAAGGACGCGACCAGAGAATCCGCAGCGACGGCGGCTTGTGGCGCAAGCTGTGGAACGGCTGGGGGCTGCGGGGGGGCGGGAGCCGGCGGGACCGGGACGGGAGGAACGATCATGGCCCGCGAGATGACGGGGCTCGCATATGGCCCGACGAGAGCGATCGCCTGGAGGGTGGAGGAAGTCGTCAGGGTAAAGGGAGTGGTGTATGCCATCGAGGATCCGGTGGGTGCGGAGCCGTCGAGAGTGTAGTGAATCACCGTCCCGGGAATGTCGTCGTCCAGGCTGACGGTGGCGGAGCCCGGAACGGAGGTCGCCGTCACCGTCGGTGCGTCGAGGGCTGTATGCGCGCCGAGGCTCCAGGAGGCGGGAGCCTCGGTCAGGGTCGGCTGAAACGGAGCGATGGTCGGAAGCAGCTGGTATAGCGGGATGACGTTCAGGGTGGGGATCAATGCAAGGTTGCGGGCGGCGTCGATGATGTTCTTCGGGGCGGTGCCTCCGGGCGGCGTGGCGAGGGCGAAGAAATCTCCGCAGGGAGTTGCGGAACGGGCCGCGCCTCCGGCTGAGTTGACGCAGGTGGCGAGCAGGTTGCCGAGGGTGTCAATGGTGGTTGCCGGGACGGAAACGCCAGCGGGAATGGAGGCTCCGGGACTGGCGCCGGTGGTCGAATCGGCCCACGCATGGGCGAGGACGAATGCCGCGGTCAGGTTGGGATCGCCCGCGGAGGATCCCGCCGACGACACGGACTGCATATAAGGGGCGAGCGCCCAGACGGCCGCGACGGTGGTGAGTTCGTTCAGCGTGATGAAGGTACGGGAGGTGAGCGCGCCGCAGGGCCCGAGCAGGTTCATCATGGCGATGTCGGAGTTATCGGCTGCGGTGGCAAGCCCGGGGTTGCCGCCGGTGGACGCGAGGTAGACAAGTGTGGACGGTGACGGGCAGGCATAGAGGCCGGTAAGGTTGAATCCGCCCTGAGCATCGGTAATGACGGGCGCGGTGAGCAGCGGGGTCGCGGGCGAAGCGGGACCGGCTGTGCCGACGGCGTAAAGCTGGATGGAGGCTCCGCTGATCGGCTGCTGGCCGCCGCGAAGCAAACCCTGCTTCTGCGTTGTGGATGTGGTGGTGGGCGCGGGCACCGGCGCGACTGTGTTGGCGGCATCCGTCATCGAAACGGCGGAGCAGGCCGTCAGTCCCAGAGCGGCTGCCGCGGAGAACACGATCGGAAGCGACGCCGCGCGTACGTAAGCCCGAAAACGAAGGTCGGAGCGGTGCGGAGACCGGGTGCTCGCGTGAGGAGATGCTGCTGAGAGAGAACGCACGCTATTACCTTCCAAAGTGAGTCGTGCAGCGCTCGGGAAGGCGGTGGCTGAGGGCTGAATCCGCCTGGGCTGCTAAACCATCATCGGCAGGCGTCCCGTTTTCATCACTCCCGGATGGGTGGGAGGTGGAGGCCTGGTGGTGGTAGGACGGCGTGAGGCTTTTGGGGTGACGCGTTTCGGGGCCGGTGCAAAGAAAACGCCCCACCTCAGCTTCGCCGAGGTGGGGTGCTTTGGATTACGAGAGGTTTCTGTGCCTTCGTTTGACAGACGCGAGTGAGATCAGACGGTTGCGGGTATGGTGTTGAAGCCGGTGAGGGCGATGCGGGGGCGTTCGTTGCGGGTGTCGGCGTGGTTGAGTTCGGTGGTGATGGTCCGGGTTTCGCCGGGCAGCAGGGTGAGGTAGTTGTCGCTGTAGATGGCCGGGAGGATGCGGTCGCCGGAGGTCTCGCGGACGGCTTTGAGGCGTACGAAGACCGCGGGCGCACTGGTGATGTTCTTGAGAGTCGTGGTGAGAAGCCAGACGTCGCCCTTGCGCTCAGTGGCGGTGGAGGCCTGCAGCTTCACCCTCGGTAGCGTGCGAAGCTGGCGGAGATTGCCCTCGTCGCGTCCGCGCAGGTACAGGTTGGTGGAGCGGACGCCTGATGCATCGCTCAGGGTGAGGCGCAGGAAGTGCACTGCGGAGAGGCCTGCGGGGAATTCGAGCGCGAAGACGGAGTGGACGGAATCTTCGCTGCTGGTGAGCGTGGCGGTCTGGCTGCCGTGGGCTGAGCCGTCGAGGTTGAAGAGTTCGGCCCTTGCGGTGAGGTTCGGGATGTTGCCGGCGGAGAGGTTGACGACTTCGGCCATGTTGGTGGCGCGGTTCCACTGGATGTGGAGGGGTTCGCAGGCTTTTTTGCAGCCGAAGTAGGCGGCGGTGGGTTCGAAGTAGAAGTCGTAGGTCTGCCAGACGAAGGACGGCCAGCAGGGGTGCGACATCCACAGGAGAAGGCCCATGCGGTACTTGCTCTGGGCCTCGAACATGGCGCGGTAGACCTCGTAGTTGACGAACTGGGCGAGGGTGATCCACTCCTCGGCGGAGTGAGCGCCGCCGTAGCCGTCGTCGATGGTCTCGCGGAAGGTGCGTCCGCCCTGGGCGCCGTTGAGGCAGAAGTCGTGGAGTCCCCAGGTGAGGGCCTGCGGCCACATCTGGGCGGGATTCATGAACAGCTCGACGGACTCGAGGGGCGGGATGTTAGGGGCGCCGATCTCGGAGTGGAAGAGGTGGTCGGCGTGCTCGAAGTAGTAGGTAGGGGCGAGGGCGCGGTAGGGGCCGTGGCCGCTGACGACACCATCGGCTGACGACCCGATGTAATGGATGTCGGGGTGGTATTCGGCGAGGGCGGTGCGGATGCCCTGGTCGAGGGCGGGTGGCGGGTAGCCTTCGTTGCGGCCGACGTAGAGGCCGATGGAGGCGTGGTGGCGGATGCGCAGGATGGTGTCGCGGGTATTGGCGAGGAAGAGCGCGTTGTCGTTGGGGACAGGGCCGTCCCATGGGTTGGCGAGCCAGAAGTCCTGCCAGACGACGATGCCGTGGCGGTCGCATGCCTCGAAGAAGGCATTGTCGCCGATCTGACCGACCCAGTTGCGGATCATGGTGAAGTTCATCTCGCGGTGGTAGCGGACGGCGGCGTCGTACTCGCGGGCGCGGTAGCGGAGCATCGACTCGGAGAAGCCCCAGTTGCCGCCCTTGGGGATGAAGCGGCGGCCGTTGATGAAGAGGCGGAGCGCGCCGCCGTCCTCGGTGGCGGTCATCTGGCGGATGCCGGCTTTGAAGGTCTTCTTGTCGGAGGGCTGGCCGCTGGCTTCGAAGGTGAGGGTGACGTCGTAGAGGTGCGGGTCGCCGTAGCCGGCGGGCTGCCAGAGCCTGGGGTTGTCGAGGTGGAGCGGCTTGAGCTTGAGGGTCTCTTTTGCATTGGCATCGAGGGCGACGGACTGCTCGAAGCGGGTGTCGCCGAAGCTGCCGCGGAGAGTTCCGCGGACTGGTGAGGCGGTGTGGTTGGTGGCTTCGACTTCGATAGTGACTTCCGCGCTGGCGGTCGAAGGCAGCGGGAGAGTGGAGAGGACGAGCGGGTTTTCGAGGGTGACGGGGCCGGACTGGGTGAGGAAGACGTCACCCCAGATGCCGGTGTTGCGGCCGCGGATGGTGGGGATCCAGTCCCAGCCGATGGAAGAGTGATAGGTGGGGTTGTCGGCTCCGGGTGCGCCGCCGTTGGGCCCGGGGGATTCGAAGGTCTTCTGCTTGGTGGAGCCGGGAGTGGCTTCGCGAAGAACGCGAACGGCGAGGGCGTTGGGCTGGCCGGGGCGGAGCTTGCCGGTGACGTCGAAGACGCCGCGCATAAAGCCGCCGTCGATGCGGCCGAGGTGCTCGCCGTTGAGGAAGATCTCGGCCTTCCAGTTGATGCCGTCGAAGTGCAGCCACTGGAGCTGGCCGGGCTGGTTTCCAGAGGCAGGGGCGACGGGTGCGGTGAACTCGTTGCGATACCAGAAGTCGGCGTAGAAGAAGGAATCGGAGAGATAGAGCTGGTTGTCGCCGAAGTTGGGATCGGGGAGCGCGCCGGCGTTGAGGTAAGAGACGAGGGTGGTGGCGGGTACGGTGGCGACGACCCAGTCAGCGTCGTTATAGCCGGGCCTGGAGAGGGCGACTCCGGGAGACTCGACCTGGGGCTCGCGCTGGACGCGCCAGTTGCCGCCGGAGAGGACGAGCTTGCCCTCGGGGGTCGGCTGCTGCGCCGGTTTGGCAACGGGGATGGGGCCGCCGCGTCCGTAGACCTCGATCTCGGACAGCATGTAGCCGTCGGGCGAAGCGGGGCGGGTCATGTGGACGCGGAGGTAGCGGGCGCGTGCGGGAGCGGCGAGGTGGATGGTGTCGGTGAGGTCGGTGGTGTTGGCGGGCAGGGGATGGAGCTCGCGCCAGGTCTGGGCATCATCCGAGATCTGCAGCGAGCCTTCGGCAGCGCGGGCAATCCAGAAGAGACCGATCTTGTCGAAGGTGCAGCGCGCGCCGAGATCGATGGCGACCCACTCTTCACCCGAGCCGGCGGAACGCCAGGCGGAGGTGAAGCTGTAGGGGCCACCGATCTCTACGCGGTTCTGTTTGTCGTCCCGACCGTGGTAGAACTCGATCTGACCGACGCGCCAGGTGATCCCCTGCTCCTGCTCGGCGGGCACTCCGGCGAGTTCCATCCGTAGGCGGTAAAAGCGGCTCTGGCTGGCTGCGGTGAGCGGGATGGACGGGTAGAAGAGGTTGGTGCCGCGGATCAGATCGGGCGGCCAGTCGGTGCCGGGATTGATGGGCGCGGGTGCGACCACCTGGCCTGCATCCTTCCAGGTGCTGCCGTCGTCGGAGGTCTGCGCGATAAAGGTAAGAGCGCTGACAGACACCTGCTGCGGCATGACGACGAACACTTTCAGGCGATCGATGGTGGGAACGTCGGGTCCGCCGCCTCCGAGTTCGATCTGAATCCAGGGCTTCGCGCCGTGCAGCTCGATCGTGTACGCAGGCCAGTGGTCGACGAGGTGCTCCCGCTCTTCAATGGGCAGGATGCCGTCGGTTGAGGTGCTGGTCACGATCCAGCGGGGAGGTGTGGTGGCTTTTACGCCGTCCGTGACGAGCTGCGCGGTGAGGTTGTAGTCATACGCGGAGGAGTGCGTGGCCGGGCGCAGCAGTGCCAGATTCCGATAAGTGGTGGTATCGAGAGTGAAGTGCGGGGCGAAGTTTTCGCCTGGCGCGCCGGGGTAGTTGCCGAGTCCGAGCGTGAACGAGGAAGTCGGATCGCTGTTGACGGTTGCGGCGAAGCCAACGGCGCGCTGAGGATCGACTCCGAAGGCGGGCAGTGCGGGCAGCGCGGTAACGGCTCCCGCGGCGAGCGATGTCTTGAGGAACGTGCGGCGAGATGTGGGCATACGCATCCTTGCAGGAGAGCGGTGATTGTCGGTGCGGACGAATGACGGCGAGGCCCACGATACCTTATCGACGATATCGTTATCAAATGAATGTGACGGGAAAAGGATTTCACTTTACCTTTGTGAGCCGCGCCTGTTAGGGTTTGGCGCTCATCAGCAGGAGGCGCCGGGTGCGTCGTCAAAGCAAACAGGCGAGCCGGAGAATGACCGGCGCACACGGAGGGGTGTGTTCGCAATGGAGGGCCAGACAACGCGCAAGGCGAGGATGAGCGATGTAGCGCAGCTCGCCGGGGTCGCCACGATGACGGTTTCGCGTGTCCTCAACGAGAGCGCGCCGGTTACGGAAGAGGTGCGCCTCCGGGTGATGGAGGCCGTGCGCAAGCTGAACTATCGGCCCAATCCTGTGGCTCGTTCGCTGCGCCGGGCGCGGTCGAATTCCATCGGCATTATCGTTCCGAACTTCTACGATCCCTTTTTCGCGGCGTGCGCGCATGCGGTAAGCGTCGTTGCGAAGCAGCATGGCTACATCGTGAACGTGACGACGTCCGACGAGAACACCGACGCCGAGTACCGGGAGGCCAGCCTGATGCAGCTCAATCAGGTGGAGGGCCTGGTGGTCATCCCGGGTGCCGACGGGGAGTCGCGCCTGAACACGCCGGAGTTCGCGTCGACCCCCATCGTCGCGGTGGATCGGCCCATCCGTGGAAAAAGCATCTCGAGCGTCCTCGTGGAGAACGGTCACGGCGCGGAACTGGCGGTGTCGCACCTGATCGGTCACGGACACCGGAACATCGCATATCTCGCGTTGTCGGACCATCTGTTTACGCTCAAGGCGCGGTACGAGGGGTATCGCAAGACCATGAAAGCTGCCGGGTTGGTTCCGGGTGAGTTCCACAACTGCCTCACGGAAGAAAACACGGTCGAGGTGGTGCGGCGTTTGATAGCGTCCGACGAACGACCGACGGCGATCTTCAGCGGCAATAATCTGACGACCCGGCATGTGTTGTGCGCGCTGAGCCGGCTGAAGCTGCGGTTATCGAAGGATGTGGCGCTGGTGGGCTTCGACGACTTCGAGATGGCGGACATCTTCAAGCCGGCCATCACCGTGGTACGTCAGCCGGCGAGCGAGTTGGGACGCGTGGCAGCGGAGATGCTGATCGAGCGTCTGCACGAGAGGAACGGCAGCGGCAATGGCAGCGCCGCGCCCGCTCTGAAGACGTTTCGGGTGAAGCAGCGAGTGCTTCCTGTGGAGTTCATCGTCCGGGAATCGTGCGGATGCCCGGCCTCCCGATAGAGCTTTCCTCCGCGCGTCACGCTCGCGAAGTTGACGCCATGACCTAGACTGGACCTTCAGACGAACGCTGCCGGGAGGGTTGCGGAGTGCGTGCGGCCGGATTGATGATCATGGTCTCCGGATGGGTGCTGGTGCCGGCGGCCCTGCGCCTGCTCGGGACACAGGGCGGGCGGTTCGGTTTTGTCGTGGCCGGGATTGCAGTGGAGATGCTGGGACTGGGTCTGGTGGCGTGGAGCTATCGCGAGCTGGAACGGGAGGAGCGGTGAACGAGACGCTCGCGCTGGTCTGCGTACTGCTGACCCCGCTCGCGGCGGCCGGGCTGGCCCTGATCCATCAGGGTCTCGGGCGCTCGCGCAGCGCAGCGCATACGATGCTGGCATCCCTGTGCGCCATGGGCGTGGCGGCATTGGTCTTTGTCGCGGCAGGGGTGGCGTGGACGGGCACGCGCGGCGGCGCCGCGCATGTGTTTTCGTGGGGCGGGCTGCGAGTAGACTGGCTCGGTGCCGAGCCGGTCTTCGCGGCGGGTGCGACTACGGCACGCAGGCTGCTTGAGGTGGCGTTTGAGATTGCCGCGGCAGGCCTCGTCGCCCTTATTCCGGTGAGTGCGGGCGGAGATCGCTGGCGTCTGCGGGCGATCTGCTGTGCCGCCGCAATGCTGGCAGCGGTCGCGTTTCCGCTGTGGGCGCACTGGGTATGGGGTGGAGGCTGGCTGGCGCGCATGGACCAGATGTTCGGCCTGCCGGGCTTTGCCGATCCGGGCGGGGCGGCGGTGGTGCAGGTGACCGGCGGGCTTGCGGCGCTTTCGGTGGCGTGGATCGTGGGACCGCGCAAGGGCAAGTACCACCACGCGCAGCCAAGCGCGATTCCCGGTCACAACATCGTGATGACGCTGTTTGGGTGCGTGCTCGCGCTGGTTGGGTTCAGCGGATTGGAAGGCGCGGCGGTGCTTCTGTTCGGGGTGCCGGAGACGGGTGTGCTCGAGGTGGCGCGGGTAGCGGTGAACGCGACGCTTGCGGCTTCGGCGGGGCTGCTGGCTGCCGTGTTATCCACACGAGTGCGCTATCGCAAGCCGGATGCGTCCATCAGCGCGAACGGCTGGGTTGCGGGGCTGGTGGCGGGAAGCGCGGGCGCGTGCTTCTTTTCCCCGGCGCAGACGATGCTCGTGGGTGCGGTTGCGGGAGTGCTGGTGGCGTTTCTGGTCGAGCAGCTGGAACTCACGCTGCTGGTGGACGATCCCGGCGGCGCGATCTCGGTGCATGCGGGCGCGGGGCTGTGGGGCATGCTGGCCTTCGGGCTGTTGGGTCCCGTTGCGGCCGGCATGCGCGGGGTACATCTGCTGACCGAACTGGTCGGGATCGCTACGGTGCTGGGACTGGTCTTTCCGCTGCTGCATGCGCTGAATCTGCTGCTCGACCGTCTGGTCCCGTTCCGCGTAGGACGTGACGGCGACTGGCAGGGCATGGACATCGCGGAGCTGGGATCGGGAGCGTATCCGGAGTTCGTGGTGCACGCCGATGAGTTTGTGCCGCGTTAGGGAGGGCGCAAGCTGTCAGTGACGAGAGAGTACGAGAAGAAGCGCGAAGAGCGCGATCGGGATCAGGGCAAGGCCGGTGAGGAACAGAGCGCGGCGGCGGGCGGGGGAGTGGCGTTTGCGCCTGGTCTCTTCTGAGCGCGGGGCGACGCCGACTTCCTCTTGGTGTTCAAGATCCTGAGCCATTTCACGGGCGCTGGCGTAGCGGTTCTTCGGCTCGCGCTCGAGCGCGCGAAAGACGATCTCCTGGAGCTGCGGGGAGATACCGGGGTTGAGGGTGCGCGGGGAATCGGGCTGATTGAGCAGACGATCGTTCATGACCGCGAACGGGTTGTCACCGGTGAAGGGAACCTGGCCGGTCAGCATCTCGTAGAGCATCACGCCCATGCTGTAGATGTCGGAGCGGGCGTCTCCGCGCTTGCCTTTCACCTGCTCGGGCGAGATGTAATCGGGGGTGCCGAAGGATTGCGAGAAGCCCGCGAAGGTGAGGCGTCGCGCGCCGGCGGCTCCGGCGATCCCGAAGTCGATGAGGTGGATGCCGTCGCGGGCATCGACCATGATGTTCTCAGGCTTGAGGTCGCGGTGGACGATGCCGTGGGCGTGAATGTGCTCGAGCGCGTGGCAGATGGCGGCGACGAGGCGCGCGGCGCGCTCGGGTGGCAGGGGCCTCTGCTCGTTCATGATCTGGCGCAGCAGGCGGCCGTCGATCCACTCCATGACCATGTAGACCGAGGAGTGGCCGGGATTGGGGAGAACCTTCATCACGCCGGGATGATCGATGCGCGCGCCGATCTCCTGCTCGCGCTCGAAGCGCTCCCACAGCGCGGGATCGCTCTCGACCTCGGGATGAGGGATCTTGATGGCTACCTGCTGTTGCGTCCGGGTGTCGTGCGCGCGGAACACGGAAGCCATGCCGCCGGTGGCGACGACCTCTTCGAGGCGGAAGTGGTCGAGCAGGTCGCCGGGTTCATGATCGAGGTTGGGAGCGTACATCGGCTTTTGGCTTTCAGCTCTTAGCTTCTAGTTGAGGCGAGACAAAGAGCGGGCAAAACGAGGCTGCTGCGTTAGAGGAGAAGGTACACCAGCGCTTGCCCCTGCCTCTGCTGTTGTCCGTTCCTGCACCCGATGCAAGCTGAAAGCGGCCGTCAGAGGAGTCGGTAGGGGCGGCCGCGGTAGAGACCCATCCGTTCCACCGCGCGGACGCGGATGAGCTGGACGGAGATGTTGTCCTCGCCGCCGGCGTCGTTGGCGGCCGAGATCAGGGCATCGGCAGCGGCGTTCAGCTCGGCGCGGGCGGTGAGCAGATAGCGCAGCGTCTCGTCCGAGACGGCGCCGTGGAGGCCATCGCTCGAGAGCATCAGGGTGTCGCCGGGGATGACGTTGACGGTGAGGGTGTCGGCGGCGACGAACATCTCCTGGCCGAGCGACCGGGTGAGCAGGTGGCGGTTGTCGCCGTCCTGCGCCTGCGCGGTGGAGAGGATGCCAAGGCGGATCTGTTCGTTGACCATGGTGTGGTCGTGGGTGAGCTGCGTGAGCTGGCCTTCGCGCAGCAGGTAACAGCGCGAGTCGCCGACGTGAGAGACGACGGCCGAGTCGAAGCGCAGGGCGCAGCCGACGAAGGTGCAGCCCATCCGCAGTCCTTGTGCCGGCGCGTCGCCCACCTGGCCCGCGTCGTAGACCGCCGCGTTAGCCTGCTGTACCAGCCGGGGAAGCAGCGAGACGTGCATGATGCCTTTCGGCATCCTGCGAAAGCCTTCGAGTGCCGTCTCGACCGCGAGGTGTGACGCGACCTCGCCCTGGGCGTGCGCGCCCATGCCGTCGGCGAGGGCGAAGAACCAGCCTTGCGACTGAATCATGGGGATGGAGGCGGGCAGCACATGCCCGACCGCGTCTTCATTACGGTCGCGGCTGCGTCCGGGGTCGGTGCGTTCGGCGAATTCGACATCGAGCATGGCGGGTGACGCCAGTTTAGACGACTTATGCTTCCCGGTGAACTCCGCTGGTTTCGGCTTATGCGGTGAGAGATTCGTCTTCGGTCAGGCGATTGCGGGAGGCAAAGCCGAACAACGCAATGTACACGTAGCAGAGAACGGGCACGATGAAGGCATGCTGGATGCCGATGCTGTCGGCGATCTTGCCTTGCACGACGGGAAGAATGGCACCGCCGACGATGGCCATGACCAGCAGACTGGAGCCGCGGCTGGTAAGCGCGCCCAGTCCGGCGAGACTGAGCGAGAAGATGGTGGGGAACATGATGGAGTTGAAGAGGCCGACGGCGACGACGCTCCAGGTGGCGACGTTGCCGTGGGTCGCCATGGTGACGGCGACAAGCAGGCAGGCAATGGTGCCGGCGAGACCGAGAGCAAGACCGGGGCGCATGCGCTGCAGTACCCAGGATCCGATGAAGCGCCCGACCATGGCGCCGCCCCAGTAGAAGGCGACGAAGTTCGCGGCGTCGCGTTCGGTCATCGCGGCGATGTCGGGCAGGCCCAGATAGCGGATCAGAAAGCTGCCGATGGAGACCTCCGCGCCGACATAGACAAAGATGCCCACGGCCCCGAGCAGAAGCCATTTGTGCTGCCAGATGGAGCCGCCGTAGATCTCATCGAAGGCGCCTGGACGGAAGTCCTGCGTCTGCGCGTTGGTCTGCATGGCGGGAAGCTTGATGAGCCCGAGCGCGACCGCGAGCACCAGCAGCGTGATACCGAGACCCAGGTAAGGAAGGCGGACCGACGAGGCCTGCGTGGTGCGGTAAGCCGCCTGCAGCTCGGGCGAGAGCGCGTGCAGCTTGACGGCGGTAAGAGTGGTCGCGCCGAGGATGAGGATACCGCCGAATTTGGGACCGAGGGTGGTGCCGAGCGAGTTGAATGCCTGCGAGAAGTTCAGCCGGGAGGAGGCGGTCTCGGCCGGTCCCAGATTTACGACGTAGGGATTCGCGGCTACCTGCAGCACGGTGATGCCCGCGGCGAGAACCACCAGCGCTCCCAGAAAAAGCCAGAACACGGTGATGCTGGAAGCAGGCAGGAAGAGCAGCGCACCGGCAGCCATGATGACCAGCCCGGCGACCATGGCGCGCTTGTAGCCGATCTTCTCGACGAGCTTGCCCGCGGGCAGCGCGAAGAGGAAGTAGCCGCCGAAGAAGGCGGAGTTTACGAGCTGCGACTTGGCGTTATTCAGCTCGAAGATTGACTGCAGGTGCGGAATGATGACGTCGTTCAGGCTCGTCAGGAATCCCCACAGGAAGAAGAGCGCGGTGGCGATGGACATCGCGCGGTAGTCCGTGGTGGTGCGGAAGTTCAGGGACGTGGGGGCATTCGGGTTCGTCGTCATCGCCATCGGAGCTGGGATCCTTGTCGCGGGGCTGGATTAGAGGGTCGAGCGGCGCATGCACCACCGCATGCTGGTTCGCGTCAATCGCTCAACCCGACTATCCTACACGGGTTCGGGAGCAACAGGAGGCACCGGGGGCGCGTCGGAGCAGGAGACAGGGGAGACGGCGGACGCGGTGGTCGAGATCGAGGTGGTGCGGGAGGTCTGTAGGCTGGAGGCGCTGGTGCCGGAGTGGCTTGCGCTGAGCAAGGCAAGCGCGCGGTCCACGCCGTTTCAGCGACCGGAAAGGCTGCTGCCGTGGTGGCGACCGTTCGGGCAGCAGGAGATGTTCGCGTGTGTCTTTCGCGCTGAGGCACGGCTGGTGGGTCTGCTGCCGCTCTACGCCTATCGCGAGCCGCATGCGGGTGAGCGCAAGCTGCTGCTCATCGGGGCGGGCACATCGGACCATCTGGACGGCGTGTTCGCGCCGGAGTGCGGCGCGGCTGAGATCGTCAGAGCCTGGCGGCTGCTTGCGCTTGAGACGAGCTGGGACACGGCGTATCTCATGCAGCTTCGGCCCGGCTCTCCGCTGATTACGGCCATGGAACAGCTTGGACTCGAGGTCGCCCGGCGCTGCGCGGGGGAGTCGACCTCGCGAACGCGGGCGCTGCCCGTAGCTGAGTTGCCGAAGAAGCTGCGTGCCGATGTGCGGTACTTCCGCAATGCGGCGATCGGGCGAGGAAAGCTGGAGCTGCGGCTGGCCGACGCGGCGAACTCTTCGATGCTCCGGTTCGGCTGCATACGGTGAGCTGGGCGGAGCGCGGCGGACCGGGCGTGCTGGCCGATCCACGGGTGCTGTCGTGGCATCGCGCAACGATCCCGCTGCTCGAAGGGGGCATGCTGCGCATGTACGGGTTAATGCTCGGGGGCGCGCCGCTCGCCTTGCTTTACGGGCTTGCCGACCCGCCCGCACAGCCAGGCGCGCACGACCTACTTTTACCTGAACGGTCACGCGCCGGAGTACGCGACGCTCCATCCGGGAACGCTGTTGACGGCGATGGCCATTGAACACGCTCACGGCGAGGGGTTTACGACGATCGACATGCTGCGCGGGGATGAGGTAAGCGTTTCTGGCGCGTGGAGGAGACGCCCACGCTTGGGTTTTCACTGCGTCGCGAGCAGCTTTGAATCCTCCGGCGAGCGCTCCGGGCCGCAGAGCTTGAGGCGGACCAGCAGAGGGTCGAGCGTGAGGCCCTGGACGAGGATGGAGAAGACCACGACGACGAAGGTGACAACGAGCAGAAGGTTGCGCTCAGCGGTGTACGGGAGCGCGAGCGCGAGGGCGACGGCGAGGCCGCCGCGCAGTCCTCCCCAGGTGAGAACGAGAACGTTGCTGTGAAGTTTGCCGCGGAAGCCGGGGAGCAGCACGAGCACGCCGGCGACGCTGAGCATGCGCGCGAGCAGCACCAGCGGGATGGAGACCAGACCGGCCAGCAGGTAGGCTCGCGAGATGGGCAGGACCAGCAGCTGCAGACCGAGCAGGAGGAAGAGAACCACGTTCATGAAGTCGTCGACCAGCTCCCAGAAGCGATCCACGTGCTCGCGCGTTTCGGTCGACATGGCGAGATATCGGGCGCGCCCGCTGACGAACAGCCCGGCGACGACCACTTCGAGCGGCGCGGAGAGGTGCAGTGCGTCGGCGAGCGCGTACCCGCCCATGGCCAGTGCGAGGGTGAGCATCACCTCCACGCGGTAGTTATCGACCAGGCGCAGCAGGCGATAGGTGAGAAAGCCGAGCACGACACCGAGCGCGATGCCTCCTCCGGCTTCGAGCAGGAGCAGGCCGCCGAAAACGTGCGGCGAGGGGTAGCCGCCGGTGGCGGAAGCGCCGAGCAGCGCGAGGAAGAGAACCGCGCCGACACCGTCGTTGAAGAGCGATTCACCCGCGAGCCGGGTTTCGAGTGCGGGAGGCACCCCGGCGCGGCGGAGCATGTCGAGCACGGCGATCGGGTCGGTGGGCGAGATGAGCGCGCCGAACAGGAGCGCGCTGGAGATGGAGAGGGCCACGCCCAGATGCGGCAGGGTCAGGCGCAGGAGCAGCGCGACGAGGACGGTGCTGGCCGCCGTCGAGACGATGGAAAGCGCGAGGACGGGCAGTTTCTCGCGAGCGAGATGTTCGAGGTCGAGCTGGAGGGCTCCGGCGAAGAGCAGGAAGGCGAGCATGCCGTGCAGCAGGACCTGGTTGAAGTCGATGGAGCCGACGAGACGCTCGGCTGCGGCGTGCAGCCCGGGCGCGCTGTGTCCCGCCGCGATGAGTGCGATCGCGGCACCGAGGGAGAGAATCATGCTGCCGATCGTCGCGGGCAGACGCAGGACGCGCACGCTCAGGAAGCTGAAGAGCGCGCCGGCGACGACGACCAGACTCAGCAGGGCGAAGGGCGACATAGGGGCTTGGATGTGCGGAAGTGAAGCGGGAACTCAGGGCAGAGTACGAATTCGCGAGTAGCTTTCGAGCTTGACCCCCCACCCCGTACTTCTAGTCCCAAAGTCTTCAAAAGAAAGATCTCAGGTCCGGACTTCGGCGGGAGTTTGCTCCAGAAGAGGTGCAATGACTCCGGGCGTTCTGGAGGTGAGTCTGTCGTGGAGAGCGCAGTAGTCACGGATCATACGGTCGGCGGCAAAACGCTTGCGGGCTGTGGCGCGGCAGTGGGCGGGGACGATGGAGCCGACGCGGGTGAGGGCTTCGGCCATGCGGTCGCGGTCGGGGGCGAGCAGGCCGGTGCGTTCGTCGTCGACGATGGAGGGGATGGCGCCGGAAGGCGCCGCGACGACGGTCGTTCCGGCGGCGAGGGCCTCCATGGCGACGAGGGAGCTGGTCTCGGGCGCGAGCGAAGGCAGCAGCAGCAGCGCGCGGCGGCGAGCAGACGCTGCTTGGCTGCGCCGCCGGGTGAAGTCGTACGCGGGCGCCGGTCGGAAGTGTTCTTCGTTGATGCCGAACTGGGCGAGCGTCTCGGCCTGCGAAGGAAAGCAGGCGAGGCGTTCGCGCTTGCGGGCCTGCAGGACCGGGGTGAAGCGTAAAGCATGACGGTGTCTGGTGTGTCTTCGAGGAAGACTCCGGTCTCAATGCCGCCGTGCGTGGCGGCGTAGTAAAACGGCGCTTCGACGATGCGTGGCTGGGTGCCGGGGAGCAGTGCGACGGCGGCATGGATCGCGAAGGCGCAGGCATCGTGGTCGGGATGACCGCCTTCGTACGGGTGGGTGAGGATTGCTTCGGGTTCCAGAAGATCGATGACACCGGCGATAGCCCGGGTGACAGGCGACAGTTCAAAGGCGGCCTGCTGGTCGGCGACTTGGGAGCCATCTTGAGGCCGCAGCGTGCCTGCGCAGGTTGGCTCGCGGCCAGCCAGCCGCAGAGCAGCGTTCAGTTCGTCGCGGCGGGCCTGGCGGTAGGCGTCCAGCGAGTCATAGCCATGGGCTCGGGCATCGGTCCCGTCCTGCGGGGTGCCGTCGGTGACGGTCAGAAACTGGACATCGGCGAGGTCGTCGAGAATGCCGCCGAGGGCCAGCATCTCGTCGTCGGGGTGGGCGAGGACGACGAGCAGGCGCGGGGTGAGGAGTGCGCGCGCCTGCTCGATTGAACTGCCGCTGGAACCAGGGACCGGATACACGGATGCTGGGATCCCGGGCAGGCGGGCAGGGTTTTGCCTGAAGGGAAGTCATGTGCAACGTTACTTCCACGCCGGGTAGCTGGTAGCGGGATCGGTCTGCGGGCGACTTCGTGAGGTCTCGGACACTTTGCGTGAAGTCTGGATGGCGAAGCGCGTTGGAGAACAGCCCGCGACGCGAGTGAAGGCGGTGCTGAAGGCGCTGGAAGACTGGAAGCCATCGGCGGGGGTGATCTCGCCGATGCTGCGTGTACCTCGGCGCAGTTCGTCGCGGGCGAGTGCCCTTCTCCATTGCTGAAGGTATTCGATGGGGCCGGTTCCTGTGCGGGCTCGGAAGCGGGAAGCGAAGCTGGAGCGTGAGACCCCGCACAGGCCCGCGACGGTCCAGCCGTGCGCCACGTCGCGATGCATGGCTGTGAGCGCACAGGCGGTGACTGGGTCGGCCTGGCCGGCGAGCAGACCGGCCTGCTTCTCGGAGCCTCCTACGTTCCGGCTGCGCAGTAACTCAACCAGCATGAGTTCCATGAGCCGGGCCATGGGGAACTCGCTGCCGGCCCGGGTTCGCGCGACTCAGCCCCGTTGATCCGCAGGAGCGAGCGAACGCGCCACGAGGAGGTATCGCGGCGGCGACATGGACGAGCGAAGGAAGCAGGCCGGTCAGCAGGTCTTCGTTGGCGGTGTCAAAGACGAATCGGTCACCGCGCACGATCATCGGCGCACCGGTCCCTTCGCCAAGCTTCAGCCCGGACTCCTGCGTGGTCGCGACGGCGGTCTCGCTGTCGACGGGCTCCGCGGCTGGATCCGACGTGAGCGTAAAGGGCAGCGCAGTGCGGACCAGCACGAAGTCATCCGGCTGCAGATGCAGGGAAACGTGATGGGGGCGTGTGAGCTGACACTGCCCCTGGCGCACCCAGCAGAAGAGCAGATCGTTGCGCTGGTGGAAGGCGACGCCCCACCGGCCGGTGCCCTCGATGCCTGCCCAGAGGGTGGTCGCGGGATCGACGCTCTGATCCGGCATGTGGCTGCATTTCAGCCGCAGTTCCCGGGAGCGTACTTCAAGAGCAATCGGCTGATTGCCCATCGCGGCCAGTTGCTGTCGGAGTGGACGATGTGCAACAAAGATGGTTTCGAGGTCCTCAGGGGACACAGCTATGCACGCTTCAACGAGCAGGGACGGCTGACGCTCCTGGCTGGGTTCTGGGTGTTCTAACCCGCGGGCGAGGGAGCAGGTGGGCTACTGCACGCTGCCGACCCAGCTCGCATAGGGCGGCAGCGTGATGCTGGTGAGGGTGGAGATGGTTTTGAGGGCGGGATCATCGGCGGCGAGCGTAGTGACGGTATGGGGGGTGAGTCCGGAGCCGGTGAGGTCGAGCGAGATCGTGCGGGGCTGGCCGGTGCAGTTCATCGCGACGACGACGGCGGGGCCGGAGCCGGTGGTGCGGACCCAGGAGAGGACATCGGGGTTGGCGGGGTCGAGCATGGTGAGGGTGCCGTCGTGGAACGCCGGGTTGCTGCGGCGCAGGGCGATGAGTTGCTCGAACCACTCGAGCTGCGAGCCGGGTTCGCGGGATTCAACCTCGACGTCTACTGTCTTATAGTCGGGGGCGACCGGCAGCCAGGGATGCGGGTTGGAGGTGAAGCCGGCCTGCGGGCCGGGGGTCCACTGCATGGGGGTGCGTTCGCCGTCGCGGCCTTTCTCTTTCGGCCAGCCGGTGATGCCGATGGGATCTTTGACGTCTTCGCGGCGGGTGGGCGTGGTGGTGTGCATGCCGATCTCTTCACCGTAGTACATGAGCGCGGTGGCGCGGGAGGTGAAGAGGATCGTGGCGAGCAGCTTGTTGATCTGGTTCTGCAGATGCGGATCGCCGACGTCCCAGCCGTAGCGGTCGATGGCGCGGACGTTGTCGTGGTTATCGAAGACCAGCAGCGGCTGTGAGCCGTGGACCTGCGTTTCGACTTCCAGGATGTGCGCGCGGAAGGAGGCGGCGTCGAGCTTGTCGTGGTTGTCATGGAAGCCGACAAGCATGTCCATGGGGAGCTGGAGCTCGTTGTGCGCGGCGCCGCCGTACCAGGTGTCGAGCTCGGCGGTGTTGGGCAGGTAGGTCTCGCCGATGAGGACGCGGTCGCCGGAGTAGTTGTCGACCATGGCGCGCATGCGGCGGATGACGTCGTGTACTTTGGGGAGGTTGCTGGTGTAGACGTCGGAGAGGTTGGGGTCGCCCTGAGCGTTGACTCCACCGGTTTCGGGCTCGTCGCGGAGCTGCGGATCTTCAAAGAGGGTGGGGATGGCATCGAGACGGAAACCGGCGACGCCGCGGTCGAGCCAGAAGCGCATGGCGCCGAACATGGCCTTTTCGACCTCGGGATTGTCCCAGTTGAGGTCGGGCTGCTGCTTGTAGAACTTGTGGTAGTAGAACTGGTGGACGGCCGGGACCCACTCCCATGCGGAGCCGCCGAAGAGCGAAACCCAGTTGTTCGGCGGGACTACTTTGCCGTGCAGGCCTTCGTGTTCGTACCGCTTCTCGTAGGCGGTGACGCCGGGTGCGTCGGCGGGCTTGCCATCGTTCCAGACGTACCAGTTGTGCTTCGGACTGGTGCGCGAGGCGGCCGCGTCGAGGAACCACTGGTGCCTGTCGGAGGTGTGGTTGAGCACCATGTCGAGGCAGACGTGGATGTGGCGCTGCTTCGCCTCGTAGAGGAGGCGATCCATATCGTGCAGGGTGCCGTATTGGGGGTCGACGTTCTCGTAGTCGGAGATGTCGTAGCCGAAGTCGACCTGCGGCGAGGGGTACATGGGCGAGATCCAGACAGCGTCGACACCGAGGGTCTTGAGGTGGTCGAGCCGCGAGGTGATGCCGGGGAGATCGCCGATACCGTCGCCGTTGGAGTCCTGGAAAGAACGCGGGTAGATCTCGTAGATGACGGCGTGCTTCCACCACGGATCGTGCGAGGCGGGTGCTGGTGCAGCTGCTGGTGCAGGTGCTGACGGCTGGTTGGAGGCGGAGAATGCGGGGGCGGCGACGGTGAAGACTGCTGCGGCGGCGAGCGCGAGCAGGAGATGCTGGAACTGCCACCTCAGGCGGCGGCCGAGATCAGGGATCCCGTCCGTGGGGGTGTGCGTGGTGCCGCGCATCCGGGTATGTTGCTGCATCGGTTCCGCCTCCGTGGTGCCGTCGAAACTATAGCAGTCTGACGAGAGTCCGAGGAAAGCGGACGCGGCGGAGCCGACTACTTCTTCTGGTTGGCGGCACGCTTCTGGCGGTCGAGCTCGCGGTTGACGAAGCGGCGGACGCGGTCGAGGGAGCGGGCTTTGCCGTAGACGACAAGGGACTCAAGCAGTGGTGGCGAGGTGGTGCGGCCGGTGAGGATGGCGCGGAGGAGCATGAAGTTTTCCTTGACGCTCCATTGCCTGGCTTCGCCGACGGTGCGGAGAGCGGCATCGAGGGCTTCGGGGTGCCAGTCGGCGGCTTCGAGGGCGGCGAGCTGTTCGGTGGCGAAGGTGAGGGTCTCTTCGAGGGTGCGCTTTTTGGGGACGAAGACGTCCTGCGCGGGGTCGATGTCGTCGCGGAAGAAGAAGTCGGCGAGGTCGCCGAAGTTGGCGAAGGTCTCGATGCGGGTCTGGACGAGCGGGGCGATGGCCTGGAGGTAGGCGTCGGAGAAGAGGGTGGCGCGGAGCTCGGCGAAGAAGGCTTCGGGCGAGAGCGCGCGGATGTATTCGCCGTTGAGCCACTTGAGCTTCACGAGGTCGAAGACGGGGCCGCCGAGGGAGATGCGGTCGAAGCGGAACTGCTCGAACATCTGGGCGAGAGAGAAGATTTCTACCTGTTTGGCGGGGTCTTGATCGACCTTGCCACCGGCGGGCATGCCGCCGCCCATGAGGCCGAGGAAGTTGAGCATGGCGGCGGGCAGGAAGCCGGCCTGGCGGTAGTAGATGAGCGAGACGGGGTTCTTGCGCTTGGAAATCTTGCTCTTATCCAGATTACGCAGAAGCGGCATGTGCCAGAAGCGGGGCTGCTCCCAGTCGAAGGCCTGGTAGAGGAGGACGTGCTTGGGGGTGGAGGAGATCCATTCCTCGGCGCGGATGACGTCGGTGATGCGCATGAGGTGGTCGTCGACGACGTTGGCGAGGTGGTAGGTGGGAAAGCCGTCGGACTTGAGCAGGACCTGGTCGTCAACGTTGTTGTGGGAGAACTTGATTTCGCCGCGGAGTTCGTCGCGGAAGGCGGTTTCGCCTTCTGCGGGGACTTTGAGGCGGATGACATACGGGCGGCCTTCTGCCAGATACTGCTGGATTTGCGCGTCGGTGAGCTCGCGGTGGGCTCCGTTGTAGCGGGGCGGGAGCTTGGCGGCGAGCTGCGACTTTCTCATCGCCTCCAGTTCTTCGGCGGTTTCGAAAGACCGGTAGGCGGTGCCGTTGGCGAGGAGTTTCTCTACGTGCTCGCGGTAGATCTCGGTGCGTTCGGACTGGCGATAGGGGCCGCAGGGGCCGCCGGTGTCGGGGCCTTCGTCCCAATCGATGCCGAGCCAGCGGAGGGAGTGGAAGATCTCCTGCTCGGAGGTGGCGACGAAGCGGGTGCGGTCGGTGTCCTCGATGCGGAGGACGAACTTGCCGCCGCGCTGGCGGGCGTAGATGAGATTGAGCAGGCCGATGTAGGCGGTGCCGACGTGCGGGTCGCCGGTGGGGGATGGGGCGATGCGGACGCGGACGGGTGCGGAGGCTTTGGAATCGGGCTGGTTTTCTGTCATGGGGCGTTTCTCTTCGATGGTAGCAGGGCAGGACACGAGTGAAGACGATCGCCGGCCCGGTCGAAGAAGAGTCAATAGCACTTCAGCGGCAGCAGGTACCACAACGGTTTACAGCGGTTGCACGAGCGGGCGATGGGCGGCACCGGCGCGCTCTGGTCATCTCGTGTACAGGCTTTCGCAATGGAGGGCCGCAGCACACCGAAGGCCGTAACCGCGGCTTCCCACCCCGGCAGGCGAGCTTGCCGGGGATCCGGGCTTCGGCGTGCGTCTCTGCTTTGGCTGTGCTGTCGAATTCCGCTCGACTGGATGGGTTGGATGAAGCATCTGCTGCGTAGTCTCCGGCTTCTGACGCCGGCCGTGTTGATCTTTCTGGGGTGCGCGACCGTGGTGCGCGCGCAGGCGGGCGGCACCGGCTACTGGCATACCAGCGGCAGCCGCATTCTGGACGGGCAGGGCCGCCAGGTGCGCATCGCGGGCGTGAACTGGTACGGCTTCGAGACCAGCAGCTTTGTGCCTGGCGGGCTGTACGCACAGGACTATCGCCAGGTGATGCGGACGATCCGCGAGCAGGGTTTCAATACCATTCGGCTTCCGCTCTCGAGCGAGACGATCGAGAACCCCGGGCACGCGAACAACATCTCCTTCTACAATCAGCTGGGCACGATCAACAGCGACCTCAAGGGGCTGAACTCGCTCGAGGTGCTGGACCATATCGTCAGCTATGCGGGGCAGCTCGGGCTGAAGGTGATTCTCGATCACCATCGCTCGGAGGCCGGCAATACGGCAGAGGCGAACGGACTCTGGTACACCGACGCGTATCCGGAGTCGGCCTGGATTGCCGACTGGGTGACGCTGGCGGCGCGGTATCGGGGCCAGCCTGCGGTGATCGGGTTCGACCTGCACAATGAGCCGCATGCGGGAAAGACCGGCGGCGGCGCCTGCTGGGATTGCGGCGGGCCGGGCGACTGGCATCTCGCGGCCGAGCGCGCGGGGAATGCGGTGCTCGCGGCGAATCCGGATCTGCTGGTGTTTGTCGAGGGCGTGGACAGCTATCGCGGGGACTACTACTGGTGGGGCGGGAACCTGGAGGGCGTGGCGCAGTCGCCGGTAGTGCTGGAGACGGCCGGGCATCTGGTGTACTCCGCGCACGACTACGGGCCGCATGAGCAGGCGCAGAGGTGGTTCAACGGGGCGACCACTCAGGCGAGCCTCGCCGACGTGTGGATGAAGCACTGGGGCTACATCGCGCTGCAGGGGATTGCGCCGGTGTGGCTGGGTGAGTTTGGCACCACGAACGCGGATCTGGACCTGCGCGACAGCGCGCCGGGCAGCCAGGGACAGTGGTTCCAGAGCCTCGTCTCGTTCTTGAACGCGAACCCGGACCTGAACTGGAGCTACTGGGCTGTGAACGGCGAAGATGGCTACGGTCTGCTCGCGAACAGCTACAGCGCCGTGCCGGCGAGCCCGCTGAAGGTGGCGATGCTGGCGAGCAGCAGTTCCGCGCCCAACTTCCATGCGGCCCCCGCGCCTCCGCTGCTGGCGCGTGCGTCTGCGGCTGGATTCGCTCCAGGCGGGAGCGCGAAGAACCGGGGAAACGCGGGCTGGGCCATGATCATGGCGTCATGCCTGACGTTTGCGCTGGTGGTGACGAAGAAGTCGAGCGGCGGCGAGGAGGATGGGGCGGAACCCGACGATCCGGAGAGCGAGCCGGTGGTGCTGTGTCTGCCGCCTGAAGGACTGAGTGCCGTGGTGAAGTCGGAGACGCAGATACGGGTCCGCTGGCAGGAGTGCGGGATCCCGGAGTATGGGCCGGTGACCTACAACCTGTATGCCGGAACGCGCGCCGACCATGTGCGCAGCCTCGTGGCGAGCGGCCTGACCGAGGCGCGCTATCTCGTGGCCCGGCTGCAGCCCGGTTCGGAGTACTTCTTTCGCGTGGTGACGGTGCAGCAGGGCATCGCGTCTCCGCTTTCGGAGGTGATTGCGGCGGTGACGCTGGGAGAAAAGCCAGTGGCGGAGGTCGAGGCCGTTGACGATGCGGCGGAGGTGTCCGCTGAGCCATTTGTCGCTGCGGTGTTCGAGACCGCTGCGGACGTCTCGAAGCAAACCACAGAGGCCATTCAAAGGATTGATCCGGATGCGGTGCATCCGGAGCCTGGGCCGGTGAAGCTGTTTGCGGCGGTCGAGATTGTGCTGGAGAACGTCGAGGTAACGGTGCTTGCGTCGCACGACCAGCCCGCGGCTGCCGAAGGCGAGACAGCGAACGAAGCGGTCAATATGGAAGAGCCTGTCCCGCCGGAGCTGGTCGAGGCGTAGAGCGTCCGCCAGACAGCTTAGAGCTCCATTGCGAACTGCGCGGCGGGGTCGAAGCGGCTGGGCAGGGGCTCGGTGGCGAGCGCCAGAACCAGCCGCTCCAGCACGAGTCGCTTGTCGGCGGGTGAGCTGCGGATCTCGAGGTCGGCGCGGGCGATCTGGCGCAGGGCGCGGGTGAGGTCGGCGCGGGACTTGTAGCGGCGGGCCTGGCGGATGAGGTCGTCGGCGGCGAAGGGGGGCATGCGGAACCCCTGCCAGAGGACGTTCCAAATGGCGCGCGAGTCGCGCACGTTCTTCTCGAGGATGACGAGCATCTGGCGAAAGGTGCGCGCGAGCATGTAGAGATGGCCGATGGCGGAGTCTTCGCCCCCGTCGGACGCGTTCAGCAGGCCGTGCAGCAGGAGGAGCGCCTGCGGGCGGTCGCGGCGGCTGATGGCGTCGGTGAGCTCATAGAGCGAACGCTGTTTGGCGGCAAGGACCATGGTTTCGACGTCGCCGAGGGTAATGTTGGGGATGGCTCCATCGGTCTGTCCCGGGCGTTGGGCGAGCAGCAGCAGCTTGCCCTGGGCGTAGAGGGCGAGTTTGTCGAACTCGCTCGCGACCAGCATCATGTCGGCACCGAGCGCGTCGACGAGTTCGCGGGCGGCATCCTGCTCGATGGTGACGGCACGGGCGGCGGCGGCTTCAGCGAGCCAGCGAACGGCGTCGGCCTCATCGACGCGGGCGAGCTCGACCACGCCGCACCATTCGCCGAGAGTCTCGCGAATGCGCTCGAAGCGCTCTTTATCCTGCATGTCCATGCGGCGCAGGTCAGCGGGCAGCGAGAGGTGGTCGGCGATGAAGAGCACGAGCGCCTGCGGGTTGGGGTGGCGGAAGTACTGGTCGATGGCGGCAAACTCTTCCTTCTTTGCGCCGCGGGTGTAAAGCGTCTTGAGATTGCGGACGAAGAAGACCTGAAAGGGAACCATGAGCGACGGGGTCTGGGCCTGGTCGAGGACGTCGAAGATGGGAGTTTCGGCGAGGTCGAGGTCGTGCAGGCAGAAGTCGCGCTGATCGGGTGGGGCCAGGGTTTCGAGCACGCCGGCGCGGCAACGCTGATAAAGGAACGCCTCATCGCCGGCTAGGACGTATCCCGGACGCAGGCCGGCGGAACGGATTTCGGCGAGAAAGCGGTCCGAGCTCGCGAAGCTGCGGATGGGGCCGGACGCAGGCTTGAGCGGCGCGGCCATCAGAAAGACTCCAGCATGTTGGCGACGACGGTCTGGGCGAAGTCGCGGGCGACGCGATGGACGGCGGGTCCGTCCTCCTGGATGAAGCTGGTGAGGTCCTGGGTGGACTGATACTGCTCGCGGAAGAGCAGGTTGTCGTTGCGGTAGAGGACGTGGCCGTCATGCGCGGTGAGCAGCACGCGCGCGGTGATGGTGATGAGGTAGCTGGAGGTCTGGCCGGAGGAGCTGTCGTAGGTGAGGGGCGAGCTGATCTCGGAGAGAATGGTGCCGTGGAGGACGGCGTCGGCGTCGCCCGTTTCCTGCGTCTGGACCTTGTAGCGGGTGCGGGCGTTGAGTTCGGTGATGACGGCCTGGGTGAAGGCGAACTCGGTGTGGAACTGTTGCGCGCGGGTGGCGAAGACGGGAACGGCAATGGTGCGGACGTTCGGGGGCAGATGCGTGGCGGAGCCGAGGGTGTGGTATCCGCAGCCCGTAAGGGAGACGAGTGCCGAGGCGAGCATGAGGAGAGTCGGTCGGCGCATCGCTGCTTTATTGTCGCATTGCGCTTCGGTGTGAGTGCGTGAGAAGTCTGGTACTTATGCGCCAAAAGAAAAGCCCTGGCTGTGGGCCGGGGCTTGTCTTTTGGGGAAGTGACGTGTTATGCCGGGCTCGGCTGACCTTCGGGGAAGCCGGGCTTCGATCCGGTCGGCTTGAGCACCTTCTGCACGTCGCCACCCGGTCCGGGGTCGACGGCCGAGAGTGGCGAGCGCATCTCGGGAAGCTCCTTGCCTTCGATAATCAGCTTGATCTCGGCGGCGTCGAGGGTCTCGCGGTCGAGCAGGGCCTGCGACATGCGGTGCATGATGTCGTGGTTGCCGTTGAGGATGGAGTAAGCCGACTGGTAGCCGGAGTCGACGAGGCGGCGAACCTCTTCGTCGATCTGCTTGGCGGTGTCGTCGGAGAAATCGCGGGCCTGGCCGATTTCGCGTCCGAGGAAGACTTCCTGCTCCTTCTTGCCGAAGGTGAGGGGTCCGAGGGACGACATGCCGTACTCGCACACCATGGCGCGGGCCATGGCGGTGGAGCGCTGAATGTCGTTGCCGGCGCCGGTCGTCATCTGGTGCAGGAAGATCTCTTCGGCGCAGCGTCCGCCCATGAGCACGGCGAGCTGGGTCTCGAGATAGTCCTTGGTGACGGTGTGCTTGTCTTCGGTGGGCAGGTGCATGGTGACGCCGAGCGCCATGCCGCGCGGGATGATGGTGACCTTGTGGAGCGGGTCGGAGTGATCGCGCAGCGCGGCTACGAGTACGTGGCCGGCTTCGTGATAGGCCGTGACCTTCTTCTCCTCGTCGGACAGGAGCATGGACTTGCGCTCCGCGCCCATGAGGACCTTGTCCTTGGCGGTCTCAAAGTCGAACATGTGGACCGACTTGCGATTGAAGCGGGCGGCGGTGAGAGCGGCCTCGTTGACCATGTTGGCGAGGTCGGCGCCGGAGAAGCCGGGTGTGCCGCGCGCCAGCACGTTGAGATTGACATCCTCGGCCATGGGAACCTTCTTCGAGTGCACGCGGAGAACCTCTTCGCGGCCCTTGATGTCGGGGCGGTCGACGATGACGCGACGATCGAAGCGGCCGGGACGGAGCAGCGCGGGGTCGAGGACGTCGGGGCGATTGGTGGCGGCGATAAGGATGACGCCATCGTTGGCTTCGAAGCCGTCCATCTCGACGAGGAGCTGGTTGAGGGTCTGTTCGCGCTCGTCATGTCCGCCGCCGAGGCCTGCGCCGCGGTGACGTCCGACGGCGTCGATCTCGTCGATGAAGATGATGCAGGGAGCGTTCTTCTTACCCTGTTCGAAGAGGTCGCGGACGCGAGAGGCGCCGACACCGACGAACATCTCGACGAAATCCGAGCCGGAGATGGAGAAAAACGGGACGTTGGCCTCGCCGGCGACGGCGCGGGCGAGCAGTGTCTTGCCGGTGCCCGGAGGGCCGACGAGCAGGACGCCCTTGGGGATGCGGCCGCCGAGGCGCTGGAACTTCTGGGCCTCGCGGAGGAACTCGATGATCTCCTTGAGTTCGTCCTTGGCTTCGTCGACGCCGGCGACATCCTTGAAGGTGATCTTCTTCTGCTGCATGGAAAGCAGGCGGGCGCGCGACTTGCCGAAGCTCATCGCCTTGTTTCCGCCGGACTGCATCTGCCGCATCATGAACATAAAGAGGCCGAGCAGCAGCAGGATAGGCAGGGCGGAGACGGCGGCGTTCAGCCAGAAGCTGGGGGTCTGATCCTTGATCGTATAGGTGACGCCATGCTCACGCATGGACTTGAACAGATCGGGGAAGTTCGCCTGGGTGAAGGATCCCTGAATGGTGGTGTGGTACGTCTCCTTCTGGCCCTTGTAGTGCGCGTCGATCTTGTTGCCGTCGACGGTCACGTCCTGCACCTTGCCTGCATCGACATCGTTCTGGAACGCGGAGGCGGAGATGTTCTCGTCCTTGCCCGCGCCGGTGGTCTTGGCGACGTAGTTCCAGAGAATGAAGAGCGCGGCGATCAGCGAGGCCCAGAGAAGGAGTTGTTTGACGGTTGAATTCAAAGCGTAATTCCTCGTGTGAGAGCGGAGCAGGGGACGGGTAAGGGTACGGTTGACCACCGGGTGTGGTTCCCGGAAGATATCGCCGGTTAGACGTCCGCGACGCCGGGAAGGTGGTGAATCCGCCTGCCGCGCCTCGTGTATCAGATTCTACTCTGGGGCGGACGGATTCACTCGGGAACTTTCGTGGGATAGTGAGCGGCTGGCGGCGGTTCCGGGTGTTGCGGGGCGTTCCGTTTTGGGCGGATGGAAAGTCGGAGTTCGCGGGCGCTGCGTTCGGCGGTGAGTTCCTGGGAAAGCTCAAACTTTCCACCCGGCCTGGACGGAACGGCAGGGTCGTGGACGCCGTCCGAGGGCAATCCGGCGAAGGTAAGCAGCCGGGCGGTTTCGTCGAAGGAGAGACGGGTGCCGAGCTGCCGGGCGGCGGCGCGGACGATGCGGCGGCGAGTGGCGGAGTCGAGCGCACGCAGGCGGTCGAGCTCGATAGCGACGGCGGCGTCGCCGGGAGCAGTGGAGTTGCTGCGGCCGCCGCCCCGGACAGGCTTGCCGGGAAGAACGAGTTGAGGGATCAGGCGTTTGAGCTCGGGCTGCCAGTGGGCCTCCTCGTCGCGGGCGAGCTCGGCCAGGTGGGCAAGGGTCTGGTCGATGGAGGGGTTTTCCTGGCGGAGGACCGGCAGGACGGAGTGGCGGAGGCGGTTGCGGGTAAAAGACTCATCGGCGTTCGAGGAGTCTTCGCGCCAGGGCTGGTTGCGGACTTCGAGGAAGATGCGCAGGTCGGTGCGGCGGGTGGCGAGCAGCGGGCGGAGGATGCGCCCGGCAGGTCCACCGGGGACGGGCACTTCGACGGCGGGAGAGATCCCGGACAGGCCTTCGAGCCAGGCTCCGCGGAGGAGCTTCATGAGGACGGTCTCGGCCTGGTCGTCGAGGGTGTGGGCGGTAAGGACGGCAGAGGCCTGACCGGAAGTGATGAGCTCGCGGAAGACGGCGTAGCGGAGAGTGCGGGCGGCTTCTTCAAGGGTTTCCCCGTGCTGCCGGGCGTGGGCGCGGGTGTCGACTTTGCGGGTGAGGAGCGGGATTTCGAGGCGGGCGCAGAGGCCGGCGGCGAAGGCCTGGTCGGCGTCGGCTTCTTCGCCGCGGAGGCCGTGATGGATGTGGATGGCGGAGAGACCGATGCCGAGGGCATTGCGCGGGAGGGTGTTGGCGGCGTGGGTGAGGAGCAGGAGCGCGGTGGAGTCGGCGCCGCCGGAGAGCGCGATCGCGACGCGGTCGCCGGGTTGAAGCGGTGTGGGCGGGAGCGTCAGGGTGGCGGCCATCCTCTTGTTATAGTTGGAGGGCTATGCGTGTATGTGTGATTCTTCCGGCGGCGGGGATTGGGACGAGGATGTCTCCGCACGGGGACCGGCCTGCGGCGGCCAAGCAGTTCTTGACGATTGGCGGCGTGCCGGTGCTGGTGCATTGTCTGCGGGCGTTCGCCGGGGTGGAGCGTGTCTCCGAGATATTGGTGGCGGTGCGTGCCAGTGAGATGGAGCGGGTGAGCGACCTGGTGTTGAGACATGCACTGGACGGCAAAGTGCGGGTGGTCGAGGGCGGCGAGAACCGGCAGGGCTCGGTGGCGAATGCGCTGACGTCTCTGGACTGCGCTGAAGATGACGTGGTGCTGGTGCATGACGCGGTGCGGCCGCTGATCGACGCGGCGACCGTCGAGCGGACGATCGATGCAGTGGCGAAGCATGGGGCGGCCATCGTGGGGCTGCCGGCGGTGGATACGATCAAGCAGGTGGAGCGGACGGCGGATGGGGCGATCGTCACGGCGACGATTCCACGGGAGCGCGTGGTGCAGGCGCAGACGCCGCAGGGAGCGCGCTTCGGACTGCTGCGGCGGGCGTTCGAGGAGGCGACCAACGACGAGTTCGCCGGGACGGATGAGGCGAGTCTGCTGGAACGGGCCGGAATCGAGGTTTCGGTGGTGGCGGGGTCGGCGCGGAACTTCAAGATTACGCAGCCGGGGGACTTGGAGCTGGCGGAGTTTTACCTGGCGCAGCAGCAACGGGTGGAGGCGGTAGCTCGATGAGTATGAGGATTGGGTTTGGGTTTGACTCGCACAAGTTTGAGGCGGGAGTTCCGCTGGTGATCGGCGGGTTGAATATTCAGCATGACGAGGGACTGGCCGGGCACTCGGATGGGGATGTGCTGCTGCATGCGATCACGGATGCGCTGCTGGGGGCGGTTTCGGCGGGGGATATCGGGACGTTTTTCCCGCCGAGCGATCCGCGATGGAAGGGGGCGGCGTCGGATCTGTTTCTGAAGACGGCGCTGCATGAGATCGAGACGGCGGGGTACCGGATCGTGAATGTGGATACGGTGCTGGTAATGATGCGGCCGAAGATCGTGCCGATCGCAGGGGAGCTGCGCGAGAGCGTGGCGGAGTTGCTGGGCGTAAAGCCGGGCGAGGTCGGGATCAAGGCGAAGACGCCGGAAGGACTGAATCAGGACGGCGTCGCGGTGGCGTATGCGACGGTGCTGCTGGAGTCGATCAAGCCGGGGTCAGGAGCTGCGGTGATGACGGCGACGGCGGAGGACGACGAGATGAATGAGGTGGTGGAGAGTCTGGTGGCGGATGTGCGGGATACGTCGGCGCTGGGACGGAAGCCGGTGTTCGATACGGATGATCTGACTTAGAAGCAGGGACGGGAGCGCCAGGACGCAGAAGAAGTGAGCGCGAAGGCTGCTCTGGACCACAGAAGCCCACTCTCTTGCGGAGAGTGGGCTTTCTGTTTCGGGGGGCTTCGGGTTGGTTACGCGTTGGGGTGAAGGATGACCTTGGTCCAGCCCGGGTCGCGGTTGTCGAAGTGCTTGTAGGCTTCGGGGGCCTGCTCGAGCGGAAGCTCGTGCGAGATGATGATGGAAGGGTTGGCCTTGCCCTGGTGGATGAGGTCGCGAAGACGGCGGTTGTAGGCCTTGACGTTGCACTGGCCGGTGCCCATCTTCTGGCCCTTGAACCAGAACTTGCCGTAGTCGAAGGCGATCTGGCCGACTTTGGCGAGCTTGTCGTCGGCGCCGGGATCCTGGGGGACGAAGACGCCTACGACGCCGATCGAGCCAGTAGCTTTGACGGCGTCGACGAGCGAGTTCAGGACGAGGTTGGGGACTTCCTTGCCTTTGGCGTTATGGCACTGGTAGCCGATGCACTCGGCGCCGCAGTCGGCTCCCCAGCCGCCGGTGGCGGCGCGAATCTGCTCGCCGATGTCGCCGTCCATCGCGTTGATGGGGGTGGCACCGATCTGCTGGGCGAGGGCGAGGCGGTCGGCCTTACCGTCGACGACGAAGATCTGCGCGGCGCCCTGGATACGGGCGGACATGGCGGCCATGAGGCCTACGGGGCCGGCGCCATAGATGACGATGGACTGGCCGGGCTCGAGGTTGGCGAGGCGGGTGCTGTGCCATCCGGTGGGAAAGATGTCGGAGAGCATGACATAGTCCTTCTCCTTCTCGGTGGCGTCGGGCGGGAGCTGGAGGCAGTTGAAGTCGGCGTAGGGGACGCGGAGGTACTGAGCCTGGCCACCTTCGTACGGGCCCATGCCGGCGAAGCCGTAGGCGGCTCCGGCCATGCCGGGCATGACGGTCGGGTCGGAGCAGGTGAGGCAGAAGCCGGTGAGGCCACGCTCGCAGTTGGCGCAGAATCCGCAGCCGATGTTGAAGGGGAGGACGACTTTGTCGCCCTTCTTGACGGTATCGACGGCCTTGCCGACCTCGACGACTTCGCCAAGGTTCTCGTGGCCGAGGATCTTGCCTTTCTTGACGTCGGTGCGGCCCTCGTACATGTGGAGGTCAGAGCCGCAGATGTTGGTCGTGGTGAGCTTGATGATAACGTCGGTAAGCTTTTCGATCTTCGGGTCGGGAACGTTATCGACCGAGACTTTTTTGGGACCGTGGTAGACGAGTGCCTTCATAGGTGTTCAATCGTTGGGAGCGCATGGCTGGGCGGCCGGAGTCTGGTCCGGGGTCGCGCAACGCGGGCTGGGCTGAGTGTGGCGATTGGCGTTCCGACCGAATGCGGCGTGACAGTCCAGAGACGCGGCGAACCGGCGCGGAAGGAACCAAGCGCCGTCGTACTGACAACCGCCTGGATGCGGGTTTGCGGGGTGGGGTGCTTTTGGGGAGCAGCGACCGCTGCACCGCTTCGCTCAGGATGACGGCACCCGGCAGGACGCGGTGTCAGGGAGTGTTGCGGCGGACGCGGAGGTTGTTGATGGCGTAGTCGATGAAGCGGGGTTCGAACCGTGGGGGTTCGCGCATGAAGCGGCAGGTGGAGACGACCTGGTCGATGAGGAAGCGGGGCTGATAGGCGGCGAGCTCAAGCTGTTTTTCGAGGGTAATCTTGCGGACGATGTGCTCGAAGATCTCGGCGGTGAAAGGGATGGACTGCTTGTCGCACTCCTGGTGGAAGATGCGGCGGAAGAGGTCGAGGGATGGGGCGCCGATCTCGATCTTGTAGGGGAGGCGGCGGAGGAAGGCGGGGTCCATGAGGTCCTCTGGCTCGAGGTTGGTGGAGAAGATGACGAGCTCGTCGAAGGGGATGGAAAAGGTCTTGCCGGTGTGGAGCTTGAGGTAATCGATGCGGGATTCGAGGGGAACGATCCAGCGGTTGAGGAGCTCGGTGGGGCGGACGATCTGGCGGCCGAAGTCGTCGATGACGAAGCATCCGCCGAGGGCTTTGAGGTGGAGGGGCGCCTCGTAGATGTGGGAGTTGGCGTCGTAACGGAGGTCGAGCATTTCGAGGGTAAGCTCGCCGCCGGCGATGACGACGGGACGTTTGCAGGGGATCCAGCGGGGATCGAAGTCGTCGCGGCGTGTGAGCGAGGTGGCGTCGTGGGTGATGTCGGCGGCGGTGATGGCGGTGTGGATGCTGGGGTCGAACATGGAGAGGATCTGGCCGTCGATGGTGACGGCGTACGGGACGTAGATGACGTCGGAGTAGACCTCGGCGAGGCGGAGGGCGACGGAGGTTTTTCCGTTGCCGGGCGGTCCGTAGAGGAGGATGGCGCGGCCTGAGTTGAGGGCGGGTCCGGTCTGCTCGATGATGCTTTCCTCGAACGCGAGGCCGGTGAGGGCGGCGCGGATGCGCTCGTAGGGGATGAGCTCGCCGGTGATTTTCTGGCGGTTGACCTGGTCGACGAAGTCCTGGAGGGCGACGGGGGCGGGTCCGGCGTAGCGGATCTGCTGGAGGGCGTCGATGGTGAAGCGGCGGCCTTCGTCGGTGAGCGAGTAGGTCATGTCCATGGGGCTTTCTGAGTTGCGCAGGCCGCGTCCGTAGAGGAGTTTGCGGTCGACGCCCATGCGGACGAGCTCGAAGACGATGGCGGGGGGAAGCTTGATGACCTGGACGAACTGGCGTACGGACTCGAGGCGGCTGGAGTAGATGAGCTTGAGCAGGAGGCTGAGGAGCTCGTTTTCATCGATGCGGGTGTCGGCGATGGAGCCGGGTTCGGCGGGGACGCGGCTGAGGAAGGGATCGAGGGCGGTCTGGGCGAGGGCTCCGGAGCGGACGAGGAGGTCGCCGATGCGTCCGCCGTGGACGAGCTGGAGCTCGAGGGCGTGCTGGACCTGCTGCTCGGTGACGAGCCGGGCGCGGATGAGGAGGTCGCCAAGCCGCATGGGGGTGGTGATGGGAGTGCTCCGGGAGGGTGAGGTATGGGACGGGATGATTGTGCCACGGAGAGTGGGCAGTGGGGATTGACGGGGTGGGTGCGGGGTAGAGGCAGAGGCGGCAGGCGATGCAGGTCCTTCGACTGCGCGGCTCCGCCGCTTCGCTCAGGATGACAGGCTTTTGGGGCGGAGAGTGGCGTAATGGCGTGCAGTCAGGCGAATGGCTGGTCGAGGCTTGGGCTCTGAGGCGTGAAGAGCTGGCCGGCGTGTCGGGTGAGGTGCCAGTCGTCTTCGAGGCGGATGCCGAACTGGCCGGCGAGGTAGATGCCGGGCTCGTCGGAGAAGCACATGCCGGGGGCGAGCGGGGTCTGGTTGCCGCGGACGAGGTAGGGCCATTCGTGCATGTCCATGCCGATGCCGTGGCCGACGCGGTGGGAGAAGGTCTTGTAGCCGGGGCCGAAGCCGGCCTGGGTGATGACGGTGCGGGCGGCGGTGTCGATGGCTCCGCAGGGCACGCCGGGGTGGGCGGCGGCGAGGGCGGCGGCCTGAGCCTGGTGAACGATCGCGAAGACTTTGTCTTGCAAGCCTGAGAGCGAAGCGGATGTGGGCTTGCCGTAGCGGAAGGAGCGGGAGATGTCGGACTGGTAGCCGTGGACGAAGCAGCCGTCGTCGAGGAGGACGATGTCGCCTTCGTGGATGGTCTGGGGGCGGGGGCTGCCGTGGGGAAGGGCGGACCACTCGCCGACCTGGCAGGAAGCTTCGCCGGGGACGCCGGATTGTTTGTAGCCGAGGGCGATGAGGGCGGTCATGTCTTCGTTGGTGAGGCCGGGGCGGGCGGACTGCCAGGCGGCTTTGTAGACGGCGAGGGTGATGTTGTTGGCGAGCTGCATGAGGGCGAGCTCGGCGGGAGACTTGATGGAGCGGCAGCCGGCGATGACGGGGATGGCGGAGACGATCTTGCGCGAGGGATCGGCGAGCTGGATGCCGTCGGCAAAGACGAACTGGACGCGTTCGTCTAACGCGAGCGTGCCCGCGGGTAAGTGGGAGGTCAGGAGTTTGCAGGGGTCTTCGTCTTCCTGCCAGGTGAGAATTGTGGTCTGCGGGCCGTCGGGGATGGAGGTGAGGGCCTCGGTCATGCGGGCCTCTTCGAAGGCGGGGCAGACGATGTAGGGTGGGGCGGCGGCGGGGAGCACCCAGGCGAAGAGGCGTTCGGACTGGCCGGCGTGGGCTCCGGTGAAGTAGGTGAGGGAGGTGCCGCCCGTGATGGCGATGGCGGCGACATTTTGCTGGAGCATGAGGCGGCGGGCTTTGTCGGCGCGGGCCTGGCGCTCGGGGAGGGTGATGGGGGTGGCCTCGTGGAGGCGGTTGGGGAGGGCGGCGATGGCGGGCGGGATTTTGTCTGCGGGCGCGGCGGCTTGCGCGAGGAAGGGTAAGGCTGCGGCGGAGGTGAGGAAGTCGCGGCGAGTGGGGGGCATGTTTGGGATGGTAAAGGCAAAGGCAAGTTCGCCCTAACGCCGGGCGGGCGCCACTTCGTGGGGTATTGGACCGCTTCGCGGTGGTTTGCTGGGTAGAATTGCGGGATGGCTCCCGCGATGATTACTACGGTTCAACAGCATATTTTGCAGGAGCAGCAGGGTTTCTCCGAGGCCAGCGGAACGTTTTCGTGGCTGCTGAGCGGAATCACACTGGCGGCGAAGATGATCGAGGCGAAGATCCGGTCGGCAGGGCTGACGGATGTGCTGGGCGCGTACGGCGCGGAGAATGTGCAGGGGGAACAGCAGCAGAAGCTGGATGTGTATGCGAATCGGGCGCTGCTGCATTGCCTTGGACTGCGAGACTCCGTCGCTGCACTGGTGAGCGAGGAGGATGAGGAGCCGGTGACGTTCGACCGGAGCGTGGATACGGGGAAGTACATCATCATCTTCGATCCGCTTGACGGGTCTTCGAATATCGATGTGAATGTGAATGTGGGGACGATCTTTTCGGTGCATAAGCGGCTGCCGGAGGGGACGCTGGAGCGATCGATTCTGCAGGCGGGGACGCAGCAGGTGGCGGCGGGTTATGTGGTGTACGGGCCTTCGACCGTGCTGGTGTACACGACCGGGCATGGCGTGCACGGGTTTACGCTGGACCCGACGATCGGGGCGTTTGTGCTGAGCCATGAGCGGATGCGGATGCCGGAGAAGGGACCGTATTACAGCGTGAATGAGGCCCATGCGGCGACGTGGCCCGAGGGGTATGCGGAGTATGTCGAAGCGCTGCGCAAGGAAGGGTTTGGGTCGCGGTATATCGGAAGCCTGGTGGCGGATTTTCATCGCACGCTGCTGAAGGGTGGGGTGTTTCTTTATCCGCCGACGAAGAAGCAGGCCGGCGGGAAGCTGCGGCTGCTGTATGAGGCAAATCCGCTGGCGTGGATTGCGGAGCAGGCGGGGGGCGGGGCTTCGAGTGGGAAGGGGAGAATTTTGGCGATTGTGCCGCAGGGGATTCATCAGCGGACGCCGCTGATCGTGGGGTCACGGTGGGAGATGGAGCGGTTTGCGGCGGCGATGGGGTTGCAGGGTTGAGAGAGTTTACGGGGGTGATCGCGGATATCCGGCTGGAACGGCAGACGGGGCTGGAGGCGGTGTGGCAGATTGCGCTGGAGCCGGCGGGCTTCGGGGTGGGGGATGCTGGGACGCTCGAGGCGGTGACGCGGATGGGGACGCGGCTGGAGATTGCGGTGACTGGCGTTGTCGAGGAGGATGGGGTGCGGTGGCTGCTGGTGGAGAAGCCGCTGGCGGCGGGCACCGAGGTGGTAGGACGGGTCGTTGAGGCGGGTGGGGGAAGCTGATATAGTTGAGGTGTTGGTTCGGCGGCGCGGTGGGTGCTGCTTTGAGCCGGAGTGGGCTTGTAGCTCAGTTGGGAGAGCGCCTCGTTCGCAACGAGGAGGTCAGCGGTTCGATCCCGCTCAAGTCCACCATTGAACCATGCTTCTGCGGGGTGTCGGTCCTGTCAGGCCTGCCGTCTTACGACAGTGCTCCTGACATCACTTCCATCAGGCTCCCTCCGGTTCTCCCCTGCATGCGTTGAGAGGCCATTAACGGCGGCGTGCATCGCTTTCAGTCGGATGTGCGAGTCGTGCTGCAGCAACTCCTCCGTGGCGGGCCGGCGGTGGACGGCTTGCCGGATCACCGGCGAAAAAGAGTGCGTTTGCCGTCCCCCGTTATGCGTACCCAGGCAGCTCTGGATTGGTTTGGCGGCAAGGGCGCGGTGCGCTCAAGGGCCTGTCGCCGTGTCTCCCACGTTCGCGGACCGGCGATGAAGAAGCCGACGATCAGAGCGGTTCCAAGGAGGTTCGGGAGGATCGCGGACCAGGGCTGGAAGTGGGGAAGGATGGTGGCGGCAAGGGTCGCGGTGAGGGCGTCGAAGGCTCCGATGATTTTGAAGATGTGCTCGTGCCTCCAGGTTCTGGCGAGCCATGGGGCCGGCAGGGCGGAGCGCAGCAGGTCATAGGAGCCGATGAGGATCAGGCTGCCGAGGACGGTCCACGTCAGTACAGGCGCCCACGGTTTCTGGAGGAGGTGCATGGCCGCGATGAAGAGCGCCGGGGCGGCGATGGCGGCGACGGCCGCTCCCCGGTCCAGCGGTGTGGGACGCCGTCCGCGGAGGCGGATTGCCCGCACGCCGGAGAAGAGGCTGTAGGAACTGGCGATGGTGGCGACTGCCAGAAAGGAACGGAACTCAAAGACCACGACCCCCACGACGGCGGTAGAGATGACGAGGCTGTAGGCCCGGACGAAGAGGAGGCCGGAGCGGGCGTGGAGCCTGCTCCGTTTGCCGGCGACGATGGCGACCAGACCGGCAAGGATCGCCAGCGTTCCTCCGACGATGTGGGCTGCGATGTTTACGATGTGCGCGGGGGTGTAGTGGAAGAACATGCGTTCATGCTGAGCGAACGCTCGCAGCCGCACCATGCCGGAAGGTCAGGGAAGCGCTATGACTTTCGTCATTAAGCCTGCGGGCGCGGGAGGCAGGCTCTGAGCCGGGTTCCGGGCCGGGTTCCGGGCTGGGTTCCGGTTTGGGTGCCGTGCAGGGCGTTGATGTGGAGCGAGCCTCCGAGAAGCTCGAGTCGCCGGCGCATGCCGCGCAGTCCGAAGCCCTCACAGGCGGGCGCGCCGCGGCCATCATCGGCGATCACCAGTTCAACAGTGTGGGGTGTGGCGTGGAGCTCGATGGCGCAGGAGCGTGCGTGGGCGTGCCGGATGATGTTGGTAGCGGCTTCCTGGAGAATCATCGCAAAGACCGACTGCTGCATGGGGTCGAGGGCGACGTGCTCGAGATTGCGCTCGACGCGGAGGCCGACGGAGGTGAGGGCGGCTGCGATGCGGTCGAGCTCCTCGAGGAAGGACGGCGCGGCATAGCCGTGAATGGTTTCGCGCACCTTGACCAGGGCCTGCCTGGAGATGTTTTCGATCTGCTGCACTTCGACGAGGGTCTCGTGGGGATCGGAGAGGAAGCGCTTTCGGGCCAGTTCACTCTTCATGGAGATCAGCGAAAGGGTGTGGCCGAGTACGTCGTGAAGGTCGCGCGTGATGCGCTCGCGCTCGGCCAGGGTTGCGAGCCGGCCGATCTGGTCCTGAGCGAAGCGGAGCTGCAGATTGGTTTCACGTTCGCGCGCGTTGAGCAGGACAAAGAGCGAGAACAGAAGGGCTCCGCTGCCGCCGCCGATCCAGGTCCAGAGATTGAGGTGGAAGATGAGCGCCTGCGCGAGCAGCAGGAGATTGATAGCGAACAGGTAGGCCCACAGCACAGACCGTCTGGGCTGATTCCCGGCGTAGATCGCGGCGGCGAAGGCGAAGATGCCGGACGCCTCGGGATTGAGCGGGACGTAGACGGCTCCGAGCAGGGTGAGGCCGCAGAGACCGGCGGTTTGCGCGCCGCGCCGACGGGCGTGCGCACCGAGATAGAGCACGAGGAACAACGGCCAGGCGAGGGCGAGCGCGATCCAGTCCAGACGGGTGCCCTGGTAGAAGGGCTTGATGATCCAGACGCAGGTAAACGGCAGAAGCAGGTGCCAGGGTTGGCGGCCGATGAGGGCTGCCGCGCGACCGGGCGGACTCACAGCCAGCCCAGCGCCCTGGCTTTGGCGGCGGCCTGGGTTCGATTGGCGGCGCCGAGTTTGGAGTTGATGGTGGCCATGTAGTTCTTGACCGTGCCTTCGTAGAGCCGGGTTGCGTGCGCGATGGCCTGATTGCTTTCTCCGGAGGCGGCACGGAGGAGGATCTGCCGCTCGCGTGCGGTGAGCGGGTCGGGCCCTGCCTCCCATGCACCCGCGGCGAGAACTGGATCGATGACCTGCAGACCGCGGCTTACCCGCCGTACCGCATCGGCGAGCTCCGAGGAGGGCCGGTCCTTGAGCATGTAGCCGCGGGCGCCGCTCTCGAGCGCACGCCGGAGATAGCCGGGACGGGCAAAGGTGGTGAGGATGAGGACCTGGGTTCCGGGTGTGTCGCGGCGGATCTTTGCTGCCAGTTCGAGGCCGTCGAGTTGCGGCATTTCGATGTCGGTAATCAGGACGTCGGGCCGATGCTGCGCGACCGCGGAGAGGGCTTCGCGTCCATCGAGGACGACGGCGAGGACCTCGAGATCCTGCTCGGTCTGGAGTAAGGCGGAGAGGGCTCCGCCGACCATGGCGTGGTCCTCCGCGATCACGATGCGGATCATGCCTGACAGTCTACGCGAGGAGGTGTCAGCGCGGCCGGCTTCGAGCGCGGGACGAGCAGAAGCAGATTCCCTTCGGGAATGACAACACGGAAGGCGGAAGGTCTGGGCGAAGTTCCGGTGCGGGGGGAGGATTTTGCTTCTTGAGGCGGATCCAGCGGAGCAGACGCACACCGGCGCGGCGGACGCGAGTGCCGGGAGGAGTGGCGACGCAGAAGCGCTCGGGGAGCTCGGGCAGGTCGGACCGGCCGCGGGCGAAGGTGGAGGCTTGACGCCAGCGGCGAAGATGCGTGAGCGTTCGAAGCTGGCGGAACGCCTTCAGGGGCTTCGCTTACGCCGCGACGATGCAGGACTTTGTGTTTGTTCTCCGGGCGGCTTTGGCCGATGCGCTGTCCGGAGGAGTCTGACGCGAGGACGACGGCATCGAAGAGGGATGACTTCTGTGGACCATCTGAGCGCTGCGCAGGACGGGGTCGAGGCTTTGAGTCCAGAGGAGGATGCGGCCGGGTTGAGGCCGTACTCACGGGTGTTTGCGGCGTTTCTGTGCGGGATGTTCGCGTTTATCGATCTTTACTGTACGCAGCCGGTGCTTCCGCTGCTTTCAAGCGTGTTCAAGGCGTCGGAGGCGCGGGTGAGCCTGACGATCAGCGCGTCGACACTGGGCGTGGCGATCTCGGCGTTTGTGCTGGCGCTGTTCGCGGAGCGGGTGGACCGGAAGAAGACGATTGTGCTGTCGATGGTGGCGCTCGGCGTGTGTACGCTGATGACGTCTACGGCGACGAGCCTGGCGACGCTGGCGATGTGGCGGTTTCTGCAGGGGCTGGTAACGCCGGGTATTTTTATCATTACGATCGCGTACGTGACGGAGGAGTGGCCGGCGCTGCTGGTGCCGCGGGTGATGAGCGTGTACGTGGCGGGGACGGTGTTTGGCGGGTTTCTGGGACGGGTTTCGGGTGGGGTGCTGGCGCAGCGGATGGGATGGCGTGCGCCGTTTGTGGCGCTGGGGCTGCTGGGAGTTGTGGGTGCGGCGCTGACGTGGCAGATGCTGCCGCCGGCTCGGATGAAGTTAGCGGCACGGACGGCGGGTTCGGTATTTGCACCGATTGTGAAGAATATGCGGAACCCGCGGCTGCTGGCTACGTTTGGGATCGGGTTCTGCATGCTGTTTACGCTGGTTACGGTGTTCAGCTACATCACGTTTTATCTGGCGGCCAAGCCGTTCGGGCTTTCGACGGAGGAACTGAGCTGGCTGTTCTCGGTCTATCTGATCGGGCTGTTCGCGACGCTGGCGGTGGGGACGGTGCTGGCGAAGATCGGGCTGCGGCACGGGATGCTGGGAGCGTGCGGGCTTTGCCTGGCGGGGGTTGCGGTGACGCTGGTGCCTTCGCTGGCGATGGTGGCGGTGGGGCTGGCGCTGACGGGGTCGGGCGTGTTTATTGCGCAGACATGCGCGAACAGCTTTCTGCGGGATGCTGCGGCACCGGGGACGCGGGTCTCGGCGGCGGGGATGTATATCGGGTGCTACTACGTGGGCGGGACGGTGGGCGGACTGCTGCCGGGGCTGGCGTGGAGGGTGGCGGGGTGGCCGGGGTGCGCGGCGCTTACGTGCGGGTTTCTGGTGTTGGCGGCCGGGTTGACGGTTGTGGGATGGAGAGATCGGCGGGCTCCGGAGCCGATTCCGCTTTAGCGGCCGCGGAGGCTGCCGTGGGATGGGATCAGTATGGGGCTTTCTGGCCGGGAGCGGGAACAAAGGTGGGATGCCCGGGGTTCCGGCGAAGGGGATGAACGCAAAGAAGAACCCGGAGGAGGCGCGTACAGAAAACGCGAAGAGATGGCAGGGTGCGGAGGACGCGGCGTTTGCCGCGCGCGTCCTCTGGAGTCGATCAGGGGGCGGGCACTGGGGTGAGGGGACGGGCGATCTCGTCGAGGTAGTCGGGGGTGTTGTCGATGCGGATGAGGTGGGGGTAGCGGGGGCCGTTTTGGTACGGGATGGCTGCGGTGCGGATCAGGGTGTCGTTCTGGATGGTCAGGGTGATGGGACCGGTGGAGCTGGTGGTGGCTTTCACGGCGGCGGTGAGTGCTTCGCTGGAAAAGACTTTGCTGCCGATGCCGAGGATCTTATCGCCGGGAGCGAGGCGGGCGAGATCGGCGGGCGAGCCTTTGCGGACGTCGGAGATGGCGCCGTTCTCGCCGAAGCGGAGGCCGAGGGAATACCAGACGTTGATGGGAGCGGCGGAGCCAGTGAAGCTGATGGCCTGCCAGAGATTGGGCTCGGCGGTATAGACGAGACGCCATCCGCCCTGCTCGATGCCTTCGGTATTGACGTGGGGCTGGACGGTGTAGACGCGCTCGCGGAGGAAGGCGGCCCAGCCGTACGGGACGACGGAGTTGAGAGTGGCGACGAGCTCTTCAAAGGTGTAGGGCACGATTTCGGGCGGGGTGCTGCCGTGTTCGTCGACGAAGGCGAGCATGAAGTCGTGGAGAGACTTCTTGTCGCCGGTCAGCTTGCGAAGGGTGGTGTCGACGTCGAGCCAGACGAGGTCGCCTTCGGGGTAGTAGTCGGCTCCGCGCCGCCAGTTGGCCCAGGCGGAGCCGCCCTGGAGGCCTGAGATGGCGACGGCGGTGTCGTCGGTGGAGCGCCACTGGCGGCCGGCGGTGTTGTCCAGGTCGGCGGCGGTGGCGGCGAGGTAATCGCGGTACTGGGCGGGGGTGAGGAAGCCGATGCGCGCGCCGAGAACGTTGCCGAGGTAATCGGTGAGGCCCTCGTAGACCCAGAGGAGATCGCCCTTCATGGGGGTGGCGAAGTCTGCGGTGTAGAGGCCGGCGGGCCGGCGGTACTTGCCGTTCCAGGAGTGGGTGTACTCGTGCGAGAGGACCGGGCCGCCGCGCTCGGCTAACTGGTCGGTGGTGAGGGCGGCGTTGGGCAGAGAGTTGTCAGAGGACTGGTGGTGCTCGAGTCCGCCGTAGGGGCCGTTCTTTGTCAGCGTGAGCAGAAAGCGGTAGCTGTTGTAGTGAGTGGACCCGTACATGGCTTCGGCCTCGGGAACGAGGTGCTGCATGGAGGCGAGGACGGACGGGCGCAGTTCGACATCTTCAGGGGAGTCGCCGAAGACATCGAGGAAGACGGGGTGTGGGTCGGTAGTGGTGAGGGGATACTCGTGGAAGTTGAGGCCGGTGAAGACGGGCGAGTCTTCGAGCATCTCGACGGTGAGCGGGGCGTAGTGGAGGAGGGTTGCACCCTGGGGGTGCTGGGCGTCGGCGGGCTGCGGGGCAGGAGCGCCGACTGGGGTGAGGGAGGTCGCCACATGCCAGCCGGCGGGTACGAGGACGGAGGGCTGGATCTGCAGGTTGCGGACCGGGACGCCGGCGGGGTAGAGCATCAGGTCTTCCCACTCGAGCACGGCGAGCTGGTTGGTGGCCTTGATGTTGACGATGTAGTCGAGATGGGCGTGGAGGGTGGTGACGCCGGCGGGGACGGTGAGGTGGAACTTGTAGAGGTCGACGTCGTCGCGACGCCAGGGGATCGTCTGCATTGATCCGTCCCGCCGGTTTGCGGTGAAGACGAGGCCGGTGATGTCATTGTCGGTGTTCTTGGTGGCGTGGTGGCCGGGAATCCAGGCGGCGGCGGTGATGGCGGTGGGGCCGGGGTGGACGGGGATGTCGATTTCGGCGTGGAAGAAGTGGCGCTGCGGCTCAGTGAGGTCGGCGGTGATCTGGATGGCGGGCGGCTGGGCTGGGAGCATCGTGGCGTGAGTCTAGCATGCAGGATCGGGACAACTGCAAGGTCGCCCTTACACCGGGCGGCGCTTATTTCGTGACTTCCATACGCTTCGCGAGGGGTTCCCGCTGGTCGGCGCTCCATGTCGGGCCTCAGTGCTGGAGGAGGAGTTTCTCGACGGTCTGGTGGATCTGCAGGAGCGGCCAGGGAGTGCTGTTGGTTGCAGGTGCGGATTGGCCGGCCTGGTGGATCAGCAGCGCGGGTCGCGGGTCGAAGACGCCGTGGGAGGCCTGGTCGTCTTCGTCGGTCCAGGCGGGAAGCGAGTCCCAGAGGTTGACCCGCCAGGAGTGGTCTCCCTGGACGATGACGGAGGTTTCGCTCCAGCGGGGGGAACTCTGGAGCGTAGAGAGAATGTTGCCGAGGACGCGGTCGGCGAGGGCGAGGTTGTCGAGGTAGGAGCTGTCGCAGAACTGGGTGTAGTTGTCGTCGATGCGGGACCAGATGTTGGGGCTGTGGGGGATGGGGAGATGGAGGAAGACAAAGTCGGCCTGGTCGGTCTGGAGAACCTGGAGGCTGTGCTGCTGGAGCTCGAGGTGAGTCTGGAGGCGGGTGCGGACGTCGTAGTTGCACATGTCGTGCGCGGCGTTGACGGGAGAGATGGCGCGGCGCTCGAGCATGCGGATGTCGGTGGCGGCGTTGTGGAGGATGGATTGGTTCTGGGCCATGGGGCCTTCGAGGCGGTCGCGGTTGGTCCAGTAGCAGTCGTCGATGGCGCCGGCGTAGAGGGTGCAGTAGGGGTTGTACCAGCCTACAGCGGCGGTGCGGAAGCCGGCGCGCCGGGCATCGGCGAAGATGGACTGCTCCGGGTCGACTTTGCGCCAGCCTTTGAGGCCTTGGAAGTGCAGGCTCAGCTGGTTGGACATGCTGACTCGGGTGTCGTCAACGGGGTGGGTGCCGTCTTCGGGCGGGGTGCCGAGGAGTGCGGGGACGATCTTGGCGGTGCGGTTGCCGGCGGGCTGAACGTCGGTGTAGAGGGTGGAGATGGCGCGGAGCCTGTCGAAATTGGGAAGCGGCAGATCTTTGGCGCGGTGTTCGAAGAGCTGGTCGTAGGAGAGCTCGTCGAAGACGATCCAGACGATGCGGGGATGGTTACGCGGGGGCTGCGGGGTGGTGGCCCATGCGACGGTGTGGGTGGTCTGGCCGGGATGCCAGGTGGTGAGCCACGCGAGCTGGAGGATGCTGCACACGGCAAAGATGCCGGCGGCGATGCCGAGCCCGCGGCAGAGGACGATGAAGCGGCGGAACCAGGTGCGGAAGCGCAGGAAGACGAAGAGGACGACGGTGGGCCAGAGGAGATAGACGGTGCGGACGAGCTGCTCGGGAAGCGAGAACGGGAGCAGGGCCTGTTCGCGGCCGAGGAAATAGAGCGGGATACCGACGACGAGGAGAATGCGGACGACGGGGTAGACGCGGGTACGGCGCAGCGGGACAAGAACAGCGAAGGCGACGAGGCCGACGAAGAGGATGTCGAGGATGTGGGCGATGCAGATGCCGGCGAGCGGGAGCGGAACGTGTTCGCGGACAGAGGGTCCGCCGCCGAGGAGATCGACGTAGTTCTCGAGCAGGAGCAGCGAGGCGAGGCCAAGACACTGCGCGGCCTTCTTGAGCATCAGGCGGGGTGATCTCCGGAGTGGACTGGCGTCTGGCTCCCGCGCTTGCGGAAGAGGAAGAGCACACGTCCATTATCGATGCGAACGGTGCGGAGGAGATCAAAGAGCGGGGCGGTGGCTTCGAGCAGGTCGTTCTCGGTGAGGGCGCCGTAGAGGTCTTCGCGTCCGCGCATGAGGGACTGGAACATGGGATCGGCGACGGGGACCCATTCGAGAAGGAGGTCGCGGGTGGTGAGGCGCGCGAGCAGCGCGACGATGGCGGGGATGGGAATTTGGTCGAGCAGGATGAGGTGGTGGATGACCGCGAGCATGAGGACGATGTCGAACTGGCCTTCGAGGCGTGGGATGAGGGCAGGGGATTCGTTGTTCTCCCAGCCCACGGCGGGGGTGGGGCGGGCGAGGTCGCCGACGATGGTCTGGATGGGCAGGTTCTGGGCGCGGGTGGTGAGGAAGAGACGCTCGGCGGCGGCAGGGTCGCGCTCGAGGGCGACGACTTCGGCTCCTGCGTTGGCGGCGAGGGTGGAGTGTTCGCCGGTGTTGGCACCGATGTCGAGGACGCGGGCGGGGCGGAGTTCTTCGAGGATCGCCTGGACGGAGGCGTGCTTGTGGGCGGCTTCGGCTTCGGTGTAATGGGTGCTGCGGGTTACTTTGTAGTCGGACCAGTTGGATTCCGCGGAGTTACCGCCGGCGGGGACTGCGTTTCGGGTTCGTTTGCGCAGACCGCGGAAGGTGCGGCGCAGGAGGTCAATGGCGATTTCGGGATCGCGGGCGGGCTGTTTGAGGGCGGCTTTGGCGGCTCCTGCATCGCCTCTTCGTTCGAGCAGGGCAGGCAGGGTGATGGGCCAGAAAACGGCGGGCGAGAGGCGCTGCGGCCAGCTGAGCGAGGTGTAGAGCGTGGAAGGCTCGAAGCCGTCGCGGTGGAGGAGGCTGAGGGCGAGCGGCCAGCCGAGCATGCGGTTCATGAGCAGGGGCAACAGGAAGGTGCGCATGTACTGGCCGTAGGCGAGCCAGATGGAGGATTTCGGGTTATGGCGCTCGAAGGAGAGAATGTCGACGAAGAGGGGGCGGGAGCCCTGGTAAAGGACGTTGAGGGGGGTGGCGTCCTTGAGGATCCAGCCTTCGGCGAGAGATTCTTCGGCGAGGGTGAGGGTGAGGTCGGCGGCGGCGAGCCATTGCGAGGCTGACCATTCCCACGAGTAGGTGGGGACGGGGATGCGGGGATGGATGAGGGTGAGACCTGCGGGGCCGTCGTCGATCTCGGCAGCGACCATGTCGCCGCGCTGCTGCATGCGGCGGCAGAGCGGCGACTCGAGGAAATCGAGAACAGCCTCGCGGGCGTGGGGCCGGATCTTGCGGAGAACGCGGCCGGGCTCGAAGGCGAGGGAACCGGCGGGATCACGAAAGGTGGCGAGGGGTTGCGAGGGCGGTGCGCTCATTTCGCGCTGGATTGATTTCCCTTCTGCATCACCATCGGCATGGAGTTGGAGGCCTCCTTGCGGGTGAAGAGGGCCTTTATGCGGCGGCGGAGAAAATAGCCGAAGGCAGCGGCGACGGAGGCGAGCGTCTGGATAGCGAGAAAGCCCGATCCGGGATCGATGTAGCCGTACGCGGGTCGTGAGGTGGCGACGACCAGGCAGACGATCGTGAAGACCGCGAGCGAGAAGGAGAGAAAGCGCTGCATCCCGATATCCTCCGGGTAGAACTGAGATCACGGGGTGGACCGCGTGCGGTTCACCACCTTGTGTGGGACGTGCTGCGCGGGCGAACTTCCGTCCGGCCACAAAGGCTCGGAGGTGATGGAGGCGTCACCCGACACAACAAATCAGAAGACGTCGGGAGCGCGTGTGAGGACTCGCGTTCACGACAGTTTTTCTGAACAACCTGACAGGTGAGAGTGGCGGAGGAGGTTGGAGGTTGTAACGAGGTCTGCCTGATGGGGGCGTGACGCGCGCAGCAGACGCGAGGGGGAGCTTGCTGCTCAGGGAAGCAGCGAGCGGGACTAAAATGCGGGAGATGGATGCGGGTTCCAACGCTTTCGTTGCGGGGTACTGGATGAGGCGAGGCGGGCTGGCGACATGGATGCGGTGGTGGCTGCTGCTGCTGATGTGTGTGGGTTCGGCAGGGCGGATGTTCGGCCTTGGGGAGAAGCGGTATGTGCGGTTTTCGCCCGGTCCGGGGGCGTTTCCCCTGGTGACGGACGGGCGGGCGGTGCCGCTGATGGTGGATGGCGGCGACTGGCCGGGGGTGTGGCGGGCCGCCGGAGATCTTGCGGCGGATGTGAACCGGGTGACGGGGGTGACGCCGGCTTTGCTGGAGAGAGACGGCGGGCGGGACGTGGTGCTGATCGGGACGATCGGGCATAGCGCGCTGATCGACGGGCTGGTTCGGGCGGGGAAGCTGGATATCACTGGGATTGCGGGCCATTGGGAGATGGCGGTGACGACGGTGGTGGAGCATCCGATGCCGGGGGTGCGGCGGGCGCTGGTGATCGCGGGGGCGGATAAGCGGGGAACGATCTACGGGATCTATGACCTGTCGGAGCAGATCGGGGTGTCGCCCTGGACCTGGTGGGCGGATGTGCGGGTGATGCACCGGGATGCGCTGTATGTCGAACCGGGGCGGGTGGTTCAGCCGGAGCCGGCGGTGCGGTATCGCGGGATCTTTCTGAACGATGAGGCGCCTTCGCTGACCGGGTGGGTGAACGAGAAGTTCGGCGGCTTCAACTCGAAGTTCTATGTGCACGTGTTCGAGCTGCTGCTGCGGCTGAAGGCGAACTACCTGTGGCCCGCGATGTGGAACTCGGCCTTCAACGAGGACGATCCGCAGAACCCGGTGCTGGCGGATGAGTACGGGATCGTGATGGGGACGAGCCACCATGAGCCGATGCTGCGGGCGCAGCAGGAGTGGAAGCGGCATGGGTCGGGGGCGTGGGACTACGGGACAAATGCGGCGGTGCTACACGACTTCTGGCGCAAGGGCATCGAACGCAACAAGGATCTGGAGAGCACGATCACGATCGGGATGCGCGGCGATGGCGACATGCCGATGACCGAGGGCGAGAACATCAAGCTGCTGGAGAAGATTGTGGCGGAGCAGCGGGGGATCATCGCCGACGTCGAGACGCAGCCGGGGCCGCAGAAGCTTACGAGCGATCCGCAGGTCTGGGCGCTCTATAAGGAGGTGCAGGCTTACTACGAGAAGGGAATGCGGGTTCCGGATGATGTGACGCTGCTCTGGTGCGACGACAACTGGGGGAACATCCGGCGGCTTCCGACGGCTGCGGAGCGTGAGCGCAAGGGCGGGGCGGGGATCTACTACCACTTCGACTATGTGGGAGATCCGCGGTCGTACAAGTGGTTGAATACGTACTCGATTACGAAGGTTTGGGAGCAGATGAATCTGGCGCTGCACTATGGAGCGGATCTCATCTGGGTGGTGAATGTCGGCGATCTGAAGCCGATGGAGTTCCCGATCGAGTTCTTCTTGACGATGGCGAGGACGCCGGAGCGGTACAACCAGGATCATCTACACCAGTACGCGGTGGACTGGGCTACGCGGGACTTTGGGGCGGAGCATGCGGAGGAGATGGCGACGGACGTTGAGCTGTATACGAAGTACAACAGCCGCCGGAAGCCGGAGCAGATCGATGCGAATACCTATTCGATTACGAGCTTTGTCGAAGCGGGCCATGTTGTCAGCGACTGGCGCGTGCTTCAGGCGAGAGTCGATGAGCTGGCAGGGAAGCTGCCGGAGGAGGAGCGGGCGAGCTATTTCGAGCTGGTGCAGTATCCAGTGAATGCTTCGGCGAATTTGACTGAAATGTATGTGGCGGCGGGGCGGAATGCGCTGTATGCGAAGCAGGGTCGTGCGGATGCGGGCGACTATGCGGAGGAAACGCGCAAGCTGTTTGCGAAGGATGCGGAGCTGACGGACGAGTACAACCACACGCTGCTGAACGGCAGGTGGGACCACATGATGGACCAGACGCATATCGGATACACGTTCTGGAATGAGCCTCCGCTGAACACGATGCCGGCGGTTACGGAGGTGCAGCCGAGCGAGGTGCAACCAGCCGAAAGAGCGACGGTGGGCGCGGTGGCGGAGGCTTGGCTCGACACCGGGATGTCGCTCGGCACGTTCGACTCGGTCGACCAGCCCCAGCGGGCGATCGTGGTCTTCGACAAGGGGCGGGAGCCGGCGAAGTTTACCGTGAAGGCGAGTGCGCCCTGGATATGGCTATCGCAGACGTCGGGTGAGGTGACGCAGCAGACGCACGTGGAGGTGCGGATCGACTGGGATAAGGCTCCTGCCGGGACGAGCGAGGGTACGGTAACGGTGGAGCAGCCGTACGGCGCGGCGATGGTGTTTCCGCTACAGGCGGTGCGGCTGGCTGGGGTGACGCGGGAGAGTGCTTCGGGCTTCGTGGAGAGCGACGGATACGTGGCGATGGAGGCGGCGGACTGGACGGCTCGGGATGACGGCGCGGAGGCGAGGTGGGTGGAGCTTCCGGGGTTCGGCGAGACGAAGTCGGGGATGACCGTGTTTCCGGTCACCGCGGCGAGCGAGCTGGCGTCGAAGGCCGGGCTGGAGTACCGGATGTATCTGCAGGATGGGGGAACGTTTCAGCTGGAGGCGGTACTCGCGCCTACGCTGCGGTTTGTACCGGGGCGCGGGCTGCGGTTTGCGGTGTCAGTGGATGACGGGCCGAGGACCGTGGTGGATGCCCTGGCGCATGACACAGATCAGGACTGGGCGAAGGCGGTGAGCGACGGAGTCCGTAAGGTTTGGGTGCCGGTGGAGACGGGGGCGGTCGGGTATCACACGCTGAAGGTGTGGCGGGTGGATCCCGGGGTGGTGCTGGAGCGGCTGGTGATGTGGAAGGGGAAGCCGGTGGAGAGCTATCTGGGGCCGCCGGAGAGCTTTCGGGGGTCGCGGTAAGCGGAGAAGCAAAGCCGAACGCAGAGGGCGCGCAGGAGATGCGCGCAGAGGATGCGGAGTATGGCGGGCTGTGCGAAGGGTGGGTGCGCGGTATAATCAAGGCTCTGGGCGGGAGTAGTTCAGTGGCAGAACGTCAGCTTCCCAAGCTGAATGTCGCCGGTTCGATCCCGGTCTCCCGCTCCACCGGATCATTCAAAGCAGCAAGGCCACGGAGCGCTCCGTGGCCTTGCTGTTTGTGAGTGTGGCGCTGCCTATTTTGCGCCCTGGTTCGCGGCGGTGGCGGTGCTCTTCGGCTGGGCGGAGTGCTGTTCGAGAGCTTCAGCCTGGGGCATGTAGCTGATGGCCTTCTGGATCTGCGGGTCCCACTCGGCGCGAGACTGGAGGCCTTGGAGAACGCCGAACTGATAGGTGTCGAGGTCGCCCCGGAGGAAGGCTTTAAGCCAGTCGAGATTGGCGTTGAAGTCGGTCTCGGTGTAGTCGATCTTCTGGTTCTTGAGATAGACCTTGTAGTTCTGCAGGATTTCGTCGTTGATGTCGAAGCCTCTCGGCAGCGCGGGGTGGCTGGCGAAGTAGTATTTCGCGAAGCCGAACTCGGGGACATTGAGGGTGCCGATGGCGCGATGACCGATGAGGTTTTCCTGGAACTTGTCGGTCTTGAGCGGGTCGATGTGCTCGTCGGGGGTGATGCCGCCGCCGCCATAGACGGTGCGTCCGTCGTCGGTGAGTTTGACCTCGCGGTTGGGATTGTTCTTTGTATTGTTCTCGCGAACGTAGAAGTAGTCGTAAAGCGAGAGATGGTCGTAGGGCCGCTGGATGAGGCGCCCGGACGGCGTGTAGTAGTGGAAGGTGGTGAGGGCGACGCAGGTGTTCTGGCTGGTGTTGAAGAGGGTCTGGACGAGGCCCTTGCCGAAGGTGGTTTCGCCGACGATGAGGGCGCGGTCGTGATCCTGGAGGGCTCCGGAGACGATTTCGGCGGCGGAGGCGGTGTTGCGGTTCACGAGCACAACGACCGGATACCTGGGACCATCCTCGCCGGTCTGGACGGAGTAGACGGTGTCGCGGTCGATGCGTCCGTGCTGGGAGACGACGGTCTGGCCCTTCTGGAGGAAGTCGCTGGACATGTCGACGGCCTGGTTGAGGAGGCCGCCGGGGTTGCCGCGGAGGTCAATCACGAGGCCCTTGAGGGCACCCTCCTCGCGGAACTTGTCGAGGGCGTCGGCGACTTCGCGGCCGGTGGTCTCCTGGAAGGCAGTGACGTGCATGTAGCCGATGCCGGGCTTGATCTCGAAGGCGACGTCGACGGAGGGCCGGGGGATCTCGTCGCGGGTGAGGTCGAAGGTGATGGGTTTGGCCTGGCCTTCGCGCTGCATGAGGACGGAGACATGGGTGCCGCGCGGTCCCTTGAGCATGGAGGCAACGGCGGTGGTGTCGAGTCCGTCGGCTGGTTTGCCGTCGACGGAGAGGATCTGGTCGCCGGGCTTGATGCCGGCGCGGAAGGCCGGGGTTCCCTCGCTGGGATAGAGGACGAAGACCTTGATGGTTCCGTCGACGAGCTGCGGCTGGATAGTCATGCCGACGCCGTAGTAGCGGCCGTGCTGTTCCTCGCGCATTGCCGCGTAGGCTTTGGGATCGTAGAAATTGGAGTGGGGGTCGAGGGTGTGGAGCATGCCCGGGATAGCGCCGTCGTAGATGGCCTTGTCGGTGCGGTCGGAGTCCATCTTCTCGGCGTAGTTCTGCTCGACGAGCGAGTAAACGGAGGTGAAGGACTTGAGCGAGTCGCGGAGGGTGGACTCGTCGGAGGCGGACTGGGCCGCGACCTTCTGGGAGATGACCGAACCGAGGACGCCGCAGGTGGCGAGAAAGGCGGTGACGGAGACGAGAGCGCGGCGGGTGCGTGGAACCATCGGTGGTGTTTCCTCGGGACAGCAGACGTACCGGTGCGGAAGCCAGCAGGTACGGTTTTCTGTAGGACGGAGTATAGCAGTTGGCGGTTAGCCGGGCTGGGCGGCGGAAGCGGGTTCCGCTGCGTCCACAGCCACAGCCCCTGGGCATTCGGCAAGGAGCGAGGCTTCCGGGATCAATGACCGGCAGATTGTCGTCACGCCTGAGCCTTCGATCCTTCTATGTTGTCCGGCAATCGAGGACAGGCCACCAGAGAAGCGTGTGCGTGTCGGGCAGAACACCCTCCCGCGTCGCCCATTTGTTGCGAACAGGGCGACAGCCGCTGATTCTGAGGTTGCGGGTAGAATGGTGGGACCGGTGACAAGGGGGTTGTCTGGCGAGTCCAACCCTGCGCGGGCGTGTCGTTCTGGCCCATCCGGTTTGAGAGTGAGAGACAGCTTGACGTTGATTGGCACGGACAAATCGTTGTTTGGATCGAGGATGGGGCGCGGGAGCGGGCGGCGGCTGGCGCTGGCGGCGACGATGGCGCTGGCGGGCATGGCGGGCATGGGGACGTCGGGCGCATGGGCGCAGGTCGTGAAGGCTCCGCGGTACTCGGGCGGGCTGGATGCGCCGGCACCGCAGTTGAATCTGCCGCCGCTGCCTCCGGCGATTACGCCGCATGGCGAGGTGGTGGAGGATGTGGTCGCGCGGGTAAACGATCAGATCATCAGTCGCAGCGATGTGGAGCGGGCGGAGCATCAGCTGACGAGCGACGCGCAGCAGAACCATATGAGCGCGGGGGATCTGGCGCTGGCGCAGCGGGACATGCTGCGTGACATGATCGACGAACAGCTTCTGCTTTCGAAGGCAAAGGAACTGGGTCTGAACGCGGACGCGGATGTGGTACGGCGTCTGGATGAGATTCGCAAGGACAACAAGCTGGCGTCGATGGACGATCTGGCGAAGGCGGCGCAGGAGCAGGGTGTCAACTTCGAGGATTTCAAGGCGCAGATCCGCAACCAGATTCTGAAGCAGGAGGTGGTGCGGGACGAGGTGGGACGGAAGCTGCAGCTGGCGGACTCGGACGTGCAGAAGTACTATCAGGCGCACATCGACCAATACCAGCAGCCGGAGCAGATTCGGCTGAGCGAGATTCTGGTGCCGCTGCCGGAGGATGCGACGCAGGCGCAGATTACGCAGGCGGAGGCGAAGGCGAACGACATCAAGTCCAAGGTGATGCAGAACGGCGACTTTGCGGAGCTGGCGAAGAAGTACTCGGGCGGACCGTCGGCGGCGCAGGGCGGCGATCTGGGATTGTGGAAGCGTGGGGGACTGGCGAAGGTGCTGGAGGATCAGACGTTCGATCTGAAGGCGGGCGAATCGACGCAGCCGATCCGGACGCGACAGGGTTTTGTGATTCTAAAGGTTACGGCGCACGATGCGGCGGGCGCGGCGCCGCTGAAGGATGTGCAGCCGCAGATTGAAGAAGCGATCTACATGCAGCAGATGCAGCCGGCGCTGCGGACGTATCTGACGAAGCTGCGCGAGGACAGCTATGTGGAGCTGGCGCCTGGCTTTACGGATTCGGGGGCGACGGCGAACGAGAATCGCACGCTGTACACGGCATATGCGCCGCCTCCGGTGAAGAAGAAGAAGGTAAAGCAGACGACACGGTTCGAGCGCAACCCGGGCGCAGCGGGCGGACGGCTGCAGACGGTTGCGGCGAGGAAGACGGTGGTGGCTTCGCCGGATACGACCGGAACGCGTACGGTGACGGGCGTGGATGCGCGGACGCCGGCGGTCGATCCGAATACGGGTCTGGCAGTGATTACGCCTGTTGCGGCGAAGAACGGCAAAGCGGCGAAGAAGGTGAAGCGCGAGAAGATCCGCTTCGGGCAGGCTCCGCGGACGGCAATCCCGGCGGGCACGGAGGACGTGGCGGTCGGGACCGATACGGGCAAGCCGACGAACACGGTGGCGGCTCCGGGCGCGGTGATGTCTTCGGCGGGCACCGAATCGGCGCTGGCCGCGAACGGGACTGGCGTGGAGGACAACCCGCTGGCTCCGAAGCCTGTCGAGAAGAAGAAGGGTCGCTTCGCGGCAACCGAGCCTGAAGTGAAGGCGAAGAAGGCGAGCGCGGTAAGTCTGAAGACGCAGGAGAAGATCAAGGCGACGCCGACCGCGGCTCCATTGGAAGAGAAGGAGACGGCGAATGTGCAGGCGACGCCCTTGGGATTGAAGGGCGATCAACTGAAGAAGAAGCCGAAGAAGAAGCGGAAGAAGGGCGAGGA